>CALUYT010000045.1 GCA_944325085.1 Candidatus Gastranaerophilales bacterium | reverse complement strand
ATGCATTCTCAGCATTAAAAAGAACAAAATCTAATAAACTTTCAAAATGGCAATAATTTTAATAAAAAAAGAGTTCCCCTTGAATGGAAAACTCTTTCTTAATTTTTTATAGTACAAACTATGCTTCAGCAGGAGCTTCTTGAGCTTCGGCAGCAGCAGCTTCAGCAGCAGCTTTTGCAGCTTCTTCTTCAGCTTGTTTTTTTGCTAAAGCTTTTTTAGAAAGTTTTACTGTATCTTTTTTAACATAGTTCAAAGTGCCATCTTCATTGCAGTTTTTAATTAAATAAGCAACAGTTTCAGTTGGTTGAGCACCTTTAGAAATCCATTCTAAAGCTGCAGCTTTATCTAATTTCATAACTTTTGTTTTAGGATTGTAATGACCTAATTCTTGGATTGGTCTTCCTTCTCTTTTTGTAGTTGAATTAATAACGATAACTCTGTATGTAGGGTTTTTCTTAGCACCTAATCTTTTTAATCTGATTTTTAACATTTTAATTTCCTTCTTTATTACTTGTATTGTATTCAGTAAACTAACCGCCGCTTGTTAGATTACCTGAACCAGGATAAAGAGGAATCTCCTGATTCTGATTTGATTTAACCATAAATATATTTTTCTTGCAACCATTTGTTAAATTTGTGTAGATTAAGGTTTCTTTTTAAGATGTAATCCTTTTATACGAGTTGATTTTATTCTTTTTTGCGGTAATATTTAACAAGATACATGTAAAATAAAAAAGGATATGGAAAATGAAAACAACATTAACACAAGGAAAAGAAAATTTAGTAAACATTAATATGGTTATACCTGCAGCAGAAGCTAACACTGCATACAATCAAGCTGTAAGTCGTATAGCTCAGTATATTAATATCGATGGTTTTAGAAAAGGAAAAGCTCCAAAAGCTGTAGTTGAAAGACACGTTGGTGTTGATAGAATACAACAAGAAGCTTTAGAAATATTGGTTCCTAAGTATTTAGGTCAAGCAATTTATGATAATAAATTAGATGTTATCAGCCAACCTGCAATTACAAATTATAAATTTGAAGCTGGTAAAGATGTAGAAGTTACATTTGAAGTTGAAACAAGACCTGAAGTAAAATTAGGTGAATTTAAAGGTTTAGATGTTAAAGTAGAAATTCCGGCTGAAGATCCTGAAGCTTTTGATAAGGCTTTAAATACATTTTTAACTCAACATTCTTCTATGGAATTAGTTTTAGACAGACCATCAAATGAAACAGATACAGTAGTATTTGATTTTGACGGAACTTGCAACGGTGAACCTATTCAAGGCGGTTCTGCTAAGGGTTATGCTTTAGATTTAGCTCATTCTAATTTCATTCCTGGCTTTGCAGAACAATTAGTTGGTCACAATATTAAAGATGAATTTGATATTCAAGTTACATTCCCTGAAGAATATCATGATGAAAAATTAAAAGGTCAACCTGCAACATTTGCTATTAAAATCAATGAAATTAAGCAAAGAGTATTACCTGAATTAACAGACGAATTTGTTAAAAAGGTAAGTCAGTTTGCAACTGTTGATGAATTAAAAGCTGATATCAAGGATTATCTTGAAAAACAAAGAGAAAATATTAAAAAAGTAAATGCTGAAAATGCTGTATTTAAACAAGTAGTTGAATCTTCTTCTGTAGATATTCCTCAAGGAATGATTGATAGAGAAGTTGAATCTTTAAAAGCTGATTATCAACAAAGATTATCATATCAAGGTATAGATTGGGATTCATTTATTAAATCTCAAGGTGATGATTCTTCATTCAACCAAACATTAGTTGAAGATGCAAAAGTAAGAATTAAAAATTCTTTGATTATTGATAAAATCTCAAAAGAAGTTGATGTAAAAGTTGAACAAGCAGATTTCCAAACAAAAATTTCTCAATTATCATCAGCTTATGGCTTAGCTCCACAAGATATGTTGAAACAATTTGGTCAAAATCCTGATTTCTTATCAACATTATCTCAACAAATCGTAAATGATAAAGTTAGAGAATATTTAATTTCTAATAACACTGTTGAGTATGTAGAAGTGAAATCAGAAAAACAGGCAGTTGAAGCTTAATAAATAATAGTTATAATGTAAAAATAAGAAAGGGAATTAATCATGAGTTTTGTACCTGTAGTTATTGAGCAATCTAGCAGAGGAGAAAGATCATTTGATATTTTCTCAAGATTGTTAAGAGAAAGAATTATCTTTTTAGGAACAGCTATTGATGATATGGTTGCCAATTTGGTAGTTGCGCAATTACTATTGTTAGATAGTGAAAACCCGGAAAAAGATATTATGTTATACATTAACAGTCCTGGTGGTAGTGTAACTGCAGGGTTTGCAATTTATGATACAATGCAACATATTAGAGCAGATGTTTCTACAATTTGTTTAGGTCAAGCTGCTTCTATGGGTGCATTCCTACTTTCTTCAGGAACAAAAGGAAAGAGAATGGCTTTGCCTCATTCAAGAGTTTTAATTCACCAACCATTAGGTGGTGCTCAAGGTCAAGCAACTGATATTGAAATTCAAGCTGCTGAAATTATTAGAATTAAAAAATCATTGAATGAAATCTTGGCAAGCAATACTGGTCAATCAATCAAGAAAATTGAAAAAGATACTGATAGAGATTATATTATGACTCCACAGGAAGCTTTAGAGTATGGTATGATTGATAAAGTTATTTCTCGTGATATTGTTAAATAATAATTTGGAGATAAATTAAATGCCAAAAAATGATGATAAATTAAAATGTTCCTTTTGCGGAAAAACTCAAGACCAGGTAAAAAAATTGATAGCCGGTCCTGAAGTTTACATATGCGATGAGTGTGTGGAACTTTGTAATGAAATTCTTGATGAAGAATTCTTTGAAGCAAAGGATAAAGAAGGCGGTGCTGAAGGTGAAACTTTAGAAAAATCAGAAAAGCCAATCCCAAAACCTCATGAAATTAAGGAATATTTGGATCAATACATTGTAGGGCAAGATGATGCTAAAAAAGTATTATCAGTAGCAGTATATAATCACTATAAGAGATTGAAACATAATAAAGATCATTCTGGTGATAATGTAGAAATTCAAAAGTCAAATATTTTGTTAGTTGGACCAACAGGTTCAGGTAAGACTTTATTAGCTCAGACTTTGGCAAAAATGTTAGATGTACCATTTGCTGTAGCAGATGCTACAACTCTAACTGAAGCTGGTTATGTAGGCGATGATGTTGAGAACATTCTTTTGCGCTTATATCAAAATGCTGAGTTTGATTCTGCTAAGGCTGAACGAGGCATTATTTATATCGATGAAATTGATAAAATTTCAAGAAAATCTGAAAATACATCAATCACAAGAGATGTTTCAGGTGAAGGTGTACAACAAGCTTTATTAAAAATGATAGAAGGTACTGTTGCTCATGTTCCGCCTCAAGGTGGTAGAAAACAACCTCATCAAGAATATATCGAAATCGATACAAGTAATATCTTGTTTATTGTCGGTGGTGCTTTTGTTGGTTTGGAAAAAATCGTTGACAGACGCGCCGGAGAAGGTAATTCTGTTGGTTTTGGTGCGAAAGCTCCTATGTCACAAGCAGAAAAAGAAGCAAATGCTGTTAAGTTGTTGAAAAAATTACAACCTGAAGATTTGCTAAAATTCGGTCTAATTCCTGAATTTATTGGTAGGGTTCCTGTTTATGCAGTTTTGGATCAATTAAATGAAAAAACATTAAAAATGATTTTAACTGAACCAAAAAATGCTGTTCTAAAACAATATCAAGCATTATTAAAAATGGATGGTGTTGATTTAGAATTTGAACCGGAAGCTGTAGATTTGATTGCTAAAGAGGCTATCAAGCGTAAAACAGGTGCCAGAGCATTACGTTCTATAGTTGAAGAAATTATGTTAGATGTAATGTATGATGTACCAACAAAAGAAAATATTACAAAATTTGTTGTTACTGCAGATATGGTAAAAAATAGAAAAAATGCTGAAGTGGTAAAGCTTCCGACTAAGGACAGCGAAGCTAGTGAAATCGCTTAAGTAAATTTTATAAGATAAAAAAATAAGCTCTTAAAAAAGAGCTTATTTTTTTTATTTGAATTCCTTTTTAAAGTTTTTCTTTTATAAACTGTGTGAATAAATCGCTTTTTATTAAAGTTATATAGAATAATAAAAATGCATTTATTAGAATAAATAAAAAGTTTGGTATAGCTAATATTGTTTGGATAGATTTATATATTAATGCGATTACAAGAAACATTATGACAA
This sequence comes from Candidatus Gastranaerophilales bacterium, assembly GCA_944325085.1. GTDB lineage: Bacteria > Cyanobacteriota > Vampirovibrionia > Gastranaerophilales > Gastranaerophilaceae > Zag111. The sequence goes on along the minus strand of CALUYT010000045.1, from coordinate 56,374 downwards.
TGAGTATAAATCCTATAGTATTATTTTTTATTATATTCTTAATTAATTTAAAATTAAAAAATGATTTAAATTTAAGATTAGTTATAAATGCAGGTAGTAAAATAATATCTACAAAAAATAAAAGAGTACAAATGGTTAAAAATATGTCCGGAGGAAAATGAAACTGAGGTTTGATAAGGTTTTCATAAAGCTTAGGTACGTAAGCCAAGAATGCTAACATTCCAAATATACAAATAGGAATTTTATATATTAAAGTTCCACATAAAGCTTTAAATCCTGAAAATATGATATTATCAATGTGTTCATTCCATTTTATCGGATTTTTCTCACCTGTAATAATTCTATAATTTGCGTTAACACATAAGTAACCGTCTATGAATATAGAAGTAACTAACTGACAAATTATGTATATACAAAATAAAAAAGCATAAAAAACAATAAGTTTTTTATCAGCAATAGTTATTATGTAATTGGCAAAAGCCAAAGGTAAACATATAAGTGAACCAATTAAAATATTAATATACCATTTTTTGTTTTTAAACGGATAAGTGAATGATTGTTCTAAATTCATGATTCTCTCCTTTTTATGATTATATGATATCACTCTCTTTTTTTCTTGCAAGATATAATATAATAAATATTTAAAAATTGCCAAATATAGTTTTTTATGTGACAATTATTATAAGGAAATAATAGCCATGGGAGAGTCTAAAACTTTAATATTAATAGATGGTCATGCATTGGCTTTTCGTCAATATTATGCATTGGAACGTACAAATATGCAGACAAAAGACGGAACTCCTACTTGGGCTGTATATGGTTTTTTTAAAGCTATTTTTGATTTATTAAAAAATGAAGATTTGAAACCAGATGCAATAGGGGTTGCGTTTGATGTTTCTCATCATACTTTTAGAACCGAAAAATATGAGGATTATAAAGCTAATAGAGAAGCAATGCCTGACCCTATGCGAATTCAAATGGGTTTAATCTATGAAGGTTTAAATGCTTTTAATATTCCGATATATACGAAGGAAGGTTTTGAGGCTGATGATGTAATTGGTACAATTTCAAAAAGAGCTTGTGAATTAGGTCATAAAGTTTATATTTTAACAGGTGACCAAGATTCTTTTCAGTTGGTTGAAAAAAATGGTTGTGTAAAAGTTATTATTCCATCAAAAGGTGAATTGGTTGAATATGATTGGGATAAAGTTTATCAAAAATTGGGAGTTTATCCTGATCAAGTAATCGATTATAAGGCTTTAAGAGGAGATACATCTGATAATATTCCTGGAATTAAGGGGATTGGAGAAAAAACTGCAGTTAAACTTTTAGATGAATTTAAGACTGTAGATAATGTTTTGGCAAATGTTGATAAAATATCAGGAAAAGCTGTTCAAGAAAAGATAAAAAATGGTATTGAAGATGCAAAGTTGAGCAAATATTTAGCTACAATTGTAAGAGATGTAGATGTTCCTTTTGATTTCGAAAAAACAAAAATTGAGTTGCCTGAAATTTCTCAAGTAACAGAGTTTTTGAGAGCAATGCAATTTTATAGCTTTTTGAAAAATATAGAATATATTTTAAAGTCTTTTAATAAAGATGCACAAGTACCTGTTGAAGCTAAAATTTTAGATGCTCCTTTATTTAATTCTAATAACCAACAATCAGATAATTCCGGACAATTAGGTTTGTTTGCTCAAGCTGTTCAGTCTGAGGTTAATAAAGAAGAGATTAATTTTGTATCTAAAATAATAACTGATACGCAGGATTTTGAAGATATGGTAAAAGATTTGTCTAACCATTCTTTGATTTCTCTTAGAATATTTGCAGATGTTAAAAATGCTGTCAATTCAGTAGTTTATGGTATAGCTTTGGGGTATAATGATGATTTTGCTTATACTACAGGTATAGATTTAAATTTAAATAAATCTCAAACTCATTCGTATTATATTCCTTTAAAACATAATATAGAGGCTCAGTTAAGTTTAGATTTTGTAGTAGAAAATATAAAACCAATTTTTGAAAACTCAGAGATAAAGAAAATTACTCATGATGTAAAAGTTGAAGATAGTATATTAAAAAATTTAGGAATTATTTTAGATGGCGTAGTTTTCGATACAATGCTTGCTTGTTATATCAAAAATTCAAATGCAAATTCATCTTTTGACATTCAATGTATGGAGCAAATTAATCATATATTGCCTACGATTGTTTCAGAATCAAAAAAATCTTCAATTATAGATAATGATATAGACAGTATAAAAAGTTACTCCGGTGATGTTATAGCAAGTATGTTTGCATTGTGTGAATATTGGCTTACTCATCTTGATGAAAAAGAAATGAAAATCCTAACAGAAATAGAGATTCCATTAGCTCATGTTTTATCAGAAATGGAATATAATGGAGTTTGTGTTGATGTTGAATATTTGAATAATTTAACAAAAGAATTAGATTTAAAGATTTCGCAAATCGAAAAGTCAATATTTGAATTGGCTGGAGAAAGTTTTAATATAAATTCGCCAAAACAGGTTGCGCATATCTTATTTGAAAAATTAGAATTAAAATCCTCTAAAAAACGAGGCAAAACTAAAAATTCAACAAGTGCAGAAGTTTTAAATGCTTTGGCAGAAGAATATGATATCGCACGTCAAATATTAGAATATAGAAAATATGCAAAATTAAAATCTACATATACAGAAGCCTTACCGGAATTGATTGATTCAAAAGATGGCAGAATTCATACAACATATAATCAAACAGTTACAACAACAGGTAGATTATCTTCCTCCAATCCAAATTTACAAAATATTCCGGTTAGAACTGAAGAAGGTAATAAAATCAGACAAGCTTTTGTTCCTCAAGATAGACAAAATGCATTAATTTTGTCAGCTGATTATTCTCAAATAGAATTACGTTTATTAGCACATGTTTCTGGTGATGCTAATTTGATAAATGCTTTTAAATCAGGTACAGATGTTCATACTCTTACAGCATCAAAAGTATTTGAAGTGCCTATAGACGAAGTAACTAAGGATATGCGTTACAAATCAAAAGCTGTAAATTTTGGAATTGTATATGGACAGAGTAAATATGGTTTAGCAAAAGCTTTAGGTATTAAAGCTGATGAGGCAGAATCATTTATTGAAAAATATTTTGAGACATATCCTAGAATAAAAGATTATATGAATAATATGGTTCAATTAGTTGAAGAACAAGGGTATGTTGAAACTATATTTGGTCGCAGAAGATATTTGAAAAATGAAATAAATAATTCAAATGCAATGGTTAGAGAGTTTGCGAAAAGAGCTGCGATAAATCATCCAATGCAGGGTTCAGCTTCTGATTTGATAAAATTGGCAATGATTGATTTTTCAAAAGCTTTGAAAGTTAACAAGTTGAAATCAAAATTGATTATGCAAGTACACGATGAACTTGTGGTTGAAGTTGTAAAAGAAGAATTGGAAGATGTAAAACGTTTAGTTTTAAGTGCTATGGAATTAGATCAACCATTAAAGGTTCCTTTGTTGGTTGATATTAATATAGGTGAATCATGGAAAGAATCATAAAAATATTTTTAGGAATTTTATTATTACTATGTATCAATTTACCTGGATATACAGCAGGTGAGCAGCTTAGTTTGAGTACGTTGATTACATCTCAAAATGTGGGTTACGAAACTTGTACAAAAGTTTTTAATACTGATAATGTAAGTTTGTTTTATTTAACCATTGCGGCATTGAACGCAAACAGATTTACTATTGATGAAATTCAATCAAAATCCGGGTATATCTTATTTACAGCTGTTAATAAAAAATTCTTGGCAATGATTTCTAATGTTAATACTAATCAAGGTATGCTAAGAATTACACCGGCGGATAATAATTATTTCTTTCAGCCTGGAATCGTTTTGAATGTATTTAAATATATAGAATTGAATTTGGATAAAAAACCTGAAAATATTAGTTTATATTAATTGTTAAGGTTTTCAAAAGCAGAATTGACTATTTTATTTATGTTGTAGTCATTTTTTATATCTTCTGTTGTAAGCCAAATAAGGTATTCAATATTGCCTGCAGGTCCTTTTATAGAAGAATAAGTTAGACCTTTTATTGAATAATTAAGTTCTGTAGCGCAATTTATAACATTTTCAATAACTTCTTTGTGGGTTGTTTTATCTCTTACAACTCCACCTTTTTCAACTTTTTCTTTCCCTGCTTCAAATTGTGGTTTTATAAGACAAATCATTTCATGAAAGTCTGGAGCTAATAGTGTTTTTAAATTTCCTAAGACTTTTGTTAAAGATATAAATGATAAATCGCTAACCAATAAATCAGCGTAAGGTTCATTCTCAGAATAAATGTCTGTAGGTAAGCATATTTTTAGATTTGTTTTTTCAATTGTTTTAACTCGTTTATCTGATCTGATTTTCCAATCTAATTGACCATATCCTACGTCAACTGCATAAACAAATTTTGCATCATTTTGCAAAAGACAATCTGTAAAACCTCCGGTAGATGCTCCTGCGTCAAAGCAAATACGGTCTTTTATATTTGGATTAAACGTATCTATAGCTTTTTTTAGTTTAAATCCGCCTCTTGATACAAATGGCATAGATTTTACTTGAATATCGTATTCTTTGGTTAAATTAATTTGAAACCCTGCTTTTGTAATGTATTCATCATTAATTTTTACATTTCCGGCTAAAATTGCAGCAGCAGCTTTGCTTTTTGTTTCAAAATATCCAAGATCAGTAAGGTATTTATCAAGTCTTTCTTTATTTTGCATTGAAGTTGAATATCCTTTCAGCATTTATTGTTGTTATTTTAGCAATTTCTTCAGTTGTTGTATTTCTTAATTTAGCAATTTCACTTGCAACGTATGTTACATATAGTGGTTGGTTTTCTTTTCCTCTATATGGTACCGGAGCTAAATAAGGATCATCGGTTTCTAATAAAAGATATTCAAGAGGAATATTTGATGCAACTTCTTTTGCTTTTATTGCGTTTTTAAATGTAACAACGCCGCCTAGAGCTATATAAATTCCTTCTTTTATGCATTCTTTTGCAAATTCTAAACTTCCGGAAAAACAGTGAAGAATAGCTATAGAATTTTTGTTGTATTTTTTTAGAATTTCCAATGTATCAAGATGAGCTTCTCTTGAGTGTATATTTAATGGAAGATTCATTTCATTGGCGAATTTAATTTGTTTAATAAAAACTTCTTTTTGTAATTCTTTAAAAGATTTGTCCCAGTAATAATCAAGTCCTATTTCACCAATACCTATAATTTTTTTGTTGTTTTTGATTATATTTTCCATATTATTTAGAGTTTTATCCGTAAAAGTTTTTGCTTCTTCAGGGAAAACTCCAACATAACCATATACATCATCGTATTTTTGGATAAATTTATCGACTTCAAAAATATCATCAGCAGTACTTGAAGGAACAATTGTTATGATATTAGCTTTTTGAGCGTTACTGATAGCAGTATCTATATCAGTGTCTTTAAGCATATTAACGTGTGAATGTGTATTAATAATATATGTATTTTCCATAGTCAAATTATAACATTAATAAAATATCTACAAAAAAACAGTGACAAATAAATTGCCACTGTTTTTACCTCTAAATAAGATTTTTAACTAAGCTTTAGCTGCTAATTTTTTAACAGCAAGAGTTAATCTTGATTTTTTTCTAGCTGCAGTATTTTTGTGTAAAATACCTTTAACAACAGCTTTATCGCATAATTGATATACTTTAGAAACAGCAGAATTTAAAGCTTCTTTATCTTCGCTAGATGCTAATTCTAATGCTTTTTTAACAGCAGTTTTGATAGAAGTTTTGAAAGCTACGTTTCTTTGTCTGTTAGCTTCAGCTATTAATACTCTTTTTTTAGCAGATTTAATATTTGCCATAATTTAGTTTACCTTTCATCTTACTTTGTGCAATTAATGACTTTGCACGTACTCTTTGAGGATGTGAGTACTAATATTAATACCAAATAAAAAAAAATTTGCAAGGAAATTAATAATCCAGACGAGATTTTTTAAGAATTATTGCTAAAATATTTGCATATTGTCATGTTTATACTATTATAGTATCGGTTACACCAGTCCGATAGGTTTTGCCCTAGTCTGGCGGTATAAATATTTAATACCCCGATGGGACGGTATAGCCCGTAGTACAATACATACAAGATAAGGAGAAAAACGATGCCAACAGCATCTATGATTGAACTTTTAGAAGCAGGTGTACATTTCGGTCACCAAACACAAAGATGGAACCCAAAAATGAAACCATATATTTATGGCGCTAGAAATGGGATCTATGTAATTGATTTAAGAAAAACAACTGATTTGTTAGATGAAGCTTATGCTTTAGTAAGAGATTATGCAGCAAAAGGAAAAAATGTTCTTTTTGTTGGTACTAAAAAACAAGCTGCTGAAGTTGTAGCAGAAGAAGCTATCCGTTCTGGTGCTTACTATATCAACAGAAGATGGTTAGGCGGTATGCTTACTAACTTTGAAACAATCAGAGGTAGAGTTAACAAATTAAAAGAATTAGAAGAATTTGTTAATAACGGTTATGTTGATAAACTTCCTAAAAAAGAAGTTGCTCAAATAAACAGACAAATAGCTAAATTATCAAAAACTTTAGGTGGTATTAAAGATATGAGAGGATTACCAGATGTAATCTTTATCGTTGACCAAGCTAAAGAAGAAATTGCTATAAAAGAAGCAAATAAATTGGGTATTCCTATAATTTGTTTAGCTGATACAAATGCAAACCCAGATGGTATTAACTATATCATTCCTGGTAATGATGATGCTATCAGATCTATCAAATTAATCACTTCAAAATTAGCTGATGCAGTTTTGGAAGGAAAACAATTAAGAGAAAATAAAGCTAATGAATCTAAAAAAATTGAAAAAATTACAGCAGCAGATGCTGGAGTTTCAGAAGCAGATGCTCAAAAAGCAGAATAATTATTTAGTTTTGTGATAAGAAAAGGTGAATTGTAAAAGATTAGTAAGGCTAAGAATAGTTAGGACTAGTGTTTATGACTCACCTTTTCAAATATCACGTAAGAAGATAAAGGAGAACAAATGAATATTACAGCTCAAATGGTAAAAGAACTTCGTGATAAAACTGGTGCTGGTATGATGGATGCCAAAAAAGCATTAGTTGAAGTTGATGGTGATATGGAAAAAGCTGCTGAAGTATTACGTCAAAAAGGTATTGCTTCTGCAGATAAAAAAATGGGCAGAATTGCAGCAGAAGGTAGAGTTGAATCTTTCGTTGATGCAAACGGCGGTGCTATGATTGAAGTTAACTGTGAAACAGACTTCGTTGCAAAAAATGAAGAATTCAAAGCTTTAGTAAAAGGTTTAGCTGAAAATGTTGAAGTTTTAAAACCTGCTGATGTAGAAGCTTTCTTAGCTTCAAAATGTGTAAAATGTGACAAAGTTATTGAAGATGCATTAAAAGAAAAAATCGCTTCAATTGGCGAAAAAATCACAGTAAGAAGATTTGTAAGATATGAAGGACCTGTAGCTTCTTATATTCACAACGGAAAAATCGGTGTATTGTTATTAACTGATAAGAAAGAAGATGAGTTGATGAACGATATTTGTTTACATATCGCATCTAGCGCTCCTGAATTTGTTTCAAGAGAAGAAATTCCTCAATCAGTTATAGACCATGAAACTGAAATCGAAATGGGTAAAGAAGATTTATTGAAAAAACCTGAAAATATCAGAGCAAAAATTGTTGAAGGTCGTGTAAATAAACTTATGGCTGAAAGATGCTTATTAGAACAACCATTTGTTAAAGATCCTAACCAAACAATTGCTCAATTAATTGAAGGTAAATTATCAATTAAAGCATTCACTAGATATGAATTAGGTGAAGGTCTTGAAAAACGTCAAGATAACTTTGCTGAAGAAGTTATGGCTCAAGTTAAAGGTTAATTCTTTAATTATAAATAAAAAAAGAAGTCTCAGATTTTGAGGCTTCTTTTTTTTTAATTTTTTGAGTATATTGCTAAAATGTCCGGAGGGTAGGTTATAATTTCATCAAGTTTGAAATTTTTGCAATTTGCAATTTTATCTACTGAATCTCCGTCAAAACAAGATTTCCCATTATTATCGCCTAAAATTTTAGGTGCAATAAAATGGTATAATTTATCACAATAAGGTAAGAAACCTGCATTTAAGGTTCCTCCTGCTTCTACTAAAATACTCATTATTCTGTATTCAAATAATGTTGTTAATATGTATTTGATATCGAGTTTTTTGCTAACTACAGGTGTTGGAATAAAGTTTATGTTAGGGATATCAGGCGGAGTTAAATTTTCATCATAAAATACGTAAATTTCGCCTTGTTTATATATTGTTGAGTTTTTGTAATCCGTTATTAAATTCCTGTCTAAAATAATTTTCTTTTTATGTTCCATAGTCGGATTATCTGCAATAACGGTAGATGAAGATGTTAAAATTGCATCATATTTTTTTCTAATGTTTCGAACTTCGTTTCTTGCGTTATCGGCAGTTATCCATTTGGAATCTCCGTTATGGGTAGCTATTTTTCCATCAATTGTAGTTGCTGTTTTTATGGCTACAAAAGTCTTATGTTCAGTATGGTTTTTTATAAATACTTCATTCAACTTGCGGCAATCATTTTCTAAAACTGGTCCAATAATTTCTATACCCGCATTTTTTAGTTTTTCTAATCCTCTACCAGAAACAATAGGGTTTGGATCTTTCATTCCATATACAACGGTTTTTATTCCTTTTTCAATGATTAAATCGGCGCAAGGTGGAGTTTTCCCGTAGTGAGAACACGGTTCAAGGTTTACAATAAGTGTGCAATCTTTAGCGTTATCAAGCTTTAGCAGGGCATCTCTTTCAGCGTGGTTTTCACCGTATTTTTTGTGATAACCTGTAGAAATTATTTCGCCTTGAGGATTTAGTATAATGCAACCGACCATTGGGTTAGGTGAAGTCTCCCCTTGTGCTTGGTTTGCTAATTCTATACATTTATTCATCAGTGTAATGTATTGTTTCATATTTGTATTTTATATTAAATTATGCTAAATTGAAATAGCTGAAGGTAGATAAAAGGAGAGAGGTAATTATGGTAGATTTAAAATATATTGGTCATAGCGCTTTTGAAATTAAAAAAGATGATAAAGCTGTGTTAATTGATCCGTTAGTTTCTGTAAATGAAAAATATAATTGGCATGAAGCTCCAATTACAGATATTTTGTTAACTCACGCTCATGGAGATCATTTAGGACAAGCTTTAGAAATTGCAAAAGAAAAGGATATTGAAATTACTGCAGTTTTTGAATTGGCTAATTATTGTAAAGAACAGGGAGTAAAGGCTAAAGCTGTAGGTTTAGGTGCTTGGATAAATTACTCTTGGGGAAGAGCAGTATTTTTGCCTGCTTATCATTCAAGTTCATTGCCTGACGGTCGTTATGGCGGTTGTGCAGCTAGTATTTTACTAGACATTGATGGGGTTAGAATTTATCATGCAGGAGATACTTGCTTGACTGGAGAAATGAAAACTATACGTGAATTGTATGCTCCACAAATAGCAATGCTTCCAATTGGTGGAAATTATACTATGGATGTTGAACACGCTGCTATGGCTGCAAAATGGTTAGGTGTTAGAACTGCTATACCTATGCATTATGGTACATTCCCAGAAATTCAAGCTGATTTAGAAAAATTTGCAAAGCTTATTGCTTTTAGTAATACTGCTTGCCAAATTTTAAATCCTGCAGAAATTAAATAATATATAATAGAGGCATTATGAAAGTTTTATTTGTAATAGATAGAATTGAGTTAAAGTATTTCGAGTTTAATGATTTAGTAACTAATTTTTGGATTATCAAAAGTCTGTTAGAAAGAGGTTGCAAGGTTTGTATAACAACTATTGATATGCTTAAACTCAAATCTTCTATTGCATATGCTGATTGCTACGATACTTTTCTTAAAGATAACAATATTTTTTATGAAAAAGCATCATTGCATGAGGATAAAATAGAAAGTTTTAAATTGGTTTTATTCCGTCCTGATCCGCCGGTTGATTTGGATTATATAAATGCAACGTACGTTTTTGATTTCGTAGATAGAGCAAAGACTTTTATATTGAACGATACTAAATCTATACGAAATTTCAATGAAAAATTACATGCTCTGTATTTTAATGAATTTATGCCTGATAATATCGTGACTTCATCAAAAAATGATATTCTCGAATTTTTAGATAAAAATGAGGAAATTATTTTGAAGCCATTAAATCAATGTTTTGGTGGCGGGGTTATGTATTTGAAAAAAGGAGATAAAAATACTGCAGTAATAATAAATTCTATGACCGAAGATGGCAAAAAGTTGATAATGGTTCAAAAATATATTTCAAAAGCTGTTTACGGTGATAAACGAGTGCTGATTTTAGGCGATAAAGTTTTGGATTATTGTGTCCAAAAGGTTTCAAGCAATAATGATTTCAAATTTTGTGAGCACGCTGATAAAAATATTAAAAAAGCTGTTTTAACAGATTCTGAACTTGGTAATTATTCAATTGTTGCAGAAATATTAGCTTCTAATGGGTTATATATGGCTGGGTTAGATGTTATTGATGGGCAAATTATAGAAATTAATGTCACTAGCCCTTGTTATTTTATACGAGAAATTAATTCTCATTTCGGTTGTCATTTTGAAGATATTATTGCTGATTACATACTAAATAAAACTGTTGAGTATTTTGAAAATTTGGATAGCAAAATTTTATCTGTTTAGATTTTAATTTGGTATGCAAATTGGTTTAAACTATAATACATACATTTATCCTAATAAAAATTTTTATCAAAGACCTTTTTCAGTACAAAAGCAAAGTAGTGCTGTGAGCTTTGGTAATAGAAGTTTTTTGAGTTTGCCAAAAGAGAAAATTTTTGATCGAATTGATAAATCAATTAATGAGAAAAATTTTTTAGGAGAAGGTAGAGAAGCTAGTGTTTATAAAATTGTGGATAGCGATTATTGTATAAGATTAAACTCTGATTTTCGTTCAGATTACAGAAAACATCTTAGTTTTGATATTTCGGAAGAGGATAAAATAAATCACATTGTTGCAAAATTAGGTGATGACGCAACAATTTTAAAATATATTGAAGGAATACCTGTATTTGCAAAAGAAGAAGATGTAGTAACCAGTTCAATAATAAAAGAATCGGTTAAATCTGCGCCGATATCTTCTTTTCAAAAGCTTTTAGCGCAAATTGCCTATGCTGCAAATAAAGATATGATTTTTGATTGTTGTGGAGCAAATGTTATTATTAACCCTAAGACAAAAGAAATTACAGCAATTGATTTTTATAAAAATACTCCTGAATTTACAGAGGTTGTAAGACCATTGAGTGCTATATATTCAGCGCTTGTTACAAGTTTTGATGATGTTGAATATCGAAAAGTTTGTGCAAATAAAGTTTTGAACGCTGGTATTCAAGAAATTTCAAAACCAAATGAAATTTGTTTGCCAATTGGGAATTTTGATTTTTCAAGACTGTTATATAATCTAAAACTTGAAGGTTTATTCCCAAATGACAAATACTATAACTTATTAAAAAATATTTGCGCAGATATACAAAAGCTTAAACTTGAAGAGCTGCGAGGAAAAAATGTCGCCACAGAATTATATGGACGTATAAAAATGGCTAAAGCTTTAGTAAAACAATTGTTTTAACCTATGCTCTTGAAAATACTTCAACATCAACATCATCAAAAGTATTAGTATTAAAATATGCACAAGATGCGACCATAGAAGCATTATCTGTGCAATATTTCATAGCAGGGGCATTAACTTTATAGCCATATTTTTCCAATTCAAATACTTTTTTACGAATTTCAGAATTTGCAGCAACACCACCAGCTATTACTACTTGCTTATAACCTTTTTCTTCAACTGCTTTTTTTAATTTTTTAACAAGAGTTTTAGAAACACATTCTTGGAAACTTGCACATATATCTTTTACCGGTAATTCTTGCCCGTCAAAAGATTTTACAAGTCTCAAAACTGCTGTTTTTAAACCGCTAAAGCTAAAGTTATATCCGTCAACTTTACCTTCCGGAAGTTCAAAAGCATGAGGATTACCTTCTTGAGCCAGTTTATCAAGTCTAGGTCCGCCAGGATATGGTAGTCCAATCAATCTTGCTACCTTATCATAAGCTTCACCAACTGCATCGTCTATAGTTTCTCCAAGTATTGTTTGTTTAGAATAAGATTCAACATCAATAATTTGAGTGTGTCCACCACTAACCAAAAGTGCCATAAATGGAGGTTTTAAATCTGTGTCTATGTAATTTGCACAAAGGTGAGCATTTAAGTGATTTACGCCAATGAATGGTTTATCGTGAACAAGTGCTAATGTTTTTGTAGCATTAAGTCCAACTAATAAACAACCGACAAGTCCTGGTCCTACAGTACCTGCAAATGCTGTTATATCTTCAGGTTTTAATCCGGATTGATCAAATGCTTCTTGTACAACGATATTTATTGAATCTAAGTGTTCTCTTGCTGCAATTTCAGGGATTACTCCACCGAATTTTTCGTGAGTTTTAATCTGAGAAGCTACTATATTTGCAATAACTTCTCTACCGTTTTTAACAATAGCGCAAGCCGTTTCATCGCAGCTTGATTCAATTGCCATAATATAATTGTCGTATCCGCTATCCGGACCTACTAGTACTTTTTTCCCGCTAAATAATGTTTCTCTTTCCATATTTCAATAATACTACAAAGAGGAAAATATTACTAATAAGCAAAAATAAATTTCAATATTAATATATTAAGATTTGTAAATATATGAAATAGATATAGCAATTATATACTCTAAAAATACTTTATTAATATGTAAGCGATAAGCAATAAATAAATTAGATTAAATAAACACGAGACATAAATTATACACTACCTACTACACACTAACCTTCTACACACGAGGAATTGAAAAAGATTCCGAACTCTTTCCAAAAGAAAGGGTTTTTTTTTGCGTTGATTTGCTTAGGTTTTGAAATTTATAAATCTTAATTATTTCTTAATTATCTATTTGAAAAGCTTTTGTATTGAGAGTTTTACTTATTATCTTCTGTATATATCTACTTGATTAGTTTTTTTGTTAATGTTACTATTCCACATGTTATAGTAGTAAAATGTTACACAATAAGAAGGAGTAAAACTTATGGTAAACGTAGCAATTAACGGTTTTGGTAGAATCGGCCGTAATACTTTAAGAGCCGCTATCAGAGAAGGTATTTTTGACAAAATTAATTATGTAGCTATCAACGATCCTGGTTTAAAACCAGAAGATGCTGCAAGAATCTTCAAATATGATTCAGTTATGGGTAAATTCGACGGTACTGTTGAAGCTTATGAAGAAGGTATTATCGTAAACGGTAAGAAAATTAAATTCTTCGCTGAAAAAGATCCAGCTCAATTACCTTGGAAAGAATTAAACGTAGATGTAGTTGTTGAATCTACAGGTTTCTTTACAGATGCTACAAAAGCTCATGCACACATCGATGCTGGTGCTAAAAAAGTTATTATTTCTGCTCCAGCTACAAACGAAGATATTACAATTGTTTTAGGTGTTAACGATAAAGAATATGATCCAGCTAAACACAATGTAATTTCTATGGCTTCTTGTACAACTAACTGCTTAGCTCCTGTAGCTAAAGTTATCGATGAAAAATTCGGTATTGTTAAAGGTTTAATGACAACTGTTCACTCATATACTGGTGACCAAAGAATCTTAGACGCTGGACACAAAGATCCTCGTCGTGCTAGAGCTGGTGCTTTAAACATCGTTCCTACAAAAACTGGTGCTGCTAAAGCTGTTGCTCTTGTATTACCTCAATTAAAAGGTAAATTGGATGGTTTCGCTATGAGAGTTCCTACTCCAGACGTATCTTTAGTTGACGTTGTATTCGAAGTTGCTAAAGACGTTACAGTTGAAGAAGTTAACGCAGCATTAAAAGCTGGTGCTGACGGACACGTTCTATGCTACACTGAAGAACCATTAGTTTCTTCTGATTACATTGGAACTTCTCAATCATCTACAGTTGATGCATTGTTAACTCGTGTAATGGGTGGAAACCAAGTTAAAGTTATTTCTTGGTATGATAACGAAATGGGTTATTCTACAAGATTAGCTGAAACTACTTATATGGTTGCTTCTAAATTATAATTTTTAGATAGCTAAAATAAAAAAGGGCAAAACTTATTTTTAGTTTTGCTCTTTTTTTATTTTGTATATTACTAGCAAATAAATTTTTTACTCGTTTTGATATGAGCGGAGGTATATTTATGATATTAAATAATAATTACACTACTCAATCTAATCAACCGGCTTTTAAAGCTGCATTTAAAACTGATATTTCTGTTAGTGATGTGAAAAGATTGGCAAATATACAAAAAATATTTGCAGCAAAAACTCAGCATTATGCTAATGATACTTTGACATTAACAATGAGCAAGGATCCTATTTTTCAAAATTATCCTGTTGTTACAACTAATACTAACAAATTAGGTGTTGATGATTATAAATTTTCTCATATCATTGAGCCTTTAGATGATTTAATGGAAACAATGAGTGATAATCAAATTGTTAAAAAGTTAGTTAATTATTTTAAAATGTTGAAAAAAGAAGAAGCTTTTGATAAGTGTATGGATACTGCTAATAAAAAAATTCAACATTTAGATCTTTTAAAAGAAAAAAATGAATTCACCGCAGATAGATGCTTAGTTTCTGGAAACACTGCTATGGCTGATAGATATAATGCTTTAGCAAGGAATATTCAGAAAAAACTTGATTCTGTAGTTCTTCAAAAAGATAAAGATAGAGCTCAGTTGATTGGCGATATGACAAAAATTGCTGAAAATGAACCTTCATTAGGTTATGTTCCAGACTTTTTTAACTCTCCTGAGTTTAAATAAAGTTAAAATGAGATTACTTAACGACTTTATTTAAGCCGTGTGGTTTATCAACATTTCTATGAAGTTTCAGTGCAGTTTCAAGTGCTAATAGCTGAATAATTACTGCAATACAAAAAGTTTTAACAATAGGCTTATCACATTCAATGTTAACATTGTATGTCGATTTGACCTGATTTGATCTATTTCCAATAAGGCAAATTGGAGGATTATAACTTTCTTTTATTTTGTTAATGTTTTTGATTGCGGTATAAGTTAAATTGTCGTTAAGAATATATATAAGGACAGAACCTTTATTATTTAATATCGCAACATGTCCATGCATAAATTCGCCTAATATAGATGAAGTTGTTTGTATATAAGAAGTTTCTTTTATTTTTAAAGAAGCTTCTTTTGCTAAAGCATATGATTTACCATCAGCTGTTATAACAATATTTTTATATTTAGAAATGAATTTTGCAAGTTGTTTTATTTTTGGTTGCAAATTGAATGTTTGGTTTATAAAATTAGGAACTGTTTTTAAATCCAATATATAATCATAAATATCAATATTTTTTTGTTGTGCAAATTTTAAGACTAATAAAGTAGAGCACAACAATTGAGAAATAAATGATTTTGTAGCTGCAATACTTTTTTCTTCTCCAGCATGGCAAGCTATTCTGTAATCTGATGCATTCCAAATAGTAGAATTTTCTTTGTTTGTTATGCAAAGTGTTTTTACACCAAAAGTTTTTGCTTTTTCTAAAGCACTATTTGTGTCTGTAGTTTCTCCTGATTGGGTGATAAATATATATAAGATTTTTTCATCGTGAGCAATAGTTTCTTCTAACAAAAATTCACTAGAATAAACAGCGTGGGCTTCTATTTTAGCAATAGATCCAAATAAATCCGCAGCATATCTTGCGCAGTGATATGAAGATCCGCTAGCAACTAATATTATTCTGGTTATGTCTTTAGGGATTTCTATATTTATATCACAATCTTTTGTTAAATATGAATCAAGAATTGTCTGTGAAATTTCAGATTGTTCTAAAATTTCAGTTTCCATACAAGTTTTTGCTCTCTTCTTAAATAAATCCAATATCATTTTTATGCCCTTATAATTTTAAAAAGGCCATAGTTAAATAAACTATGACCTTTTCAATAGTTTTGTACTAACCAATAATTCCTCTTAATAATTCATTAACAGTTTTTGGATTAGCTCTACCTTTAGTTTCTTTCATAACTTGACCAACAAAGAATCCTAAAAGATTTGTTTTTCCGTTCTTGTAAGCTTCAACTTCAGCAGGATGTGCATCAACAACTTTTTGTACAAGTTCTTTAATTGCACCTTCGTCTGAAATTTGGCTTAATCCTTTTTTCTCAACAATTTCAGATGCTTTAGTTCCATCTTTTAGCATTTCTATAATAATTTGTTTACCAATATTATTTGAAATAGTACCTTTTTCTATTAAGGCAATTAATTCTGCTAAATTTTCAGGAGTTAATTTAGTATCTGTAATTTCGATGTGATCTTCTTTTAAGTATGCTGCAATTTCACCCATAATGAAGTTTACTGCAATTTTTGGAGTAGCTCCAAGTTCTAATACTTTATCAAAGAATAATGCAAGTCCCATTTGTTCAACGATTACATTTGCATCATATTCGCTTAAACCAAGACCTTTATAACGTTCCCTTTTTTGACTTGGAAGCTCTGGCATTGAATCTTTAATTCTTTGTACCCATTCTCTTGATATTTCTAAAGGCATTAAATCTGGTTCTGGGAAGTATCTGTAATCATGAGCATCTTCTTTTCCTCTCATAGATTTTGTTTCTCTTGCGTTATCGTCCCATAGTCTTGTTTCTTGAACAACTTTACCGCCTTCTTCTACAATTTCTATTTGTCTGTCAATTTCATATTCAATAGCTCTTTGCAATGCTGAGAATGAGTTAACGTTTTTGATTTCTGCACGAGTTCCAAATTCTTTAGAACCTTTTGGCATAATTGAAATATTAGCATCGCATCTCATAGAACCTTCTTCTAGGTTACCGTCGCAAACGCCGATGTATCTAACAATATTACGAAGTTCTTCCATATAATTACGAGCTTCTTCAGAACTTCTCATATCAGGTTCTGATACGATTTCTAGTAATGGAGTTCCTGCTCTGTTTAAGTCAACTAGAGAATAGCTTGATCCTGCTAAACCATCAGCACCAGCGTGAACTAATTTGCCTGCATCTTCTTCTAAGTGAGCTCTTGTAATACCTATTTTCTTGCCATTAACTTCTAAATATCCGTTTACGCAAATAGGTTCATCATATTGTGAAATTTGATATCCTTTTGGAAGGTCAGGATAAAAATATTGTTTTCTATCAAATTTACAACGTGCAGGAATTTCACAATTTAATGCTAAACCTGTTAAAATACCCATATTAACAGCTTCTTTATTTAATACAGGTAAAACCCCTGGCATACCCAATGTAATTGGGCTTGTTAGGGTGTTTGGTTCTTGACCGAATTCATTTTTATCAGGTGCAAATATTTTAGATTTTGTTTTTAATTGAGCGTGAACTTCAAGCCCAATTACTACTTCGTATTTGTCTCTTAATTCTTTATCCATTTATAAATTTCTCCTTATTTGACTTTATTTTATCACAAAGGGGTAAATATTGCTAATAAATTTAATTGATATATTATGTTTTGAGTAGATAAATAACAAATTTAATTTTTACAAGTTTTATAATATCAGAATGTAATAAAGGAGAAGTGTAATGCAAGTAGCAAATGTAGGTTTATATCAAAATAATTATTCACAAAAATCAAATCCAAATTTTACTTCAATTAAAAGTATTAAGTGCGAAGGTTTATATAAAAAATACCCAGATTTAGCAAATGATTTGGTTGATGCGTTTAGAAATAATCCTAAAGCAATGGATTTTTGTAAAAAGTATGATGTTGATATTGTATTTTATGCAGTGAAACAAATGCATGATTCAGTAGAAAGTTCTGTACATATTTTCTTTGATAATATTTCTAAATCAAAATTTAGAAAGTTTTTTGAAAAATTAGTTGGCGGAAGTGATGATAATGTTACTCTTCATGCTTGGGGAAATAAATATTCACTTGCTCATAGTTTAGAAGATAGTACAGCAGATTTGGTTGATGCAATTTCTCCTGAAAGAAAAGTTTTAGATGGTTATCGCGGAGGATTGTTAGATTCGCATTTAGCTTCTGCTGAAGAAAGAATGGAAAAAATATTAGAACAAAAAGCTAAAAAGCAAATGGCAGTGGAAAGTAAAATAGCAGAAGCTAAAAATGCAAAATCAAAATTAGAATCTGATACTTCAAAATTACAAGATTCAATAAATGATCTTATAGATAATGGTCAGTAACTAAAAAAGAGGCGGTTGATTATTAAATCAACCGCCTCTTTTTTGAATTATTTTATCTTGAATAAATTTCGTGTTTAGATGGAATTGTTTCCGGTTCTTTATAATTATTTATGTATTCAATAGCTTCTATTGGCGTATTTGCTATAAAAATAAGATCTCTTGTTATTTTATTTGCAAATTTTTCATCAATGATGGAATCAAAAAATTCTAATAATTTATTATAAAAACCTTTAGTATTTAGTATAACAATAGGTTTTTTATTGTAGCCTAATTGTTTTTGAACAATCATTTCGGCAAGTTCTTCTAATGTTCCAAAGCCTCCGGCTAGAGATATTACAGCATCAGATATTTCGTCCATTTTCCCTTTTCTGTCTCGCATACCTTCTGCCATATAAAATTCATCACAATTATCAGTCTTACATCCCATATCAGCAAGTCTTTGAGGCATTACTCCAATAACTTTGCCTCCGTATTCTTGAACTTTAGAAGCACAAGCCCACATCATTCCTAGTGTGCTCCCACCATACACTATGTCGTAACCGTTTTCTGCAAGAAGTTTTCCAAGCTCTTTTGCATCTTCATAGTATTTATCATCTAAATAATTACTGGAAGATGAAAAGACACATACGTTTTTTATTTTTTTATTCATTAAATTCTCCGCCAATTCTATAGTAATAAGAACAAGCAACACCTGTTCCTGTTGCAGAACAATCTGTTTTTAATTTATCCAAGTCCCATCCTGTACCTATCGGGGTAATTTTACCGTCTGCAAAGATATTTATGCCATAAATGTCTTTGCCCCAAGTATTTGGACCTTTTGTACCATTCATATCAAATACCATAAGAAACCCGGGATGATAAATATCTGAATCTTTTATATCTTTGATACCAACGATTATATTATTTTTTGTATAATATAAGTTTTCAAAATAATATTCATCACCCTTTGTTACTTTTTTCCCGTTCATATAATACGGGGTGTATTTTTTTGATAATTCATCTTGAGCACCAATTCGTAAGTATGGTTTTACAAGATTTATCATAAGGTTTTCTCGTTCTTCATTGTTTTTAGCTCGTTTAAAGCTTTTTACAATATTTGCATCTGCTTGCGCATTCATTGCTGTGAAAATATATTCCATTTTATTAAATGTTTCATTCCATTTTGAAATGTAGGTAGCTTCTTTTGAAGCAATAAAATTTGATGGAAGAAGTAGTAATATAATTCCAAAAATTACAAATATTGTAATTGAATATTCAATTTTCCAAAAGCGTTTCTTCATAAGCCTCTCTATGCTTGAGCCATATCAATACGTTTTTTTTCTGTAAGTAATTTTTCATATACCCATTCTGGTACAAAGTTTTTGCCTAAGATAATTTGACCGTTCATGATGTTTGGAGTGTGAAAATCTGAACCTCCTGTAACTATCAAACCTAATTCTTCAGCCATTGATGAAAAATATTCAACACAAGCTGGAGAATGTTTTCTGTGGTAAGCTTCAATTCCTCTTAAACCATAATTCATAAGTTCTTTTATTAATTTTTCTGCAATATCTAAATCATGAGGGTGTGCAATTACTGGAATTCCACCTGCATCATAAATGATTTCTACTGCATCGTGTGGTGATACAGTTTTTCTTTGGACATAAACAGGCGAATCATCATGGATATATTTGGCATATGCGTCCATAATGTTGTTTGTTCCGCCGGCATTAGTTATTGCTTTTGCAATATGTGGACGACCGATACTTCCACCTTCTGCAACAAGTTTTTTTATGTCCTCAAATTTTATTTTTATACCTTCTTTTTTTGATAATAAGGTTATAATTTCTTTAGTTTGTTTAATTCTCGCTTGTTGTTGATTTTTTATAAGTTCAAGGAAATTTTTATCTTGAGTATTCATAAAATAACCAAGAATGTGAACTTCATAATTTTTATATAAGGTATTTACTTCAATACCCCTTATTATTTCAATTTTGTCTTCAAGCCCGTTTTCTTTTATATGCTTTTGAGCAACATCATAGGCTAAAATATTATCGTGATCGGTAATTGCAATTGCTTCTAATCCGACATCAATTGCAGTATCCACAATTTTTTCAGGCGAAAAAACTCCGTCCGAGAAATATGTGTGAATATGTAAATCAGCCTTCTTTTTCACTTTTCCCTTCCTCTTCTATATTCTTTCTACTACAAAAAATCCTTTTTACAGCTAAGGCTTTTCCGGTAGATATATTAATTTCTACTTCGACAGCATTAATTTGGGTCGTCTTGCCTTTAGCTACTTCATATCGTTCAGGGATACCTGTGAGAAATCTTGATAAGGAAGTTGAATATTCCATTCCAATTACGCCATCAGATGCGCCACAAAAGCCTGCATCTGTAATATAAGCCATACCATCAATTATACTTTCGTCGGCTGTTTGTACGTGTGTATGTGTGCCAAAAAATGCACTTAATCCAAGTTCTGAACAATATTTACCAAAACAAATTTTTTCTGCAGTTGCTTCTGCGTGAAAATCTAAAATTACAATCGGAGTAATTTCTTTTATCTTTTTTATTTCTTCAGCGACCATTTCCCATTGTGAATCTACAAGATTCATAAATACTCGCCCTAAAACATTTATTACCCCAATTTTAAAACCATTAAGATCAAATATTCTGCTGCCTACACCTTTTGTTCCTTTTGGGTAATTTATAGGTCTAATTAGGCAGTCAGAATTATCGATGTAGTTGTATATATCTCTTTTATCCCAAATATGGTTTCCGCATGTCATGCAATTTATACCATACTCTTTAAATTCGTTATAATTTTTTTCAGTTAACCCAAAACCGTGAGATGCATTTTCAACATTTGCGATAATAAAATCATAATTTTTGAAGGTATCATTATTAGACAAAAAGTCTCTTACCGCATATCTACCCGGTTTACCTACAATATCTCCAAAAAATATGATTTTTATTGTTTCTTTTTCCATTTTGCAACTCGTTTTTATTATTTAATTAGACAAGAAGTTAATTATTAACTTCTTGTCTAATATTATATTTCTATTTTGCAATTTCTGTAGTTCTGAATTCTCTAACTACTGTAACTCTTATTTGACCAGGATAATCAAGTTCATTTTCTATACGTTTTGCAACATCTCTTGCAAGTTTTCCTGATGCTAAGTCATCAAACATTTCAGCTTGAACTATTATTCTAACTTCTCTACCTGCTTGTACTGCAAATGATTGTTTGATACCTTCGTAACTGTTTACGATTTCCTCGATTTTTTGTAAACGTTTAATGTAAATTTCTAGGGTATCACGTCTTGCACCTGGTCTGCCTGCTGATATAGCGTCTGCAACTTTTACCAATACTGCTTCTATTGTGTTTGCAACAACATCATCGTGGTGAGCTTCTATTGCATGGATAACTTCTGGTTTTTCTCCAAATCTTGATGCTAATTCAACACCTAATTGGATATGTGTACCTTCTTGAGTTTGGTCAACAGCTTTACCTATGTCATGTAATAAACCTGCACGTTTTGCAATTTTTTCATTTGCTCCAAGTTCAGCTGCTAACATTCCGGCAATATGACCTACTTCAAGTGAGTGTTTTAAAACATTTTGACCATAACTTGTTCTGTAATATAAGCGTCCAAGGGTTTTTATAAGTTCTTTATTTAAACCCATAACTCCCATTTCTAACGCTGCATTTTCACCTTCTGACCAAATCTTTTTATCGATTTCTTCTCTGGCTTTTTCAACCATTTCTTCAATTCTTACAGGGTGAATACGTCCATCTACTATAAGTTTTTCAAGTGCTAATTTTGCAATTTCTCTTCTTACAGGATCAAAACTTGATAGAACAACAGCTTCCGGAGTATCATCAATGATTAAATCTACACCTGTTAATGTTTCTAATGCTCTGATATTTCTACCTTCTCTACCAATAATTCTACCTTTCATTTCATCATTTGGAAGGCCAACTACTGATACTGTTGTTTCCACAACTTGTTCTATCATACATCTTTGCATTGTTGTTGATAGAATTTCTTTTGATTTTTCTAAAGAGATTTCTTTTATTTTTGCTTCATTTTCTCTTATTAGTTGCATTTGTTCTTGTGCTAAATCATTTTTTAGTTGTTCTAATAATGTTCTTTTAGCATCTTCGCAAGACATTCCTGAAATTCTTTCAAGTTCTTCTGTTTGCTTTTGTACAAGTTCTGCAAGGTAATCTTCTTTTTCTAAAAGTTGATCCATTTTTCTTTGAACTTGGATGTCTTTTTCGGTATATTCTTGAATTTTATCTTCAAGCATATCCTCTCTTTTTGCTAATTTTTGTTCTTGTCTTGCAAGCTCTTGTCTTCTTTCTCTTTCTTCTTCGTTAAGTTGTTCTCTGTCTTCTTGTAATTCTTCTACGGCTTTAATTTTTGCTTCTTTGTAGAGAATTTTCTCTTTTTCTTCAAGTGCCTTTTTATCTTTTTCTACAGATTCCAGGGCACTTTTAACTTTGTTTTTTTGAATAATTAGCATCGCAACTAAGACTATTACTGAAATAATCGCGATAACTAATAGCAAGGTTTTTGCTTCCATAAAGTTAGTTACCTTATCCTTTTCTATTTTTTTATAATACACGCAATGTCGGGTACATATATCCTACCCGAGCGTTTATTTAGTTTTTTATTTAAATAAAATTCATTGCATATATTTTCAAAAAATATTTCCTACTACATCTGTCTATATGATATCATATAAATATATTTTTGCATAGGGGGCTTTCAATATTTTATTTTGTTATTTTTTGTAAATTTTTTTGATTTAGGTATAAAGTATTTTCAAAATTTTTCGATATTTTTTTGTAAGAAATTTTAGAAGGTAGATTTATGCCAATTCCGGAAATGTCTCCGCAGCAAAAATATGAACAATTTTGCCATACTCATCCTCAATATAAGAATATGAGTATGAAACAAGTTTATTCTATTATGTTGAAGGAAAAGATTATCAATGAAGCTGAATTGGCTGAGTTAAAAAAGCCTTTATTTGATTTTAAACAGGATTTTGATAATAAAAGTTGGAGTCTCAAAGGTTATGAAAATATGGGACTTTATATCGGTTCTGATCAAAATAAAAATAAACAAAAACCTGCAAATTATGTTGAAGTTCCTAAAAAATATCATCCAAAGTTTACGGAACTTGAAATGAAAGATAATAAGACTGTTAATATGTCAGCTTATTCTTTTGAAAATTTACAAAATAAGTATAATAAAGATAAATATAATGTTGTAAAAAATTCTAATAATGGAATAATTGTTACAGATAAAAAAGGTCAACCTGTATTTAAAATTTTTTCAAATTATTTTGGTTCAATGATAGTTTTTCATGATGGAAAAAATGAAAGTCGCATTGAAATAAATAGAAAAAATGAAATTGATGGTTATCAATTGGTAACAATGAAAGATGGAACTAAAATTACGAAATTATATAATAAAGATTCCTATTTCCCAAGATCAGTACGTGAAGATTATCCAAACGGAGACTCAAAAAATACCAATTATGATGAAAAAACAGGACAAATAAAATTTCAAAATTATTGGAAAAAAGGTGGATGCATGGCCGAATGGATAGTTGAATATTCAAATGGCAAGCCTTATAAAAAAGAATTTAATGGAAAAACAGAATATCCGCTTGTAAATGATTTAGACGCAGATATTACTGCGAAAAATGCTTTAGGGCTACCTACAACTCGTTCTTCTATTTCCGAAAATGTTTTGAAAAGAATTAATTATGATAATATTGATGAAATTCTTGAGAATTATAAAAAACAAACAGATAGAGATTTAATGCAAGATATTGAAGATGAAATAGGTTTACCTCCAAGTTTGCGTAATAAATTGATTAATCATATTGAAGCTTTGTATTGTAAAAAAGCTCCAGCAAAAGAAAGTGGTGAATATCTTGCTCAAAAACTTTTTGATGATATTTATGGGCCTGGTAGCGGGAAGCTTTCTCAACATGTTCAAATGATTGATTCTAATAATATTAAATATGTACTTGCTCAATATAAAAGATTATCACACGAAAAGCAAGGAGATATGAGAGTTGATGCAATAAACTTGTCCAATATTTTATATCAAGTTTCTTCTATAGATTGTGACCTTGGCGAGATTTCAGATAAATTGTATCCGATAGAGGGTTTGTTAACTGCAATATCAAATGAAACAGGCTTAAAAGAAAGTGTTAGAAAAAATCTTATAAAGCAAATTGTTAATGCATCACTAAATGAAAAATCTCCTGAAGTTCAAAGTAGAATTAGAAGAGATATAGCATCTCATCCGGATGATAATCATAAAATCGAAGTTGATATATATCGTGCTGAAAATTCAAGAAGTGGTGATTTTAGAACTCCTGAATCAGAAAAAGAAAAATTAGATACCCAAAATAATAAAACTTTTTCAGGTCAAATTAAGCAAGGTAGGACTGGTGATTGTTGGCTTCTTGCGGGGTTAAATTCAATTATTGCAAAACCTGAAATGAGAAAAAGACTTGAAAAGTTGGTAACATTTGATTCTAAATCAGGTGATTATATTGTTAATTTAAAGGGTATTAAAAAAACTTATCGTATTACTCAAACAGATTTAAAAGAATATACTGCATTATCAACAGGTAGTGAGAAGGTTAATGCTGTTGAGATTGCTATGGATAAATTAATAAGAGATGAAAGTTATGAAGGAAGAGAAAACCTCTTTTTTATAGATGATAATTTTGAGTTTATTAATAATGTAACGATAGATGGTAATTTTTCTTCGTTTTTATGGGAATGTTTATTTGGAATTAATTCCCAGAATAGAAGAATACATGTAGATCCTAAAGATGAAGATTTTAATAATCCTAATCGTGTTTATGAAATGCATTTAAAGGCTGCTGATAAAATTTCGATTAATGGTCTTGCAAAAAGCGAAAAAGAAGATAATTATTCTATTATTTCTAGACATGCATATTCTATTATCGGAAGTGATAAAAATAATATTTATCTGTTAAATCCTTGGGATTCAACAGATAAAATAACTATAACAAGAGAAAATTTTGAAAAGTTGGGCGCAGGTATTGAATGCTATGAATATCCAATGATGGCATAATTATTTTCTTAAGCCTGGGTCTGAATAAGATCCTGTTGTAAGTTTTACAAATTTGTATGTTGCAACCGGTAAAACTCCTGCTAATAAGAAACTTGAAATACCTACGTTTGCCAATATGTTTCCACATTTTATAAATTTAGCTTTTTTAGCAAATTTTTCTATGTTTTTAGAGTTTTGTGCAGATTTTATAAATCTTTCAAATTCGTCTTTAAATTTGCCTAATTTTTTGACATCAACATATTTTCTAGGATCTCTTATTCCGCATTCTAAGTATGATACTTCTCCTGCTTGTTGAGCAAATTTTGCAAATAATGAATTAGGTTTTGTGTCTATAAATTCAAATAAATCTTTTGCTGAATTTGATTTTGGTAATTCTATTTTATTATTTTTTATAGCTTCAATAAATTCTTTGTTTTCTAAAATTAATGGATCAAGATTAACATTTACTTTAAATATTTTATTCGCAAGTTTATCTAAACCTTTTGCAATGTAAATAGGAGTTACAAAGTTCAAAATCATTGAACCAATCATTCTGAAAGCATTCATATAGCCTTCTTCTTTGTTTCTGGAAGTTGAAACTCTGCCTACAGTTAAACCTCCGTCTGAAATTGCCATTTTATCAACTGTTCGCAAATTGGCGATTGTTGAAACTAAACTACCTGTAAAGTTGATATTTTTATTTTTTTGATTATTTGAAAAGTCAGAGAAAATTTTTCTGTCAAAAGATGTAAATGAGGTTTGTTTTATTTGTTCTTGTGAATTTTGTGAACGTTTATTTTGAGCTTTTTGTTCTCTAATTTTTCTAGTAAGAGCAAAGTTTAATTTTGGTAATACAAAACCCATAATTACTGTAGGTATAACAGTTGCTGCTATAAATTTTTTAGTAAGTAATCCTTCAAATACAGATTTGTTATCTCTAACTTTTATTAAATCAGCTACTGCATCTTGAACTTCTTTTGTTGTGTTTTTGCCGAATTTTTTAATATTATATTCTAAACCTTGGTAGATCTCTTTCGGAGTATTTTTTAATGATTCTTCTTCTTTAAATAATTTTAAATTAACATTAGGGTTATACCCTTTTTTGGATATGAATTTATCAACAACGTATTCTGTTGCAGGAATTCCGCCTAACCAAATTGCAGATGTTGCGTATTCATCAATAGTTTTTTCTCTTGTTGCATCATTTGCAATTTCTCTTGATTCTTTTAAGTTTTCTTTTCTGGCAATAAGTATTTTTGAAGGGGCTTCAATACATAAATCCCTTACCATTAATGGGTAAATGCTGCTATTATTTCCAATTGCCGAAATTATATTTGTTATTGTCATAATCTTTAACCTCAATTCTTTACTAAAAAACAACTTCTCGCTTTTTATCCTGAAGAAGTTGTTAAAAGAATTGAATTTATTATTTTTACAAGCGCATCATCAATCCTACAACCCCTTCAGGTTGATATGATGGTTATGATGTTTTTGTAAAATATTTATAATCATTTTATTCCCTTTTTGTTTCCTTCATTATACAAAAAATATAATAAAAGTAAAGTTTATTTTTCTACAGAATCTGCTTTAGCTATTCTTTTTCTGTTGATAGATTCATCAATCATTTTGCCTCCGCAATATGCTATTGCTAAATCTATTGCAATACCGCATGCTGTTAAAAACCCTTTATATTTTTCAGGGATTTTAATTTTGCACATTTCAGCAAGCCATGTTACCCAGTCTCCACCTGCAATAAATTTAGCTGTTAGGCTTTTTTTAAATATATAAGGACTTGCGTCCATAGCTGCGAAAGCTGCTACTGAACAATATTTTCCGATGTTTGATCTTTTGTAAGTATTTCCGTTTTCTGTTTTAGCTTCATATCCTATTGGATTTAACTTCTGTATATTCATTGTATAAAACGCCTTTGTTTTTCTTTTTTAAAACTGTAATTAAAAATTTTTGCTAGTTGTTGAAAGTTTTGTTAAGTAAATTTATTTTTTCGGTGTTATCTGTTTGAAAAAGTATAGTTTTTTCTTTTGAAGTTTCTCCTTTTAAAATTTTTATTGATGTTTTTGGTATTTTAAAAGTTTTTGATAAAAATTCTATTAGTGATTTATTTGCTTTGCCATCAACTGGTGGAGATGTTATTTTTATTTTGAAAATTTCTCCATCTTTTATTATTTCATTTTTTGATGAATTTGGTGATATTTTTATATTGATAATTACGCCGTTTTCTGTTTGTTTTAGCATATGTTTATTTTAGCATAAATATATATTTAATAGATTCTAGTATTTTTGTATGAAATTTATCGATTTTTCTTGAAAATAATAATTATAATTTATATCATAAGTCTATTATGTCAGACATAGAAACATTCAAAGAAATTAAAGAATTATTAGTTACACAGAAGCATTCAGCAGAAGATATAGCACTTGTTGAGGAAGCTTATAAATTTGCAAAAAAACTTCATGAAGGTCAGTTCAGAGTTTCAGGTGAACCTTATATTATTCATCCTGTTGAAGTTGCAAAAATTCTAGCGGGATTGGAAGTAGATACTCATACTTTAATTGCCGCATTTTTACATGATGTTTTAGAAGATACAGATACAAAACCGGAAATCATAGAACAAAAATTTGGTTCAGATGTATTGTCATTAGTTCAAGGTGTTACTAAGCTTGGGAAGTTGCAATTTAAATCAAAAGAAGAGCGTCAAGCAGAGAACTTTAGACGATTATTTATTGCAATGGCAAATGATATAAGAGTGATTTTTTTAAAGCTTGCCGACAGACTTCATAATATGCGAACTCTGAATTTTATGGATGAAGCTAAGCAAAAGAAAATTGCCCAAGAAACTTTAGATATATTTGCACCTTTGGCTAATAGATTAGGTATTTATAAAATAAAAGCCGAATTAGAAGATTTATCAATAAGATATTTAGATCCTGATAAATATTATGAAATAGTACAACTTGTTGCTCAAACAAAAGCAGATAGAGAATTAACAGTAAATATGTTAATTGATAAAATTTCGCAAGATGTTAAAAAAAACGGAATAAATGCACAAATAACAGGTAGAGCTAAGCATTATTATAGTATATATGCAAAAATGAAACGTCAGAATATTGCATTTGATGACTTGTATGATATTACAGCCGTTCGTGTGATTGTAGATACAGTTAGAGAATGTTATGAAGTTTTGGGGTTGATACATTCTCAATTTAAACCTATTCCGGGACGTTTTAAAGATTATATTGCAATGCCAAAAGGCAATATGTACCAGTCATTGCATACTTCAGTGATAGGGCCTCGTTCAAAACCGTTAGAGGTTCAGATTAGAACTTGGCAAATGCATCAAGTAGCAGAATATGGTGTTGCAGCTCACTGGAGATATAAAGAAAAAGGTTCTCAAAAAGCTGATAATGCTTCAGATTTAAAATTTTCTTGGATGCATAAGCTTGTTGAATATGATAAAGAGATGTCTAATGCTGAGGATTATGTTAAAAGTGTTAAATTGGACTTGTTCTCAGATCAGGTTTTTGCCTTTACTCCTGATGGCGATGTTTTGGATTTGCCTAAAAATGCTACTCCTGTAGATTTTTCATATCGTATTCACTCAGATGTTGGCCACAAAACTGTTGGTGCATTGATAAATGGAAGAATTGTTCCATTAAATACTAAGATAAAAAATGGTGATATAGTAGAGATTTTAACATCAAAAACTCCTGCTCCACGTCTTGATTGGTTAACTTTTGTTGTGACAAAGCAAGCTGCTCAAAAAATTAGACAATGGTTTAAGAAAAATAATAGAGAAGAACATGTTAAGCTTGGAAAAGCAAATCTTGAACATGAATTAACAAAGGCTGTTTTTGATGATTATGTAAAACAAGGCGAGTTTGATAAAGTTGCAAAAGTTATGAATTATCAGTCTGCTGAAGATTTATTTGCAGCTTTAGGGTATGGCGAAACAACAATTAATAAAGTAACTAATAAACTTAAAAAGCCACAAGAAAAGTTGCCTGAAGAAACTTTCCATGGTCCTTCTAAAAAAGCTTCAAAACGCGATATTGAAGGGTTGGAAGGTTTGATGTATTCGTTTGCAATGTGTTGTTCTCCTATTCCAGGAGAGCCTATTGTAGGTGTAGTTACTCGTTCAAAAGGTGTTTCGGTACATAGAATTGATTGTAAAACTCTTGAAACTATCCCTCACGAAAGATTGATGAATATAAAATGGGCGGGAGTTAATACAAATAAAACATACAATACGACAATAAGAATTGAAACTGCTGAAAAATTAGGTCTATTAAAAGATGTTATTTCTGCTGTTTCTGATAATAATGCAAATATTGTTAATGCAAATATTAAAACTAAAAATCACGTAGGTATTATTGAAATCGGTCTAGAATTGGATAATATTGATACATTAAAAAAAGTTATTGCTTGTATTCAATCATTACCTGATGTTTATAGTGTAAAAAGAATTCAAACTTCTTCTAGTATGTTGAAAAAATCTTCTCCACAAAAAACATCAAAAGGTTTCAGGCAAAAACGAACAGAAAAGCGAAAGGAAAAATAAAGGAGTTTAATATGAGTTTATCTTCGTTGTTACTATCTGATAATATATGGAAAATTTATTTTTATATTGCTGTTTTCTCAACTGTAGTATTTGTATTAAAACTGATTATTTTCACATTAGTTGGTGGCGATAGTGAAGTTTCCGCTGATTTTAATACAGAAACGGATACTGATGTTTCGTTCAATTTTATATCTGTTCAGAGTGTAATCGCATTTTTTATGGGTTTTGGCTGGATGGGTTATGCTGGTTTACAACAATTTGAGTTTTCTCATTTAGTAAATCTTTTGGTTGCATTTGTTGTTGGTTTTATTTTTATGTTTGTATCAGCATATTTAATGTTTCTTGCCAAAAAACTTGAAAAGAATGTGCAAAAGGATAACTCTTCAGCAATAAACAAAGTAGGAAAAGCTTATACTTCATTTGAATCAAATTCAACAGGGCAAATTGAAATAGAAATTAGTGGACAGCTTTCAGTTGTGAATGCCGTAAATATGACAGATCAAAAAATTAATGCTTTTGATCAGATAAAAGTTATAAAAGTAGAAAATGATTTATTTTATATAGAAAAAGTTTAAAAAGACAACGTTTAGAATATAAATAAGAAAAGGAGAGTAAAATGTTTGGTTTAATGATTGCAGGAGCTTTAGTGCTGATTTCTGTATTTATGTTTATAGCTAATCAGTATAAAAGATGTCCGTCAAATAAAATTATTGTAGTTTATGGTAAAACAGGTGGAGAAAAAACTGCAAAATGTGTTCATGGTGGTGGTACATTCATAATCCCGTTAATTCAAGATTATGGTGTCTTGTCTTTAGAACCTATGACAACTGATATTGATTTGAAAGGTGCATTATCAAAAGGAAATATTCGTGTAGCTGTACCTTCAACATTTACATTTGGTATTTCAACAAATCCTACAATTATGATAAATGCAGCAGAACGTTTGTTAGGACTTTCAAAACCTGAAGTTATTACTCAAGCAAGTGATATAATTTTAGGTCAATTACGTTTGGCTATTGCAACTTTGACAATTGAAGAAATAAACCAAGATAGAGAAAAATTCTTAGAACAAATTAACGCTAATGTTAATACAGAGCTTAATAAAATTGGTTTAGAAATAATAAACGTAAACATAAAAGATATAACAGATGAATCAGGTTATATTGATGCAATTGGTAAAAAGGCTGCTGCAGAAGCAATAAACAAAGCAAAAGTAGAAGTTGCACAACAAGAAAAATTAGGTGCAGTTGGTGAAGCTTCAGCAAATAAAGAAAAAGAAGTTCAAGTAGCAGAGCAAGCAGCACAAACTTCAATTGGTAAAACAAACGCAGATAAAGAGCAACGTATTAAAACAGCTGAATTGGAAGCTCAAGCAGTTGAAGGTGAAAACATTGCAAAAGCAAATATTGCAGAATACAATGCAACATTATCAGTAAAACAAGCAGATGCGTACAGAGAAGGTGAAGTTGCAAAAGCAAACGCTCAAAGAGATGTATTGATGGCTCAAAAAGAGCAAGAAGAAGCAAAATTGAAAAAAGAAGAACTTGCACGTCAAGAAGTTGAAAAATTGAAAGTTCAAGTAGAAGCAGATGCTGAAGCAGAAAGAGTAAGACGTATAGCTCTTGGTCAGGCTGATGCTATAAAAGCAAAATATTTTGCAGAAGCAGAAGGTGTAAAAGCTGTATTGGAAGCTAAAGCAAGAGGTTATGATGAACTTGTTAAAATTTCTCAAAATAGACCTGAAATTGCAACAAGCTTCTTGATGATTGAAAAAATTGAAAAAATTGTTGAAAAACAAGTTGATGCAATTAAAAATATTAAATTTGATAAAATTACTGTATGGGACGGTGGATCTGGTTCAGCTAACGGTTCTACAACTGCTAATTTTATGAAAGATTTAATAAAAGCTTTACCTGCAATGCATGATTTGGCAAATCAAGCAGGAATTGAACTTCCTCAAATCTTAGGTAAAGTTGATAATGGCTTTGACGAACCAATCAAAGTTGCAGCAGAACCTGTTAAAGAAGCTAAGCCTAACGCAGATAAACAAGCTGATAAATAATAGGGTTATATAATTTAAAATGAAAAGACTGAATTTTTAATTCAGTCTTTTTTTATTATTGTTATTGATTTTGATCGGAATATAGAGTAAAATATGTGTGTTGTATATTATTTGAGAGAGTATGATGAGTAACAGTTATAGTATTGGTTTTTGGGGTGATTTTACGAGTGGTGAAAATTACCAGGCAAAATATGATGTAACCGAACATATAAATGTATTAAGACAAAAAGGTTATGATTATTTGTTAGAAAAAGTTTCTCCAATATTAAAATCTTTTGATTTTAATATTGTCAATTTAGAAACAACTTTGGCATTAAAAAATACATCAACTTTGGCGCATAAGAAAACAGTTTTGCATTGGTCAGATGCGGATAAGCTTATTGACTTGTTACAAAAGAATAATATTAAAGCAGTGTCTTTAGGTAACAATCATATAATGGATTATGATAAAAAAGGGTTAGAAGATACTATAACTTCTTTATCTTGCGCAAATATTTGTACATTTGGGGCCGGATTAAATCTTAGAAATGCAAGTTTACCTTTATTAAGGCAGATAGTTGTTGGTGATAAAAAACTTAATTTGTATGTCTTTGGTGGATATAAATATAGAAAAGATTATGATGAAGATTTTAAGTTTTACGCGTCTCAAAATAAAGAAGGAGTATTTTTATTAACTCCTGATACTTTAAATGAATCGATACGTGCTATTAAGGATTCTGATAAAGAATCTGTTGTTGTAGTGTTTCCTCATTTTGGTTTTGATTTGATGAAAAAAACTCAACTTCAGATAGATTATGCACATAGTTTTATTGATGCCGGTGCAGATTATGTTTTTGGACATGGTCCTCATATGATGAATTCTGTAGAAATATATAACGGTAAACTTATTATATATGGTCTTGGAAATTTTGTATTTCCGGCTAATTTTGGCGGAAAAGTTTTTCCTTATAATATGGGTGCTGAATTAAGGTTTGAAAATATTTCAGGTAATATTATTCCAAAAGTGAATATTTATCCTATTTATATGGATAATCAATCATATTCACCGCAGACAAGACCAATATTAGATTCTGAGCTTGATGAATTTTTAGATTTGTTATTTGAGGATGCTCAAGAGCTTAGAGAAAAATCTATAATAAATAATAGTGACAATATTATTAGTGTTGGAATTTTATAAATGAATATATCTAATATAATCAGTAAATTTAAGATGCAAATATTTAAGATGTTGTATGAGGATAAAGAGTATAAATTCTCATGTACGGCAGAAACTTCTATGACTATGGATAAAGATTTTATTTTTATTCCATTGGTTCCAACTGATAAATTTGAAGAAACTTTGAAAAATGTTTTTAAAAATCCAAATTGTAAAGGTATAATTTTTAATGAAAAACTCTTAAAAGTTGAGGCTTATAAAGTTTGGTTTAATTCATTTATGAAGGAAAATAGTTCCAAAATTGAATTTTTAGCATTTGTTCCTAATATTTATAATTTAACATTGTCTATAATTTTAGAAAAATTTATTTATTATAGTGGCGAAGTTGTTACAGTAGTTGGAACAAATGGGACATATAAGGTTGCAGAACTTTTAAAATATTCTTTAGAGGGTAAATATAATGTTGTTGGGACAGAATTAGGTTGGACTTGTTGGCAAAAACTTTTTGAGCCGATATTGATTTCTGATGAGAATACTGAAATTGTATTGTTGGAAGCGGTACCAGAAAAGGTCGGATTATTGCCAATAGTTCAAAATTTTTCTAATAATCATATTATTTTTACAAAATCTTCTATTTACAATATGAATCTATATGAAGATATGGAAGCTTTATCAAATGAATTGTTAAAGGTTCTTGCAAAACCAAAATTTGTTAAATCAATTATATTAAATCAAGATAATGATTTGATATCAGATTATATTTCTTATGAGTATCAAGATAAAATTCATTGGGCTACAGAAATTTTATCTGACGATAATAGTAAATGTTTAGCACCTTATATTTCTTTAGTTAATACATTTTTACATTATAAAAATTTGCCAAGTTGTGATTTTAGTAATTTTGAATCTGGTTTGAATTTATATAGTTTATCAAAAAATGGTAATAATGAAATTTTTGTAGTGAATAATGAAGATTTATCAGTTTCTTCAGTATTGAAATCTTTAGATGAATTCGAAGCTTTGTATTCTGATGAAAATAAAATTATTGTGTTTGAATATATTAAAAATTTGGGAAATTTTAAGTCAAATGTTTATGATGAAATTTTTACAAAAATTGC
Source organism: Candidatus Gastranaerophilales bacterium (assembly GCA_944325085.1). Lineage (GTDB taxonomy): Bacteria > Cyanobacteriota > Vampirovibrionia > Gastranaerophilales > Gastranaerophilaceae > Zag111. The sequence goes on along the minus strand of CALUYT010000045.1, from coordinate 21,999 downwards.
AAAATTAAACCCATCTAATTTGATTTTAATAAATATCAATAATTATAATCATTTGTATCGCAGGATAAATAAAACAACTTATATTCAAAATATTAAATATACATTGGATAACAAATCTTCAATTGAACAGATGAAATATTATTTAAAAACTTTGCGAGATAAAAATAATTCTGTTATTTACGCTAGGTTAAATGAAAATACTATAAACTTATTGTCGGAGGACGACTGTGAAATATTCGGTTAAAGAAATATTAGAAAATACTGCAGGATATATTTTTTATCAAAGTCCAAAATTTGATTCTGATAAATTATATGAGCTTTGTGGTGTTACAAGTCGTTTAAATAATTATGATAATACTATTTTTATTCCGATATATTTAGTTATTAATGCTTCGCCTGTTGATACATTCTCAGTTCTTGAAAATTATATAAAAGCAGGCGTTAGGTTTTTTATTTTTGATGAAACTCATTTTTTTAAGGATAATAAATTACTTGAGTTAATAAATAAATATAAAAATGATATTGATTTAATTATAATGGTTCAAGACACAGTAAAAGCCGTGTTTGATATGGCAAATTATACCAGAATAAATAAAATGTCATCTAACACGAAATATATTTCAGTTACAGGTTCTATCGGGAAAACTTCAACGACAGAAATGTTATATGGAATATTAAAACAAAATAGCAAAGTTTATAGAGGCGAAGCCGGAGCAAATGTAAAATTTAGAATTGCTCATAAGTTTTTAGAAGTAGATTCTGATGTTGATTATTTTTTGTTTGAGTGCAGCGGTCAAGGTAGAGGCTATTTAAAATATTTTTCAGAACTTATAATGCCTGATTTAGCGATTATAACTAAAATTTCTAACGAAAATCTTGGTGAGTATTTAACATTAAAAAATTTAGCAAATGAAAAAATAACATTGTTATCTGCTATGAGTAAAGATTCTGTTGCAGTTATAAATGCTGATCCATTATTAAAAGAAGCTTCTGAAAATTACATCTGCCAAAAATATTTTATAGAAGATGGTAGCTATACTTTACTAAAAACCGATAAAGAAGGTTCAGAATTTGTATATAAAAATGAAAAATATTATATTCCGGTATCAGGAATTCATCAGATTAACAATGCTATAAAAGTTATTGAGGCGGCTTTAAATTTAGGAATTAGTGTTGATGATATCAGGTGTGGTTTGATGTCTTATGAAGCTGTTGGAAATCGTTGGGTTGTTGATGATTTTAATGGTGCAATTTTAATAACTGATTGTCCGAATAATCCGAGTTATGATACTTTGATAGCTAATATAGAAAGTTTTATAAAATTATATAAAGATGCACCGTATAAAAGGTTAGTAATTACAAGAATAAAAGCCTTAGGTATATATGAAGCTCAGACTTATTTAAAAATTGCAAGGTATATTTCAAAATTGCCAATAGATGAATTAATTTGCGTAGGTTCTGAGATAACATCAATATATGAATATGTAAAAAATAATTCAAATATTAAAACATTATATTTTGAAAAGCCTGTAAAAATTGATGAAAAAGATAAATTTGTATCTTATTTAATAAGTACAATGAATTTTGAGCAAGCTACCTTGTTAAAAGGTCAACGAAAAGACGGTAATATTGGCTACGGTGATGTAAAAAATATAATACGAAATGTTTTGGGTTGATTTATTAATAGATTGTCACACTATATACAAAAATATACTATTTGTTGTATAATCTTCTTAAGATTAAGTATATAAGGAGAGAACCATGGGATATAAAATATTATCAAAAAAAGAAATTTGTCCTAATCAATATGAAATAACCATAGAAGCACCTTATGTTGTAAGAAATGCTCAAGCAGGACAATTTATTATATTTAGAGTAGAAGAAGAAGGCGAAAGAGTTCCATTAACAATTGCTGATGTTGATAAAGAAAAAGGTTTGTTAACTTTGGTATTTATGGCAGTTGGATATTCAACAAAAAAATTGGCAACATTGGAAGTTGGTGATGAACTTGTTGATTTAGTTGGACCTTTAGGCAAACCTACTCATATAAAAAAATATGGTACAGCTGTTTGTGTAGCTGGAGGTTATGGTGCAGCTCCTTGTTATTTAATTTCAAAAGCTTTAAAAGAAGCTGGTAACAAAGTATATATGATTGCAGGTGCAAGAACTAAAGATTTGCTATTCTGGGAAGACAAAATGAAAGAAGCTTGTACTGAATTGTATTTAACAACAGATGATGGTTCATATGGAATAAAAGGTTTTGGTACTGCAGTATTAAAAGATATTATTGATAGAGAACCTGTAGATTATGTAATAGCAGTTGGACCAATGCCAATGATGAGAGCTGTAGCAGAAATGACTAGAGATAAGGGTATTTATACAGAAGCAAGTATGAATCCTATTATGGTAGATGGAACCGGTATGTGTGGAGCTTGCCGTGTTACTGTTGGTGGAGAAACTAAGTTTGCTTGTGTTGACGGCCCTGATTTTGATGCTCATAAGATAGATTTTGATGAAGTAATTAACAGAACTAGAATCTATAAAGATCAAGAACGTAAACGTAGTGAAAATTGTAATTTATTGAAGCAGGCAGAAAAAGTATAGGAGAGTGTTTAATGGGTAAAAATGATATACCAGTATGTCCATTGATTAGTATCGGTTCAGGTATTGATATGGTTTGCAGCCAAACTAAATGTGCTTGGTATGTACCTAGTGTACAAAAATGTTCTATGTATTTACTTGCATATAATGCTTTATTAGAAGCAAATCAAAAACAAAGAGCTAAACAACAACCACATCAATAATTATATTAAGTAAGATATTATTATGAAAATAGCATTATGTATCAAGCAAGTTCCTGATACAACAGACATCAGATGGACTGAAAATAATACTATACAAAGAGAAGGCGTTGAAAGTATTATTAATCCATATGATGTTTTTGCTACAGAATTTGCGCTAAATTTAAAATCTGAATTAGGTAATGTTCAAATTACTGCATTTACAATGGGGCCTGCACAAGCTGAGGGCATGTTGCGGAAAGTTTTGGCATTGGGTTGTGACGAAGCTGTTTTAGTTTCTGATAAGAAATTTGCTGGTGCAGATACTTATGCTACAGGTTTAACTCTATCAAGAGCAATAAGAACAGAATTACCTGATTTTGATTTGATTGTTTGCGGACAGTTTGCTGTAGATGGAGATACTGCTCAAACAGGTCCAAACATTGCAAATTTCTTGAATATACCTCAAGTTACCTACGTAAAAGATTTTAAAGAATTTAAAGATAATAAATTGATTTTAACAAGAGAGTTAGAAGATGGTATTGAAACTGTAGAAACCTCATTACCTTCTTTAGTTTGTGTATTGACACATGATTATGAACCAAGACGACCATATATAAATGGTATTATTTCTGCATCTCGTAAACAAGTAAGAGTATGTGGATTGGATAAATTGTCTTTACCTGTAGAAAAAGCCGGTCTAAGAGGTTCTCCTACGTATGTAAGCAAAGCTTTTAGAAATATCTCAGCTCATAATGCTGAAAAATTTGTATTAACAAAAGATGAAAGTGTAAATTTGTTAAAAGAAAAATTAGAAAATTTAGGAGTTTTAAAAAATGCCTAATTTAGATAATTCAGGAATTTTAATTTATGCACAATTAACTCGTGAAAATTATATTCATACAGTATTTTTTGAGTTATTAGATAAAGCAAAAGAATTAGCTAAAAAATTAGGATCTGTTGATGTAAATGCTGTAATTTTTACGACTCCCGGATTGATTGATGAATACAAAGAATCGTTTAAAAATAAAGGTGTTAATAAGGTTTTCTATTTTGAAGATAATAAATTAAAAGATTATTCTACTGAATATTATTCAAAATTGATGGTAGATTTGGTTGGGGTAATAAAACCTGAAATTTTGTTAATTGGAGCAACAAATCAAGGCCGAGATTTAGCTCCAAGAGTGTCTAGTGCGTTGGCTACAGGTTTAACTGCAGATTGTATAGATCTTGATATAAATGAAAAAGGGCAATTAGCCGCAACTCGTCCAACCTTTGGTGGACAATTAATGGCAACAATTCTATGTAAAACTTATCCACAAATGGCAACAGTAAGACCTAATGTTTTTAAAATAAATCAAGAAGATAGTTTTGTTGAAACGGAATTTGTTTCTTGTCCTGTCAATTTGGTAGGTATGAAAAACCATGTAAGACTTTTGGAATTTAAGAAAACTGTTGATTCAATCATAAATGATTTAGATTCTGCTGAAGTTATTGTAACTGGTGGAAAAGGTTTAAAAAATGAAAAAGGTTTTGAGCTGTTAAGACGTTTTGCTTCTTCAATTGGAGCAAGTGTGGGAGCGACAAGAGGGGCTGTTGAAATGGGTTTGGCACCATCTTGTATTCAGGTAGGTCAAACAGGAAAGACAGTTCATCCAAAAGTTTATATAGCTTGCGGGGTTTCAGGAGCTATTCAACATACTGTTGGAATGGAAAATTCTGATTATATTATTGCAATTAATAATGATGAAAATGCACCTATTTTTGACATTGCTGATTGTGGTATTGTTGGTGATGTGTTTGAAATTTTGCCCGAATTTATAAAAAAATAATTTTAGATAAAGTTTTGATTTCAACCTTTTTATGCTAATATAATAGATGCGGTAAACTTAATAAAAGGGGATATAAAAATGACAAATAAAGTTGTTGTTGGTGCTCAATGGGGCGATGAAGGTAAGGCAAAAATTACTGATTTATTGGCACAAAATGCTGATTTGATTATTAGATATCAAGGTGGTTGTAATGCTGGTCATACAGTAGTTGTTGATGATAAAACTTTCAAATTCCATTTGATACCATCAGGAATTTTATATAAAGGAAAAGTTTGTTTAATTGGTAATGGTACTGTTGTATTACCTGAGTATTTTGAAAAAGAATTAAATGGATTAAAAGCTGAAAATATAGATGTTTCAGGCTTGAAAATCAGTCCTTTAGCTTCAATAACAATGCCTTGGCATACAGAAGTTGACGGATATTCTGAAGATAATGCTTCTAAAGGAAAAATCGGTACAACTAAAAAAGGTATTGGACCAACTTATACAGATAAAATGCAAAGAATTGGTTTGAAAATAGAAGATTTATATTCTCCTGAAGCTTTATCTGAAAAATTAGATGTAATTTTACCTATAAAAAATAAACAATTAAAAGAAGTTTATGGCTTAAAAACATATACCAAAGATGAAGTTTTAGCTTTGTGTAAAAAATATGCAGAAATATTTAGACCTTATGTATGTTTTGATTGGCAAGAAATGTTGCGTGATGCAAAAAGAGCTGGCAAAACTATTTTATTTGAAGGTGCACAAGGTGTTATGTTGGACGTTGATTTTGGAACATATCCGTTTGTAACAAGTTCAAATCCTATAGGTGGCGGAGCTTCAACAGGTTCTGGTTATGGTCCTACTGTTATTGATGAAGTTATAGGTGTTGCAAAAGCTTATTGTACAAGAGTAGGAGAAGGTCCGTTTGTTAGTGAATTAACTGATGAAACAGGTAAGAAAATTCAAGATATAGGACATGAATTCGGAGTTACTACAGGAAGACCAAGACGTTGTGGTTGGTTTGATGCTGTAACAATGAAGTATTCTTGTTTAGTTGGAGGTTTAACATCAATAGCTTTAACTAAGATTGATGTTTTTGATAGCTTTGATGAAATAAAGGTTTGTACCGCTTATAAAGATACAAGAAATGGTGAAATTTATACTTCTTATCCAACAGATGTATATATTCACAAGTATTTAGAACCTGTATATGAAACTCATGAAGGTTGGAAACAAGATATTACAGGTATAAAAAAATACGAAGATTTACCACAAAACTGTCGTAAATATTTAGAAAGATTAGAAGAAATATTAGAAACTCCTATTTCTATAGTTTCAGTAGGTCCGGATAGAGAACAGACTATTTTTAGAGTATAGTTAATATTTCTTAAATAAATAGACAAATTTATACAGTTACGTGTTTTCTATAATATATAGGTAGATTTTTATATGAAGATTATTCCAAATTATTATACAGAAAATACCAAGGTTTCTATGTCTTTGAATAACCAGTCATTTACATCTTCTGTGAATGAATCGGAAAACAAACCAAAAGGCAGAGTTACTTTGCCTGCAGTTAGTCCGGATTATGATGTTAATGTTCCTATAGCATATAATCATATCGAAGACATTAAAATAAATGATAGTTTAACCGCAAAGTGTTATAAATTGGCAAACGGTCAGAAGGTTGTAATTGTACCAAAAGAGGGTCCAACTGTTGTCAAAACTTATGTTAACACAGGATCTTTTAATGAACCGGATAATCTTCGCGGGATTAGTCATTATATTGAGCATAATTTATTTAATGGTTCTGAAACTCTTGGTGAAAAAGTCTTTTTTGATGAAGTAAACAAAATGGGAGCAGATACAAATGCTTCAACATCATTTTCTGTAACTGATTATTATATTCAATCTAACTTGTTAGAAGAAAATGATTTGGAAAATCAGATAAAATTACAAGCAGGTCAACTTCAGTCACCAAAATTTTTATTAGATAAATTAAATAAAGAAAAATCCATTGTAAATTCTGAAATTAATATGTATATGTCAGAAGACGAAAGTCTTGGGTATAATCAGACTATAAAAAATTTATTTAATATAAAATCTGATTCTCTAGATTTGGTTGCAGGTACAACCAATAATATAGATAATTTAACAAGAGATGATGTAGTTAATTATTATAAGAGTAATTATTATCCTGCAAATATGGTTACAGTTATTACAGGAGAAGTTGATACTGATGAAACCATGAAACTTGTGGCTAAATATTTTACAGCTAAAAATAATCCTGTTAATGAAAGAAAATACGAAAAATTAGAGCCAATTACAAAAACTATCAGACAGGATATAATATCTCCTAAAAACTCAGGAGGTAGAGCTTCTATATTTTTGGGTTTTGTTGGTCCTGAAAATAATAATACGAAAGATAAAATTTATATGCGCGCCTTGTCAGTTTTGGCTGGTGGTTTAGCAAATTCAAGAACTACAGGTCTTGAAAATAAATATGGTGCTTATATAAACTTTTCACCAGAAAGATTAAGCTCAAGAGCGGGAGAAAAATCGCTTTATATGGTTTCTGTTGATGTATCAAATGGAAAATCTGAAATATTATTGAAAGATTTGTATTCAACTCTTGATAAATTGTCAAAATATCCTCCAACAGAAGATGAAATGACCGCAATTAAGAACAGCTTAAAAAAAGCACATAATAGAATTTTTGAAAGTTCGTATGCACTAAATCAAACTCTGGGACAGTCTTTATTAAATAATAATATAGAATCAGTAAAAGATTTTAACAAAATTGTTGATGAAATGACTGCAGAAGATATATTGAATACTGCAAAAAAATATTTAGATTTAAAAAAAGCAGCCTTAACAGTTGTTCATCCTAATCAAGCTAAAAAAGACGATATTTTAAATACTTATGATATAGTTTCACAAATTCCTTTTACAGGAGTAAATAAAAAACAGCCAATAGATATAAATTCTGTAAAAGAATATAAATTACCAAATAATATGCAAGTGGTATTGAAGGATGGAACATCTGATAATGTGAATTTAAAGTTTTCAATAGAAGAAAAACATTGGACTCCTAAGAAAGCTGCAATTTCTGATGTATTGGCTCTTATGCTAGATAATAGCGGTACTCAAGATAAATCAATAGAAGAATATTCAAAATCAACTGATTTATTAGCTCTAGATTTAGGCGTTTTTGCTAATCCTTATGGACTTCATGCAATTGCAGATTTTCCAGTTGATACTGTTGATAAGTCTTTGGCTTTGTTAGCTGAGAAAATTCAAAAAGTTGATTTATCAGAAGATAATTTTAATAATACAAAAGCTTTATTAAAAGAACGTTTTGACACTATAGAACCATCACCTTATTTCAAATTTGACAAAGTGATTTATGATGGTACACCTATGGCATTTACTCCTGAAGAAAAATTGCAATCATTGAATGATATAACTATTGATGATATCAAAGATTTTTATAAAGAAATATTTGAAAAAAGCCAAGGTCAAGTTGTTATTACGGCTCCTTTTTCTACTCATCCTGAGTTAAAACAATCTGTTTTTAATTCTTTTGGACAGTATCCAAAAGTACAAGAAAAAGATACATCATTAGTAAATGTATATAAGCCAGTTGATAAAACTCAAGTGTTAACAACTGAGAATAAGAAAAATCAGGCAAAAATTATACAAGGTTTTAAATTCCAACAAAACGGAAATTTGAAAGATAGAACATGTATAGAGTTGTTGAATGAAATTTTAGGAGGTTCTCCATCTTCCAGATTGTTTGGAGATTTGCGAGAACAAAGACATTTAGCATATTCAGTATCTTCAAATTGTGATTTTAATGATGATATGGGCGTTTTGACCTTAAGTATAGGTACAACTACTGAAAATAAAGAAACCGGTTTGAATACTTATGAAAATATTCAAAAATCAATAGAAGGTTTTAATGAAAATATATACAAATTAAAAACTGAAAAAGTTTCACAAGAAGAATTAGAAAATGCTAAAAAAGTATTAAAAACAAACTTATTAAATACTATTGAGTCCAGTTATGGACAGACTTCAGATTTATTCTTTTCTTTGAATACTCCTTATGGACTTGATTATATAAATAAGCAAATAGAACTTATTGATCAGATTACGCCTGATGATATTTATAATACTGCAAACCACATTTTTAAAGAAAAACCGGTATATTCTATTACTGCAACAAAAGCTTCTTTAGATGCTAATAAAGAGTATTTAGATTCTTTGACAAAAAATGGTTAATTATAAATTAGTTGTTAATTTGCTCTACTATTTTTTCAACTCCGTCAAATTTAGCTAGTTTTAGTGAATTCTTTTGAATGTTTGCTAGCATTTCAGGATTTTGTATTAGTTCTTTAATCATCTTAAGTAAAGATTCAGGATTTGTATCAGCATCTTCAAGATATAATCCAGCTTCACTTTTTACCATACATTTTGCATTTTTTCTTTGATGGTCGGCTGCAGCATAAGGATATGGTATAAATATTGGAGCAATTGAACTTGCACACAATTCTGAGATACTTAAAGATCCTGCTCGTGACACAGCAATATCACAAGCTTTTAATACGGTTACCATATCTTCAAAGTATGGCTTTATTATTATATTTTTGTCATCTTTATATTCTGGGTAAATTTCAGAAAGTTTATTTATAACATTTTCAAAATTCTTTTTACCTGTTTGAAATATTATTTGAGTATTAAAATCTTTAGATAATGTTTTTAGTATTTCAATAGCTGCGTCATTTATTTTTTTTGCACCTTGAGAACCTCCCATTATGCATATAGTAAGTTTATTTTCTAAATTTAAATCCTTACGAGCTTGGTCTTTTGTTAAGGTTTTAAATTTATTACGAATAGGATTTCCATTAATATAACAATTTTTATTATTCAATTTATTTTTAGCTTCTTCAAAAGCTATAGATACACTTTTGGCATAAGGTGCAAGTTTTCTGGTTACTAATCCCGGATTTGCATCACAATCGTGCATAACAAAAGGTATTTTCATTGTCATTCCGGCTAGTAAAACCGGCGCTGAAACATATCCTCCTGTTCCAAAGATTACATCAGGTTTATATTTTTTTATATAAAGGCAGCATTTTAACCAGGCACAAATCATCCGGCATGTCCAACTTATTAGTTTAAAACTTAATTTCCTTGGCATACCTGAAGAAATTACAGGTAAAAATTCGTAATTTTTATCAGCAACAATTCCTGCTTCCAAGTTATTTGGGTTTCCTACATAATATATTTTTTCGGTATTTTCATTTCTCAATAACTCATCAGCAACGGCTACAGCAGGATATATATGTCCACCTGTTCCTCCACCTGTAATAAAGTAAGTTCTTTTATTGTTCTCCATTTTCATCTGCCCTTATTCTTTTAATTCTTTGTTTTGATATATTAAGTAGAATTCCAACCATAGCTAACGATACGATTATTGAAGTTCCGCCATAGCTTATAAACGGTAGTGTAACACCTGTAACCGGTAAAAGAGAACTTGCAACTGACATATTAAGAAAAGCTTGGAAACCAAATATAACGGTTATTCCGATCGCCAGTAATTTGCCATACATATCAGGACATCTTTTTGAAATTCTCAAGCCTCGATGAACAAGAGCAATAAACAATCCTGTAATAAATAAGCCACCTAAAAATCCGAATTCTTCGGAAATAATTGCAAAAATAAAGTCAGTATGACATTCAGGTAAATATGCAAGTTTTTGAATCGATCCACCATAACCGGTACCGCTAAAACCTCCGGAAGCAAAAGCAATTAAAGATTGAATAATATTATAACCTTTACCTAAAGGATCGCTACCCGGATTAAGCCAAACAGTAATTCTATCCATTTGGTATCCGTGCAGTAGTTTTGGTAACATTGTTAAAAATCCTGCAGCACCAATACCAAATAATGCAAATACGAGTTTTAAAGATCCTTTTGCAGCTATATATAACCAAAAACCGGTAACTCCAAGTATAATAACCATACTTAAGTTGGGTTGTTTGAAAATTAATCCTAAAATTACAATCATTGGAATATATGTACTAGTCCAGTTATTTATATCTTTTAAATCAACCTTGTTTTTGAAAGAGGAAGCTAATAGCATACAAAATAGAGGTTTTGCTAACTCAGAAGGTTGTAATTGCATAAACCCGAGGTTTATCCATCTTTTAGCACCATTTATTGTAACCCCAAGAGGTGTAAATTGTAAGATAATTAGTAAAATGATTACAACCCATAAAAATTTATTATTGTATTTTTCAAGCTTTTTGTAATCAAAGTGCGCAAAAAATCCCATTGCAAAAAAGCCGATACCTGCATAAATCATTTGTTTAACAAGAAATGATGCAAGATTAACACCCTCTCTCATACATTTAGGTGCTGTTGCTGAAAAAATTGCCAAAAAACCTATGATAACAAGAAATGTAACGATAATCATTAATGATTTATCTGGCGCTGAAAGTATAACATCAGAATTCTTTTTTCTGTTGCGTCTTCTTTCTTGTCTTTCCAGTTCTTGGCGTTGTTGGGATTTATACTCGCGATAAGACATATTCTTTAAATACTTCTCCTCTGTTTTCATAACTTGAGAACATATCAAAGCTTGCACAAGCCGGTGAAAGTAATATAACATCAGGCTTTATTTCTATGCCTTTATCAATTGCACTTTCTAATGTTTTTTCTCTGATTATATTTTTAAATCCATTGTTTTTAAGATTTTGTTCAAATCTATCAGTAGCTTCACCTATGAGAATTACTGTTTTTATATGTTTATTGATAGAATCGCAAAATTCTTTTAAATCAGTATTTTTATCTCTACCGCCTGCAATTAGTGCAACATTTGTGTTATTAAAAGAATTTATTGCCACAATTGCTGCTTCTGGGTTTGTTGCTTTAGAGTCATTATAGAATTTGATACCTTGTTTTTCGGTAACGAATTCTAATCTGTGTTCAGGAGCTCTAAATTCCATAATAGCTTCTTTTATAGTTTTGTTGTCTATCCCGGTAAGAGAAGCACATATTATTGAGCACATAATATTTTGATAGTTATGTTCTCCAATTAATGGACATTCATCAAGACTTATTATACTTTCTTTGATATTATTTTTCTTTAAAATTATTTCACCATTTTCTTCGTAGCAACAGTTTTCGCCAATATTTCCGGCAAACATAAATACTGTACCTTCAGCTTCTTTTGCAAAATCTAGTAACTTTGGATCTTTTGCATTTAGCACACTGAATTTTGGAGCTTGAGGTGATTTGAATACTTTAGCTTTAGCTTTAAAGTAATTATCCAATCCTTGGTGCCAGTCTATGTGATCTGGTGTAAAGTTTGTCCAAACTGAAATGTAAGGTTTTAAATCAACCGTCATTTCTAACTGAAAAGAACTTGCTTCACATACAAAATAATCTAAATTTTCATCTGCCATATTGCAAGGAGGAAAACCAATATTACCACATTCTTTAGTTTTTAATTTCTTGCTTAAAATGTGTTGAGTTAAGGCTGTTGTAGTAGTTTTACCATTCGTTCCTGTAATAATAATGAATGGAGTTTTAGATTGTCTGTATGCAAATTCCAGTTCAGAAATAACAGGAATATTTTTGCTTTTTAATTTTTGTATAATCTCACTATGTGGTGGTATGCCAGGACTTGTAATTGCTAAATCTGCGTTTTCAATAAAATGTTCTGTATGACCACCGTATTCTGTGTGAATTCCAAGACTATTGAGTTCTTGAATTTTTAAAAAGTTTTCTTCTCCGCTTATATTTTTCCCTTCACTAAGAAATACATCAGCACCTCTTTTTTTTGCTAATTTAGCTGCGGCAATTCCACTTTTAGAAAGTCCAAGTACAAGTATTTTATGTTCTATTTCATTCATTATACTATCCCCCTGCTGAATAATTCAAATAAAACAATAGCAAGTATAGCTAAAGCTAAGGATACTAAAGAAAATACAATTACAACCTTTTTTTCATTCCAACCTAAAAGTTCAAAATGGTGATGAATTGGAGCCATTTTAAAAACTCTTTTTCCAGTAGTTTTGAAACTTGTAACTTGAATAATTACGGATAAAGTTTCTATAACGAAGACTCCTCCAATGAATATAAGTAAAAATTCAAATTTGCCAAGTACAGCAAGAGTTCCAAGTAATCCTCCAATTGCAAGAGAACCAGTGTCACCCATAAACACTTCAGCTTTAGGCTTGTTGAATTTTAAAAAGCCTAGAAGAGCACCGGCAACAGCTGCTGAAATTATAGCAAGTTCTGTTTCTCCCATAATTAAAGAAATTATGGCGCATGCAATAAATGCCGGAACCCCGCAACCTGCAGCTAATCCATCTAATCCATCAGTTAAATTGTAAGCATTAGATGCTCCAGTAATTACAAAAACTGAAAAGAACGGATATAACCATTTTAAATCAATTACAAAATTACCAATTGCAAAGTCTGTAGCGCTTGGATTGGTAGTAATTAAAAATAGTGTAGGTAAAAGAGCAATTGCAATTTGTCTGAATAATTTACCTCTTGCAGTTAAACCATCATTACCTTTGCCTTTTATTTTAATATAATCGTCTTGAAATCCTGCAAATGTATAAAATACGAGTGTAATTATTGTTATAAGAGCAATAGTTGTCATCTTTTGGGCTAAAAGTAGAGCTGTTACTGATGCCATAATTATTGCCGCAATAATAAATACACCGCCAGTTGTAGGTGTTCCTTGTTTTTTTGCGTGATTTTCAGGTGCAACATCTTTAATGTATTGTCCAATCATTTTTTTCTTTAACATGTCGATATAAGGTACACCAAAAAGCATACACAATATCATTCCAAGCAAGAATGCAATTGTTACCATTATCATAATTTACATATCCCTCTTTTTATGTATTCAAGAATTTCTTCAAATTTCATAGATCTTGAAGCTTTTAGAAATATTGTATAACTGTTATCCAATTTATCAAGAATGTAACATGAAACTTCATTGTTTGAATTAAAGTAATTTACATCAAAACCTTTTTTCTCAAGTTCCAGACCTATTTCTTTTGCTAAATTTCCAACTAAAAGGTACTTAACGTCTTTATTATAATTTGCTAAGTATTGTCCAACCTGTTTGTGGTAAAGAACTTCATCATCTCCCAGTTCTCCCATATTACCAAGTACAACAACAGGTTTTTCATATAAATCTATAAATGTTTTTACAGAAGCTTTCATAGATTCAGGATTCGCATTGTAACTATCATTTATAAATTTGTAGTTATTTATTTGTTCAACTTCCCATCTTTTTTCTATTGGTTTATAAGAAGCCAGCCCTTTTTTTATTTCATCAGAAGTTAGTCCAAGTTTTAAACCTAATTCAATAGCTGCAAGAGAATTTTCAATATTATATTCTCCTTCCACATTTAGTTCATAAATTTCATTTTTATATTTGAATTTTGAATAAGATGGAGCTTTTGATATTATTTCTACGTTTTCTAATGAATAATAAATTTTTTCACCGTTAAAGTTAACATGCTTTTTTATAATATCTTGATTTAAAGCAATAAAAGTTCCGTTAGGTTTTAATCCGGTAGTTATTTCGCATTTTGCTTTTGCAATATTATCAAGGCTTCCAAGTCTTCCAATGTGTGCTGAACCTGAGTTTGTAATTATTGCATAGTTTGGTTCAAGGTGAGTTGATATAAGTTCTATTTCCCCTAAACCTCTCATTCCCATTTCTACTATCAGTGCTTCTGTATCATTATCCATACCAAGAACGGTTTGGCAGAAACCTATTTCGTTATTGTGATTTGAAAATGTTTTTTGAGTTTTAAATTTTTGGTTTAGTACAGAATATACAATTTCTTTAGTTGTTGTTTTCCCTGAACTTCCAGTGATAGCTACAGTTATAGGATTTAGTTTTTCCCTATAAAACTTTGCTATATTAAGATACGCATCTAAAGTATTTGGTACTTTAAAAACAATTTTAGCATTGTCTAATACCAAATCTTTAGTTGTAAAGTATCCGCAAGCACCAGCTTCAATGGCTTTATCAATAAAATCTTCGCCATCAAACGATGCGCCTTTTAAAGGTAAATAAATATCCCCATTTTTAATAGTTCTTGTATCTGTTGAAATATTTAAATTTTTATTACTATCCAGTGTATTTTTCAACAACGAAGCGTTTGTAGCTTCTTTTAAATCTTCCCATTCAAACATCATATAATAATGATACTTCAAACAATTTATCCTGAACAACAAAGTTAATAAATATTAAAACTACTTGACATCGTTTTCGGTCTGGGTGATAATGACTATACGTGAGTACTCGGGTCAATCGTTTACAAAACTCTCAAGAGTTACGAAACCCAATAATGAAAGGAAGAAAAGATGTACGCAATAGTCGAAACAGGCGGAAAGCAATATCAAGTAGAAGAAGGACGCTACGTTGATATCGAATTATTAGATGGCGAAAAAGATTCAAAAGTAGTTTTTGACAAAATCGTTATGATAGTAAACGGTAAAAAATCTAAAGTTGGACAACCTTATGTATCAGGTGCTTCAGCTGAAGGTAAAATCGTTTTAAATGGTAAAGCTAAGAAAATTATTGTTTATAAACAAAGACCTAAAAAAGGTTATAGAAAAAAACAAGGACACAGACAAGGCTTTACAAGAGTTATGATTTCAAAAATCAGAACTTCAGCTGCAAAGAAAGCAGCATCAGAAGAAACAGCTGCTGAATAAGTAGTCTAAAATCGTTAAAAGTACTAAAGTAATAAAGGAGAAATAAAGATGGCACATAAGAAAGGTATGGGATCTACCCGTAACGGCCGTGACTCCGAAGCTAAGCGTTTAGGCGTTAAAAAATTCGGTGGCGAAGCTGTTAAAGCAGGTAATATCATTGTTCGTCAAAGAGGAACAAAAATTCACCCAGGTAATAATGTAGGTATTGGTTCTGACGATACATTATTTGCATTAATTGACGGTGTAGTTAAATTTGAACCACACAGACGTGATAGAAAACAAGTTAGTGTTTACGCTGTGTAGCAAATAGTTACTAAATAAAAAAAGAGTCTGACATTAGTCAGGCTCTTTTTTTATTAAACTTCGCAAAATGCTTCTTCTTCAAATGGTTTATCAGGAATATAGTCCCGATCATTTATTGTTAATTGAGCAATATTTTTTTCGTATTTAGGTGGTTCAAAATTGAATTTTGTAAGTAAATCTTCTAATCCTGGTATAGAACGTTCAATACTTATTCCTTTAGCAGCGTTACTGTTACCAAAGCCATCACCAAATGAACTGTTTATTTTTTGAGTAGAAGTTTCATTTACTTTATTTAATCCAAAATTAATATTGTTGTTAATATTACCCGGACCATCAATTCTATGTGTCATACTATCACTCTCCATTATTCTCTCTATATTTTAATAAAGTATTTTAGAAAGTCATATTTTCAAGGAGTGATTAGTTTGTTACAAAACTTAACTTAATCAATTAGTTCATATAAAGAAGGTGCTTCTTGTATGCTTACATTACCTGTCGGAACTTTTAAAATTTTTGCAGTGACGGTTCTATTTGCATATTCTATAGTAATAATATCATTTTCTTTGACTTGTTTTGCTGGTTTTGCCGGATTTCCGTTTAATAAAACTCTACCCATGTCTGAAACTTCATTAGCAACAGTTCTTCTTTTTATTAATCTTGATACTTTTAAAAATTTATCTAGTCTCATAATTATCCTTTTTTATTATAATATCACATAATTTATATTTTATGATATAATACCTGCTAGGGAGAATTTGTTTAAATATGAAAAAGTTTTTATTATTTTTATTTAGTATATTTGCATTTTTAATGTTATTACCAACTTCTGCGGTTGCTGAAAATATTAAATTTGCTCAAATTTCTGATGCTCATTTAGCTGTTGGTTCAGAGTATTCTATAAAAGTTTTAAAAACTGCTGTTGAAGATATAAATAAGCAAAGTAATATTTCATTTGTTGTTTTTACAGGTGATAATATTAATAATCCTAGGGAAGAAAATTTAAAAGAATTTGTGGATATTGTTGGAAAATTAAATGTGCCATATTATGTAGTATTAGGAAATCATGATGTTTATAAGTCTAATGGCTTATCAAAAGTTCGATATTATGAAATTCTAAGAGCAAAAAATCTTTTATATCCGCAAAGAAAACCTAATTATGTATTCAAAAAGAATGGCTTTGTTTTTATAATTGTTGACGGAGCAAAGGAAGTAATACCTGGCGCTGTTGGATACTATAGAGCAGATACTTTAGAATGGCTTGAAAAAGAACTTATCAAGTATAAAGATAATGATGTTGTTATCTTTCAACATTTTCCGGTTGAGTATCCAGAGGGTGTTGATAATAGGTTAAAAACACATAAAACTTATAAGGTAGAAGAATATCAAGAGTTACTTTCAAAACATCATAATGTATTGGCTGTTATTTCAGGACATTTTCACGTAAATTCCGAAAATATGAAAGATGGTGTTTATCATATTTCAACTCCATCACTTATTGGATTACCAAATTCTTATAAAATCATAGATATAGTGACAACTAAAGAATTTTCTCCAATAATTTATACTCAATTAAGAGAATTTGAAGTAAAAGATTAAACGGGTTTTTTAAAGATATTTTGGACAAATTTTACTATATCTTTTCGGAATATGATTGCAGAAGCTGTTGCTAAGGTTCCAAATACAATTTTTAAGACTGTCGGGAATTTTCTTTTATCTTTTGCTTTTGTATGTAATTCACTTTGATAGATATCATATTGTAATTTATTATACAAATCCATAGCTTCCTTACCCGAATAAATTACTTTTTTAGGTAAAGATTGAGGTGCTGCTTGTATGACACCAACAGGTGTTTTATTACCGTGGTGCATTTGCTTGTTGGCAATATTATCTACTTGATCTACCATATATAAATAAAAACAAAAAGGAAACTTTTATTGCGTGTATTTATTTTTTATTTTGTAAATAAATATTAATGTAGTAGCTAAAAAATATTATAGTGCTTGATTTTTAAAATCCTTTTATATATAATCAGCATATAGCCGCAGACAATTAGTCCAAAATTCGTTTTTGGTTAAATGATTAAATCAGCTAATCGAGGTTACACAGTTGAAGATAAATAGATTAAATTGACTTAGTGTAAGATTTTGCGGTAAAAACTAGAAAAGCAAAATCTTTTTTAGTTTATTAGGTCGATAATAAATAGATTGTTAATAGCACAATCACAGAAAACATTAAAGGAGCTAAAAATGGCAACAAAAGCATTTAAATCTGAAAAAATAGATGCTATTAAAGAAAAAATCGCAAAAGCTCAAGTAGCAATTGTTACAGAATACCAAGGTTTAACCGTTGAAGATATCACAAAATTAAGACGTGAAATCCAAAAAGGTGGCGGTGACTATATGGTTACCAAAAATACTTTGGCAAGAATTGCAGTAAAAGGTACTGAATATGAATTGTTAGCAGACAAATTATCAGGACCAATCGCTTTAGCTTTCGGTTTTGAAGATCCTGTATCTCCTGCAAAAGCTGTTGCTAAATTTATTAAAGAATCTAAAAAAGGTACAATTATTGGTGCAGTTTTAGATGGTAAATTCTTAACAGAAGCAGAAACAAAAGCATTAGCAGAACTTCCATCAAAAGAAGAACTTTACGCAAAAATGCTTGGATCTATCAATTCACCAGCATCTGGTATCGCAAACTCTATCAATGCAGTTATGTCTCAACTTACAAGAGCAATGGCAGCAGTTCGCGATCAAAAAGCTGCATAGGATTAGGCAGCAATCAAATTTTATTAAGCAATTGTGCTTAATTGTTACATAGTAAAATAATAAAAAAAAACAATAAAGGAGAAAAACAATGAGAGTAGAATCAATTTTAGAATCAATTGAAAAATTAACATTATTAGAAGCAGCTGAATTAGTAAAAGCTATGGAAGAAAAATTCGGTGTATCTGCAGCAGCTCCAGTAGCAGTTGCAGCAGCTCCTGCAGCAGCAGCTCCAGCTGAAGATGCTGACGCTGAAGTTTCAGTTATCTTAGCTTCTGTTCCAGCTGATAAGAAAATCGCTGTATTAAAAGAAGTTAGAACTTTAACAGGTTTAGGCTTAAAAGAAGCTAAAGACTTAGTTGAAGCAGCTCCTAAAGCAGTTAAAGAAAACATCAAAAAAGATGAAGCTGAATCTATTAAGAAAACTCTTGAAGCAGCTGGTGCTGTTGTTGAAATCAAGTAGTTTGATTGAACAGATTGTTTAATTATAAAATCGGATATCCGTTTGGGTATCCGATTTTCTTGTTTGCATTTTATAACTCGATATGCTAATATAATTACGTAGGTTATTATTTCTGGTAAAAGGAGCTAAAAAATTATGGATATGCGCTTTTTCTATGCTGCGCTTGCAATAATGGCAATTGTTTTTTTAAGAGAGTTTTTAAGAAGACGTTACGGCTTTGATATGGATAATGTTAATATGCAAAAGTTAAAAGCATTATTTTCAGGAAAGTTTAAGCCAGAAAAAAAAAGTGATATAGAAGGCAATGTTATTAAAAGAACATCTGGAGAGAAGTCTTTGTATTTAGCTGATACTGGTGCCAATAAAGCTACAGTTATGGCTACTTTAAGACAGATAACAGGAGTAGATTATAATACTGCCAAAAATATTGTAAATGCTGTGCCTGGAGTTTTTATGACTAATGTTTCTGAAAAAGAGGCTGATTTAACTAAAAAAGCATTAGAATTTGTTGGTGCGAAAGTTGAAATTAGATAATATTATATTTAAATAAAAAAAAGAACCGAACATATTGTTCGGTTCTTTTTTGCTAATTATAATAATTATATTGTTAGAATAAAGCCACCTTTATCTGCATTTTTTAGGGCTTCTCCATCAATTTTTGCTCTTAAATTTTTGATGTATTTATAAACGTAATCTCTAGGTAATTCAAGAAGATTAGCTAAGTCTTTAGCATAAACAATTTTATTTTTATGAGCTGCAAAATAGTCAAATACTTTTTGTTCTCTATCTGTCAAAGCCTTTTTAAATACAACTCTAACTTCATCTCTAATTGAATCTCCGGTTTTTGTATTAGAAATAATATTTTTAGTTGCAGCTTCTACTTTTTCGGTTTTCTTAGTTGTAGCTTTAGCTTTTGATGAAGCTTTTTTAGTAACAGATTTAGTTTCTGTTTCTTTTTTTACTTCAGTTTTCTTAACCGGTTTTTCAGCTTTAGTTGGTTTTGTATCATCAAGTTTTAGATTTTGAGCAGAGAAAGGTGATATATAAAGTTCTTTTTCTTTTTCATAGGCTCTGTCAGCTATAGAACTTAATCTTTCAACTTTTCCAGACCATTCTACTTCTTCTGAAATTACAGGTTTACCGTGTAAAACTATATCAATTAAGTCATTTGTTTCTTTTTTTTCTTCAACTTTTTTACCTAGTCTTGCAGCAAACTCTTCTAAAGTGATTTTTTCTAGTGAACTTCTCCATTGTTTAATCTCTTCCTTGCTCAAGTATTCAGACATTCAAATATCTCCTTACTAAAACTATTCCTTAAATACATCCTTTTACAACCTTTAATTTATCATAAAACATGCTCCATGACTCAAAATGTTTCATAACGTAAATTTTTATTTAAAATGTTTACATTTTTGTGAAAACACATTGATTTTTTTTTGTTAAAGTTGTAGCGAAAAATCAATATATACTTTATTTTTCGTCAAGTAATCTTGTATTAATTTTTCCAAATTTTGCAGATAAATTATCTATAAAATGTATTAAATATAGTTCTGGTTCTAAATCTTTTTGATCTAAATCGATAATAGCACCCCATTCTGCTCTTCCGTGGTGAGCTGCAATCATTTTGGCAACCATTTTAAATCCTGCTGTCATACATATACTAAAACCGTATTGGGAATGAGATATCCATTCTTCTCTAAAATTTGGAGCGTAATCAATTAGTCCTGTTTCAGTATCAATTGTGTATTCAAAAATTTTGCCAAAATCGTGTAGTAAACAAGCTGCATATATTTCGTCTTCGTTTGTTTTATATGTAAAATGAGCCATATTAAGTTCTGCAAATTCAGCGCATTCTACTGTATGAACAAGTAATCCGCCAATATAGTTATGGTGCATAAGTTTTGCAGCTGGCATTATTTTAAATTCTTTTTCATATTTTGCAAATTGTTCTGCAACGAAATTATGTAGTTTTTCATCTTTAATTTTATTTATAAAATATAGTAATTTTGAATAATATTTTTCTATTTCTTGTTCTGTTAATCCAAGTTTAGCTTCTTTAACCAGTTCAAGGGCTGAAACTAAGCAGTTATTAAATTTTTCATTAAAACTTGCAGATACAATTCTAACTAAATTACCGGTTCTAAATATTTTGTTATCAAATCTATTTAGTGTTTCTTCCCAAAGAATACAATTTAGAATTGAATCATCAGTTGTATTTTTAAGCTGTAATTTTCCCATTTTTGTTCCGGCTTTAGTGTCGCCTATTGAAAATATAACTACTTCGTATAAGTCTTCTGTATTAAACATTTTTATTTATCCTTATTTTAATTCTTTTCTCTATTAATAATTTTATTTTGACCCCAAACAAACGTTGATCTGATTTCTTCTCCTATTTTTTCAATTTGGTGATTTGCATTATCTTGTCTAAGTTTGTTAAAGTTTTTGCATCCTGATTTCATTTCTTCTGTAAATTCTTGTGCAAATTTACCGGATTGTATATCTTTTAGGATTTCTCTCATTGCATTTTTTGAAGCTTCACCAATAACTTTTGGACCTCTTGTCATATCCCCGTATTCTGCGGTGTTAGAAATAGAATATCTCATATCTGCTAAACCACCTTGATTTACAAGATCAATAATTAATTTCATTTCATGTAGAACTTCAAAATAAGCCATATAAGGAGAATAGCCAGCTTCGGTTAATACTTCAAATCCGGCTTTCATAAGTGCTGAAACGCCACCGCAAATTACAGCTTGTTCGCCGAATAAGTCTGTTTCTGTTTCTTCTTTAAAAGTTGTTTCAATTATTCCTGCTCTGCCTGCACCAATTGCAGAAGCATAAGATAGTGAAACTTCTTTTGAATCTCCCGTTGGATCTTGGTAAATAGCAATAAGTGATGGAACACCTTTGCCTTCTTCATATTGGCTTCTAACAGTGTGTCCAGGTCCTTTTGGTGCAACCATAATAACATTTATATCTTTTGGTGGAACTATTTTTTTTTTTTTTTTATAATATAAGTGAGAAAAAATTAAATATTGTTTTGTAGGGTTATAATGTTTTATTTTATTTTTTTATAATTATTTTTGTTTTTTTTTGGGTATTATTATTT
>CALUYT010000044.1 GCA_944325085.1 Candidatus Gastranaerophilales bacterium | reverse complement strand
TTTGTCATTAAATAGATACTTTCAATACTGTCAGGATTTTTAATAAGTGTAAGCATACTTAATGACAATGCTAAGAAGTCATATCTCATATTGGCGGCAACAGTTGTTTTGTGCAAAAGCTCTTTTTTTGTTTATTTATCAAGATTATTATAAATTTCGGTTACTTCTTCGAGCCAGATTTCGTATTTTTTATGCTTTTCGGGGTGTGTTGTGTATGATTTTAAATAACTTTGATAAGCTTTTTCATAATTCTTCTTGTTAAATAATTCTTTGAATTTGTAATTCAGCATAATAATTTGTTGTTATTCCTCTGTTATTCTTTTGTAAAGACCCAGAAGCCTTTGTTGTTAGTGGTTGTTATGACTTTTCTAGGTTTTGTTTCTCTTTTTTCGTCCAAAGAAACCACTTCTTTTTTTTTGTGGCTCTTGTACTTTCATTTTTGGTTGTTTTTCATTAAATGCACTTGCCATAAGTGTTGTTGTGTAAACCGGAGTTGTATGCGCATAATCAAAAATAATTATACCTTTAGCATTCATTCTTCTTGTTTGGTAAATTTGTCTTACTAAATCTTCTGATGCTCCACCCATAAATGTTACAAACAATCCTGCATATAAATCTGTAGAGTCTGCTTTTACATTCATTACATCATGCATCATTGAAGCTAACATTTTTGAATCGTAAGTTAAAAATAAAGGAGTAAAGCCGTCTATATAACCGTTAGAAGACCACGTTCTCCAGTCTTGTTGCTTACTAGAAAGAGCGGAAGCTAAATCAGGGAAAATTACAGCGCTAATATATACACCTTTTTTCTTACCCATTTCTCCAACTTTTTTTACAAAATTGGTAACATTATTTCTTCTATATTGATTCCAATCAAGCCAAAGAGCATCATTATTTGTTAAATCTATAGGGTCAGTTCCATATTTAGTTTTAAAATCGTTTCGTGCATATTCTGTAAATCCCCAAGCGTATGTATCAGTAGCAAGAGTGGTATTTGGGTATCTTATATAATCAAGATTTATTCCATCAGGTTTATAGGTTGTAATAATTTCATCAATTAATTCCAATAAAAAATCTTGTACTTCTGGATTAGCCGGGTCAATAAAATATCCGTTATGTTCAGAACCTGACTTTGTAGCTTTAGGTGATTTTGCATCTCTTTTTATTTTGTTGCCCCAATCAGGTCTTACAGATAGGATACTTGAAGGGTTTGCTTCAGGAGGTTGGTTTCCAACATAGAATGATTGGAACCATATGTGAACTTTGATATCCCTTTTGTGTGCTTCTTTTATCCATATTTCAAGTGGATCAAAACCTTCAAATTTTTCGTTTTGTACTGTAAAACCATATTTATTCATTGTTTTACTTGGGAAAATAGTTTTTCCATGAAAATATGTTTCTAAGAAAATGTTATTAAATCCATTTGCCTTAATATTATCAAGTGTGGATATTATTTGTTCTTTTGAAGTTTCTGTTGGTCTGATCCAAGTTCCTTTAAGTTCGTCATCGATATATGGTAGAGATGTTTTTATAGCCATATTAGCTGCATCAATTGCTTCATGGGTATATTGTTCCAATATCGCACTGTTTTTTTTCTCATTTTCTGCTATTTTTAGATAATTTTCAGCTGTTTGTATATGGTTTGCTGGAATTTTGTAATTATAGTCTGATAAATTAGTTTTATAGTAATCTATCATGCTTTGAGCTTCTTTTATTTTTTCTTTTGCTTCATAGGTGTAGCTTTCTGAAGTGGTATATACGGTTATTGTATTAGTTTCTCTATCTATGTATATTTTAGAGCCTACAGTTATATTTTTGCTAATCCAATTTTTTGCAACTCCGTGACCACTTATAACTATTCCGTTTCTTGGAATTGTAGAATCTGCTCCACTTAATGCGGTGACTGTATTTTCTTCAACGATTGCTTCTGTTCCAAATTCATTGGTTCCTGTATGAACGCCAAAATTTGGAGTATAGATGACTAATTTATCTGCTCCTCTTCCTCCAGGGAAAATGCTTGCTGTTGCACTTGGGTCAATGTAATCTATGTGTCTGCTATTTTTTTTGAAAACTACTTCATTTGAATTTACAGTTAATGGTAAAAAAACTGCTGCTTGTGGCATATCTTGCGGATAAAATACCATAGTATCAATATCTTCAGCTTTAGCACCTGATATAGTGAGCAGCATTGCTATTATTAATATTGTGATACGCAGTTTTTTCATTAACTATTTCTTTCTTTTTTGGTTGTAATAACCAGAATTTTTATATTTTAAAGATTCTATCTCTCTTATTTTCTCTGGTAGTATTGCATTGTTTGGGCTTACTAGAAAAGCTTTTTTATAATATTGATTTGCTCTAAGTAGATCTCCTAGTTTTTCGTACATTATAGCCATTTTTATGAGGACTTTATAATTTTCGTGAAAACCATTCTCAAAAGCTTTATTGTAATAGTACAAAGCTCTTATATAATCTTCTCTTGTATAATAATACTCTCCAAAATAGTAATTTGTTTGCGCGTTATATCGATCTATTTTTAAAGCCCTAAAAAAGTATGCTTTAGAGTAACTGTTTTTATTTTCAAAATCATAGACTCTAGCTAACTGAACTAATGGATATATGTTATGTGGCTCAATTTGACTAAGTATAAAATATTCCCCACTAGCCTTTTGTAGAAATTCTTTTTTTTCTGATGGGGTCTGGGCTTTTAGAGCCTTTTCGAAATAATAATCAGCCAATTCTTGAGTTGATGATTTATCAATTTTTGAATAATCTATCAACGTATTATTATATTGAACTTCCCCAAATTCTACGGCATTTGCAACTCCATAAGTGCTTCCAATAAAAATGAAAGCACTTAGAAGTATAATAAATTTTTTATAGGTCTGTATATTTAGGTACAGGATCTGTGTCATGATGGAAGAATGAATAATCTTCAGCTGCTGGATCAGTGTAAACATATAGTTTTCTCCAGAATCTTACAAATTTGTTTTGTTTTTGGAAAGCTTGTTCATCTGCAGTATAATATTCTCTTCCTGTAGATCTTGCTTTACTTATATTAATCATATTTGCTGTGTCTTCAGAGTAGCCATTATTTCTCAAAACAGCAGGAGATGTTGTTTGATCTACTGAAATAACTGCCTGTGCTTGAATTTGCACAGCGGTTGCTAATAATGCAATCAATAATACTTTTTTCATAGTCACCTCTTTTTATATAACATTATATGTTTTTTTTTATACGGTTGCAATAATATTATAATTTGTTTACAAAAAAGTGTCATGGATTATTTGTATGATTTCATTATTACTTCTTCTAATTTATCAAGTAATTCATTTTCTGGAACTCTGGCAATAATTTCACCTTTTTTAAATACGTAACCTTCATTTATTCCGCCAGCTATACCAAAATCAGCGTGACGAGCTTCACCAGGTCCATTGACAGCACAACCCATTGTTGCAATTGTTATATTTGCATCTAAATTTTTAAATCTTGCTTCCACTTTTTTCGCTAAGTTTATTAAGTCTATTTGTGTTCTGCCACAAGTTGGGCAAGATATAAAGTTAACTCCCTTTTGTCTTAATTTCATGCTTTTAAGAATTTCAAATCCTGCATAAACTTCTTCAATAGGGTTTTCTGTTAGAGAAACTCTAATTGTGTCACCAATTCCTTCGGCTAACAATGTACCAAGCCCTATAGATGATTTTATTAGTCCGCTTTTTAATGTTCCGGCTTCAGTTACACCTAAGTGTAGAGAATATGGAATTTTTTCTGAAATTAATCTATAAGCATCAATTGTTGTCATTACGTCTGAAGATTTTAGTGAGACTTTTATTAAATCAAAGTCTAAATCTTCTAATATTTTTATATGCTTCATTGCACTTTCAACCATTTTTTCTGAAAGTGGAATATCTTTTTCTTGTAATTCTTTTTCTAAAGAACCTGCATTAACTCCTATTCTAATAGGTATGTTTTGCTGCTTTGCAAGTGAAACTACTTTTTCAACATTTTCTCTTTTGCCAATATTTCCAGGATTTAATCTTAGTGCAGAAATTCCGTTATTTATACATTGTATTGCAAGTCTGTAATCAAAATGAATATCTGCGATTAGTGGAACAGGTGAAGTTTTTACTAATGTTTTTATAGCTTCTGCTGCATCTTTATTTAATACTGCAAGTCTAACCAGCTCACACCCTGCATCAGCGAGTTCTTTGATCTGTTTTGTTGTTTGTTCAATATTTCTTGTGTCTGTATTACACATTGATTGTACGGTAATTGGATTATTATTACCGATTTTTACATTTCCTATTGAAATTTCTTTTGATTTTCTTCTTTTTATCATAAAATGATTGTAGCACAATAATAAAAAGAGAGGGTAAAATTATGAGAATTGCAGTATTATCTGACTTGCATGCTAATGCACAAGCTTTGGAAGCTGTTATGAATGATGTAGTAAATCAAGGTTGTGAGCATGTTTTTTGCTTGGGTGATATTGCTTTAGCAGGTCCTCAACCAAAGGAAGTTACTGATTATGTTATGGCTCAAAATACTTGGACTGTAATTCAAGGTAATACTGATAAGATGATTGCTCAGTATGGTCCTGAAGTTATTGAGTTTTTGGAAGCTCAATATCCAATTATGGCAAATGCTATGTCTGATGATGTTTTAGCTTTAGATGATGCACATAGAGCTTTTTTAGCTGAACTTCCACCTCAGTTAAGTTTTGATGTTGAGGGATGTAATGTTCTTTTAGTTCATGGTTCTCCAAGAGCTAATAATGAAGATATTTTACCTGAAATGCCTTTAGAAGTTGTAGAAGAAATTATTGAAGGTACGACAGAAAAGCTTATTTTATGCGGTCATACACATGTTCCTTGCGGATATCAAACAAATACAGGTCAAACTGTTGTAAATGTTGGTAGTGTTGGTCGTCCTATGACTCCTGAACCTAAAGCTTGTTATGCTATTATAGATTTTTCACAAGGTTCTTTTGAAGTTAGACATAGATTTGTTGATTATGATAATGTTTTAGCTGCTCAATTGATGTCTCAAAGAGGATTTGTTGGTGCGGACAGATTAGCTGATTTATTATTAAATCCTGTTGAAAGACATGTTTAAAATAGGCTAAAATATTATTATGGATAATTTATCTTTTCATTTAGAAACTTTGAGAAATGAGTATAGAAGTGTATTTTTGCAGGTCGCTCAGGAGGTTGCAAAGTCGGTTTCTGAATTGAAACCTGAGAATTTTGAGGGTGAAATATTTGATAATTATCCTATTGGTTCTGTTGGTAAAAAATGGCAAGATGATGTTATTTTACTCTTAAAGGATAAATATTATCCTGAATTGTTTGATTTAAAAGCACAGATAAATAGTTTAAGAAATCACTCAAGTTGTAGTAATTGTGGAAAATGTTGTAGGCTTGCTTGTAGTGAGTTTTCTTATGATGAATTAAAGAAAAAAGCTCAGCAGGGCGATAATTATGCGAAACAATTTGTGGAAACTTTTATTCCTTATGAAGATGAAAAAGAGGTTTTAAAAATTTATCCTGAGTATTTAAAAATGCTCGAAAATAAAAATGAAACAGGTTATTATTTTTATCATTGTCCAAAAGTTACTGAGGAAAATTTGTGTCCGGATTATGAAAATCGTCCTCAAATATGTAGAGATTTTCCTGATAATCCTGTAGCGTTTTTGCCAAAGGGGTGTGGGTATAGTGATTGGAAATTTGAGGCTGAAAAAATATCTTTAAAGTTAAATGCTCTATTTGAAATAGTTACTTTTTATGCAGAGCGTTTAAAGTAAGTTGTCATCAAATTTTTATTGTACATTTGTTTTTAGCATGTGATAATTGAAGTATGAAAACATTATCAGGTCTTACATTAAATGAAATAGAACAAATAACAGATGAGTTGGGTGCTAGTAAATTTCGTGCTCGTCAAATTCATAATTGGATTTATTTAAAATCTGCTAAATATATTGATGAAATGACAGATTTATCTATAAAGTTTAGAGATGAATTAAAAAAAGTTGCAACTGTTTCTGATGTAAAAATAAAAGTAAAACAAGTTAGTAAAGATGGGACTATTAAATATTTACTTGAATTTCCTGACGGAGAATGTGTAGAAACTGTTTTAATGAGATTTGATAATCGTGCGAATTTGACGGCTTGTGTTAGCTCTCAGGTTGGTTGTGCGGTAAATTGTAGTTTTTGCGCAACCGGTAAAAGAGGTTTTATTAGAAATCTTAATTATAAAGAAATAATTGAACAAGTTTTAACAATTCAAAGGGACACTGGTTTAAAGGTTACAAATGTTGTTTTTATGGGGCAGGGTGAACCTTTATTGAATTTGGATAATGTTTTAAAGGCGATGGAGATTTTTAACGAAAGTTTCCAAATCGGAGCAAGAAGATTAACGGTTTCTACATCAGGTATTGTGCCTCAAATAAGAAAGCTTGCTGATTTGGATATGCAATCAACTTTGGCTTTATCATTGCATGCATCTAATCACGAAACCAGATTGAAACTTATGCCGATTGAGGCTAAGTATGATATGAAAGAACTTCATTCGGCTTTAAAATATTATATTGATAAAACTGGAAGAAGAATTACTATTGAGTATCTCTTAATTAAAGGTTTGAATGATACTGTTGAGGCTGCAAAACAGTTAGCTCATTATTTAAGTGATATAAAATGTAATATTAATTTAATTCCTTACAATCCTACAGAAAAAAATGATTATAAACGCCCTGATAATAATTCAATTATGAAATTTAAATATTTAATGGAGCATTCCGGTAAAAAAGTTACTGTTAGACTTGAACGCGGTGCTGATATAGATGCAGCTTGCGGACAACTTAGGGGTAAGGTTGATTAAGGCTTTTACTGATTATTTGTATAAGTCGGAATAGTTATTTCAAATTGTGTTTGTTTTTTTGAAGATTTTGTGAGTTTTAGTGTTGCGTTTTGTTCTTCTAAATATCTTTTACAAATAGCAAGACCAAGCCCGCATCCGTTTTTCTTTGTTGTATAACCTTGTGTAAATATATCTTCTTGTTTTTCTTTAGGGATAGGTTTTCCGTTGTTTGATATTTTAATTATCCCTTTTTGGTCTTTAATTTCTGCATAAACTTCTATGTTGCCAGTTATATCAATTGCTTCTATACCGTTTTTTATTATATTTACTAAGCAAGCTAAAAATCTGTTTTCGTCTATATAAATATTGTCTGTGTTTTTTATAAAACTGTCAAAGTTTATGTTTTTGTCTTCATTTAGGTAAGCTTTTGATAATTCAATACCTTTACTAACGATTGTTTTGAAATCGTAAATTCTTGCGCTTGAACTATTTAGGGATTTTAGATCAAGAACATTTGAACCTATAATTTGAATTGATTTTTGTATGCAGTTTAGTGCATTTTCTATTGCTTGGTTTTCTATGTTTGATTTTTCAAGATTTTTTCTAATTATTTGTGAATACATATCACAAATTGATAGATGATTTCTTATTTCGTGAGATACGCATCGAATTTGTTGATTTAAATTTTCTAGTGTTAATTGATCTGTCATTTTGCCTCTGTGTTTAAAAATAAAGGGTTCAGCCGAGATTATAGCAGAACCCTTTTTATATATGTGTCAGATTTTTTATACTGTAGTCATTGCAGATGCTTTGCTTGGTTTAAAACCGTGGCTTAGCGCGTATAATACTGCATTTGTTCTGTCGTTAACCTGTAATTTTTGGAATATATTATTTACGTGTGTTTTAACTGTAGTTTCTGATATAATTAGTTTTCCTGCAATACTCTTGTAGTTAATTCCTTCGGTTAAAAGTTCAAGAACTTCATTTTCTCTTGAAGTTAAGCTTGCTAGTAAATTTTCGCCTTCTGAAGTTTTTGATTCTTCTTTTGCATTTGCTTGGAAGTATTCAAAGAATCTTGTAGATAAAATTGAAGGTAAGTAGATTTTACCAGATGCAACTTCTTCGATTGCGTCAATCAACTTAACAGAGGCCATAGTTTTTAATACATATCCTTTTGCACCAAGTTTCATTGCTCTGTAGATTAAATCAGAATCATCATATCCGCTTAATGCAATTATTTTTGTTGAGAGATTTAATTTTTCAATTGCTTGGATAGTTTGTAAACCATCTTTTTCCGGCATATTAATATCCATTAGAACAACATCAGGATGATATTTTTTTACAAGATTTATTCCTAAGTTAGCACTTGTTGTTGTACCTACAACTTCATAACTACTTTCAAGATTGATCAATTCTTTGATACCTCTTAAGTGGTTAGCGTTGTCATCAATTAGTAATACTCTTAGTTTTTTGTTAAAATCTCTCATCTTATTCCCCCGTTTGTTGATTTGTTTTTCGTATCTACATTTTATATACTAATCTTTTTAGAGGGTTTTTAAATCCATGTAGTGGTTGATTATTCCCTTAAGCAAGGTTGAAGCTTTTATCTACATCTAAAGATTTATAAAATTCCTCAACCATGCTCTAAATCATGATTTCGCCGCATGGTTGATTTTTTATTCTGTCAAAATTGTAATAATTTAATTGTTGTATCTTTTCTTCTTTTTTGTCCAATAAAAAAAGTAGGAGTTATTCTCCTACTTTTTGTGTATATATAGTAAAATTTTACTCTCCAAGAAGTATGTTATCAATTAATCTTACTCCACCTACTCTACAAGCAATAAAAACTCGTGTATGATTATCTGCAATTTTAACTTCTTCCAGGTTATTTTCATTCATAAATTCTAAATATTCTAAATCGTGATGTTCATTTAAAAATGAATAAGCTGTTTCTTTAAGTGCTTCAACATCAGTTATACCTTTTTTGTAGCAATTTTTTATATTAGTTAGAATTTTATTTAAAACAAGTGCATATTCTTTATCTTCTTCAGATAAGTATTTATTTCTTGAACTTAGTGCTAATCCTGATTCTTCTCTTACTATTGGGCAAGGTACAATTTCTACCGGGATATTCAAGTCTTTAACCATTTTTTTTATGATAATTAATTGCTGAGCATCTTTTTGTCCAAAGAACGCAAAATCAGGTTGAACAATATTAAACAATTTATTTACAACAGTGCAAACACCATCGAAATGACCAACTCTTGATTTGCCACATAATTTGTTAACATAGAAAAATGGTGGTATAACATATGTTAAAAAGTCATTAGATTTCATTTGTCCTTCGCCGTACATTTCATTTGGTGTTGGCGCAAATACTATATTAACACCATTATCTTCGCATAATTTTTGATCGGCTTCCAATGTTCTTGGGTATTTGTCTAAATCTTCTCCTGGACAAAATTGGATTGGATTAACAAATACAGAAACAACAACTTTATCGCATTTTTCAACAGCTTTTTTTATTAGACTTAAATGTCCTGCGTGCAAGGCGCCCATTGTAGGTACTAAACCTATAGTTAACCCTTCTTTTTTCCATTGTTTTATATTTTCTCTAACTTCTTTTATTGTGTGTAATAACATAATATTTTCACTTTCTTTTAAAATTTGTATTCTAATCTTTGTTTATTGTAGAAATCTTCATAGTAATTATTATTATTTTGCAGTTCTGTAATTATTTGTGAGTTTGAGAATTTTTTAGCAGTCTCAAACTCTTTTTTAGCTTCATTATGTTTTCCAAGTTTTTCATATATATATGCTCTCATAGCATAAGCCCGTCCAAGGTTGTTATCCTTTTGATCAGGGGTGTTTATTTGAGTATTTAGTATAGCTAATGCGTTGTTATAATCTCTTTTTTGTATATAATGTTCGGCTGTTATGTATTGCAGTCCTACAGCATTACAAACTTTTTCGCAATTATTTGTATCTTGTTTGTAGGAATATAAATAACATAAGGATACCAGACTGATAAATATATAATCTTTACAACTGTTATTATTTAAATTATTTGTATTACAAGTTTTTATATTTTCGTTTGAAATTGCTTTTTCATAATTTTCAATAGCTTTATCCCCGTTTTTACTTATTGTTTCATTATATTTTCCCAGATTATAAAGCATATAAGATTTTACTGTAGGTAATAAAGCTGTATTTACAGCCATTTTATAATATGATTCTGCTTTGCGGCTATTTGTATTTGTCGCTATTGCTAAAAAACACCAAGGTAATGTTAAATATATACCAATAATTGATATGCCTAAAACTGTATATATTCTTGCCTTATAAGTATTTTTTTTGTATATGCAGAATTCAATAATAATAAACAGTGCTGATAAAATAAAAACTATTACAGAAATAATTGCAATTGTATAAGTGATTACTAAAAATATTAAATCATAACTTTCAACCATTACTTAAAATACCTCCTGTTTATTTGGAAATTTGCC
>CALUYT010000043.1 GCA_944325085.1 Candidatus Gastranaerophilales bacterium | reverse complement strand
TCAAAATATGTTAGATTCAGAAATAAAAAAATATTTATATTCTGCAAATTTTTTAATAAACTAATTAATTTATATCGTTATAGAAAAAAACTTATAAAAATCAGATTTAACAGACATGAGAAGTCTATAATAATATGTGGTAAAAAGATTTACTAATTATATAAACTTAAAGAAAGGTTGAACAAATGAAAGTTTTAGCAATTAATGGTAGCCCAAGAAAGGGTGGAAACACCGAGCAACTTCTAAATATAGTTTTAGATACAATCTCAAAGGCAGGTATTGAAACAAAAATGATACAAGTTGGAGGAACTGATATACATGGTTGCAGGGGATGTTGGGCATGTACAAAATTAAAAAATGGGAAATGTGCTTATAATGATGACATTTTAAATAGCATATTAGATGAAGTTTATTCTGCAGATGCTCTAATACTTGGAACTCCATCTTATTTTTCAGACATGACCCCAGAACTCAAAGCCTTTATTGATAGAGCCGGAGTTGTAGCAGGCAGCATAGGAAACCCTTTAAAACACAAAATTGGAGCAGCTGTTGTTGCTCAAAGAAGAGAAGGTGGATCCTCAATTCAAGCAACAATACACCACATGTTTTTGATGAGAGAAATGATAATACCAGGCTCTACATATTGGAATTTCGGATTTGGTAAAGATAAAGGTGACATTCAACAAGATGAAGAAGCAAAACAAAACATGGTAAATCTTGGTGAAAATATTGTTTGGTTACTTAACAAGATTAATAAATAATCAAAACCCCAATATATAAACAAATTAAAAAAGACTCACATAAGTGAGTCTTTAAAAAATGCTCCAGGCCAGACTTGAACTGGCACTGGGTTATACGCCCAATTGGATTTTAAGTCCAACGCGTCTACCGATTCCGCCACTGGAGCCTATTTATTTGTCACACAATCGATAAACTATTTATTTCCGACTGCATAGTTATAGTATAACAAACAAAACTTATTGTCAAACAGAAAATTTCTCAATATATTCTTCTAAACCATTTATTCTTTCTGTTAGATCTAAAATCAATGTTGCTAGGGTTTTTGTAACTGTATCAACATTATTACAGCTTGATCTGCCTAACAATCCGGATTTTACATTTGTAAAAACCAATTTTTGGAACATATATAAAGCATTATATAGTTCCAGA
Organism: Candidatus Gastranaerophilales bacterium; assembly: GCA_944325085.1. Taxonomy (GTDB): domain Bacteria; phylum Cyanobacteriota; class Vampirovibrionia; order Gastranaerophilales; family Gastranaerophilaceae; genus Zag111. The sequence continues at coordinate 47,351 of CALUYT010000043.1, read as the reverse complement.
TCAACAATATCAGAAACCTTAGCTAAATATATAAACATCTCTGCTAATGCATTTTTAGCAGCAGAATACTTCTTTATAAGGAAAAAGCCTTGTACTTGTCTTAATTTATCCAAAATCTCAGAATATATTTCCAGAATATTCTTTTTCTTTAAGATTAAATAATCCTTAAAATAAGCCATAGTTTGTCTGTAACCATCATCTATAATATTCTGACGTTTTTCATGCGGATAATTAAAATCAACAACTACAACATTACCTGTATTTATCACTAAATAATCAAACTTATCTCGCTTACCATAAATACTCTTAATAAAACTCGTCTCTGAGGCTGTCATGCAAGAATACATGCCATTAACATATTCAATAGGACTACTATCAGAACCTGTAAATGTGCCTTCTAACCTAATTTCAAGAATTCTATCAGTCACATTTTGAATATTTTTTGAAAGATACCACATTGGTTTACCTTTCATTAAATCGCCATCGACTAAAAGTTCATTATCTAAAGTAACAGCCCTCATAAGACCAGGCATGCAACATGATATTCTCACAGCCATAGCTATTTCAAAATCCGGAGTTTCAAAATTAGAAAATTCTTTGCTTGTAAAATCTCTAATATTGGTTGCCATTATTACCAAATTCTTATTAATATCTTTAAATGTAACCCTTTTACATTGACCTTTTAAATAAGCAGCCCCATAGTATTTTCGCTCAATGAGTTCTCTAAGCCACTCTAAAAAAACTTCACCTTTACTTAATGCAAATTTATTATTAAACCCCAATGAAATATCTCTAAATAATTCAAAATTAACAGATAAAAATATCTCAGCAAGTTCTTTTGGAGTATAACCAACAGCATATAAAGCTGCAGTCATAGAACCCACAGAAGAACCTCCCAAAGTAGTAAGCTCTATACCTAAAGCTTCAAGTGCTCTTAAAACACCAGCATGTGCAGCCCCTCTAATCGCACCACCACCAAATAAACACGTATATTTTAAATTATTATGCTCTCTCATAACGTTAATTTTAACATAAGTAAAAAGGACTTGCTATAATCAACAAGTCCTTTTTTAAATTTGTATATATAAATAAAACTATTAAGCAGCTAAACCTTTAATTTCTCTAATTAAATATTCAGCAACCCATTCAAAATCTTTATTATCATGAGCAGCTTTTTCTAAATATTTAACAGAAACGTCACCTAGACGAATTAAAGTCATAGCAACAACACCTCTTTTAATTCCTCTAACAACTTGAAGTTGATCAACAAGTTGAGGAACTACAGAAGTACCAATACTAACTAATTCGTTTTCAATTTTATTTTTTGTAATATTATCTGCATTTTCTAATTCTGAAAGCATTTCTTTTACTGATTGCATATCCACTTCTCCATATTATTTTCTTTACATTATTATTATAAATTAAAAAATACACAAACCTTGATTTCCTTACATAATCTTTATATCTTAATTAAAATATTAATATTCATATAAAAAATAATTACATCAAAAAGTCAAAAGTCGCACAGTATCAAACTATGCGACCTTTATCTTTTATTAATATCAAAACCTAAACTGCAATTTCTTTTAAGGATTCAACATATTTTACAGCATTAACAGCACCGATTGCGCCATCTGCGGCAGCTGTAATAACTTGTCTTAAAGGTGTAACTCTAACATCGCCAACAGCAAAAACTCCATCTACAGAAGTTTTCATATTCTCATCAGTTAAAATAAATCCTTTTTTATCTTGAGCAATTTGCCCGTTAAAGTTTTCAACATTCGGCAAAATTCCAATATATGGAAAAATACCATTAACTTCTAATTTAGAAACTTCACCTGTTTTAACATTTTCACACATAATAGAATCTACAAGTTCAGCCCCTTTTATTTCTTTAACAACAGTATCCCAAACAAATTCTAACTTATCATTTTTGAATGCTCTTTCTTGAATAATTTTATCAGCACGTAATTCATTTCTTCTATGAATAACATACACTTTAGATGCAAATTTTGTAAGATACATAGCTTCTTCAACGGCAGAATTACCACCACCAACAACAGCAACAACTTTATCTTTATAAAAAGCGCCATCACAAACTGCACAGTAACTAACACCTCTACCAACAAAATTATCTTCACCAATAACACCTAATTTCATAGGTTTAGCACCAGTTGCAATAATTACAGTTTTAGCTTTTATTTCAACTTCACTTGTCTTAATTACTTTAGGATTAGAAATCAAATCCACAGACTCGATTTCCTGCATAGGAAACTTATTAACACCAAACTTATCAGCATGTTCTTCAAATTTTTCCATTAAATCATAACCACCAATTAATGAAAAACCAGGATAATTTTCCAATTCCAAATAATTAGAAGGTTGTCCACCTAACATGCTTATATCAACAATCGCTGTTGAGACAGCTCCTCTAGCTGCATATATACCTGCAGAAAAACCAGCAGGTCCTCCACCCAATATTACTGTATCAAAATCAAAATTTTGCATATTCCTACCCTCAATTACCTAATACGCTCTGTCCGGCAATTTTTTCACCTTTTATTGCATACTTTGCCGTTTCTGATTTAATTATTTTACCACTAACATCTGATATCGTATCCAATTTTAAAACATCAAATCCGGTAAAATTATCCCCATTAATATTTATACTTACAGTATCTGTCAGCAGTTTATTATCGTAAGAGCCACTTTTGGTAAACACAATTTTATTTTCATTAACACTATTAATTTTTATTTGCGCTGTAGCACCAGAAAATGGATTACTTAATGTTATGACGTCATTCTCTCTTGATATGTTCCACAAATCTACACCCTTATCTTTAAATAATCCTGGAGAATCTGTTTCAATGAGATTAGACACCACTCGCCAAGAGCCAAAAAAAGCCCTCGGAACCATTGATATTCCGGTTTTCAAAACCTGTGACATAACCGCACTTGTACTAATAAATATTATAAAAAATGCTAATATCCATTTAATAAATTTCATATAATGAACAAAAAACCTTAATTATTAAAATTTTGATTTGATAATGAAATTTTTGACTGCAAAATTCTTGCAGAATCTTCATAACCTGCTCTACCCATCAAAGCATAAGTATAATTTTTAGCCTGTTCGACTCCAGGTTGATTAAAGGCATCAATATTATATAATTCTCCTGCAATAGCAGTTTGAACTTCTAACATATACAATAACTGAGCTACATTATACCCATCTACTTTAGGTATAGAAATTGTAACTGTAGGTCTTGCATAATCAGATAGAGAAACTCTTGTAGAATCAGCTTCAGCATTTAATAAATCATTTATAGTCTTTCCGCCCAAATAACCAATACCTGTATATTCAAATATTGGAGGTATTTCTAATGTTGTATCAAATTCCTCAACCCTTATAAAAGTTATAATCTTGTTATTCGGACCTTCATTATACAATTGAATTTGGGAATGTTGATCTGTAGCACCTAAAGCCTTTATTGGAGTTGGTCCTATATGAATATGATTACCATCTTTATCTGTATCTTTACCTAAGGATTCAGCCCATAATTGCACATACCAATCAGATATGTATTTTAATCTGCTTGAATAAGGCATCATTACTGATAAATCCTTACCTTTTTTAACATCCATAAGGTATTGAATTAAAGCACCCTGCGCAGCTATATTTTCATGAATATCAGTATTTTTTAATGCCAAGTCCATATCCTTAATACCGTTCATGATTTCATCGATATCAATACCTACAAGTGCAAAAGGTAATAAACCAACTGCTGAGAAAACGGAAAATCTTCCGCCAACATCATCCGGAACAACAAAAGTTTTATAACCTTCTTGCTCTGCAATCTGTCTTAAAACTCCTGTTTGTTTATCAGTTGTCGCTACAACATTTTTTCTATATTCATCTTCTCCAAGTTCTTTTTCTAATCTATCTTTTACTATCATAAATTGAGACATAGTCTCAGCAGTAGAGCCAGATTTTGTAATAACATTGACCAACGTTCTTTTTAAATCCAAAAAATTTAACAATGAATTCATTGAATCAGGGTCAATATTATCTAAGAAAAATATTCTTGGGAAATTATCTCTTTGTTCAGGGGTTAATAAATTCCAGTATGGTTTTAATAATGCTTCAGTAACTGCAAGTCCGCCTAGCGCTGAACCTCCAATACCTAAAACTAAGATATTATCAAATCTTCCTCTAACAATAGATGCATACTCTTTTACATACCATACAGTTTCTTCGTTATAACCTAGATTCATCCACTGAAGCCACTGTCCCGGCTTATCTTTTCTTTTATTCAAATCTGCAATTATCTGAGCAATTCTATCTTTATATTGTGCAAATTCTTCTAAAATATTAAGCCCATGCTCTTGTCCAACAACAGTCACGTCAGCATTTTTGAAATCCAGTTTAATCATCGAATCCCTAATACCCCTTCCTAATAATTTATATTCGTTAGTGCCATTATAATAATTGTATATAATCAAATATAAATTACAAGAAACAATATATCAGGATTAATAATTATTTACCTAAAAGCACTGATATTATGCACTTTGATTAAATTTAAATGTTCTTTCAATATTTTTGCTTATTACACTTTTTATTGATTCATACTCAGTTTGAAGTGATGTATGTTCTGTATCAATATTTTTCAATTCAACATCATAGATATTGTCTTTTGCTTCAATATCATTCATTGCTCTATTGTATTCAGCTTCAGCCTTTGTAACTGCATCTTGAACAGTTTCTTCGGTAATTTTTGTACAAGATTTATAATCTAAACCATCCCAGTTATAAGATTTATCAACTTGTTCCATTGAAATTATGCCATTTTCTAATGCGTATTCAATCCATTCAGCAGAAGATGCTAAACCATTTTCTAATGCTTTATAGCCTTTTAACATTCTATTGAATAAATTAGTGTACCATTGAGCTTTAGCATCAGCATTACCTTTATTGCTTGTATCATTTTCATCAACCCAAGCATATTTTGGCTCACCATAATTAGCTATCATATCTTCAACTAAATATTCTTTAATTACAGTATTAAAGCTTTCAGATTGTTTTAAACCTTTAACCTTGATATACTGCAACACAAAGTCAATATCAGTTAAATTTTCAGGTGTAACTACAAATGTTTCACCATCTGCATTTGTAAATTGAGCTCCATCTTTCAAATCTTGTTCAACAGTAGCTATTGAAGAAGCATCAAATATATTATCTAAGAATATTGATTTTGCATCCTTATATTCTTGCAAATAACTATTCAATGTTTTATTAGATGTTCCAATATTAGCATTTACATCTATACCATAAGTATTTTTCAAATCATTTGGATCTGTTGTTAATAAGAAATCAGCAAAGTTTTCATAGTTAGCTTCTGACTTAATAAATTCAACAATGGCTTCAGCTAAAGAATTCATCTCAGTTTTAACATCATTAGGATTTGTTAATATCATACCCAAATTAGCACCTGCAACTGATCCATCAGGAGCTGTAGTTGCTGAATATTGATAATAATATTTTACATCATTACCACTTTCATCTTTTGAAGATGCACAATATGATAAGCCATTTAGAAAATCTTTTAATGATACAGTACCATCTACTGCAGGATATGAATAAGTATAAGTAATATCATCTTCTGTTACAGTTTCTGCACCCTTGATTTCAGTAACATTACCTGCATCATCAACACTAATTGTTAAATCGTCAATAGTGTATTTTTTATTATTAGCATCATAAGAAAATGATGATTCAGCTTTATATATAACACCTGAATAATAAGTAGAGTCACCTGAATTAGGAAGTTGACCTGACCAATTTTGGTAAGAGTTAAGCTCATTAACTATTTCATCATATATTTCTTGAGATATAAATTTATTATTTTTCAAGTTTTCTATATTATATGTATTATTATTAGACCCTGTAAAGGCATTTTTCATATCAGAGATAATGCCTTGGGCAGAAGCATTTGTTATATTTATTATAGTTTCCTTAGATGATGAATCTACATAAATTTTAGGAGAGTTATTATTGCATAATAAATAATTTGTTATAGCTTGTTTTGATGCATTAATTAACTCTTTGTTTGCATTGTCAAAAACAGAATAGTTATTTTTATATTGTTCAACTTCTGTTGAATTTTGATATGAATTATATTGTTCGTAATAAGATTTCAAGGTTTCTGCTTCAATAGAATTGAATGGTTCAGGATATTTAGCATTTTCATATGTACCTATTTGATCGAAATAAGTAGTTGTATATTCCAAACCATGAGCTTTTAAATAAGCATTTAAGTTGCCTTTTGAATCTTCAAACATTTTTGCTTCAGCTTCACTTACCAAAAGTTGACCTGAAGAATTTACTAAACCATATTGTGTATTATAAGAACTATAAGCCATTAATGAATTGAAAGTTAACAATTGACTTTGTTCGTTACCAGCTTCATCATAATTAGAGAATTTCAAAGCTGCATCATTTAGAGCATTGATATAATTTTCACTAGCTTGAGAGCTTTGAGTTGCCAAACGCATTTTTGCATTATTAATGGTTTGAGATCTCAACTCATTATCAGCCAAACGAGCAGTGATTGTTAATAATCTAGCTTGTGATGCTGCCATTCCCATTGTTAGCTTTGTCCTTTCGATTTCCTTGTAACTTTTCTTATCTTAGAAATCGGCATATTTTCCTTAATCTTTAATAATTTAAGGGATATTGTTAAGATTTTGTTACAATATTTTTAAATAAAAAAAAGAGTAGAAAATTTCTACTCTTTAAAATTATCATCCATCTATTATATAAAACTTTTAAATCTTATTAACCAACTGATGAGAAAGAAGAACAAGAACCTCCTGCAGAATAAGATCCACCAGCTGATACTCCGCAGCTATAAGATGAAGCTGCTGCTGAATAACCACAATCACCTAATGTTGCAATTGCTGAAGAAAAACTGCTCATAAAGCCAGAATCAAAACCTGAATTTGAATCATATTCACTATCAGAATAATTTGAATAATCTACAGCTACAGGATTAGAAAACACATAAGTATCATATTCACCCATAGACAACATGCTTTTTGCTTCTGAATAACCCATTGCTAAAATACCGGAATTTTCAACAGGATGATTTTTAATATTAGTATTTTTGTTTGATGAAGAAGATTTTGTAGCTTTGTCACCGAATAATAAAATCATTTGTGTCTCCTAATATCTCTCGTATTTCTTACATTTATATAAAGGTTTAAAAAAAATCGAGATTTCAGCATGGTTTTTATTTGTTACAATTCTTAATAAGAATTTAAAACTTTTGAACTAGTCATCTAAACCAATAGATTGATGTACAATCGAAAAATCAGTTGTAGTATAGAAATGTAGATTAGGGAGGGGAAAAATTGAAACGATTAATTTTAATATTTACTTTCTTAATAACTTTTGTATGTACAAATCTTGCGGCAAATGCAGCAAATAATCATTTGCATACTATTACGCTTGAAAAGAATAATACAGGATATAATATAATACTTGGAACAGACAAACTTGCAAAAGTAACTAAGAAAACTCCAACTGATAATGAAATTGAATTAGAATTAAAAGGTATAACATCATCAGATACTGTTAACGCTTTATATAAAGGTACAAACAATATCGATGGACTTGTTATAGAAAACAATGGAAACAACAAGCTTAAAATTCACATTGACGCAGAAAACATTAAAAATTCAACAATTATGATGGAACCAATTGATGGTGCTCCAACCATTGTTGGTGAAACTGTTCCTGTCGAAAAAATATTGTGGACAATATTTGTCCTTAGCTTATTCGCTGTAATTTTAAAAATCTCAAAAGATATCTCTGAAGAAGATGAAAAAGTTCTTATAAAGAAAGATATTAAAGATAGAGAAATTGAATTATACAAAAAATACAGAAGTGAAGTCTTAACAAATAGTCTATTAGACAATAGAGATTTAAAAATGAGAAACATTGTCAAAAAGATAGACAGAAAAATAGACGAAAGATTAACTTCCGTTATTAAATAAAGATTTAAACCTCGAGAAAACTTAAATATATCCCTAAAACATTTTATGTCAAGCAAGTTTCAAACTTGCTTTTTTATTATTAATTACCAAAATACTCGTCAATAATTTCTCGAATAGTAATAGCTGATTTACCGCTACCATATGGATTTTGAGCCTTTAATCTGGTTTCAGAACGTGATTTTGATAAAATTTCTGAACTTAAAGATGTAATTTTACTATATTCTGCACCAACAAGCACAGAAACACCAGCATCAATACCTTCCTGACGTTCTGTTTCATATCTCATAACAAGTGTAGGACAACCGAAAGAAGGAGCTTCCTCTTGTATTCCTCCAGAATCTGTTAGGATTAATTTTGCATTTTTCATCAAATAAACCAAATAAGGATAATCTAAAGGATTTAATAAATGAACATTATCATAATCTTTTAATTTTGAATAAACCTTACATTTAACATTTGGGTTTGGATGAACAGGAATCACAAAATTATGATCAGGATATGTTTTTACCAAATACTCTATTGCATCTAAAATTCTATCAATACGTTCACCATGATTTTCTCTTCTGTGAACAGTGATTAAAACTAAATTCTCATCAATTGGAATATTTTGAGATTTATAAAATTCTTTAGCTTTATCCATAGTATCTTCAGACAAACAAAATAATGCATCAATAACAGTATTACCGGTAACATAAATTTTATTATCTGAAATATCTTCTTTTAACAATGCATTACGATTTTTTTCAGTTGGAGCAAAATGAAGTTCTGCAACACGAGATGTCATCTGGCGCATAACTTCCTCTGGGAAAGGTTCATAAATATCATAAGATCTTAAACCTGCCTCAACATGAAATACCGGAATTTTACGATAAAAACTAGTAAGAGCACCACATAATACTGTCATAGTATCACCTTGAACAATTGTGGCATCTACTTTGTTATCAGCAAAAACTTTATCCAAAGATGTTAAAATTCTTGATTGTACTTCAACTAATGTTTGATTTTCTCTCATACAATCTAAATTAATATCCGCTTTCAATCCAAAATAAGCCAAAGTCTGATTTGACAATTCTTTTTGCTGCTCAGTATTACAGATTATAACTCTATACTTATCCGGATATTTTTTTAATTCTAATATTACTGGTGCTAATTTTATAACTTCTGGTCTTGTACCAAAAACAAACAATATATTCTTCTTATTCATAACCCGAGTTTATTATAAAAACTAAAAAATTGCAATTAAAATAAATGACATAATAATTTAATCTTCTAGCTAATTTAATTAATCAAGGAATGTTTATAATAATCATAAAAGGAGAATTTATAATGTTAGATCTATTTATACTTGACACCTGCCCATATTGTCAAAAGGTTTTACAATACTTATCCAAAAATAAAAAAATCAAATATAACACCATTGATACAAGCAATGATGATAATGTACTCAGATTATTATCAATAGGCGGAAAAGACCAAGTTCCGTTTTTATATAACGAAGATACAAACGAAAAGATTTATGAATCTGATGAAATTTTAAAATATTTAGAAAATTATAATAAGGATTAATAATATGTCTAACAGCAATAATGAATATAAAAGCTCATACCAAGATATCAACGAATGTATATCAAGAGGATCATGTTCAATATCCCCAACAATATCATCATTGCAAGAAGTTGCAATGCTTTTTTTGCGTCAACTTGCCCACTATATACTACAACTTGAAAAGCTTGGCGGTAATAATGAAACCATAAAATTTGAAATTATAAATATACTGGCAAGTCTTGTTTCTGTAAACGAATTTAGCGAAAAGCAACTATATTCAATAATTCTAAAAGAATACTACTTGCTAAATGACACCCAAAACACATATCAATCAATATGTAAAAAAGAAAATATACCAGTAAATGATATAAAAAAATTTCAGAATTTTAAAGAAAACACATCTCTTTCTCAAGCTATAACACTTGGAGAAAAGATATTCCTTGAAAAATATAAAAAATTAACCTTAGAAGAAAAAAATTACAGAGTAATTTTGCAAATAATAATAAAAAGCCTAAGCTTAAATCTCGCAAAATTAGCCGATTTTAATGCTTTTGATGAAAACATATACCACGATATACTTGAGACCTTAGATATGTTTAATCATAAGAAAATATCAATAAAAAATATTCGAAACCAAATTACCAAGTTAGCTGAACACAACACAAATTTACAAATAAAAATAAGTGAATTATTACTAAAATCCTTTGATGGCATTTTTGATGTAAAAGTTTCGCACTCAACAAAAAGTGGAAAAGCTATACTAGTTTCTGGGAATAATTTTTTTGACCTGTTAAATATTCTGGAACAAACAAAAGATAAAGGTATAGATATCTATACACATTCTAATTTATTAATAACTCACGCTCTGAAAAAATTTCACAACTATAAACACTTAATCGGTCACTACGGAGACCTGACAGAAAACTGTATTCTTGATTTTGCAACATTCCCGGGTGCAATATTACTAACTAAAAACTCGAAAAATAATACCGAATATCTATATAGAGGAAGATTATTTTCAAATGATTTTATAGTACCAAACGGAGTAATAAAAATTGAAAATGATGATTATTCTGAATTGATAAACTCAGCACTCAATGCAAAAGGCTTTTCAAAAGGGAAAATAAAAGAAGATACTCCACTTGGCTACAACGAAAAACTTATAAATGAAAAGTTTATCGAAATTATAAAAAAACTTAAAGAAAATACAATAAGTAAATTATATATAATAGGCATAGATGCGCAAAAACAATTAGAAAAAGAATACTTTGAAGAACTATTTACACACCTTAAAAAAGATGAATATGTAATAAGTTTTTCATACAAAAGCGAAAAAGAAAATGTCTTAACAATACCTATTGGAAATTACATACCACTTGCAACATATTTAATCCATAAATTATTCCAAGAATTTCCAATATCAAATGATAAAATAGTATTTTACTTTACGACCTGCGATGTTATGACAATCGCAAATATTATCAACTTAAAAGAACATAAAGCTCAAAATGTGTACCTGACAAAATGTCCTGCAACGCTGATTAATCCTGCAGTATCAAAAACTCTAAGCAAAGAATACAAAATCAAAGAAATAACCGATATAACTTCCGACCTATCAAACATACGCAAAAAAGAAGACACCCAATAATCAGGTGTCTTCAATACTACTATGAACTAACAAATTAGTATCTGTAATGAGCAAAAGCTTTGTTAGCTTCAGCCATTTTGTGAGTATCTTCACGTTTTTTGCAAGCTGCACCTTGTCCGTTTGAAGCATCAATCAATTCGTTAGTCAATTTTTCGATAAATGATTTTCCGCCTCTTTTCTTAGCTGATTCAATCAACCAAGAAGAAGAAAGAGCAAAACCTCTATCTGCTTTAACTTCTATAGGAACTTGGTAAGTAGATCCACCGATACGACGAGCTTTAACTTCCAATAATGGAGTAGCATTAGTCATAGCTTTTTGGAATACTTCAATTGGATCTTCATTAGTTCTTTCTTTAATTCTTTCCATTGTAGCATAGAAAATCTTTTCAGCTAATGATTTCTTACCGCGTCTCATAATTCTATTAATAAATTTTGAAATATCAACGCTATTATATACCGGATCTGCTAAAGGTATTCTTCTTGCAGGTTTAGAACGTCTTGACATTACTTCTTACCTCCCTTTGAATCTTTTTTAGCACCATATTTTGATCTACTTTGAGCTCTGTTAGCAACACCTGCAGTATCTAAAGTACCACGAACAATGTGATAACGAACACCTGGTAAATCTTTTACACGACCACCACGAATAAGAACTACACTGTGTTCTTGTAAGTTGTGACCAATACCCGGAATATATGAAGTAACTTCAAATCCGTTAGTTAATCTAACTCTGGCAACTTTTCTAAGTGCTGAGTTTGGTTTTTTAGGGGTTGTAGTATATACCCTAGTACAAACTCCACGTCTTTGAGGACAATTCATCAAAGCTGGAGATTTTGTTTTGTCTTGTAGCTTTTTACGTTCAGAACGTACTAGCTGGTTAATTGTTGGCATAATTTCTCCTTTTAATTTTACCAATTTGCCCTACTTAAGTCTTACTGAGAGCTTAGGCTTCGCGTCTCGACTTATACTAAATTGCTAACCGTCAAATCCAGCACGAAAATTTCGACTAGCATACTACATTAATAAAACATCAAGCAAAGCTCATTGTCAACTGTATTTTAAGTTTATTAATAATAAAAAAAAACAATAAAATTAAGAAGCTGCGTTATCAATAATTTTAGAAATCCAATAAACTCTAGGATATTTCCCAAAAAGTGAGAATAGCGCCATATAAACGAATAAACCCAAAACTAATAATTGTACAAATGAATACTCAAAAAACAAAGGTTTATTAAAAATATAAGAAATTTGAGCAACCAAAGCGTTTATAAAAGGAATATATGATAAAAACTCTAAAATAAGCCCCAACCCCATTGATAAAACAAAAAACAATAAAGATACAAAAATAGACTGAAATACATTAAATCTAAGAAAATGAGAAGGTTTACGCTTTCTAAAATATAAAATAACGCAATAAATCAAACCACCCCAACCGGCAGTCAAATAAGAAATACAAGAAACTAATCTATCGAAGAATACGACAGAACTCTTTGACATTATTTTTCTCCGCGAACAGACCTAACGTAATCATCTACAATTTGGCTATAAATTAGTCTATATTCATCATTATCAGGAGCAATGCTTATTGACGCTCTATAAGAAGCAATTGCCTGCTCAATATCATTATCAAGATAATGAGCATTACCTAACAACATATAAGTTTCAGGATTATTAGGCGCAACTTGTAAAGATTTTTTATATAAATCAATAGCTTCTTTAACTCTATTAGAACTTGAATACAAATTAGCCAACAAAATATAAGCATTAGAAGATTTAGGATCAAATTCAATAGCTGTCTTGTACATTTTTTCTGCTAATTCATACTCTTTAAATTCAGTAAGAGAAATTGCATAACAAATATAAATCTTATACTTATCATCAGTCATAGATAAAGCTTTATCATAATAAGCATAAGCTTGCTTTTTATCCTTCATAAGAGTTAAAGCATTAGCTATACAAACTGCAATCAACTCATTGTCAGGATTTAAAACAAAAACTTTTTTAAATAATTTTAAAGCTGTTTCATAATCAAACAATTTGAAACAAACATTACCCATATCAATCAATGCATTAACATTTTCAGGGTCTAAAGATAAAGCCTTTTCATAATATGCTTTTGCTTCAACATAATCTTCTATATCTTGATACAAAAGAGCAATAGCATTGTAAATTTCCGGGTTAACAGAATTCAAATCAATAGCTCTGTTATAATAAAATAAAGCTTTTGAAAAATTCTTCCATTCGGCGAAAACATTACCAATATTATAATAAATCAAGAAATTTTTAGGATTAACTTCCAAAGCTTTATTATAATATGATAAAGACTTTCTAAAATCTCTTTCATAGAACCACATGGTTCCCATACCAACAAGAGCTTGAACATCATCCGGTTTGATAGCCAATAAACTATCTAACACAGACATAACCTTGTCATAATCTTGTTTTTGCATATACAATTCTGACAATTGATGATAATTTTCTATATTATTAGGCTCTTTAGCCATTTTAACGACTAATTCGTTAATCTTCTCATTTAAACTCGTATTTTCCATGTCTTCATTTTATCCTATAAATCAAATTTTGTAAATCAGTTTACAAAATTATTTCCCAAAATAAAAAGCTCCCGATAAAATCGGGAGCTTATATATTTCGAATTGTTTATTAGCCTCCTGAACCTGTGTATGCTGGAGCCAAGTTCTTGGCATCTGCTTGTTCCATTTGCTTGCAAGCTTTGTAATCTTCTTGAGCAATTTGAATTTGAGATTCCAAAGAGTCTTTTTCTGTTTGAAGTGAATCTTCTTCCATTTTTAATGGTTCAAGCATCATTTCATTCATATTTTCATATTGTTCTTCAATTTGTTGCTTCATTTGTGCAACATTGATTTCATTACCAGCTTTCATTTGAGTCATACCATTTTGGTAATTCAACCAAGCATTTTGTTGATCTGGAGTTAATTGAAGATTTTGAGCAGCGTTGAAGCCACCATTAGACAATTTAAAGAACAAATCTTGACCTAACGCATTCATAGCACCAGCTTGTAGAGTTTGTTGACCCATAAAGCCACCCCATTGAGAGGTTAAAGTCAAATTATTCAAGGCTGCTTTCTTTTGAGTTTCAATCATTTTGGACATAGTTTCAATCTGACGCGTCGTACGTCTCAATTTAGATTGGACACGCATCATTCTGGCTTGGAGATCTCGAACTCTCCTGCCCGCAGCTAATTTTCCAAATGCGCCTAATAAGAAACCCATTGTTCTAGTATCCTTGTGTTAGTGTCCTCGTATTAATATAAAGTATTTGTATAATTGAGAATTGCGTTTTTATAAAAAACATGTTAAGAATTGTTACAATAAACTTAAATATCAAAGTATATACTTTTTATATAAATCCATATTTATCAATATATATAGGTTTAATTACGAGTTGAAAAATTTTTCGATTTCTTGTATTATTTTTGTAATTTTTAGAAAGGGGAGCACTCAATTATGTTAAAAAGACTATTTAATCCAAAGAATATAATTTTTGCCATATTAATAATATCTATATTATTCTTTGTTCCAAAATTAATCGGTTTGCTTATGCTGTTATTTGCATCATTTGTTTTAGCTGCGGCGCTAAACCCATTTGTAAATATGATTGATGCAAAAGTTAAAAACAGATCATTATCATCATCTATTATTGTTTTAACATCTATTGTTGCTTTATTTGCACTTATACTACCTATAGTTATAATGTGCTACAAAGAAATTGAATTATTTATATCAATAATGCCTCAAAAAGCAATGAATTTATATAATTTTGTTATTCATTCAAAACTATACGGACACACAATTGCAGACTTAATACCTATGGATAACATTATGAATGCTTCAACGCATATAGCTCAAAACGTATTTAATCAATCCTTAAACATTACAATGGCAGCAGCTCAAATGTTATTTTTAATATTAGCTTTAACAATGTTTATATATTATATACTTGTTGATAAACAATACCTAAAAGACAAGTTTATTGAATTTTTCCCACCTGAAATAAAGGAAAAAGCAAGTTATATTTTATATAACATTACATCAAGAGTTGGTAATTATGTAAGAGCTCAAGTTCTTTCAATGATTACAGTAGGTATAATGGTAACAATTGAAGTTGCTATACTGGGAATAGAATATCCTATTTTACTTGGATTAATTGCCGGTATCTGCGATATTATACCGGTACTTGGACCAACAATAGCATTAGCAGTTATTATTGCAATAGCATTCCCTCTAGGTTGGGTAAAAATAATACTTGCAGTTGTATTATTTATAGCAGTTCAACAAATTTCTAACTATATGATAAGACCATTCTTATTTGGAAAATTTATGAAACTTCACCCAATAACTATTATGGTTGCATTGTTTGTAGCTGAAGAATTTTTAGGTGTATGGGGTGTTATTCTCTCACCTGCAATAGCTGCAACTATTTGTGTACTTATAGATGAATTATATTTAACACCAATCAATGAAAAAGATACAGGTTTAGTAATTGAACAAGCTTAATAAAGAAACATATTTATACTCAAAAATATTAAACAAAAACTCAGATTTTAATATGTGGTTTTTCTTCCCGGGACCAGAGTCATTTGCAATGTCCTCATTAGGTTATTTATGGCTGTATAGAGCAATTGACCTTACTGAGGGAATTGACATTGAAAGGATATACTCCGACACAAAAACCACAAGAATTATGAGGGATAAAATAGATCTTATAGGTATTTCTTTTACTTTTGACACCGATTTTCTTGAAATCTTTAAGTTTCTTGAATGGAATAAGTATAACTTAAAAGCTCAAGATCGTACGGAAGAAAATCCTTTAATATTTGCTGGAGGTCCTGTAATTAGTGCGAACCCTGAGCCATATAAAAACATATTCGATTTTATGATTATAGGCGATGGAGAAGATTTAAACCTTGAAGTTACGAGAGTCTGTAGAGAAAATAAAGGAAAAACGAAATCTGAAATTTTAGAAATCTTAAGTAGAATTGAAGGTATATATGTTCCAACAAAAACTCAAAAATCAGTAAAAAAAGTTACAAAGAAACTATCTGAATGTATATATACACCAATATTAAGTGAAAGAGCATTCTTTCCTAATACATTTATTCTTGAAGTCGAAAGAGGTTGTGCAAACAGATGTGGATTTTGTCTTGCATCATACCTAAACTTACCTATTAGATTTGTAGAATATGAAGAAATAATTGATACAATCAATTTAGGGCTAAAATTTACAAATAAAATTGCGCTTTTAGGTGCACAAATTACAGCTCATCCCAGATTTAAGGAAGTCTGTAAATATATAGAAAACAAAATTGATAATGGAAACGAAATAGAAATGAGCGTTTCATCACTAAGAGTAGATTCTTTTACCCCTAAAATCGTTAACACATTGGTAAAAGCAGGACAAAAGAACCTAACATTGGCAATTGAAGCCGGAAGTGAGCGATTACGAAAAGTTATAAATAAAAACCTAAAAGAAGAACAAATATACAAAGCAATCGAAGTCGCACAAAGTTGTGGTCTAAAGGGTATCAAATTTTACGGAATGATAGGACTACCTACAGAAACTCAAGATGATATACAAGAAATAATAAACCTTTCCAAAAGAATCAAAGAAAAATACAAAGGTTTTGATATATCATTTGGGTTTTCAACATTTGTTCCAAAAGCAAACACTCCATTTCAATGGATAGGAAGAGAAGATGAAAAAACTCTAACAACAAAGGCAAATTTCTTAAAAAAAGAACTTCATAAACTAGGCATACAAGTTCACGTATCCAGCCCAAAATGGGATTATTACCAAGCAGTCCTTTCAAGAGGAGATGAAAAATTAACAGATTACCTGATTGGTGTTTATAAAAATGGTGGTAAACTTGGAGCATTTAAAAAAGTAGCCAAAGATTTGAAAATAAATACAGACTACTACGCAATAGAAAACTATAGCTTAGATAAAAAGCTTCCTTGGGATTTTATAGACATAAAACCTGGTAAAGAATTCTTAGTAAGCGAACATACAAAACTACTTGAAAATTAGAACCTAAATAGGCACACAGTCAGAATAAACTAAACTTGCCCATTTTTCATAATAACTAATTTGAGTAGCACTACCAGTTCTAATAAATATTTTTGGCAATTTATCAGCCGGAATATCCAAAGCTGCACAGATAGCAGCCTGAATTACCTCAGGGTGAGTAACAATAATAATCCTATTACCAATATTTTGAGCTACCAATCTATCTATAACAACCTTTATACGCGAAATAAATTCAATAGAACTTTCTGCATCTGCCATAGTTCTCTCACCTGGGTGCGTTAATATCCTATCAAAACCTCCAGGATATTGTTCTTCGATCTGTTCATATGTTAAACCGTTCCACTTGCCGCAAAATCTTGTTTTTAAATCATCAACAATGACGTAATCTTTTTTAAAGATTTTAGCAATCATCATTGCTGACTGAACAGTTCTAACTGAAGGAGATGTATAAATTACATCATTTTTAACAGCTCTAGCCTTCAAAAAGTCAGAAAGAGCTCTCATTTCTTCAACACCTAACTCCGATAATGGAGGATAATTTTCAGCATCTGAAAATCTGCCCTCTTCTGAATATATAGTTGCACCGTGGCAAACAAAAGTTATTTTACATTTTCTATTAAAATACATAACAAATCACCTTTACTTTATTATAGCATACTTTTTGTTTTTGCGGTAGTATAAAGAAAAAAAAGGAGAGATAGATGAGAGGAAAAGCATTTAAATTCGGAGACAACATATCTACAGACCACATAGCACCAGGTAGATTATACCACCTACGTTCAAATCTACCTGAATTTGCAAAACATGTACTTGAAGATGCAGATGAAACATTTGCATCAAGAATGAAAAAAGGTGATTTTGTTGTAGCTGGTAGCAATTTTGGGCTAGGCTCATCTAGAGAACATGCTCCACTTATTATGAAAATTGCAGGAGTTGGAGCTGTACTTGCAAAATCATTTGCCAGAATTTTTTATAGAAATGCAATAAATATAGGTCTTTTGGCAATTGAATGTGACACAGATTCTATCGATGATGGAGATGAATTAGAACTTGATATAGAAAAAGGAATAATCACAAACCATACAAATGGTACTATTATACAAATAGAGCCACTTCCACCGGTAATGATTAAACTATTAAAAGATGGCGGTTTAGTTGAACATATCAAAAAGAATGGTGATTTTAAACTTACTGACTAATTGATTTTTCTGTATTTTATACAATAAAATCTTAATATATTGAGTTTAAATTTAAAATATTATATTCTAGATATTATATTACAGACTATAAAGGGAGAAATTATGAATATTCAAGAACGCATGGATAGCATTAATGGCGTAATTAAAAACATTGCAGAATTTATACAAAACCACGAAGATATTAAAACTGACTTTAACGAATATTTAAAAACAATAGGTGCTACAGCAAAAAATGGTATTCCGTTACAAACTGCATGTTTTAGCTACATATTAGAGCGTAACCTTGGAGAAGACCTAAAAAGTATCCCTCAATTATATTTGGAAAACACTAAAGGGCTAGATGCAGAAACAAAGAAAATAGTAAAGGCTATTGATGATTCAATTTCTTCAGTATTTGAAATTAAAAAAGTAACAAAAACAGGCTTTGAACTATTAAATATAGTAAATGAGCGCAAATATATGATTACATCTTTAATGAAGATGACTGCATTTAGAGGGCTTGGTTCAGGCGATTATATTATTGCAAGAATTGTAAACATCAATGGTGATTACTATCTTTTAGAAATTTCAGGTGTTCTTCCATCAACAAGAAAAGATGACGCTTATAGATTTGCAGTT
The DNA here is from genome assembly GCA_944325085.1 of Candidatus Gastranaerophilales bacterium. Classification (GTDB taxonomy): domain Bacteria; phylum Cyanobacteriota; class Vampirovibrionia; order Gastranaerophilales; family Gastranaerophilaceae; genus Zag111. The sequence continues at coordinate 28,216 of CALUYT010000043.1, read as the reverse complement.
GCTAAAATTATTCAAAATCCTGAATTAGTTTATCTTGATAACCCTGAAAAGCAAAAAGAAATAGAAGATGATGTTGCTGACATTTATAAAAAGTTCATTGAATTTTTCAATGGAAAAACAGAAATCATCACAACTAATAAACACGCTGATGATTTAATAGGTATCTTTAACGATTATGCTGAAGAAGGTACAAAAAGCGATTATGCAGAATTAATAGTAGAACCTGAAGAATACAAATTCTTCAATGTAAGTGAATTTAACAATTCATATGATAATTTCTTAGAAAACTCACTTGGCGGATTTTCTTCTCACAAAGAAACATATGATGTAGGGATTATTTACGATGAAGAACTAGGTTTATATGCTATACCTTTCTATGGCACATTTAATAAGATTTTTGAAGTAAAAGATTATACAAAAATAGTTAATTATGACTTATGTATAAAATACTTCCTTGAAAATGACAAATATTCAGCAAACCTAATTAGAATGGTAGCTGACAAACATAAAAACTTCATGGAAATAGTTAACGCAGTACTTGCAAAGAACTATACTCTTGAAGAACTACTAAAAAAATATAAACGCAGATATCTTGATAATAAAATCATATCTTCAACAACTGTTCTATATAGATCAAATGCCTTTTCAAATACTCTAGGAATCATTGAAGATAACGAAAATAAACCTCAAATAGATACAACTCAAAAAATAGGTAGAAATGATCCATGCCCTTGCGGTAGCGGTAAAAAATACAAAAAATGCTGCGGAGCTGCTGTATAGATATTATTAATCTGATTGAATTATGATAAAACAACTGAAGCTAAAAAATTACATATTGATAGATGAGCTATGCGCAAATTTCGATAACGGATTAAATATAATTACCGGTGAAACCGGCGCAGGGAAAAGTATTATCTTAAATGCAATAGATTTAGTATTTTCAGCAAGAGTTTCAAAAGATGTCATAAAAACAGGTTGTGATAAAGCCTCAATAGAAATCACATTAGAAAACACAAAACACGACTTGTCACAATTGTTTGAAGAAAATGGCATTGATAATCTTGGTTCTGAAATAATAATCACAAAAGAAATCACACAAAGTTCAGTCAGATCAAGAATAAATGGAACCTTAGTTAACCAAGAATTACTAAAAAACTTAAGGGCCTTGTTTGTCGATATACATTCACAGCATCAAACATATACATTTTTACAACCGCAATATCATATAAATCTTCTTGATTCATATGCTAAAGATGTATATGGGGAAATTCTTGATACTTATAAAGACAAATTCAAATTATATGAAAATTTAAAACTACAGCTTCAAGAAGCAAAAAATTCTGCTAACGCAACAGAATCTCAAATTGATTTTCTAAAATTTCAAATAAATGAAATAGAAGAAGCCAATATAAAATCAGAAACAGAAGATGATGAATTATCTAAAGAATTAGAAATTCTTGAAAATGCGGAAAAATTAAAAGAACTTACAGGAAATGCTTACTGGACAATCAATGGTGATGATGGCTCTATATTAGAAGCTATGACCAAAATAAAAATTGATTTATCAAAAGCCAGCAATTATGATTCTTCACTGGAAGATATAAATAGCAAATACCTTGATGTTATTGAAAACTTGAAAGATATCTCATCAGAATTAAGAGATTACAGCCAGAACTTAGACAATGACACTCAAAGACTTAATGATATTCAAGAAAGACTATTCTTATTAGATAAATTAAAAAGAAAATATGGTGGAACATTAGAAGATGTTATAAAAAACTATAACGAATTTTCAAATGAACTTTCACAAATTGAATACTCTACACAAAATATAGAAAATCTGGAAAAAGAAATAAACATTCAAAAAACAGAACTTGAACAACTTGCTCAACAAATAAGTGAACATAGAAAGAATTATGCACAAGTATTATCAGTTTTAATACAAGACAAATTAGCAGTCTTAGAACTTCCAAAAGCAAGATTTCAAATACAAATTACGCAAAAAGAATTATCAAACAACGGGTTTGACAGTGTAGAATTTATGATATCTACAAATGTTTCTGAAGACCTAAAACCTCTTGCAAAAGTTGCATCAGGCGGTGAAATTTCAAGAGTAATGCTTGCTATAAAAGCTATTTTTGCTCAAAATGACAATATTGATACAGTTATATTTGACGAAATAGACACCGGAATTTCTGGCAAAGCAACCCAAAGTGTTGCTGATGAAATGGTAGAATTAAGTAAATCACACCAAATAATTGTTATTACCCACCAAGCAATAATAGCATCAAAATCTGACAAACATTTCTACGTTAGAAAATCTCAACAAGATCAAACCAAAGTAGAAGTCTATGTTCTAACAGGTGATAATAAAATTAAGGCAATTGCAGAACTCGCAGGAGGAACAATAAACGAGCAATCTATAGAGTTTGCAAAATCACTGCTTTCATAAAATAAAAACTGATACCAAGAATATCTCAATATCAGCAATGAAAGATGATGAATAAATTTAATTAATTATGTAATCCTTAAAATGTTTAACTTTATCTGAATTCCTCAACTTTGTTATAGCCCCTTCCTCAATCTGTCTGATTCGTTCTTTGGAATATCCTAACATCGAGCCTAATTGTGCAAGAGTTTTAGGAGTTGTAGAATCTATACCAAATCTTGAAACAATAACTTTCTTTTCTCTATCTGTAAGAGTATCCAGCAATTGTGGAATACCCTCTTTTAAAAACTTTTGTTTTGACTGCTCTTCAGGTAAATTACATGATTTATCTTCAATATAATCCCCTAAACATAAATCTTCAGTAACAGAAGTTTCTAAACTTACAGGTTCCAGCATAATCGATTGTTTTATTCGTCTTAGCTTGTTTATACTAATATCCAACCCTTGCGCAAGTTCATTATCATTTGGTTCTCTACCCAACGAATTAAACAATTCCGTATATTTTTTCTTATACTTGCGAATTTTATCAGCCATATGTACAGGAATCCTAATAGATTTTGAATTATTAGCAATGGCTCTAATTATTGACTGCTTTATCCACCATGTTGCATATGTTGAAAATTTGAAATTCTTTGAATAATCGAATTTTTCTGCAGCTTTTATCAACCCAATAGAACCTTCCTGTACTAAATCCATAAATAGTACACCTTGACCTACGTATTTTTTAGCAATGCTAACTACTAAACGCAAATTTGCTTGTATTAACTTGCGCTTAGCAATTTTACACTTTTTATCTTTTATCAACTTTCCTAAATCTTTTTCTTCATTTGTTTTTAATAACTTATATTTCCCAATTTCTTTCAAATATGTCTGCAAAATATCATCATCATGAAATATTGCATTAAAGGTTTTTATATCATTATCTTCGTCATTAATTAATGAGGAATTCAATTTATATCCTGCTAAACTTTCTAAAATTAAACTCACTTTGTAACCTCCAACCTATAAGAATAAATCCTACTATCGGGTAAGACGAAAATTAATAAAAAAAGTTTCAACAAAATCCTTGACATTAAAATATGTTCTTGATAACATAAATCTTGCGGAGGGAATTCCAAAGCTAATAAAGAGTTACCCCGTATGATAATTAAATAAAACTTGGGTGTTTAGCTCAGTTGGTAGAGCGTCTCCCTTACAAGGAGAGGGTCGGGGGTTCAAGTCCCTCAACACCCACCATAAAAGAGCCAGTTAAATTGGCTCTTTTATTTTATATATTTATTTAATACCTATTTTATCATTGGTTTTACAGCTTGTACTTGGTATGGACAGTATGTTGCAGCTTTATTTAATGCATTAATTACTTGGCTTTTAAAAGCTGGAGTTTGCTTTTCTTTATCCATAATTAAATATCCTGTAACTAAGACACTTAGCCTTTGACAATCAGGATTTTGAGTAGAATTAAAATACGCAACACACCCGGGAGCCAGACTATTATTATAGTTATCTTGCTCATTTGATAAATCTTGAGCAGCTTTAAGCATTGCGTCCGGGTCATCTTTCAAACTACCACTGATTATAGATATAGATTGAGTTTGAAAATAATTGTTTTTTTGTTGAAATTCTGCTGTAGATGGACAATTAGCATAGGCACTAACACCTAAACTTAAACACAATAATACTACTGAACCTAAAAGAATCTTACTAATCTTCATGACACCTCCTATTTTAGCAATAATAACAATTTATACACTAAATAAAACCATATTTTTAGACGAGATAATATTTATTAACAAGTACAATAAAATGATGAAAAATATAAAAAAAAGTGATAAAATAATTAAGTACGAATAAAAATATGAGGTAATATGAAAAAGAAAGCTTTTACTTTAGCTGAAGTATTAATTGTAATGGCCCTAATAGGTTTTTTATTTACATTAATGCTTCCTACAGTTGTTCAAAAACAAGGCTCAACCAAACTTATAGAATCTGCACAAAAAACACAATCAAGAATCCAAGATGCGTTCAATATGACAGCTCAGAAATATAATAATCTACCACCAATGGATTGGCCAAGCGTTAAATCAAGCAGCAATAAATCTGATGCAATAATGAAAGAAATTGCGAACAACTTACAAGTTATGTCATTTTGTGGTGATAGCGCAAAAGGTTGCTTTTCTTCAAAAGAATATAAAACATTAAATGGAGTTAAAACAAATGTTATAACTGATGATATGGATCCTATAACAAAATTTCTAGAACAAGATAATAACACTCCAGTATATAATCAGGATGCAAACGGTTGGGGACAAGATAATCAATCAGAAATTCAAAATACTGATAACAATTTAGACAACCAACCTCAAAATCAACCAAATACCACTCAAAGTTTATATGAAGAAGCTAATCCTCAGTATTCTTCAACTTATGTAACATTAATTGACGGTAGTTCATTAGTACTAAAAACCGGTACAACTCGTTGTAATGGACTTTTACCTTCTACTGATATATTACAAAGACCATTGTGCGGTGTAATATATGTTGACGTAAATGGACAATCAATACCAAATATGCTTGGAGTTGATGTATTTGGATTTTACCTTTCAAATAATAACATCTTACCAATGGGATTTTATGGTGATGATTTTTCATTCAATTATAACTGCTTAAGAGAAACACCTAGAGCAAAGAAAACAAATGGGCTAGGTTGTACAGCTTGGGCTTTAAAAAACAAAAATATGGAATATAGAAAATGTCAAGCCGGAACCAGACTAGGTTGGACAAAAGCAACACGCTGCGAAGTTTCAAAATAAAATAAAATAAAATAAACAATAAAAAAAAGAGTTATCTTAACCGATAACTCTTTTTTCACTTATACAATATTATCTATATTATCAATTCGTTTTTGAGAATCTCTATTCTTAATTCTTCCCACAAATAAAACCAACAACAATATCATAACAATGATAACAAACCAAATAGCAAAAGCGCTATATTGTACATATTGAAGTTTTATATTAGTAGGTTCATCTTCTTTAAGATTCCAAGTATATACATTACCTGAAATAGAATCTGCATTGTTAAATGAAGCAAAAGAAGGAACTTTTATACTAAATGTTGTAGTAAACTTATCTTCTTTATTAGCTTGTTCTTCTTGCGAAGCAGCTTCTTCAGCGTCGTCCTGACTTAATTGTTTAGCAGATTCATCCATGTTAGCAGCCATATCAAATTCACTATTTTGAGCTGGCTCTAACTCACTTTGATCTCCATACTCATGATAATATTCCGGACTCAAAGATGAATTATCTTCAGTAGATTGAGTTTGCGCTACTTGTTCCGAAGTTTTCTTTATAGCTTCAAATTTTTTAATTTGAGCAGGCAAATCATAAGTACAATCAATATTATAAGAAGTAATTATAAAATTCTTTTTTACTTCTATAAACTTTTTACTAGGTAAGTTTGAAGAAAATCCAAGAGATGATAAATCTAAATCTTTTTTTCTTAAATTATCAACAGATTTTTCTGCAGTAATAGTTGATAACTTAGCTCCATATGCATTTTCTACCTGATACATAGAATCTATAAAAGTCTTATAATTAGATGATATAGAACTTGCCAAAGCATCTGTTGAATTTGACAAATCTCCTTGATAAGTAAGAGAAGTAACAACAGAAGCAGAATAATCATCATTTATATTAATTCTGGTATCAACATTAGCACACCCTGAAACTAAAGGGACTAACAATAACAATGATATTAGAATCTTTTTCATGAAACACTCTCCCTAATTTATACTTAAATTATAATAACATAATTTTCTCGACATGTTAAATTATAAAGATAAATTAACGATAAATTTATGATATTATTTTCATATGAAATGCGACGATGAATTAATATTAAATATAGAAAATTTTTCAAACTTAGGATTAGGTATTGCCAAGAAAGATGGTTTTGTAATTTTCGTAGAAAATTCATGCCCGGGAGATGTTGTAAAAGTAAAACTAACAAAAGTAAATAAAAATTATGCAACAGGTACGATCAGTGAAATAATAACTCCCTCAAAACACAGAACAAAAGCATTTTGTCCGCTACAAAAAGTCTGCGGAGCATGCCAGCTACAATTTATAGATTACGATTACCAACTTGAACTAAAACAGCAGATAGTATCTGATACAATGAAAACCATTGGGAATATCAATATAGATATTCCAAAAACAATTCCAAGCCCGCAAATCAAAAATTATAGACACAAAATACAATATCCAATATCCAGAACTAAAAATTCTAATAGAATGTTAGCAGGATACTACAAACCAAAAACTCACGAAATTGTTAACATCAAATACTGTCCAATACAACCCGAAATCTGTGACAAAATAATTGAATACATAAAAGATGAAGCACAAAATTTTGGAATTAAAGGTTTTTTAGAAAAAAATCACACAGGAGAACTTCGTCATGTTGTTATAAGAAGTTCATGTCACACTAAAGAAAATTTGGTTGTACTTGTTGTTAACGCGACAAAAACATTTGGTAAATTAAAAGAATTTGCACAACATATATATAATAAGTTTGATGCAGTTTCAGGCGTTTGCGTAAATTTCAATTCTAAAAAGACTAACGTTATACTGGGGAATAAAACCGAATGTCTATGCGGAAAAGATTATATTGAAGAAAAAATACTTGATAAAACATTTAAGATAGGTGCAAATACATTTTTTCAAATAAATCCGCAAAGTGCAGAAAATATATTTAGATACGTAAAAGACTATATCTCAGCAAGTTATAATAATCCTATTGTTTTAGATGCTTATGCAGGAATAACATCTTTTGGCATAGTTATATCTGATATTTGCCAAAAAGTAGTTAGTGTTGAAGAAAACAAAGATTCATGCATTCTGGCTAATGAAGTTGCAAAAATGAACAATATTAATAATTTAGAAATTAATAATATGGATGCAGCTAAATATTTCCAAACAGAAACCAGAAAATTTGATACAGTAATACTTGACCCGCCAAGAAAAGGTTGTACAAAAGAAAGTCTTGATGAAGCCTATAGATTATCAAAAGATTCTATAATCTATGTAAGTTGTAATCCTGCAACTCTAGCAAGAGACTTAAAATATTTAATACAAAAAGGCTGTATAGTTAAATCTATACAACCTTTTGATATGTTCTGTCATACATTCCATGTTGAAAATGTAGCTATTATTAAAAAAAACTAATCTTTCTTTAAATCATTTAGATAATTGTAATAATCAATAGTTTCTTTTAATTTATCATGAATTGCTCTGATTTTAGCTTTATCCTGACGTAGGTCTTTAGTTAATTGTTTTTTAACACTATCAGTAACATCAGCTGCTGATCTGGTTTCTTTATAAATAGAAGATACTCTATCTAATAGACCTGAAAAATAATTTTCAAACAATGATATATCATCTTGATTAAATGAAATAGGAATTTCATCAGGAATTTCATATTTATCTTTATTCTTAGCATTTAAGAATAATTTTTCAGAAATTTTGCCTCTAAACATCTGCTTAATTAAGTCAATATATCTGCCTGCTCTATAAGAATGAGAACCTATAGTTTTATCAGACAAATTAACATGAAGTTCATCTAATTCTCTAAGTGGCGTATAAACATATTTAGATTCCTCATGCTTAGCTTTAGAAGTATTAGGTCCAAACAATATAATTAATTCATGTTGTACAGGATTACTCTTGTTATCAAAATCTCTTACAAAACGCATTTGTATATCTTCATAACCTGACTTTTGCGGATGACTGATACTGTATCTTAAATTAGGTGCAAGTTTTGTTACTTGATCAGAAACATCATCTAATCGTATATCCAAATCCGGAACTAATTTTTCCTTAGACAAATCTTTCATTTCTGCCGCAGTAGGAACATAACCTCTTTTCATCAAATCTTTAATTGTCATTTCTGTCTGAGCTAAAACATATCCTCTTTTCTTCATTTCAGGCAATAACACATCATTTAACAAAGATAAATCATATGGATCACGACAATATAATGTTGCACGAATAGCATCTGGAACTTTAAAATTTCCGGATCTTACAATTTTACTTGTATAAGATTTTGCAGATTTTACAGGATTTTGCTCACAATATGCTCTGTCAAAAGAAAATCCCATATCCTTAAGCTTAAACGCAACAGATTCTAAAACGTCTAAATAAGTTGTTGCAATTCTGTTCATTCTACCTGAATCTGCATCGAATTTAGCTTCTATAAAATCTGCTACCTTCATCAAACTAGGTTTTGCGGTAAATGACACTGTATCTTTTTGCAATGTAGCAAGCTGAGGTGCAATATATCGATTACGATTATTTGCAGATTGAACATTTTTATTTTTAGAATTTAAACTAAATGGGGTAATTGAATTAATAATCATAAAAAGCCTTTCATAAAATATATAATCGTTCACTTAAATTAAAGCAAAAGAAAAAAAAATTTTACAGTAAAATTTTTATAAATAAATTAAACTTAACATAAATTTACAACCGTAAGATTTTGTCAAAATATATGTTTGTATTATCATGTAGGGGTACAGTTACATTAAGAAATAGCGCATATAAATAAGGAGGGTTTATTAATTATGCCAGGAAAAACAATTACAGTTGATGGCAATTACGCTGCCGCTCACGTTGCGTATGCAATGAGCGAAGTTTCAGCTATCTACCCAATCACTCCTTCATCAACAATGGGTGAATGGATTGATGAATGGGCATCACAACACAAAAAGAACATTTGGGGCAAAGAAGTAAGAGTTGCCGAAATGCAATCTGAAGCAGGTGCAGCAGGTGCTGTACACGGAGCTTTGGCTGCAGGTTCATTAACTTCTACTTATACAGCTTCTCAAGGTTTATTACTAATGATTCCGGTTATGCATAAAATTGCTGGTGAAATGTTACCTACAGTATTCCACGTAGCAGCTCGTGCATTAGCAGCTCAATCATTAGCAATCTTTGGTGACCATACAGACGTTATGGGCTGCCGTAACACTGGTTTTGCTATGTTAGCAGCTAACTCTGTACAAGAAGAAATGGATTTAGCTTTAGTTGCACACTTATCAACTTACAAAGCAAAAGTTCCATTCTTACAATTCTTTGATGGTTTCAGAACATCCCACGAAGTTCACAAAATCGAAGAAATTTCATATGAAGATATTGCTAAATTAGTTGAACCTAAATATATCGAAGAATTCAGAAACAGAGCAATGAGACCTGAAGCTCCAATTTGTAAAGTTGGTGCACAAAACACTGACGTTTACTTCCAAGGTCGTGAAACAGTTAACAAATACTATGATGCTGTTCCTGACATCGTTCAAGAATATATGGATAAAGTTGCTAAACTTACTGGCAGACAATATCATCCATTCGATTATGTTGGTGCTCCAGATGCAACTGACGTAATTGTGGCTATGGGTTCTGGTTGTGAAACTATTGAAGAAACAATCGAATACTTAAATGAAAAACGTGGTACTAAATATGGTTTAGTAAAAGTTAGATTATACAGACCATTTGATGTAAAACGCTTTATCGAAGCATTACCATCAACAGTAAAAAGAGTTACTGTATTAGACAGAACAAAAGAACCTGGTTCTATTGGTGAACCTTTATACTTAGATGTTGTTGCAGCTTTAGAAGGTAAAGATATCAGAATTATCGGTGGTCGTTATGGTTTATCATCAAAAGAATTCACACCATCAATGGTTCTAGCTATCTACAAACATGCTGAAAACAATGGATTCCACGGTTTCACAGTAGGTATTGAAGATGATGTAACTCATAAATCATTAAAAGTTACAGAACACATCGTTACAGAACCAGAAGGAACAACAAATTGTATGTTCTGGGGATTGGGTTCAGATGGTACAGTTGGTGCTAACAAAAACTCAATCAAAATTATCGGTCAATACACAAACAAAGATGCTCAAGCATACTTTGCTTATGACTCTAAAAAATCATTTGGTGTTACAGTATCTCACTTAAGATTTGGTGACAAACAAATCAAATCAACATACTTAATTACAGCACCAGATTTCGTATCTTGCTCAGCTCATGCATACATCGGCAGATACGACTTATTAAAAGGTATCAAAGAAGGCGGTACATTCTTACTAAACAGCCCATGGTCAAAAGAAGAAGCATTCTCTCACTTAACTAGAGATATGCAAAAAACTATTATCGATAAGAAAATCAAATTCTATAACGTAGATGCAGAAGCTCTTATCGAACAACAACCTGGACTTCGTGGTAAAGGTGCAAACACAGTAATGATGGTTGCATACTTCAAAGTTTCAGGAATCATTCCATTTGACCAAGCATTAGAAGGAATGAGAGAAATGACTAAGAAAACCTTTAAGAAAAAAGGTGACGACGTTGTTAATATGAACTTAGCATTAATTGACGCTGCAGTAGATGCTTGTCAAGAAGTTGTAGTTCCAGCTTCATTAGACGGCGTAGCTTGTGCTGAAGACGTTAAATTAATTCCTGATAACGCATCAGAATTTGCTAAGAAAATCATTGAACCATCAATGAGACAAAAAGGTGATGATATCCCTGTTTCAGCAATGAGCGTAGATGGTGTTATTCCTACAGGAACAGCTTGTTTAGAAAAACGTGGAATTGCTCCAAGAGTTCCTCACTGGAATCCAGAAAATTGTATTCAATGTGGAATCTGTGCTTCAGCTTGTCCTCACGCTGCAATTAGAACAAAATTAGCAGAACAAGAAGACTTGAAAGATGCACCAGAATCATTCAAAACAGTTGATGCAAAACCAAACGATCATGGTGAAAAATTCAAATTACAAGTATATTGCAAAGATTGTACAGGTTGCGGTGTTTGTATCGATCAATGTCCAATGTCTAAGAATCCTGAAAAAGCAGCTCTTACTTGGTCTTCTATTGAAGAAGAAGAAAAAGCAGGAGAAATGGTTAATGAAGAATTCTTCGATGCATTACCAGACAACGTAATGGGTAAAAACACAACAAAAACAATCAAAGGTGCAATGTTGAGAAAACCATTATTTGAATTCTCAGGCGCTTGTGCTGGTTGTGGTGAAACTCCATATGTAAAATTAGTTTCTCAATTATTTGGAGAAAATATGATTGTTGCAAACGCAACAGGATGTTCTTCAATTTATTCAGGAACATTCCCAACAATACCTTATACAACAACTAAAGAAGGCAGAGGTCCAGCTTGGGCTAACTCATTATTTGAAGACAACGCTGAATTTGGTTATGGTATGAGATTGGCAGTTGACCAAAACAGAGACACTTTGAAAACTTATGTTGGAAAAGTATTAGAAAATGAAAAAACTCCTGCTGACTTAAAAGAAGCTTTAGAAGGAGCAATGTCTCATTGGGAAAATTCAAAAACTGAAGAAGCAGTTGCAGCTCAAAATAAAGCAAAAGAAGTTCTAGCTAAATATGCTGACGTTGAATGTCCAGATTTAGCAAAAGTTAGAGAACTTCAAGATTACTTCACAGATAAATCAATCTGGATTATCGGTGGTGACGGATGGGCTAACGATATCGGATACGGCGGTATTGACCACGTATTGGCACAAAATCAAAACGTTAACATTCTTGTTCTTGATACCGAAGTTTACTCTAACACTGGTGGTCAAGCTTCTAAATCTACACCAACAGGTGCAGTTGCTAAGTTTGCTACAGGTGGTAAGAAAACTTACAAAAAGAACATGGGCTTAATGAGTATGTCTTATGGTTATGTTTACGTAGCATCAGTTGCTTTAGGTGCTGACAGAGCTCAAACTCTAAAAGCATTCCAGGAAGCTGAAGCATACGATGGACCATCAATCATATTTGCATACGCACCATGTATCGCTCACGGTATCGATATGAGTAAAACTCAAACAGAACAAAAACGTGCAGTTGAAGCAGGATACTTCCCATTATACAGATACAATCCTGCTAACCCTGAAGCTCCATTTACTTGGGATGCTAAAGATCCAAAAGGCAGCTATCAGGACTTCATCAAATCAGAAGGTCGTTATAAATCTCTTATGAAGACTAACCCTGAACACGCTGATGAATTATATGCTCAAGCAGAAGAAGATGCAGCAAAACGTATGGCTGTATACAAAGCTGTTGGAGAATTGATGAAATAATAATAAAATCATCATAATTATAAAAGACGTGATTTCTAAATTGAAATCACGTCTTTTAATTATTATTTATTTTACGTTATTTAACTTACTTTCCAGACTATCATGCTTAGTTTTCAGATCAGATAACTCAGAGCGAGCTTTATCCAATTGATCCCTGTCTCTTTGCAATTTTTGCTCATCCGAATTTAATTCATCTTGCAATCTTGAGCGTCTATTTTCATACTCTTGCCTATTGGATGACAATCTTGATCTATCTGAATCAATATCAGATTTGTCTTCACTAATTTTACCTTCCAAAGATGATATTTTACTATTACAATCACTTTGCTTACTATTATTTTGATCAATAACATTTTGAATTTGAGCACGTTCTTCTCTTAACCTACTTTCCATTTCTTCTCGAGTTTCATATGCCTTTAAAGAATAATGAAAATAAGAATTATAGATATAGAATGGCTTATTATAGTAGTTAACAGGATGTATCATAATATTATATACCTCCTAAAATAGTTTTGTAGTTATAATAAACAAAAATAAAAAAATTTGATATAAATTCACAAACTTTTACAATATAAACTAGTCCATTTGATCATAAACTCTACGAACTTCTTTTATATCCTGCCACATTAACCATTTTGGAGAACCTTTTTCCCTGCTATCATTTCTTAATAGATATGAAGGGTGAAAAATAGGCATCATTTTAGAATAATAAGGTCCCTCAAACCATTTACCCCTCAATTTGGTTATTCCAAGCTTTGTATCGATAAAAGAATTAACCGCAACCCGTCCGCATAATAAAATTATTCTAGGTTTTAAGATTTCAACTTGAGCATCTAAATATTCTCTACAAGCAGCTTTTTCTTCCGGCAAAGGATCTCTATTTTCAGGAGGTCTGCACTTTAAAGTATTACATATATATAAATCATTTTGTCTGGAAAAACCAACACATGCCAGAATTTTATCTAACAATTGTCCGGCTTTACCAACAAAAGGTTCACCCTTTTGATCTTCATAATACCCGGGAGCCTCACCTATTAACATCAATTTTGAATTTGGAACACCACCGGAAAACACTATATTAGTACGAGTTTTACAGAGTCCACACTTTTGACAATGTAAACATTTCTCTCTAACATTTTCTAAAGACTCATCAAATTCCGTTGGCATATAAACACTTACTCCTAAGAAGCTGGTGATAACACTGAAATTACAGCATTATCTATAGACAAGTAAGTCTTAATCGTATTTTCCAAATCTTCTACCGTTATACTTTCTAAATCTGATAAATATTCTTCAATCAATTTTAGATCATCACATACTGTCATATAATAACCAATAGTTTCACCAATTTCTGAAACTGTTTCGGCAGAATATGCAAACCTAGATTTAGTACATTTCTTAGCCTTATTTAATTCTTCTTGAGAAATTTTAACATTCAATAAATTAGCCAATTCTGTCTTTATCAATTCAATAGCTTTATCTTTATACTCGGAATTAAAATTAGCGTGTATAAAGAAATTATTTCCGTCCTTGAATTGATAATGCTCAGAATCAACAAAATTAAAGATCTTTTCCGGGAGTTTTTCAATTAGATTTTGTTGTAATCGTGAACTAGTGCCATCTCCAAATATTATACTAATCAAATTCAAACAAATAGACTGCTTCAATTCATTAGCTTTAGGACCAAGCCAACCAAACATCAAGTATGAAGTTTGAACATTTCCAAAAGTTTCAACATATTTGGTTTGAGAAACAGGCTTATCAATAGTATTAATTTTATGCTCTGAAACCAAACGATTTGGAAAATTAAACTTATCACAAATCATATTTAAAACTTTATCATGATCAAAATCACCAACAATAATAGTTGTAACATTTTCTGGAGTATAAAATTTTCTATAATAATTATCAATATCTTCCCTTGTTAATCTTGAAATTATATCAGGAGTACCTATAACATCTCTTTTGTAAGGGTGAGAAGAATACATATTATGATTACAAGCATTATAAACTTTTGTCCAAGGTTGATCTTTGCGCATTCTAATTTCTTCAATTACAACGTGTCTTTCTCTTTTATCAGAGACAGTATTGTCATTGATATCAAAAGGAGCTCCCAATTCTTCTGCCGGGAATACAGGATCCATCATCATATCAGCATGCAAATCAATTGCAAGATAAAAGTCTTTATTATCCTTACCTCTAGGCAAAGTTACATAATAAAATGTATAATCTTTCCAAGTTGCAGCATTAACAATTGCACCTTTAGATTCTAGCATTCTATCAAACTCACCAACCTTATATGTATTGGTACCTTTAAACATTAAATGCTCTAAAAAGTGTGATATACCATTATTTTCATCATTTTCATTTATAGAACCTGTTTTAACCCATGAAGCAACTTGCACCATATCACCATCTTTATGAGCTAAAACTATCTTATGACCATTTTCTCTTTCATATATTTCAACTTCCTTTGTCAAAAAAGGATATTTAACTAATTCTTTATTCATAAAAATTTCCTCATTTATAAGATTTATTATACCATAATGCAAAAAGTTTTGTTTAATATATAATTCATGTATGAATAATATTATAAATAAAATTAAGGGAACCGTAGTTGTATCAGTACAAGCCATGCCTTCTGAACCTCTTTACTTAGAAAAATGCATGGTAGCAATGATGAAATCTGTTGTAACAGGTGGAGCAGGCGCACTAAGAGTTGCAGGAGCAAGAGATGTTAGAAATGCCAAAAGGTTATTTCATGTTCCTGTGATAGGACTAACAAAACCAAACATTATACCAAAAAATTGGAAAGAAATAGTTTATATAACTCCAACAATCAAAGATGTACTTGAATTAATCGAAGCTGGAGCAGATATAATTGCAATGGACGGTACACAAAGAAAACGACCTGAAAACGAAAAATTATCAGATTTAATAAAATATGTTCACATAAATAAAAGACTTGCTATGGCTGATATTTCTACTGTTGAAGAGGGGATAAAAGCACAAGAAGCCGGTGCTGATATATTATCAACAACCCTTGCAGGTTACACATTAGAATCAGCTAATTCACCGGCAAACGAACCAGATTTTGAATTATTAAAACAACTTGTAGAACAAACAAACTTACCGGTTGTTCTTGAAGGTAGAATTTGGGAACCGGAACAAGTAAACAAAGCTTTTGAATTAGGTGCTCATTGTGTAGTAATTGGCTCTGCAATCACAAGACCACAATTAATTACAAAAAGATTCGTGTTCAGAAAAAAATAACAAGGAGTATTATGAAAATTTTTCCATTAAAACCTTTATCAACCTTAGATAAATTTAATAATCTTGTAAAAATTATTGAAAATGCAAAACCTAAAAAAACACCTGTACCAGATCAAGAAGTTGAAATTTTAAATATGAAAATTTCAAGAAGAGAACTACATTCTATGTACAGAGATTGTATGAAGCAATTAAGCAGAGATGAATTTAACAAATGCAATAAATAATAAAAGGAATTGATATGAAAAAAGCTTTAGCACTTGATGTTGGAGGCACTAAAATTTATAGTGCAATAATAAATGAAAATGGTGAAATCATAAGTGAAATAAAAAAAACACCTACTCCGAAAACTTTTGAAGAGATAAAACGCGTTTTTATTGACATTATAAAAGAACAAGAAAACAATGTTGATGTTATAGCATTTTCGACTTGTGGAGCCGTTAATAATCAAAACACAGGAATTTTAGGTTCAACAGGAAATATTGCTGCAGGCTATCCAAATATGCCTTTTACAGAATTATCAAATAAACCTGTATTTGTTGAAAATGATGCCAATTGTGCAGCTTGGGCAGAACATGAAATAGGCTCATCAAAAGGTTGTTCTACATCTGTTATGATTACGCTGGGAACAGGTGTTGGCGGAGGAATCATTGTTAATGATAAACTTCTAAAAGGTCAAAATGGTGCAGCTGGAGAAATGCACTTTAAAATGAACACTGATAAAAAAAGAAAATGTACTTGTGGTTCTTGGGATTGCTTTGAAATATATGCTTCAGGTACAGGGCTAAAAATTACAGCAGAAGAAATGTTAAATAATAAAAATGTAACAACTTATGATGTTATTGAAGGCGTAAACGCTAATAATGAAAAAATGATAGCAGTTCTAAACAAATGGGAAAATGATATTACTGATGGTATTATTGGACTGGCAAATATATTTGACCCTGAATGTGTAGTTTTATCAGGCTCAATGGCAGAATTTGTTAATACTGAAAAAATAGAAAAAATAGTAAATGAACAAATAGTAACTACACCGACAAAAGTTCTTAAAGCCTCAGCAGGTAATTATTCCGGCATGATAGGTGCAGCTCTTTTAGCTCTAGGTAAGGAGTTATAAATGGGAAAGTCAAAAACCAGAATATTTAGAAAAGGTATAAATGACCAAATAACCAAGATTACAAGAGCAGATGCAATAAAAGAAACGGCAAAATTGCTTAACTTAAACAAAACTAAAGAAGCAAGAAATCTTATCACAATGTTTGGGCTTGGTGCTGAAGAAATATTAGAAGCCGGCGCAAGTTATGAATCTGTTGTAGCTCTGAAAAATCTCTTTGAAAACTAATATGAAATACTTAAAAAACATATTTTCCAAAATATTATTTTGGCTAAACTGTGCAAGATTATATTCTGTACCAATGACAATACTTAGCTGGCTTGTCATATTTATTTATTCATTAAAACATAACGGAAACCCTATTGCAGGGATAATAGCACTAATAGGGATTTGCATGGCTCACCTTGCAACAAATCTTATAGATGACTATGTTGACTATAAAGTTTTAAGTAAAGATGAAAACTTTGTTAAAGCAGGAAGAGACTGCAAATGCGAATATCTAAGATGCGGACAAGCCACAACAAAAGACTTAAGAAACACTATAATAACAATGTTAGCAATTGCAGCTTTGACAGGGTTAATATTATTATTTATGTCCGGCCCTGCAGTTATTTATCTTGCAATAATTGGACTTTTAGTCGCATTATTATATCCAAAATTTTCGATGAACGGACTTGGAGAATTACTTGTTATAATTGCCTACGGACCATTACTGTTTGAAGGCGTATATTATGTAATGACAAAGCATTTTTCACTTCAAGTATTTATATTATCTATAGCTTGCGTTATGTTTGTAAATTCCGTATTATATGCCCACATGCTTATGGACTTTGATGGTGATAAAAAAACTAATAAAAAAACTTTGTGTTTATTACTAAAAACAAAACAAAACGCACTAAATTTTATATCTATTTTCTACACTTTAAGCTATTTACTAATAATTTATACAATATATACTTCAAAAAACTATCTGTATATATTGACGTTTATAACTATACCAATGGTTATTGAACTATATAAATCTCTAAAAATTTATAATAAAAATTCAACTATAATACCTAAAAATCCTTTTTGGAATTACCCACTGGATAACTGGAAAAATATAGTAGGAACATACAATGAATCTTTTTATCTAAGATTTTACATGGTTAGAAATATAACAACATATTTCATGCTTTTTATAGCTATTGCAATAATATTTGAATAAGGTTGCAATATATTAACAAATATTAAGAAAAAGAAACCCCTCAAACATAGTAAAATCAACACTTTTAAAAATTAGTATATATTTTATACATAAAATATAGCACTTTTTTAAATATAAAATTTTTTATAATAATGTAAGCAGTTAGCGACCAGATAAGTAAAAAGGAGAATATATGGCGAGAGTATTAATTTCAATGCCTGAAGATTTTTTGAACAAAATTGACCAAGTTGCAGATGGCGAAAATCGTTCAAGAAGTGAGTTGATTAGAGAAGCTCTTAGAACTTACATTTACAAACAAAAAATTAAAGAATCAACAGGAGCTCTCCAAAATGCAAACTTATTAGAGTCGTTGTTGAGTTAATCAGTGGTAAGGAAAAGGCGAAAGATTTGGGAAACTTAAAAGTCCTCGAGGGTTCGAGGACTTTTGTGTTGTGCAAAAACTTATATAAATATAATAATTATAAAATTACCTCATAAAATATCAACTTTTATTTTCTAACCAAACACTTATATCAAAATATATTTGTTATATAATAAAATTAAGAGGTAAATATTATGTTATTAGAATTTTTATGTTCAAAAATACATAGAGCAACAGTAACAGATGCAAATCTTAATTATGTAGGCTCTATCACAATAGATGAAACTTTATTAAAAGCTGCAAAAATTAGAGAATGGCAAAAAGTTGAAATTCTTGACGTTAATAATGGAGAAAGATTTCAAACATACGTAATAAAAGGTAAAGCTGATTCTGGTCAAATTTGCTTAAATGGAGCAGCTGCAAGAAAAGTTCAACCTGGAGACAAAGTTATTATTGTAACATACGGACAATTTAAAGAAGAAGAATTAAATAACTTTAAACCTACAATTGTTATCGTAGATGATGATAATAAAATTATTGAAAAAAAATAAAATTGTTAAGATTTTTTAAAAAATAATATTTCAATAAAATTTAACCTAAATTAATAATCATATTAGTTTAGGTTAAATTTTTTCATACAATTACAATAAATAAATTTATCTTTAGAAAAAAAATCAAAAGAAATTAAATAAAATAAAACCCCTTAAATCGTTCTTTATATAATCTTTATAAGAAAAAACTTGACCTTTATGAATAAAGTTTCTATTCTAATAAAGTAGTATTTATGAAACAGAATAGATTTTGATACCCAAGAAAGAGGTTAAGTATGACAAAATTTACACATGCACGATTAGATGGAAAACAATTTACTCCAGATGAAATTAAGGAACTTATTAAACAATACAACATCAAATTCATCAAATTGCAATTCGTAGATATAAATGGACAAGCAAAAAATATTTCTATACCATCTGAACAAATAGACAAAATTCTAAATAATGAAATCATGCTTGACGGATCTTCTATAAAAGGTTTCAGAAGTATAGAAACATCAGACATGTTTTTCTATCCTGATATGAACAGTTTCCAAATATTACCTTGGAGAGAACACGGTGGAGTTAATGCTGCAAGATTAATTTGTGATATTTATAATGCTGATGGAACACCATTTGAAGGTTGCCCAAGATGTAATTTAAAAAGAGTTATGGAATCTGCAGAGAAACTAGGTTTTTCAATGAACATCGGACCTGAAGCAGAATTTTTCTTATTTGCAAAAGACAAAGATGGAAATGTAACAACAGAAACTCAAGACAGAGCTGGATACTATGATGTTGGACCTGAAGATTTAGGCGAAGATATCAGATCTGATATTGTTTTAACACTTCAAGAAATGGGCTTTGATATTGAAGCTTCTCACCACGAAGTTGCAGACGGACAACATGAAATAGACTTCAGATATACAGACATACTAACCGCGGCAGACAATGTTACAACCTTTAGAATTGCAGTAAAAGCAATTGCAGCAAAACATAACTTACATGCAACATTTATGCCAAAACCAATATTTGGAATTAATGGTTCTGGTATGCACTGTAACATTTCTCTATTTAAAGACGGTAAAAATGCTTTTTATGATAAAGACGCAGAATATCAACTATCAGAAACTGCGAAATACTCAATAGGTGGTATGCTTAAACACGTTAAAAGCATAACAGCAATAACCAACCCAACAGTTAACAGCTACAAAAGATTAGTCCCGGGTTATGAAGCTCCGGTATATTTAGCATGGTCTTTAGCAAATAGAAGTGCACTACTAAGAGTTCCTGCAAAAAGAGGGGTATCAACAAGGGTTGAATTAAGATCACCTGACCCATCATGCAACCCATATCTAGCATTTGCGGCAATACTTGAAACTTGTCTTGATGGTATTAGAAACAAAATTGATCCACCAGCACCAGTTGAAAGCAACATCTACAAACTAACATCTAAAGAAAGAAAAAGACAAAGAATAGATTCTCTACCAGGAAGCCTTTCTGAAGCTTTAGAGAACTTAGACAAATCACTTGTTGCTCAAGCTGCTCTAGGAGAACACATATATAAAGAATTCATGACTGCGAAGAAAAAAGAATGGGATTCTTTTAGAACATATGTTTCAAAATGGGAACTAGACAGATACTTAGAAAGATACTAAACATTAAAAAGACCTCATTTTTTGAGGTCTTTTTTTAATTTAAAAAAAGTATTTACTTATAAATATTATTTATGATACAATAAACTTGTCTTATAAATGGGCTTGTAGCTCAGTTGGTAGAGCAGTTGACTCTTAATCAATTGGTCGTGGGTTCGAGTCCCACCGGGCCCATTTTTATACGGATTTGTGTTTATAGTTAATAAGAAGGGGTAAAGATGGTTTGCACTTTGGACAAGAATAAGATAACTACTGTTAAAAAAGCGCTTAAAGCTCTCGGTAAAAAGAATTTTGTTTTTATTATGCATAATGGAAGTTTTCCAGCTTTGGATAATGAAAACACTGGTTTTGGAACAATCAATTCAACAGCAGGAAAGAATTTTATAGATTATGCAGCAGGGCTATTCGACGCAATCCAAATGGGACCTGCCGGTAAAACTAAATCATCTGATTCTTCTCCATATACTGGAACTATTTTTTCTAACAACCCATTATTTATAGATTTAAAACAACTAACTACAGATAAATGGTTTAATATTTTATCTGAAAACACTTTTGATAAAATAGTACAAAATAACCCTAATAAGGGAATCAACAAAACTAGCTATTCATATGCAACAAAAGAATATGCACTAGCTATGAAAGAAGCTTATAATAACTTTAAAAAATTAAATAACAAAAATTTAAACCAAGAATTTGAAGCATATAAAAAAGAAAATGATATTTGGCTAGCAAAAGACAGTTTATATGAAGCTTTGTCTATTGAACACGGTACAGATTTTTGGCCAAATTGGAAAAATAAAACTGATAAAAACTTATTCAATCCAAAAACTGAAGCCGAAAAAATAGAATATGCAAAACGTATAGAAGAAGTTTCAAAAAAATATACAAACGAAATTGACGAATATAAATTCATACAATTCGTATTAAACAAACAAAATTTAGAAACTAAAAAATATGCAGATTCAAAAGGTATAAAAATGATTGCTGATAGACAAGTAGCTTTTTCAGATAGAGATACTTGGGCTTATCAATCATTATTCTTAGAAGGTTGGTCATTAGGTTGTCCACCTGATTATTTTTCAAAAGACGGACAAGCTTGGGGATTCCCTGTAATAGATCCTGATAAAATGTTCAATGCTGATGGCTCACTAGGCGAAGCTGGAATATTGATGAAAAATCTTTATAAGAAAATGTTCCGCGAAAACCCTGGTGGTGTTAGAATTGATCACATTGTAGGTTTAATAGACCCATGGGTATATAAAGCAGGTAAAAAACCTATGCCAAACCAAGGTGCAGGCAGATTATATTCATCTCCGGAACACCCGGAATTAAGTAAATATGCTATAGCTAAAATTGAAGATTTAGATGAAACACTAACTTCTGATAAAGAAAAAAGAGTTAAATCTCTAACTTCAGAACAAATAAGATTATATGGCAGACTTATTGAAAAAATAGTTATAGCAGCAGCAAAAGAAGAAGGATTAACAAAAGACTCTATCGTTTGCGAAGACTTAGGAACATTAACAAATCCTGTTGCCGCAGTAATGAAAGAATATGAATTATTAGGTATGAGATTAACTCAATTTACAGTACCTACAGAACCAGAAGATCCATATCGCTGCAAAAACATTACACCAAAATGTTGGGCTATGATTGGAACTCATGATAACCAACCTGTAAATGTATGGGCTAAAAAGCTTATCCATACACATGAAGGTTATTTACACGTAAAAAATCTTGTTGAAGATTTATTCAAAGAAGAACAAGATAAAGATGCCTTAATTGTAAAAATGACTAATGATGAGAACTTCTTAAAAGAAACAAAATTAGTTGAATTATTTGCTTGCGAAGCTGAAAACATTCAGATATTTTTCACCGATTACTTTAATATGAATGAAACATACAATGTTCCAGGAACATCAGGTGATAAAAACTGGAGTTTAAGACTTCCTAATAACTTTGCGCAAATGCAACCAATAAATCTTCCATTGGTACTTAAAAAAGCTATCATTGCAAGAGGATCAGATTTTGCGAATAAGAACAGAACAATCATTGAGGAATTAGATGAACTACAATAAGATATTAAAAACATTTCTAGCTATATCTATAGCTCTTACAACTAGCACAATAAGTTACGGAGCTATTGCTACGGATGCAAAATTGCAATATAACAAGGGTATAGATTACTATCAACTTGGTCAGTTTGAAGAATCGGCATCATGTTTTAAAAAAGCAATAGAGCTTGACCCTAATTATATAAATGCTTATTATAATTTGGGTTCAATTCTAGAATATTTAAAACAAGATGAAGCGGCTTTAGCTGTATTCAAACAAATCATATTAAGAAAGCCAGATGATTACGAATCTGTATATAAAGCTGCAGCCCTAAGTAAAAAATTAGGCGAATATGATAAAGCTAAAATGTATCTAACCCTTATACCAACAGATACTCTTATTGGTCAAAGAGCTAAACAATTAGCAGATTCAATGAATACAGATATTCCAACAGCAAAAGCTGAACAAACTCAACCTAAATCATACATAGAGGCTAACCCTCAAAACAATTCTGATGGAATGTATAGCGATATATCAAGTCCAACTGGAGTTGTAACAGATCCGAATGGAAACCTTTATGTTGCAGGTTTTTCTGATAATACAATATACAAAATTGGACCTGATAACAAAAAGATTGTTTATATAAAAAGTGAAAAAATAGATGGTCCAATAGGATTAGCAATTGATGCAAATAGCAATATATATATTGCAAACTATAATAAAAATAACATTCTTAAAGTTGATAAAGATGGAGCTATTACAGAAATTCTGTCAAATATCAAAAATCCATATTGCATGCACATAACAGGAGATTTATTATTTATATCCTCTCAAGGCAGCAATTCTATTATCAGATATAAATTAACAAGATAAACTAAAATTATCATTATAGGTATAAAAAAATTATCCTATTAGCTTAATAATAAGCTTATACTAAATAAAAACAATTCCACTTAATATTTTTATATCAAGGAGGAATTGTTATGCACGAAAATAAGTTACTCTATAAAAAAATGACCATAGAGGAACTTGTTGTGCTTTCTCAAAAAGAAGATTATAAGGCACTAGAAGAAATAATAAAAAGAATTCAAAGCGAAATATATGCAACACTAAGCTATCTTCTAAAAAATAACGACAACCTATCCGATTTAACGCAAGAAGTGCTACTAAAAATTGCAAAAAACATACAAACTTTAAAAAATCCAAAATGTTTTAAAAGTTGGAAAAATCAAATTATAACAAACACCTACTACGACTATATAAGAAAAAATAAAAAAACACCCGAAACAATTTCTATTGACTGCAACTGTGAACCATTAAATTTTGCCCTAAAAATAGAAATCCCGGACCAAAAGAATAAACCCATAGAAAAATGCATAACCGCAGAATGCGAAAAAATAATAAAATCAGCAATAAGAGAACTACCTGAAGCCTTTAGAATTGCAATAATACTAAGAGAATTTCAAGGCCTAAGTTACGAAGAAATTGCCAAAACAACAAATTCAAGTATCGGAACAGTAAAATCAAGAATTTCCAGAGCAAGAATACGGCTCCAAGATGCACTTAAAAATTATATATAAGAAAAAGGAATAACAAATGAATAAAGACCTAACCTGTAATCAAGTATCTGCACTAATAAATTTTTATATAGAAGGGAAATTAAATCCACGTCTTAGAGAATATGTAGATATTCATCTAAGTAAATGCCCTGTTTGCAGAAAAAAATTCGAAGATCTACAAAAAATATTAAAAACATTTAAAGTTATAAAAAATCAAAAAACAATTTCCACAAGTGACGCAATAAAACCTGAATACATAAGAAATCTATCAGCCTATATAGATAATGAATTAAATTCTAATGAAAATATCAAAATAAAGAAAATGACTATTTCTAATCCAACAATTAGAAAAGAATTAGAGAACATGTATAAATTTAAAAAAATCATACACTCCGCATACGAAAAAACAAAAAATGACACAAAATATGATTATTCAAAAAACATAATGTCAAACATACAAGATAATCCTGAGTACACAACAACTTACTTTTATAAAATCGCAACAATATTTGTTCTTTTAATTACTGCAATAATAGGAGGATTCATTTACCTATACTTTTAAATTAGAAGAACTTGTATAAACACGGCTACTCAAAGCCTGAAAATCTTTTAATGAAACTTTTTGATAAGAAGGAGATACAGAAGGTTTTTCAACAGGATTAACTTCAGAATTTTTAGAATTCATTCTTGCTATACTTCTTTTTTGTCTGTTGGCTGCAATTTCATTACGAATTAAAGGAGTAACAATATTGCATGATAATATAGAACCAACAGTAGTTGCTATAACATCAATGCCTTTATCAAATTTTTCGTATTTCTTTAGTAATTCATCAGGCAAATTACCATTAAGTTTAACATCAAAACCTTTTTTACCAAGTTTATCTGCCAAACCACCTTTTTCAAAAAAGTCTCTAACAGCACCAGGAAGCCATTTACCTGTTTTTACTAACTTATTAGCAACAGAAGCGAAAGTTTGAGTAATTAAATAAAAAGAAACAATATTAACAGCCGCATCAGCCATTTCCTGAGGAACCAAAAACATTTTTTGTTCCTTTGGAATTTTATCATTTATAACAATAGCAACAACCTGCGCAGCAGCTGACAAAATCCAACCGATAACACCGGTATGAATAAGCATCTTACCTGGGTTTTCACCATAATGCTTTGCAACCAAATCCTTAAATTTCATAAACAAAGAAGCATTACTCATGTTTTACCTCCTTTGTTTTATTACTTTCTTCAGACTTGTTCATCTGCTCTTTTTGGTGAATTTTATCAACAAATTTATTAGTCAAATATTTTGTTAAAGGTGCATCAATTAAAAAGTTTGTAAATACCATTACTACCAAAGAAATAATTGTACCTAATGATTTTTTATAATGGTCTAAACTTTTCAATAAACCTTCTGACGGTGCAAATAAAGATCTTAAATTTTTAAACTTCATATCAGGTGTAATCTGACTAGGATATTTAGTAAAAGCATCAATAGCATGAATACAACCAGATCTAATTGCAACACCTGTTAGTGTTCCTGCAATAATTTTAGCAACCGTACGTGCAGCAGAAACTTTTCTTGTATCCTCATCAACCTTTTTATTGTTTAAATCAATAAAAGGTTGGCTCATAAGAGCAGAAACGCCTAAAATCAATCTATTTTGAGGAGAAGAAACCTTTTCACCAATCCAACTAATAACATTATTTGCTCTTTCTCCTTTAACTGTCATTTTAGGTACAACATTAGTTATCCCCTGAGTTACAGAGTTTGAGAAATTAGATATTCTACTTGATATTGATGATATAGACATAGCATTCCTACCCAAATCTATAAATAACGTGAACCTTAATAATTGCTTTATTTTATGAGGTAATTCACAAAAATTTACACATATAAAATGAGGTACAAAACGAATTGTACCTCAAAAATAAAAAATAAAAAACATATATTATAAATTATTATAATATAGAGCCCTTAGGAACTACAGTAACCCCACCCGCAGAAACGTGGAATCCGTGTTTGATATCTTCCTCTCTATCAAAACCAATTTTTGTATGAGGAGGAATAACAACATTCTTATCAATTATAGCTTTACGTATCTGACAATATCTACCAACTTCAACATTTTCCATCAAAATACTATCAGTAACGCTTGAATAACTATTAATTTTAACTTTTGGAGACAATACACAATGAGAAAGTCCACCACCTGAAATTATACAGCCTTCAGATACCATTGAATTAGTAGCCATACCAACTCTATCTCCCTCTTCCCAAATAAACTTAGCAGGAGGATAGTTATAATTAAAAGTTCTTAATGGCCATTCTTTAGAGTATAAATTCAATTCAGGAGTATAATCCAACAAATCCATATTTGCTTGCCAATAAGCATCAATACTTCCTACATCTCTCCAATAACCTCTTTCACTATCAGTCATACCCGGGAATGAATTTTCAGCAAAATTATAAACATATATATTTTTACCTTCATTCAAAAGCATTGGAATAACATCTTTTCCAAAATCATGACTTGAAGTTTGGATATCATAATCTTTATCTAATGCTGATAACAATATTTCTTTATCGAAAATATAATTACCCATAGAAGCTAAACACATACCAGGATTTCCCGGAATAGGTTTTGGTGGAGTTTGCGGTTTTTCAACAAAGTTTACTAAACGCCAGTTATCATCAACCTCCATAATACCAAATTCAGAAGCTTCTTCTATAGGTATAGGAATTGCAGAAATTGACAAATCAGCTCTTTTTTCCTTATGAAAATCAAGCATTTGAACAACCTGCATTTTATATATATGATCACCGCCAAATATACAAACATAGCGAGGATCTTCATCTACAATATGAAAGATATTTTGATAAATAGCATCTGCAGTGCCTCTATACCAATCGCTTCCTGTTCTCATTTGAGCCGGAGCTAAATCTACATACTGATTTAAAAATGGAGACAAAGCCCAACCCCTTGTAATATGTTTATTTAAGGAATCTGACTTATACTGAGTCAAAACTTTTATTTTATAGAATCCTGAATTTATAAAATTATTAAGCACAAAATCAATAATTCTATATCTTCCACCAAATGGAACTGCAGGTTTCGCTCTATCCTTAGTTAAAGGATATAATCTTTTTCCTTCGCCACCCGCCAAAATCATAACTAATGCATCATCTATAGACATACAAAACCCTCTTTCACTATATATAAATTATATAATAAAGTTTTAAAAGTGCACTAATACTAAATAACTAAATTTTGTATAATAGCAAAAAATTTTATGCTCATAATTATTATAAATAGTAAAAGGAGATAAAACATGTTATCTATAAAAGGAATAATAAACCAATCCCTAGGCTTCAAGCCATATAAAATAGGACAACAAACAGGTTGGACAAAAACAGTAAATAGAAAAGACGGATATACAAATATATTTAAAAAACTACCATCAGGAACAATTCTAAAACAAACTGTTGATTCAAAAGGTGTAATATGGGCAAAAAGAGGACTATTAAGTAATGGTAATGAAATGCAATCATACATATGCGATAGCCTCGGAAACAGAGTTATACATATAGCAAACCCTAAAGGTTCTGGCATTTTTGCTCAAACAAAAAAATACTATGATTTTAAAAATAAACAATATTTTCCAATGATAAATACCTTTACCCACAAGCATTTATATTCTCTTGTTGATAAAATTAAAATGCGTATGGGAATAATATAAAAAAAACGACTGTATTACAAGTCGTTGGAAAATCAATAGGAAAAAGGGAAAGGAAAATTTATATATAATCCGAGATAATCGGATGTATTTTGTTGTAATTATTAAGCGTTAAATGTTTTGAA
>CALUYT010000042.1 GCA_944325085.1 Candidatus Gastranaerophilales bacterium | reverse complement strand
TAACATATCTTTTTATACTGTTCATATTGTATTGATAATTTA
Organism: Candidatus Gastranaerophilales bacterium; assembly: GCA_944325085.1. GTDB lineage: Bacteria > Cyanobacteriota > Vampirovibrionia > Gastranaerophilales > Gastranaerophilaceae > Zag111. The sequence continues at coordinate 25,160 of CALUYT010000042.1, read as the reverse complement.
TTATGTTATTAGGATGAGCTATTTAAAAGATAAGCAACCCAACATAATTATTGATATTGGGGCATTATTAAGTTTATTAATTTTGCTTACACTGCCTTTATTTGTAGTAGTTTGTCAATTTATGTACAAAAAGTAGTTACTTTCTAACCCTAACAACATTCTCATATTGTAGTATTCTTGTGTTGACTGTTTCATTACATGGATAAGACTTGAATATAAGCTAATTTCTGATACAATAACTTTATCGAAAGGTCCCATATTCGGGAGCTTATCGACAAATTATATAAATTTAATTAGATATATCTAGGGGCGCTTAAATAATAACAATGAATAATAACAGTATTAAATTCTTACAAATATATACTTTTTGGAGTTTGCTTAGTGCTGTAGTGTCATTTATGTTAAGTTATGCTTATGTATTCGTTGACGAAAATTGGGGAATGGTAGGTTGGAGTGTACCATTGTTTGTTGCGCTGATTTCAATATTTATTTTTGCAATACTACTAGCATATTATTTATTTGTTAAATACAACAAAAATAGGGTATTAACATTATATTTTCTTGAAAAAGAATATAAAATTTACGAAAATAAATTTATATGTTTATTAGGGAAAATAATACTTGGTTTAATGCTGATTACTTATGTATTATCATTGTATCCTATTTTAATAACGTTAGTTGCGTATTTGATTCTACTCATAATTAATAATATTTTGAAAAAAGAAAATACATAGCGAGTTGGTTAGACATTGTCTAACCAAAAAATAATTATCATATTATAGTATTTTTGAGCGGATTGTTTTATTAGTATAATCAGTTCAACGCAGAGGTTATTCAGGCAACTTGTTTGTAATATATTATTATTTGATGGTTTCTGAGTCTGGAGTTTCTTGACACCATAAAAAGGCGATGACATTTGTTATCATTCTTATTTAATGTTATAACTAACTTATGTCAAATATATTTTTAAAAGCTGAGAGATTTTATTTAAGATATATAACGCAAAATGATTTTAAGGAACTACAAGCGATATTGCAGAATAAAGAGGTTATGTACGCTTGGGAATATGATTTTAGTAATGAAGATGTTCAAGATTGGATTAATAATAACTTAGAGCGCTATAAAAAATATAATTTAGGATTTTTTATTATTATTGAAAAGACTTCCGGTAAAGTTTTGGGACAAGCAGCATTAATGCCAGATTTAGTAAATGGCAATAAATATTATGAAATAGGATATATTTTAAAGAAAGAATATTGGCACCAAGGTTTTGCGACAGAAGCGGCTAAAGCTCTTGTTCATTATGCTTTTAATACATTAAGATTAGAAGAAGTAATTTTTGAAATCCGTCCTGAAAATTTTGCTTCACGAAAAGTTGCTGAAAATTTAAATGCTAAAATATGCGGAGATTTTATAAAGAATGTACGCGGGAAAAAAATGGTACATTTAATTTATAAATTACATTGTTAATTAAAAATTAAATCATACTAGTATTCATATGCAAATCATCATATTATAATACTTTTGAGAGTTTATCGACACCATAAAACAATTTTAACAATAAAAAAAAAAAATAATCTTTATATTATATTTAGTCTATCTTTGCATTTTCTAGTATGTTTAGAACTTTTAGTCCTATTTTCTTATCAAATTCATATTCTGAATTCAGGTATTTTTTTGCTATGTTTTTTATGTTTTCGATGTATTCTGGTTTTTGTGAGTTTGGTAAAATATACTCACAATCACCTATTTTAATACCGTTTATTTCTGTAAGCAAATTTATTTTTAGTTTAGAACTGTTTGGTAAAAGATATTCATTATAATCCAATAAAATACCTTTTGTTCCTGCAGGTAAGTGTATTCTAAGTAAAATACCATTACTATTAATTGCATTATCTAGAAATATAGTGTTTTTTATATGTTCTAGACTTGTAGAAGTTGATAATAAACCTTCATCTACAATACTTGCACCCTCTTTAAATGAATTTAGAAACTTTTGAGAAGACAATCTCGAATCTCGAGAAATTCCTCTGTAAACGTATGCATCTGAAGACAATGGTTGTGCTTTTTTAAAAGCCATAGCACGAATAGCATCACCAACAACAATGTCACCATCTCTTAAGCCATTGTTGTTTCCATATGTTTCTATATACTTTTCAAAAGCTCGAATTTCTTTTTCTGATAAGTAATTTTTAAAATAAATTGCATTAACAGGTTTATCAGATTTTCTTACTAATAAACTTTTGTATGGCTCTACCGCTTTAATTTTATTTGAGAATACAGCAATATCTTGTTTTATAGATGCTAAATTTAATCCTTCTAGTTTTTTAACTGAAGATAATGGTTTTGTTTGCAAAGCACTAGTTTTCCCAGCTGCTTTTACCCAAACAGAAGTTTTGTGTGCTAAATTCAAACCAAGTTTTGCTAATCCCATAAATATCCCCAATTCCCCTATATTTTATAAAGTATTTTTATATTTAAAAATTGCTTAATTTTTAAAATTTAGTAAAATACTTTTTACTAATCTGCTATAATATAAATATGAATAGAAAGCTTTTATATTTATTAATTGGAGTTATAATATCCTCTAATATTGTTTTTGGGTATGGATATGTTCCGGATTTTTCTAAAATGAGAGATTTTAGATGTGATTTTGAAGAAATTATTTATAATCAAGATAACAGTATTGTTACGAAAAATAATCGTTTTAAATTGTTCAAGATAGATAGTGCTAATAAAAAAATTTTTGTAAATAAAGAACCAATTGATAAAATTTTATATTTTGAAAATGACAAAATAGAATACAAGTTGCAATCAATGACTGATGAATTTATTGATCTTTCCCATACAGTTATTGATATGAATACGTTGCAGTATCATTCTGAATCTACTATAACTTATGATAACTCTCTTTTTGGGGTTAGACATTCAAAATCCAGTGGTATTTGCCGTTTTTTAAATTAAAAAGTTGTTACATTTTGAAATTAAAAGTCAATTTTTTATAGTTGTAAACCTTTATTAGTATATAGGGGAAATTTAAACATGGGAAAAGTATTAACAGGTCAAAATGTCTGTGATATTTTTGATGGGGTATTTGCGGATAACGGAAATATCATAAATGGAGTTGTAGATTTTACTATTAAAAAATCTACAACAAATAATTCTCTATCCTCTTGTGTAAAATACATGACAACAAATGAAAATGCACAAGATGGCATATGTATAGGTTTTGATAATATTAGATTTAATGAAGAACTTGCCGATTCAAAAGTAAGGCTTATAGCTTTGAAATTGGCTAATGCTGTTGATAAAAACAATGTTTTAGAAATCAAAAAAATTAAACAAGAATACGGTAATACCAAAGAATTTGTAAAAGCAAGGGATTTTCTTAATAAAAAGTGCAAAGATATTTGGAATGTATTTGATAATAAAAATGAAAAGATAAATCTTCCATTTGAAGCATTTAAAACATTAGGTATTTCTAATCAACCATCATTAGAATCTTTGTTAGATGATAGTTTAAGATTTTATGAAAGGGATAATGGTTTTACTACTGTTAATATAATTCAATCTATTCTTAATAATAAGAATATGAATTATACTTTTGAAGATGTATATAGCTTTTTAAAATCTATGTATAAGAAAGAGAAATTGTCTTATAATTTACATACAGTATCTTATTTAGTAGAAAAATTGGACGCAAATGAAGATGCTTTAGAGAATTTGGGTATTTCAAAGGATAGAATAAAGCTTGTAATTAAAAATTTGCCAATTTCTAAACGTATAAGATATATGTTAAAGAAATTTTTTTAATGATTAACATGTATTAACATTTAGTAGAATTGTTTGCAAAAATTCTCATGTTTAGATTTAATATGAATATGGGTATTGGAATTGAACCGCAAACAATAAGATTTTTTGAAAACAAAGGGATAAAGTTCTTTGACGGTTTCAATGCGACTATAAAGGATAAAAAACCTGTCAAAGTATTTTTTGGTCCTAATCCTGATAATAATTTAGCCTCAATTTTAGTAACTAATCAAAAAGGTGATAGATTAGGTTTTTATGATTTAAGCTTTAAAAAAGACAAATCATTAATGGAAGGTGTTCAAATATTTTCAGATAAAGAAGGTGAAAATGTAGGTGAAGTTTTAACTTTGGCTGCATTAATTGAATTTTCTAAAAACAGATTGAATAACTTTAAATTCTTTTCATTGAAAGAATCATTACCATTCCATGCTCGTTTTGGGTTTATCATAGATAATGATGATCCTAATTATATATTGAATGGTTTAAAACATGTTATGAAATCTAAATTACAAAATGTTGATGAAATAAAACGTAATGCGGCATTTTTCTATCCCAAAATAAAGCATAGTGAAGATTATTTACCTCAAGATAAATTTCTTTTACAAAGAGGTTGTAAGGTAATTAGCGATTATTTCAAATTTTTAGGCAGGCATGGACTTAAAAAATTGATGCCAGATATGGTTAATGGAACTGATGTTAAGTTCACCGATTGGGAATTTGAAACTAACAGAAATTTCTTAAATCCTTTAATGAAAGAGCATGAAATAGATTATCAATTCTAATAAAAGGTTATAATGTATATTGATAAATTCAAAGTAGAAGAGTGGTTTAATAAATACGAAAAAGATGCAGTTTATGATTTAGCTGATACTTGCGTAGAATCGCTGTCAATAAATGAGTTATATGAATTAATAGGTAAATCGAATTTATATTGCGATGAAATATTTGATAAAAAATTAAATTATGGCGCAATACACGGTTCTGAAAGATTAAAACAAGCAATTTCAACTCTTTATTCTTCTCAAAAAATGAACAATATTACAATAACGCATGGTGCAATTGGTGCAAATCATTTAGTTATGTTGTCATTGATTGAGCCGGGAGATAAAGTTGTATCTGTTGTTCCAACATATCAACAGCATTATTCTATACCAAAATCATTTGGTGCGAATGTGGAAATGTTCTTTTTGGAAGAAAAAAATAATTGGCTTCCTGATATTGATAAATTAGAAAAATTTGTTAAAAATGATACTAAAATAATATGTTTAAATAATCCAAATAATCCGACAGGTGCTGTAATTCCTGATAATATGTTAAAAGATATTGTTGAGATAGCTAGAAAATCGAATGCTTATATTCTTTGTGATGAAGTTTATAGGGGTTTAAATCATAATGGAAATTCTTTTTCTGTTTCAATTGCAGATATTTATGAAAAAGGTATTTCAACTGGTAGTATGTCTAAAGTTTTTTCTCTTGCAGGATTAAGGTTGGGTTGGATTGTTGCTAATAGTGAAATTATTGAAAAAATTAATCAACAAAGAGAATATAACACAATAAGTGTTGGAATTTTAGATGATTATTTTGCTTCTTTAGCTATAGAAAATAAAGATTTAATAATAAATAGGAACTTAAACAAAATCAAAACAGGTAAAAAAATTTTATTAGATTGGGCAAATTCTGATGCTAATATAGATTTAATTCCCCCTAGTGGAGGGACTACTGCATTTGTCAAATACAATGTTGATATATCATCAACAATTTTATGTTCAAAACTTCAAAAAGAAACAGGCATAATGATTCTTCCTGGTGAAACTTTGGAATTAGACGGATATTTAAGAATAGGTTATGGTAATAATTTTGAGCAATTAGAAAAAGCTTTATCGATTTTTTCAAAATGGCTTAGGAAATTCTAAATTTCTCCAAGACTATCTATTTTAAATGAACAACCTACTTCTTCTTGTGATAATACAGTTATATTGTTAATATATAACGATAATAATGTGAAAAATACTTGTCTGTAATCCATAGGAACAATAAGTTTTGGATTATGTATATTAAGCTTTTTAGCTTTGCGAATAAGTTTATTTGCAATTTTTTCAGCCAAAGCACCATCTATTTTTATCAGACAATCTTCACTTTCATCGCAGTTTAGTACAATATCAGAATATGTTTTATCCGATAATTCAAATGCACTAATAGTTTCGCCATCTTCGTTGGTGTAATTTCTGCAAATTTGTCTTGATAAAGTAAGTCTGATTTTGTTTAGTATATCAGCTTTGCTACCTTCGTCTGCAAAATCATTAATTTTTTCAAAAATGTATGTAATATTTTTGATAGAAACTTTTTCTTTTATTAAACTTGTCAAAAGGTACTTGATATCTGAATATGTTAATAAATCAGGAATAATATTTTCTATTAAAAATTCATTTTCTTTTTCAACAACTTCCAAATATTTATCGATATCATCGTAATCTAAAAGATCATCAACATATTTTACTGCAACGTATTCTAAAGCTTTTGCAATATATTCAGAAGGCGTTATACCTTTTTGCCAAAAATCTTTTGTTTTACTTTTTTCAACCCAAATAACTTTTCTATCTGTAATTGCATCTACGGCGTTTATTGAATTTTTAATTTTGCCTTCTGTATGTAATTCATCAGCATAAAACATTAAATATTTAGGACAAACGCCTGCTCTAAATACTTCCATTCCTCTAATTCTGATACTAAATTCGCAAGGATTTAAATTTTCATCATCTTTGAATACAACTTTTGGAATTACATAGCCATAATCTTCAGTTAATTTCAATCTGGATTTGACTGTTTCTGCAATCAGTTCTTCTCCGGGATTTTCTCTATCTGAATCAACAAATCCAAGCAATTCTTCACTTAAGTATATTGTCAATTTTTCTTCATGTAATTTTGAATACATTAAATCAGGAGAAGTTGCTTTATTTAATTGAGCTTTCAAATCTTCCAGTTCTTTTAAACCTGCTGAAATTTTATCATTTAATTTTTTTCTTGATACAGAAGCAGGAGCTTCGCCTTCTAAAGCTGATTTAATTTTATTGATTTTTTCTTTGCCAAGTCTTATTTTTGATTGAATTTCCAAACATTGTTCATATTCGGTTAATTTTGGTGAAAGCATTTTTTCCATTTGGCTTTTAAAATCTGAAATATTAATAATATCATTTTCTGAATTAGTTTCAGATTTAGCTTCTCGCATAAAGATGCAATTCAATTGAGAGCCGGTTTCTTCGTCACCGACATCATGCATACTATATAAATCCCAACCATTCATTGACATTTCGTTTAATAAATTTTGTAATTCTTGAGCATCATCTGCTGAACATGGTTTTATTACATATTCCATTCTATTTTTTCTATACATAATTTATCCTTTTAATATTTTAATAGCTTCTATCGCTGTTTTAATAGCTTTTTCTGTATCATGAACAATAGGATTTTCGAGATTTAGTTTTTCTCGTTCTTGATTAGCAACTGTTAAGAATACTGAACCTACTTTTACATTGAGATAACTTGCTACAATAAATAAAGCTGCAGATTCCATTTCGGATGCAAGACAACCTAATTTTTTCCAAGCTTCCCATTTGTTTTGCAATTCATAATTTACAGGCATTTTTTCAGTATCATGTTGTCCGTAAAAAGAGTCTTTACATTGAACAACCCCTGTATGATAAGTATATTCAAGTTTTTTTGATGCTTCAACTAAAGCGTTAGTTACATCTAAATTTGCAACAGCAGGGAATTCAATAGGGGCATATTCTTTTGTTGTTCCTTCCATTCTAATAGCTGCAGTTGCAATGACAACATCTCCACCTTTTACATCGAGCGCCATTCCTCCGCAAGTCCCTACTCTTATAAATACTTCAGCACCTACGTTAACAAGTTCTTGCATTGCAATTGCCGCAGAAGGTCCACCTATACCGGTAGATGTAACACTGACTTTTTCTCCGTCAATATACCCTGTATAGGTTACAAATTCTCTATTATCAGCCATTAATTTTGCATCATCAAAGTATTGTGCAATTTTTTTACATCTTTTAGGGTCTCCCGGAAGAATTACATATTTCCCTACATCTCCAGGTTTTAACCCTATATGATATTGGCTACCATCTTCTGAATAGTTCATAATGTCCCCTGTTTGAAAGTTAGTAAGATTATTTAAGTAATTAGTTAGTAAATTATATTTAATTTACTAACTATCTTACTTATATTTGAAATATTAATTATTGACCTGATTTAAGTTTTTGGATAACTAAATCAGTAATATCAACACCGCCTACAAAAATTACTTGATCAGATACAACAGCATCTAATTTTTGAGCTACCATTACAGCTTTTGCTGCAGTTTGTACTTGATTTAAGATTTGAGTTTCTTTTGCATTTCTCAATTTAAATAAAGCTTCTTGTTTAGCATTGAATTCTGTAGCAGTTTGAGTTTCAAAGTTTTGTTTTTTCAATGGAGTATCTAAAGCTTTGTATTGTTTTTCTTTATCAACCATATATTGTTGTAATTCAAGGCTTTTAGCATCAATTTCTTTTACTGCTTGTTGAGCTGCAGGATAATTATCAAGGATTTTTTGATAATTCAAATAACCTACTTCAGCTCTAGCTTGAGAGCCTACAGAAATAGTAAGTCCAGCAGCTAATAATAAAGCCATCAATTTTAATTTTTTCATAAATCCTCCTGTATTTTATTTAATTAGTATAATAAATCACCTACACCAAATGTAAAGTATCCGTTAGAAGATCCATTGTCACCCGGATTGGTAAGTGGAATACCATAATCGATTGACAAAGGTCCCATTCCAGGAATATATACTTTCAAGCCGACACCGGCAGCAACAGCGTACATTGGTCTGTCGTATATTGTATCTGAAACTGTGCCATCAAATACTTTACCTGCATCAACCCACATTGTGAATCTTAAGTTATTTAAGAATGAAATTCTTGTTCTATCTAAGAATGGAATAGGAGTTGCGAATTCAGCAGAACCCATGATAAATGCGTTACCTGTACCTACACCACTCATTTTGAAACCTCTAATTGTATATGGACCACCTAAACGATAAGCCATAACTTCAGGTATATCTCCGTGAATTGCGCCACCACCCTTAGCAGTGAATGATAAAGAAGATTTTTTACCAACAGGAATGTATTGTTTAATCATACCTGTTAATTTACCATTTGTTTTATCAAATCCGTTTAGACCAATATTTTCATCAAATCTTAAGCTTGCCATTGTACCGTGTCTTGTTACAGTAGCAGAATCTCTTGTATCATAAATTAATGCCGGACTTAATGATAAGAACAATCCGCCTTCTAATTGTTTAGCACGTTCAGATATTGGCACATTGTATTTTTGATACAATTGTGAAATTGCATTGAAATCACCTTCACGAACATCGATGTTTTCAACACCTAAGCCAAAAGTAGCTGTTGCATGACGATTTCTTTTCAATCTATGAGCGACTGTTACTTCGCCACCATATCTTCTTTCAATTGCAAGTGGGATTTGATATGAACCAAAATCTCTAAAGAATATTCTATTATTTAAAGAAGTATCTGCGTTAAAGAAATATGGTTTAAAATAACTTAATTCAGCTTGAATATTCATATGATCTTTAACAGAGGAGTCATTCAAAATAACACCAGTACCAACTAAACCTGTTAAAGAAATTCTTTCGCATCTTCCTCTAAAGTTATTTTCAGAAATTCCCATAGAACCAAATAGACCTGTTACAGTATCAAGACCACCACCAACAGAAATACTTGCGGTTCTTTGTTCTTGAATTTTAATAGTTATATCATAAGCATCAGGAACTTCTTCACTTGGTTCAATTTCTCTGGTTACATCTTTGAAAGCTTGTGTTGCATATAACCTTACTAAATCTTCTTTGATAAGATTTTCATTATAAATCATGCCAGGCTCTGTCAAAATATTACGAGCAACGATGTAATCTTTTGTTTTTTCATTACCTTCGATCATGATTTTATCAATGATACCTTCTTTGATACTAATATTGATAGTACCATCAGGGTCGTCTGTAACAGAATCAACTCTAGCTAAGATGTATCCTTTAGAGTTGTATAATTCTTGAATTTGAGCAATAGCAGCGTTTAATTGAGCGATATTTTGAGGTTTCCCTTTCATATCATTAAGGGTTGCTAAAATATCTTCAATAGGAACAACAGTATTTCCTTCTACTGTAAAATCTTTAACCGGAATATTTTCTTCCACAACTATTTTAATAGTTACGGTTCCATCATCATTTTTTGACGGAATGGCTTTCATTTTTTCTGTAAAATAGCCGGTTTCATAAATAGCTTTCAAATCAGATTGTAGAAGGTCTCTAGAATATTCTACACCTTCTTTCATCTGCATTTTATCTGCTAATTCTTGTTCACTAATAGAATTTAGACCATAAAATTCTATATTTTTAATTACTCTTTTTTCTTTTTCAATAGGATCAGAAGTAGTTGATGGTTTTGCCAAGTTTGTAGGATATTGTCCTTGAGAGTATTCAGGAGTTTTATCATCTGAGTAATTTGTATATTTATTAAAAATAGTATTAGCATAGTTGCTGTTGTATTGTACAGCTTCATCGGACAAGCCCATTCCGCCCCATACATCATCAACAGCCAAACTTCCTGTTTGTGTCATCAGAACCAAGATTGTTGCTAACACTAAGTGTTTTGTAAATTTACTAAATTTCAAAAATTATGTTCCTTACAAACTCTCACTATTCTCCAACAAAATTGTAGCATAAATTATTAAAAAAGTACAAAAATTTTACAACTATTTACCAACTGTAATCTTATATATTTTATTTTTGTTGACATTATATAATTCTGACAAGATTACAGATATATCTTTTGCACTAAACCCTTTATTTTGTAGTAGTTTTACTTTGTTTTCAATATCATAATCTTGAGAATTTTTTTCTTCTCTAAAAATTATTACTACAAATTCTCCCTTAACAATATTTGATTCAAGATGATTAATGATTTTGTCTATATCATCAACTAAAACTTCTTCAAATACTTTTGTTAGTTCTCTTCCAATACCTACTTTTGCATTTGGTCTAATATTTTGTATGATTTTTAGTGTTTGAATAATTCTGTTTGGAGATTCATAAAAAACAGTATCCTCAAATATTTTTTCTTTCATTATTTCTTCTATTTGAGTTTGGGTTTTTGGTAAGAAACCTATAAATGAAAATTTTTCATCTTCTCTTGAAATTTGTGATAAAAAAGTTATTATTGCATTTGCGCCTGGTAGAGCTGTTATTTTGAATCCATTATTGCGCAACTCTTTTACAATAACAGAACCCGGATCACATATTAGTGGAGTTCCTGCATCAGATACAAGAGCCATTGTTTTTCCGCTTTTTAAAAATTCTAAAATTTGTGAGATGCGTTCTTTTTCATTGTATTTATGATATGAAACACATTTTGTTTTGATTTCATAATGATTTAGTAATTTTTGAGTTACTCTACTATCTTCACAAGCTATTAAATCAACATAATTTAAAACTTCAATTGTTCTAAGACTAATATCTTTCAAATTGCCTATTGGTGTTGGTACTATATAAAAATCATATTCTTTCATAGTTTGATTTTATCATAAAAAGAATTTAGAAATTTTCTTCTATTACTTCCACCATATCTTTTAGAACTTGATTGTATGGAGTTGGAATATTGTGTTTTTGTCCAAATTTTATCATTGTTCCTGCGAACATTTCGACTTCGGTTTTTCTTTTGGCTTCTATATCTTGGAGCATAGATGTTTTACCCTCAGGAATCATTTTATTAAAAGCCAAAAGAGCTTCGTCAATCATTGTTTCTGTATTTTTGACACCTTCGGCTTTTGCAATTGCTTGTACTTCTTTCATTATTTTTATAAAAAATTCGTTGAACTTTTTGTTTGATTGCATTTGTCCAAATGTCATATTTAAAATAGCAGAAGGTTGATTTGAGCTTACATTAAGCATATATTTTAACCAATATGAATGAAGCATATCTTCTGGGATTTTATAGTCAATGCCAACTTTATCAAAGAAATTTTTAACAATTTGAATATCTTGAATATCTGTTTTGTTACTGTCCTTTACTCCATAAACAATTGTTCCAATTCCGTCATGGACAATATTATTTCCTGTGCGCATTGCACTATGACCTATAAAATATGAAATAAGTGTGTGTTTCCAACCATATTTTTGCGAAATTATTTCTTCACTTGTAACGCCGTTTAGTAATGAAATAATTATAGTATCTTCTTTGACAAAATTTTCTATATTCTTAATTACATCATTTAGACCGTCAAATTTTGTTGCAATTATTATTAAATCAGCCTTAAAATCTTTATTATCAGGTAAAATATAATTTAATTTTAGGGGGTTCCCGTTAAATATTTTAGGGCTTTTTTCATATTTTTCTAGTCTTGCGGGGTCAACTAATATTCTTAAGTTTTTATTGTTGTATTCGTTTATTTTGTTAGCGTATATTGCACCTACTGCACCAATTCCGCATATAATAATATTTTCAATTTCTTTCATAACACCCTGATTTTATCACATAAATTTAAGCATTATATTAATAATTTTTAAAGATTTTTAGATTTTGCGCAATTTCTTTGTAAAATAAACCTTTATTATATATGTAGGTGTGTAAAATTAAATAGTGTGGTTCGATAGTGGGAATGGAAATATTTAGTCTAAACCAATATCCTATTGGTTTAAGCTCAAATATAAAACTGAATAGTATAAACAAAAGAATTTACTTTGGACACAAACAAGTAAGTGATAGTTTCCAAAGTCAATCTCTTATAAATTTGTGCAATGAAGATATAATCAGAAAACAAATTGCGCAAAATCCTGAAATTAAAAATATTTTATCTTCAAATAATATGCCCGTTCGATTAAATATGGAGGAGCTAAAAAGTTTGATGACAGGCCATAGTGTTGATACTCAAAATACAGCAGCTGCAATTGTTGCAAATTTGCCTATGGCCTTAAAACAACAGGTTAATATTAAGAATTTGAAAGATGCTGCTTTATTACATGATTTTGGTAAAGTTTTAATTCCTACTGAAATATTAAATAAAAATGGTTCTCTAACACCGGAAGAACATAAGATTATGGATTTACATACGGAATTGGGTTATCAATTATTGAAAAATACAAATGTAAATGATGAAGTTTTGAATTTGGTTAGGTATCATCATAATATTTTTGAAGAAAATTCTTCAATTCCAAAAACTTATGTTCCTGATATAAATTTACAAGTTCTAAATTTGGCTGATAAATATGCAGCATTAACAGAAAAACGTGTGTATAAGGAAGCTTATTCCCCGCAAAAAGCACTTACAATTATTTACGGTGATGTAAAACGTGGTAATATTCATCCGTTTTTATTCAATGCTTTAGTGAAAGCGGTAAATAATAATAATATCTCTGCAAATGTAAACAAATATTAAGAAGTATATAATGATTATGACAATTTTTTATATCAAAAATTGTTTATATAAATGTAAGGGATATTTAAAGAAAAAGAAAATGGGAAAATAAAATAACAAAGCTATTTTAGGCTATGTGACATTTAAAAATTGGGGAAAATAAATTTTAGGGGAAAATAAAGAAAATCGAATCATCCATCATAATCAATTCTTGTGGGTGCTGAATATATTTCAGCGCTCTTTTTATTTTTTGTTAATCATTTTTAAGTATCTTTGGCACTGCTGAATTTTGTCATAACCAAGTAATGTTCCTAAAATAAAATCTTGTTCAGGGGTATATTCATTTAATTTTGGTTGATTGAAAGATTTTATTACATTTATGGCATTTGGATTTCCAAAAAATACATTTATTTTTGCATTATCAACATTTTGTATAAGATATGAAATTTTTTCCCTTTCAAGTCTGTCTGTTATAATTTTTCTGTTTGCTTCTTTTTCGGTAGTAAGGATTAAATTTCTTAATCCTTTTTTGTACTCATAGATATGATGTGAAAAAACTCTTAACTCATTCCATTGTTTAGTTGTAGCGATTATTTTTTTTGAGTTGAATGATATTTGTGGATTTTGATATTGAAATTGTACTGATGAAACAAACATGTTTTTCCTCTTCTTATTTGTTAGGTACACCTTACAATTATTATATACAAATTTTTTTAAAAGTCCATAGTTTAATTATGTTTACTGTAATTTTGAAAAATAATCTGTTTATTGTACAATCAGGTTATGAATTTAGATAGCCAGATAGATAGCTTTTTGTCGCCAATTGCGAACAAAATTTCAGGATTAATTTTTTCACATATAACCATTCAAGGGGTTCGTGTGGAATTTTTGATTGTTTTGTTAATGGTTGCGGCTTTTTATTTTAGTTTTAGAACTAAATTTATCGGCTTTTGGGGTTTTAAACATTCCATTGATTTGATTACTAAAAAATATAAACATGAAGATGTTTTAAAAAAGAAGAAAAAAGGAGAAGTTTCATCTTTTCAAGCTTTGACTGCTACAATATCAGCATCTGCCGGCATGGGAAATGTTGTAGGATCTGCTTTAGCGGTTTCTGTTGGAGGTCCTGGTGTTATATTTTGGATGATTGTTGCCGGTATTTTTTCAATGGCTTTAAAATTTGCAGAAGTTTTATTGGGAATTAAATTTAGACAAATTAATAAAGACGGTTCATCATCAGGTGGTCCTATGTATTATATAATAAATGGACTTAGAGCTCCTTGGATTAAACCGTTTGCGCCATACTTAGCAAAAATTTATGCAATATGTTGCGTATTTGCAATGATTGGCGGTTGGAATTTGTTTCAAATAAATGCTATTACTACTCAAATTTCTAATGTTACAGGTTTGTTTAACGGTCAGCGTTGGATCTTTGGTTTAATTGTAGCTGTAATTACATATATCACTGTTATTGGAGGAATTAAGTCTATTGGAAAATTTACTTCTAAAGTTACTCCTGTAATGTGTAGCTTGTATGTGTTATCAGCTTTTATAATTTGTGTTTTAAATATCCATCATATTCCGCATACGGTGTGTTTAATAGTTAAAGAAGCTTTTAAACCAAGTGCAATTTCAGGTGGTATGTTTGCTTGTTTGTTATGGGGATTTAGACGTGCGATGTTTGCTAATGAAGCAGGACTTGGTACTGCTCCGATTGCTTTTTCCGCTGTTAAAACAAGTAAACCTGTAGCTCAAGCTTTTATAGCTATGTTGCAACCTTTTGTTGATACTGTTATAGTTGGTTCTGCAACGGCATTTATTATTGTTGTTACAGGTGCTTATCTTAATACAAACGGTATTGAGGGAATTGAATTAACTTCTAAAGCTTTTGCAACTGTGTGTCCGTTTTTCCCAATTTTATTAACTTTTATGGCAAGTTGCTTTGTTTTATCAACAATGTTATGCGGTTCTTATTACGGAACAAAAAGTTGGACATTTTTATTTGGAGAATCTAAATTAACAACAAGAACTTTCCAAATAATTTATTGTTTATTTATTATTATTGGTTCTGCTATGAATTTGAAAAGTGTTGTGAATTTGTCTGATGCATTTACATTATTTTTAGCAGTACCAAACTTATTTGCAGTATTTTTATTATCTGATATAATAATGAAAGAGTTGAAAAGATATTGTAAAAGATACAGTATTGGAATTTATAAAAAATAATTATAATAATGAGGGAGAGAATATCTAATGATTAAGAAAGGTTGTTTGGACATAGTTCAATCAAAATGTGAAAATTGTCAGGATTGTGTATTGGGAAAAACTCGTAAGAATGTTGTTTTTTCTGATGGAAATCCGGAAACTGCAAGAATTGTTTTGATTGGTGAAGCTCCTGGTGAAAATGAAGATGAAACAGGTAAACCATTTGTTGGTCGTGCAGGTCAATTGTTGAATAAATTTTTGGAAGAAGCTGGTATTTCCAGACAAGATGATTTATATATTATTAACACAGTAAAATGCAGACCTCCTGAAAATAGAGTTCCTACTGATGTAGAAAAAGCAATGTGTGAAAGATATTTAACAGCACAGATTGATATTATGAATCCAAAAGCAATTATTTTCTGCGGCGCAACTTCATTAAAATCATTCTGGGCAGATAAAAAAGTTCAAATTTCAAAAGTTCGTGGAAATTGGTTTAATGTTACTGTTAATGGTAAAGAATACAAAGCTATGGCAATATTCCACCCATCATATTTATTAAGAAATCACTCAATGGAAGAAGGGTCTCCAAGAAGATTAATGCAACAAGATTTAGCAGAAATTAAATCAACAATTCTTGGTGATAAAACGGTGTGTCCCACCTCCAATAACCCTTTCAATAAGGAAATGGCTTTGGTATAATGATAAAGAAAAATGTTTAACTTTTTCAAAATAAAATAAAAAAAACGACTTTTATAAGTCGTTTTTTTTATTCAAATGTAATAACTACAATTTCTGGTTTACAATTAAATCTTAGAGGTAAAATACTTGTTCCTATACCTTTTGTAACAATCATTTTTTTATCATTTTCGACAATAAGTCCTTGAGAATATTTATTTCCATATTTAGAAGGTATTATTATCGCGCCAAACGGAGGTATTCTTATTTGTCCGCCGTGGACATGACCTGCAAGTGTAAGATTTATATCTTGCCAAATTTCCGGGAAAATATCAGGCGAATGTGTTATTAATATTGTAGGATTTTTTGTATTTTCAATGGCTTTATTTATATCAGGATAGCCTGTTTGTAAATCTTGAACTCCTGCAATATAGATAGTTTTGTTTTTAATAATAATTTTTTTATTATTGTTTGATAATACATTTATTTTATATTGTTCAAATTCTTTTGTAATTTTAGTATTACCTGCCCAGTAGTCATGGTTTCCCAGAACGGTGTATGTTGGTGAATTTATTTTGCTAAAGTGTTTTGCAATTTCTTTGATTGGTAGGGAAGCTTTTTCTTTATGTCCATTTATAAAATCTCCTCCAAGTAATACTAAATCAGCATTTTGCTCATTAATAATTTTTATAATATTTTCAGCTTCTTTTGTTTGATTTTTTTTGAAATGAAAATCACTTGCAAAAACAATTTTTAATCCTTTAAGTTGATCATCTTTTATTGTATAGCGTTTTATTTCTAATTTGCTAGGTTCAATACAAATAGACCAAATTAGAAAAGATATAGATATTATTATAAAAATTATCAATATAATATAATTTTTCATAAATTAAAATTATTAATTAGCTTCATTTAAAGCTTTTAGTTGTTTCATTTTTGTATTAATTTCATTCATTAAATTTATATTGTCAGTTTGACGTGCATATTTTTGAGCTTTTGATAAAAGGTTATATGCTTTATTTAGGCTATTAAATTCAACCATAATATCAGCTGCAGCAAGATAATTTTGAGCAGTTTTTATTGGTGAATCTGCATCTGTATAATTTTTTACAGCTTTTGAATATGATTTTAGGGCTTTTTCAGGTTCATCAAATTTTGAGTAAGCTTTTCCTGTATTAGATGCAACAAAGCCTTTTAAATGTGAATTATCTGTTTCATTTGCAATATCAGAAGCTATATCGTAATAATCAAAAGCTTCTTTATCATACATATCGGTATATATATTTCCAAGTTTTGTTAATGATGCAGATTGAGCAGGTAAATTTTCAGCTTCACCTGCATAAGAAACCGTACTAATATAATGGTCAATAGCCGGTGTAATTTGATTTACATCATCATAGATTTGGGCCATTGAATAGTGTGCTTTTGTTTTTACATTTTCATCTGTTGAAAGTTTTGTTGCTTGGTAATAACTTTTTAGAGCTTGATTTAGATAATCATGATCATCATAAATTTTTCCAACTTCATAATAAATTTTGCCTGAAGTTTCGGTATCATCAATTTCCAAAGCTCTATTTAATGCTTTTTCAAACATTTTTATTGCATTTTCAGGGTCATTTGCATAAGAATATTTTTTTGCCTGGATAAACAATGATTTTAATTGTTTATCTTGAGGGATTTTAGAAGATTGTGTTTGTGCAACAGAAATAGGTATTACATTTGAATTTTCACCTGTTTGCACAATATTTTCAGCTTGAGCTGTATCATTTAATTCTTCTTGACGCTTAGTTACGCTTGTTGAGCCATCAGGGAATTTTACAAGAAATCTTTCATTTATACTATTTTCGTTATATTTAAAATCTATATTTTGTAAAAATAATGCATCAACCCATTTTTCAACAACTTGAGAATCTTTATTTAAAGTTTCTGAAATATATTTATCAAGTACGGTAGCAGCAGTTTTCAATGTTGTTTTAACAAGTTTAACATCAGCTTTATCTGATTTTACTTGTTTTTCAACCAGAGATAAGTATCCTGTAACAATATCATCTAAATCTTCAGGAGTTCCTATTGCAAGAGATGTATTTTTAAAATCTTTAAGGATTTGAGCTATATTTATTTTATTATCAACCGTTTGAGCTACGTTATTTGATATTGGTTGAGTGTTTGTATTATGAGCTTGTTGGTATGTTGGTGCAGAGCTTATATTAATATTGTTGTAAGCATTTTGCGCAGGTACAGAAAATTTTTGTTCATAAGCAGGAGTATATGTAGGAGTTTTGTGTTCTACATATTGCAAACCTTTGCTTTTTGAATTTTGTCCGGATTCACTTTCTTTTTGGGTATTGGCTGCAGAAGATTTTTCCTCATCTTCACGTTTTTTGACAAGATTTTTACCATCTTGTTGAACATAAGGTCTTTGATATATGTTATTTAAGCTCAATCCCATATCTTGTAATTACCTTCAAGTCTGATATTATACACTATCATTTTTAGCATAATTTCAATTTAAAAAGGTCATACTTTTGTATGATTTATGCCATGATAAATTTAAGTTTTTTATGCCAAAAGTCAATAAAAACATGTTTTTTGGCAAACATTTGTATTAATTGTAAAAGTGTTATCTGATTTGTGTTTGAGGATAGTAATAATTATAAAAATTTGGGATTATCTTAACAAATGTAAATAAATTGACAAAACCTCATGACAAACATTGTTTATTATTTTAATATCAATATATACTTTGGAGGCAGAATGTTAGACGAAATGGTAGAAAAGAAATCTGATTTTGATGTAACTTCTAAAAGTGCATTTTCAAGTGAAAACGATACATTTACATCTCGTTCTTTTGCTGCATTATTGGCAAAAAATAACGTACCGGCTTCACATAAGAGAATTGCCGATAATTATATGATTATAAAAAAGGTTTTTAAATTCCAAGCTTGTATGAGCAGAATTTCTAATGTGGAAAAATCTCTTTTAGAAAAGTATGATTTTAATATATTAGAATTTACAACAATGAAACAGATGTATAACGAGCTATCATTATTACAAAAATGGTCAGCTTCTGAAGATCAAAATTTAAAAGAAGTTTCTGAAAATATACTTCTTATAAGAGTGAAAGAATTGAAATTTTTAGAAGCAAGTAGTTATGTATCTATATCTAATGAAATTTATAATGGTTATATTGCATTAGAACAATACTTAAAAGAAATTAGTAAATTCCAATCTTTAAAAACATTAAAACCAATTAACTTTTAAATAAAATAAACATACGACACAAAGAAAAGGAATAAGATAAAATCTTATTCCTTTTCTTGTTGGTAACCAAAATTTTTCAATATATTTTGCTTTTTGCGCCAATCTTTTTCAACTTTCACTTGAAGTTCTAAATAAACTTTTTTTTCAACAATTTTTTCAAGTTCCAATCTTGATTCTGTTCCGATTTTTTTTAGAAGATTTCCGCCTTTACCGATCAAAATGCCTTTTTGGCTTTTATGTTCGCAAAATATAGTTGCATAAATTTTATCTATATCTTCTAATTCTTTGTAATTATCAACTTTTACGGCTACAGAATGTGGTATTTCGTCAGATGTATTTAATAAGATTTTTTCTCTTATTATTTCTTCTGTAACATCTCTCATTGTTTCTTCTGTAACAATGTCTTCAGGGTATAAAGGTTCACCTTGCGGTAATTTTTTATATATGTTTTTAATAAGAGTATCGATATTGCGTCCTGTTTTGGCAGATATTTTTACAACCGGTAGATTTTTATCAAATAAAGTTTTGTATGTTAAAAGATTTTCTTCTATTTTTTCAGGTTTTTTAATCTTATCAACTTTATTCATAACAATTATCATAGGAATTTCTGTTTGTAAAAGGTTTTGAGCAATCCATTTATCGCCTTTACCTGCTGGGTCTGAACCATCTACCAAAAACAAAATTACATCAGCATCAGGTACAGCAACTTTAGCTTCATCTAATAGAAATTCACCCAATTTATTTAGTGGTTTATGAACACCAGGAGTATCAACAAAAACTATTTGTCCTTGTTCATTTGTTAAGATCCCTTTAATTCTTTTTCTTGTAGTTTGGGCTTTATCTGTAGTAATTACTATTTTTTGTCCTAAGATTTGATTTAGAAGAGTTGACTTCCCTACATTAGGACGTCCTATTATTGCAACGAATCCACTTTTCATAAAGATATTGTAACATAAATTTTATTTTTTTTTAATAAAGTAGCAAAATTTTTAACTCTCGAGTATTATATTATTAGTAATGTGTAGTTGTTAGATTAATGGGAAATATGAATACTAAAAAATATATTGTTGTTGCAGCACTTTTAACAATGTTATCAGTTAGTTTAAATGTTGCAAATGCAGGAAATTCGAACAGTTTGTTGCAAATGGATGTTAAAAGATCATCTATTGCAAATACTGTTGATGTAACTTTTTATACCACAGGTGATTCAACAAATTCAGTAGTAACAAGAAAATCTAACAATCGCTATGTAGTATTACTTCCAAATATAGACAGTACAAGTTCTGTTACTCCGGGCATTGGCGGAGTAAAGGATATGATCTCTGATGTAGAGGTTAAACATGTTAATGACGGTATTGGCGGTTATACAAAAGTTACATTTTCAACAACAAAACCAATAAATATAAAAACATATATGCGTCAAACTGCGCCATTAACTCAGGCTCAGAAAGATTATAAAGCAATTATTGCTCAAAATAATATAAAACAAGTATCATCAACAAAACCTGTGAATTCTCAAGCAAAAGCAGCAGCTACACAGCCTGCAGTATCAAAACAAACTACAACACACAATACTAAATCTGCAACATCTTCTGAAGTTGCAGCTAAATCATCTACCCCAAAAGCTACACAAACACAGGCAAAACAAGTACAAAAGCCAAATGTACCTAGTCAACAAGCTTCTACACCGAAAATTACTTTAATAGAAGTTCCAAAACCAAAAATACAGGTGCAAAAATCTAATGATACAGTAAAACCTAAAGTTCAACAACCAAAACCACAAGCTGAAACTAAAAAAGTTGAACAAAAAGCGGTTAATTCAGCATTGTTAGCAACTAATGGTTATGTACCAAAAATGAAATTTGATGAAAATGGTAAACGTATGGTTGATTTAGAACCGAGAGTTTCTCATGAAATTAAACCAGAACCAAAAACTCCGGCACCAGCACAAGATCCAATGTTTAATGTTGAACAAACACAACCGTTGGAAACACCAGTGGACAATCAACTTGTTAGTGAAGATATAAATTCATCAAATGCCGCTACTGCAGTTGATATGCCTGAAGATACAAATGATAAGGCAAAAACATCATTCCCAGTTTGGATATTAATTGCAGGTGGTGCAATTACTGCTATTGGCTTGTTATACTTAGTATTTGATGCAATGTCACATGCAAATGAAAAAGATCAGGAAAGATTAAAATCATTCTTTAACTTATCTTCTAAAAATCAAGCAAAAAGACGTAGAAGAGAATATTATGATATCGTTAATAATGATGAATTATCTTGGCAAGAAAAATATAAATTATATACAGAAAAAGAAGAAAGCCAAAAACCAAAGAAATCTTCAATGGCAATGTCATATGTTACCGATATGTCAGGTGTGAAAAAAGCTATTATTAATGCAGATGAAAATGAAGCAAAAACTTCAAATGAAACAAATAATACAAATTCATTGCAACAAACTTCAAGAAAGGCTCCAGGCTTGAGTTTAGATACTATTAAAGATAGTATCCAAAATATACCGGAATCTCATAAAGAAAAATTACAAGAAAAACTTCAAGCTAAAATTTCTCAAATGGAGCATTCATTAGCTCAAACTCCAAATGTGGAAGAACCTGAAGAGATAATACAAGGTGTAAGATCTGAAGATGATGCGATAATGAAGAATTTATCTAATATCAAATTAAAATCCTTCTCAAAACCGCTTACACTTAAAGAAACTCATAGAAGCTTGATAGACGAGGATAAAAAGATATCAAGAAATAAATCATATAAAGAAGGTAGATTTGTAAAATTAAAAAATTCACCATTGAGTGTGAGCAGAAGAAAATCAGCAGCATCAGAATTAGAAGCTTCTGATTTGATAGGAACAGGTAGTAAGTATTTAACTAATAATGGGGAAATGAAAATGAACAAAGAAAATGAAAATTATTTATTATCTTCATTGGATGAGTATTTATCAATATTAGACAGTGAAGAAAAATCATCAACAGCAACTGTATCAAAAGCATCTGTAGCTGAAAGTCTATCTCAAATGAGATCTTCATCTATTGCGATGAGCCGTTCAGGAGTTACAAATCCTATTGCAAAGGCTTCTAACCCTATGACAAAGCAAAATAATGAACCAACACCTTATATGAATGGTTTAATTGTAAAATCAGGTTATAACATTGATTCTGAAAGAGGATTTTATGTTGTAAATATTGATGGTGTTTCTGCTTTAGTTGGAAGAATTAAAGATCGTATCTTTATTTTGAAAAAATTTGATTATGTAGTAGATAAACCACTTCAAGTTAGACCTGACGATGCTAATGTATATATTGTCAGAGTTGGTAAGTTTAAATGCTTAGTAGATGTTTCTAAAGATAAAATGGGAACACTTATTGAGATATAAATTAAATAATGTATAAAAAAATCTTAATATTTTTATGTTTAATAATTGGAGCGAGCTTTTTTTATTGTTTAAGTTTGTACAGTAAAAATCATTTCCCTAATAAAGTTACTGTTGAGTTTGCTTCATGGGGTTCTGAGTCTGAAATAAAGATTTTGAAACCTATTCTTGAGGAGTTTGAAAAAGAAAATCCTGATATAAAAGTAGATTTTTTACATATTCCTCAAAATTATTTTCAAAAAATACATCTGTTGTTTGCTTCCAATACTTCACCTGATGTTATATTTATAAATAATCAATACTTACCTGTTTATGCAAATGCAGGTGTGTTGGAAGATTTAACGCAATATTCTAAAGATTTTAATTATGATGAATATTATGATAAATCAATAGAAGCTTTAAGTTGGAATGATAAAGTATATGCAGTTCCAAGAGATGTTTCAAATTTAGTTATTTTTTATAATAAGGATTTATTTAAAAAGTATCATGTAGCCTATCCAAAATCAGGTTGGAATTTTAATGATTTTTTGAATACGGCTGTTAAGTTAACTGATTTACCAAATGTTTTTGGTGTTTCTTTTGAGGAAGATCCTTTATTTTATTTGCCTTATTTGACAAGTAATGGCGGAGATTTTGAAAATTTAATAAAAACTGACCAAAAATCAAAAGTTTTTAGTGATAAAAATAGCCAAGAAGCTTTAGAATTTTATGCTAATTTGCGTAATAAATACCATGTTGCACCAAGAAAAGAAGAATCAGCCAGTGCAACTATGGCACAAATGTTTTTACAAGGTAAAATAGCTATGCATCTGTCAGGTCGTTGGCTTGTGCCTAAGTATAGACAAGAAGCAAAATTTGATTGGGATATTGTGGAATTTCCAAAAGGTAAAAAAGGTAGTATTGTACCATTGGATGCTTCCGGTTGGGCTATTTCAAAATCTTCTAAACATAAAGAAGAAGCTATAAGATTAATAAAATTTTTGGCTTCTGAAAAATCCTCTGAGAAATTTGTTAGTGGAGGTTTAATTGTTCCGGCAAGAAAAAATGTTGCAAACTCAAGTGTGTTTTTAAATGAAGAAAAGCCTAAACATGCAAATGTTTTTTTATCAGTTATAAATACCTCAATACCTACATCTGTTTCGGTTGATTATCGAGAAGTTTTGGATAGTGTGAAAAAACGAACTGAATATATATTTAATACGCCTAAGTTATAGGTATATTTAATTTATTCAAAAAAAAACGACTGTATTACAAGTCGTTGGAAAATCAATAGGAAAAAGGGAAAGGAAAATTTATATATAATCCGAGATAATCGGATGTATTTTGTTGTAATTATTAAGCGTTAAATGTTTTGAATGAAGATTCAACGTTTTTAGAAATTACTTTTTTAACAGCATCTAATTCTGTTGAAATAGCATTTTCTTCTGTATCTAACTGTTTTAATCTTAATTCTAAGTCTTTATCTTGACCTTGAATAACTTCGATTTTAGCATTTATTGCTTGAATTTCTTGATCATAAACAGCTTTATCATAATTATATTGGTTCATTGCATCATTGTATGCTCTGTCATCAGATTGAGTAGATGCTTTCAAGTTATATTCTGTTCCGATTTCGTTACCATTTTCATCTACTTTAATTGTTCCATCTGCATTTGTTTCATAAACAAAAATGCTTATATATCTACCAGAAATATCTTGTTCTACTCTTGCTTTTGCATTTTTGATTTCTCTGGTTTCTGTTGATTGACCATATACATATGATTTAATGCTCGATAATGATGTATCTGTTTTATCACTATAATCAGCATCTTCTACTTGTGATTTGTTATAAAATACCGGTTCATATGCACCTGTAGATGAATTTAATTGATATTTTACGAACCAATCACTTTGACCATATTTTTCTGTTAACATAGTCAAGTATTGTTTTTCCATATTTAAAACTTCTTCTCTTTCTGCTGGTTCTAAAGATTGTAAATATGAATCATTTGGATCATCTACACCTAAATCTCTTAATTTTGTTGCACCAACATAGTAACTATATGTTCCATCTCCGTTATCTTTTCTTGTTGTTACAACAGAACCATTTGCTACTACAGATTCAGTTTCATATGATTGTGTATAGTTAAGAATATACATTCCGCCTTTTTGCGCGATTAAAGAATTGATTGTATTAGTTTCTGAACCATCTGTGAATGTATATATTGTTTTTGTAAAATCTTCTGAAGAAGGTGGAGTCGGAACTACCATATTGCATAGTTGGCTATAGTAGTTTGAAGACTCGTTAGACAACGTTGTTCTTTGTTGGTTGATTTGTTGTCCTTCGTATTCAAC
>CALUYT010000041.1 GCA_944325085.1 Candidatus Gastranaerophilales bacterium | reverse complement strand
CACGCGCCCAAAACGGCGCGCGTTTTTATTTAATAATATATGGCCGCAACATCTGATTTAGTTGCAAATCACAAAACTTTTTCGACCAATCGGCCGGATTAAATTCCCCGTCCGACATACACCATCCAGTCATCATTCCATATAATTGCGATGTTATTACATACGCCAATGCGTCAACGGGCGTGTTTCGCTTTAACTGCCCCACCCGCACGGCGTGCATTAAAACATTTCGCACCATTTCAGTATCGGTAAACCATTTACCGGCGTTTTTTTGCCCGCCTAAGTTTCCTGGTGCAATTACATCGCGAATCCACTCGCGCGTTATGTTTATTCCATAGCGTTGAATTTCAGCGATAAAGTCCCTGAAAAACACGTTCAATTTTTTTATAATATCCGATTTTTCATCGTCAATAAACAGCCGGTCAACGAAAAATGTATAGCAAAATTTTCATAATCGAACCCACCGCCGCTCCCTCCCGCGTTTTCGGCGCTATACACGATTAAAGCCGTGGATAACCACGGCTTTTCTTATCTCTGGTCGGGGCGAATCCGAGTATATAAGAACAAACCCCGCGCAGTTCGCATAAATACGAGGATACACGCAGATTTATCGTCATTTGACGATAAATCGAGTGAAAGATTCGCCCCCGACAAACCGCCGTTTGTCGTTTGAATCCGCACGCGTCGCCAAAAAAATTAAAACCGCCGCATTTGCGACGGTTTGAATTTTCTGGTCGGTCGGTAAATACTTGCTAAAAATCCCATACATGATACCCCAATTCAGGGATTAACAGGGAATTTACAGCGATTTTAACCGCATCAACCATGTATAAACCCCAGATTTCCGCACATTCCAACCAAAATTCCCGTAAAATAACAGGGAATTTATTGAGGCGTATCAGGGAAATATACTCTACATACAACATATTTGCAGCGAATGCAGAAAAATAAGTACCTTTGGACAGACTACCTATTTGAAATTAGATACAAAATCCATCTTATCAAAATAATTCTTCCTGAATTGTTCAAGGTTGAATTGCGTAGCTGTGTCTATATCTGGTTCGACATTTTCCCACATAGCGTTTGATTTCGGGTGCACAACAATGCCTATGCGACATTTGTTATCAATTGGATTTTTTTGATGTTCTACTACGGCGTCTAATAGCCATTTTTATGGATTGTCCGGATCTTGTACAAAAAAGCGTTCCACATTATCGTTAATGATTACTCTGGTTTGGTTGGAACCATTTAGCGTAGAAAAATCTGGAATATGTGGGCATTGTGGAATAAGTTTCCGATCAAGCTTGTCAATCATGTCAAAAGAATCTTTTTCATATAATTTAAATGCCATAGAGGAGTTAGTGCCTATAAGCAAAGAAAACAAATGATCTGAATACCCTATAGTTCCTCTTTTCCTAAGTTCAGAATACAATTTTAAGTCGAATTCGTGTAGACATACAAGTAAGACAGCTAAATCGGGCGAAAATAAAGTATTACTTCCTAACAGTTCTTTTGAAAATAGCGTTAATCTGTCAAAAATTTGTTCCATATGGCGTAAGGTAAATTTGAACCAAATGCTGTATGCAGCGAAATATCTCTTAATTATAGATTCTGTGGTTTGTAGTTCATTAAAGTTTTTGCAGTTTGCTATTTCTTTGACATTATCTGCGCCAAAAAAGTTACGGTTAATATAATCCTGATAACCATCTCGTCTGATTTTAAATATTAAATCTTTATTACGTTCTTCAATTTGTTGCACTATGGCTGATAGTCCAGATTTTTCGTATAGAAAATTGGAAAAACTCACCTTGTCTGGTGGCGGAAGCTGAAACGAATTATTTATAAATTTGCGTTTATAGCCATCAAAGTTTTTTGTGCCAAACAATGTCTCGACGGAACTCTTCAATTGTTCTTCATCAATGGCTAAAATAAACACAAAGCCAGGAATGTCAAAAAAATGTTTCAACACTTCCAGTGTTTTAACCGCATAGTCTGGACGACAGCGATCAAGTTCATCTATGATAACAACTACAGGTTTGTCTTTAAACGATTCTGCCCAAGATTTCAAAAATACCTTTATGTTCTCAATTTCTAATTTTATATCAATATATTCTGTATAAATATCGATTTCGCTATTTGTTTTCTCTTTTAATGCCTCATTTGTATCAACGATATTTTTACCATCAGCTTCTATTATTGCTCCATTTGGTAATGGCACGGAGACACGCAGACCAGCAATTCCAGACTTTATCCACCGTAATAAGTTGGGAGTTGCAGGGAAAGACTGTGCTTTTTCTCCGACGATTTCCCCATAAAATTCTTTAAGTTTCAATAAAATAGGGATCAATGGATGTCCATAAAAATCCATTTCCCAAATATTCATAATAGCCACTGGTGCTGAATCTGCTTCTAATACACCTTTCAATTTTTCACAGAAAAACGTCTTGCCAATGCCAAACGGTGCAGATATCGCATAGACCTTTGACTCTCTTGAACTCTGTTCAATAACATGAGCAAAGTCCACAACATATGAACCTATATTTAATTTATCCGGTTTGCCTTCAGTAAAAACTTCATTATATTTTTCGTCCATTGTCCAGCAGCTCCTTATACTGGGCAGTATAACAAAAAACATTTTGATTTTACTAGTCTTTTATCACATCCCCATTATCATAGCGTCTTCGCGGGTGACGGATGTGCTGAACAAGCCAATTTTTTCGCCGCTGTGCATGTTTATTCCGGCATATTCTAAACTTGCGTCCTCATAACGTTTGAACTTATACACCGCGTCATTCAT
>CALUYT010000040.1 GCA_944325085.1 Candidatus Gastranaerophilales bacterium | reverse complement strand
TGGGGGTTTGATTAATTGTGCTATTACTTGATTGAAGATATCGGAAAATTTATTGTATGGAATCTCTCCTAATTCTTCAACCATCTCTTCAAGTAACCACCTAGCGGACATAAGATTGGCACTCCTGATTAATATGGCATCATTTTGTGCTGCCCACCAAGTGATTGCATAAGTCTTGCCAAGTCCCGGTTCGCCATAAACAAGTCCCATTCCGGGGACTCCGTCTTCTCTTTCTTTCAGACGGTTCATCATTGAGATTAGTTGTTTTACGTTTTTGGTTTTCACAAAGACCTTTTTCATTACTGCTCCTTTCCGTATATTTCTTTGTATTCGTCTGATTTTATGTAATTAGTTAGCCACGTTCTGTCCTCTTGGCAAATGCACCCGTTTTGCATATGCCATTCGTAACGCTCATAAGCACTCTTAAAAATTGGTCGTGCGACAATTGAGGTTTTAACTTTTGGTTCAAAATCTTGTTTTGGCTTTAGTTTAGACTGAACCGTAATTTCTTTAATCGGCTCAGGTTCAGGTATCCGAATATTTTGCAGCAGCTCTTTTTCAAGATAATCCATATCCTCTAAATTGAAATGCTCCCTGATAGCCTTAATTGTTTTTCTGCGAAGCTTTTGTTGTTTTTCAATCTTTTGTTTGTAATCTTCAATATCTTTAATATCGCCCATTTGATAAGCAAGCGGATGAGTTTCCGTTATGCGGTTTGCCTTACAGATAAATTCGCCTTTCATTGAATATACTTTGATATATGAAAGGTCAAACAGACTGTACTTTATGACCGTTTTTTCTTTTATTCCGTAAAGTGCTTCGTCAAAATAGTCAGCCTTTAAAAACCTGATTCCGTTTCTGCCAATTGATTTTATCTCTTGCGCCATCATCAAATCATCAAGCGAATTTTCATCAATGTTTTGCTTTTCGATTTCGTTTAAAACCTCTTGAATTGTTTTATCTTTTGCGTTCGGACAAGGCTGCAAGTGCTTAAATTCAAGCCATTTTTCTATCATTTTGAGAGCTTGTTCTATTGTCGGGGTAAAACTATATTTTTCGTGGATATTTTTGTGCAACTTTTCGTTTCGCATCAAATATGCCGGCTTATTTTCAATGCTTGTGCCGATATAGCTTGGAATGAGCTTTTCAAAACTCTCTTGAAAATCCAAAAAGAAACGCTCGATGACTTTTGCTCGAGCGTTATATGGAGTGGCATAGACAGGCTTTATTCCAAGTTTGTTGTAGACTCCTGTTAATCCTAATTCCTCAAATTTTTTATCTCCGTTAAAGAATTTACTTTTAAAGGCTCTGCCGTTATCTTGGTAAACGTATTCAGGAATATGATCCATTTTTAGAATTGCGTTTCTCAAAGCTGACGCGATATTTTGCGTACATTCTTCAAGCATAATATCGTACCCGACAAGCCCGCCGGATTTCCAATCTAAAAAGCCAAGCAGAGTCGCTCGGCAGGGTTTGCCTGTGAAAGGATTTATTACCTGAAAATTGAGCGTATGGCCGTCTGCGACAAGCACTTGCCCTGCTTTTAAAAGTGCAGCGTTTCTTACAATAAACGGACTCACTTTATCTTTTAATGCTTTTTCGCCGTCTCTTGCAAGTGTCCATTTGTCAAAATTGTTATCCCGAAACCATTCTGCGTACCTGCGAAAAGTAATGTCTTTAGGTAAAATTTCCTGACCGCGTTCCTTTAAAATATGTTTTGTTAATGAAATTGCTTTACCTATTGAAAACGCACTTGGTGATAACAAAATCTGTATAAATATTTTAATCTGTTCTTCATTTAATGTTGTGCGGTATTCCTTACGGGTTGAATATTTGTACTGCCCAACAAGTGCTGTCCAATCTTTGTTGTAATCCAATAATGCCCGCCAGCGATAAAGTGAGCCGATTGAGACTTTGCCCAAGATTTTAAAAATCTCTTCTTGGAACATTCCCGTATTATATAATTGCAAAAATTCTTTATCGGGGATATTCCCGTTGGTTTTGAGCTTGTCCCTTTTATATTCTTTCCTAAAATCAAGCCAAACATAAATCAGGTCATATTTTGCAAGTGCAATTTTTCTCTGGTTTTCGGATATCAGTTTTTCCTGTTTTATGTTGAGATTAGATAGTTCAATAACTTCATTCTCACACGTTTTATAATCATCATAATATTCCTGAAAGTATTTAAGCTGAAGTTCTTCTTCAAGCGTTGATAATTTTATTTTGTATGTTTTCCCACCTCGGATATTTTCAACTTTGTATTCATATTTATTCTGATTGAGTGCAAGTCGAACTGCCCGCCTTGTAATATTTTTCAATTTTGCGAGTGTTTCAACATCAATCCAAATATCGTTATTATTAATGTCTGCCATACCGTATCCTTATTTATTATTGAAGCTACTGTATGTTAGACTGGTTTCTCTCAAAAGGGAAGTCATTGAGGGGGAAATATGTTGTTTTGTGTCCGATTATATCTGAATTTTAAGCAGAAAATTTTATAAAACACCCATAAAACTATTTTAAAACGCAATTTAAATACAGTTTGAACTTAAAATTTTGCAAAAATCTAACATTTTCTCTTAATTTTGCTTCCTTCTTTAAGGGGTAAAATTATTCCGATATTTTTTACACTTAGTTTTAGAAAACTCATCTTAAAGTTTTGGAATTTATTTTGGTAAAATATTTATAAAATAAACTCAGGGAAGCAATTTCCCCTTAAAAATTTTACTTCCGACTTAGGAGTGAATATCATATAATTATGCGAAATAATTATAATTCTAAAAGGCACAATTTGCGGGGTTTTTCCAAGTTTAATATAAATTTTGAATAGCAAATTACACAAAATGTCCGCTTTTTGCACTCGACTGTAACTCAAATATAATAGGGAAACTTGGCGATTTTATAAAATTTTATGGAAAGATACCGGACATTCTAGTCCTAATAACCGGACATTTCGGACTTTTCAAAACCCCGACTCTCAAACTCAGGGAAACGGGTAAAACTCAAACACAAAGCCAAACACGGCGATTAAGAATAGCAAAAAACAATTTCAAAAGTGTCCGAAAAACTATAGTATTCATAATCTTGTACTGCTGAATCTGCAATTTTATAATGGCCTTCTATTTTGTCCATTTTTTTCTTGCATATTGTAGATGCCGTGAATAATGGAGCTGTCCCAAAATTTGAGGCGATTCCAATAGGTACTGCGGTGGACAAAAGTTTAAGATCCATTTTTAAAGATAGTGCTATTCCGAATTTTGCAATGCCTCTGAGAAAGTATGCTTCAGCGCTTTTAGCGTTTTGATTAATTTCTTCATCGCATTTTGTTATTATAGTATTATAGTTTTCTATTGTATTTGCTTCAAAAAGCTTTAAAATTTCAAGAACTTCCATTACCTAATAATATCATTTTTTTTAAGATTGGCAAGGAGTTTTATGTTAGAAATTAAATGTTTCAAATTAGCCCAAAAAAGGAAGGGGCTCGTCGCCCCTTTCCATTCAAGATGAACAAAAAACAGTATTTTTAACTGTTATTAATATTATAACGTATGTTATTGAGCGTTTCAATATTTATATTTAATTTGTTATTTTTCTTAAATATGCAATTTTTATAGGGGTTTTAGTAATAAATTTTTATTGGTTTTTCATAGACGTTGGATAGGTCGTTTACTTTTTGGAAGTTTCTGGATTGGAGCAGTTTGTTTAGTGAAACTCTTTCATCATAGTTACCAATGACTATTGTACTGGTACTATCAAGTTTTTCAGATAAATTATCAACAAGTTTTATAATATCTTGTTCAGAATTTAAATATGGCCATAAATTTCTACAAAAAAGAATAGTGTTTTTTTGTTGGATATTATTTATATCCTCAGTTATGTTAGCAAGTGAAAAATCAATTTTTGATATTATATCAGGATGAATTCTTGCAGGAATTGGATCAAAGCCAAGTAAATATTTAGAAGTTTTTATATACGTATCAAATTTTCCATTTGTATATTTATTTATTGCTTCAAAATCATTGTAGTCAATAGGAATTATTCCTTTTTTTGCGTTGTAGATCATTGTTTCATCTATATCTTTGGCTATTATCGGTAAAAATTTGTCATAGTCTTCAAAGAGTTCTTTTAAAAGCATTACGATAGATACAGGTTCAGAACCATCTGAGCAGCCATAACAATAAAAGTTAACTTTATTTGTGTCTTTATATTTTTTTTGAATGAAGTTACCAAATTTTTTCCAATCTAAATCATCTCGGAAAAAGTTTGTGGTATTACGATATAGAACATTTCCGAGATTGTCTCGAAAAATTCTTTCATTACTTTTGAATGTTGGTTTGTATGGTTTATATTGACTCGTTATTGGAGATACTTGCATAAAAGTTATTCTTTTTTTCTAGTATAAGTTTATTAATTTCGTTGTTGATTTTTGCTTGTGATTGGAATGTTCTATCAATAATTCGTGGACTTAATTTTATTGGATTGTTATTTGCAAAGTCTTGTAATTCTTCTGTGTATTTTAATATTGTGTTTTCTACTTGTAAAATTAAGTCTTTATAAGTTTCGTTAATTTCTTTTTCTGATATGTTTTTGGTTTTATAATTTTTATTCTTTTCTAAGAATTGATCAATATCTATTGTGTAGTTTATAGTATTTGAGTTTTCGAATTTGTAATGTTCAATTTTCTTATTGAGTTTTTCTATTCTTTCTAAAATTTGGTTTGCTGGTTGGTTTTTGTTTTGATAATCTTTTTTTATTTGTGTAGATTCTTTTATTATGTCAGAAACTTCAAGTGTTCCAGATATTAAAATTAGCATGGCTGCAAGTTTATTTTGTTCATCGAGATTTTGTATTTGTTGGTAGAATAGTGGATTGTTTTTTGAGCTTATTTTATCAAGGTCATTTTGGAGTGAGTTTTGAACTTCTTTTAATTTGATATAAGAAGGTTTTAGTTTTTCAAATTCAGTGTCATCTCTATATATTTTATTTCTGTTTTTAGTTATGGTGTTTATGATATCTTCTGTTGCATAAATTGGGTGGGTGTTTATATAATCAGCATTTCGTTCAAATTCTTTTGTGTTTTTTAGGTATTGTTCATATAATAATGCGTTCGGTATTATTTCTTTTATTGTGTTTAAGTTTAGCGCGTTGAATTTTTTTTGAAATAATGTGTTTTCA
The DNA here is from genome assembly GCA_944325085.1 of Candidatus Gastranaerophilales bacterium. Classification (GTDB taxonomy): domain Bacteria; phylum Cyanobacteriota; class Vampirovibrionia; order Gastranaerophilales; family Gastranaerophilaceae; genus Zag111. The sequence goes on along the minus strand of CALUYT010000040.1, from coordinate 3,401 downwards.
TATTTTTTTATAAGTTTTAGTTTTTCTTGCGAATCATAACCGATTTTGCCAATTTGGATAAATTTTTCTTTATTGTTTTCAGGTGTAAGTATATATTCATTAATTTCGTGTTCAATATTTTCTAATTGAGATTCAATTAATGTATTTATAGAGTTATTATTACCGGTAAATGAATAATTTGTGTTTGCGTGATATTTTGAATTTTTTGTAGTTTTATTTTGTGTTGTTAGATATATAGTTTGACCAATAGGGGAAATTCTCATAAAGTTAACTCCATTGTTTGACAAAATTTATTGTATGTATAAATCATGTGAAAATAAAATTTTGCTTCAAAATACAAATAAAAATACAAGTATTAGTAATTTGCAATTATTATTAATAATACTTGTATTTAATGTTTAAACTGTTAAAATTATATTGTGATCCCGGATCGTCTAGTGGCAGGACTGAAGATTCTGGCTCTTCCAACGGTGGTTCGAATCCATCTCCGGGAGTTGTTTATTCGTTTTCTTCAGAACCTTTATAGAAAAATACATTTTCTTTTACACAGATTGGACAATGATTTGGTGCTTCTTTTTGTTTAAATACACAGCCACATACTGAACATACCCAATTGAATGTTCCATCATCATTGGCTGGTACATTGTCTTTTAGTTTTGTGATTACTTTTTTCAATCTGTCAATGTGTGTAATTTCAAATGCTTCAATTTTTTCAAATAGCCCTGCAATATGTTCAAAGCCTTCTTCTTTTGCTTGTTTTGTAAAGCTTTCATAGATTCCTTCAACTTCATTTCTTTCTTGCACTAATGCGTTTTCAAGACAATCTATTAATTCAGGAACATTTCCATCATTGAGCCATTTATACCATACTTTTGCATGCTCTTTTTCCATTTGAGAAAACATTGTTAAAAGTTTTTGTAATTCAGTATTACCTTCTCTTTCTGCAATTAGCGCGTATATATCATATTCAGTAGAACGTTTGGCAACAAAATCGAATGCTTTTTTTAGATTTTTTTCAGTTTCACTATTTTTAATGCTCATTATTTCTATCCTTTTATTAACCTATTTGTTAATGATAATAGCATATTTTCAAAATTTTTGTACATTTTATAAAGATGGTAAATAATTAATATAAAGTTTATATTAAGACCATTTAAGCTATGGTATAATTGTATTATATAAAGATTGGTAGAAAGTTAAAGGAGAGAAATATGATTCCTATTTTTGATTCAAAACGCCAATATGCACAAATTGGTGCAGAAGCTGAAAAGGCAGTATGCGAAGTTATGAGATCCGGTTGCTATATTTTAGGGCCAAATGTAAAGGCTTTAGAAAGTGAATTGGCACAATATATCGGTTGCAAATACACAGTTGCATTAAACTCTGGAACAGATGCATTACATATTGCACTAAGAGCTTTAGATATAGGTGCAGGTGATGAAGTTATTACAACAGCATTTACATTTGTTGCAACAGCAGAAGCTATAGGCATGGTTGGAGCAAAACCTGTTTTTGTTGATATTGATGCTGATACATTCAATATTGATCCTAAGAAAATTGAAGAAGCTATAACTCCTAAAACAAAAGCTATCATTCCTGTTCATTTGTATGGACAACCATGTGATATGGAATCTATTATGGCAATTGCTAAAAAACATAATTTGAGAGTTATCGAAGATTGTTGTCAAGCAATTGGTTCTTCATTTAAAGGTCAAAGAGTTGGTACATTTGGTGATATCGGATGCTATAGTTTCTATCCTACTAAAAACTTAGGCACTATGGGTGATGGTGGTTTATGTACTGTAAATGATGAAAAATTGAGAGATAGATTAATCGCTTTAAGAAACCACGGTTCAATGGTTCGATATCATAATGACGAATTGGGTGTAAATAGCCGTCTTGATGAAATTCAAGCTGCTATTTTAAGAGTAAAAGCTAAACATATTGATGAATGGAATTCAAAACGTAGAGAGCATGCTGCATATTATAATAAATTATTTGCAGACTGCGCAGATATTCAAACTCCAAAAGAATTAGATGATACTTATTGTGTTTACCATCAATATACAGTAAAAATTCCTAACCGTGATGCTGTTCATAAAATGCTTGGTGAAAATGGTATTGGTGCTATGTTATATTATCCAATCCCTCTTCACTTCCAAAAAGTTAATGCTTGGTTAGGTATGGGACCTGGTTCTTTACCAATTACAGAAAAAAATACTGAAGTTGTAATTTCACTTCCAATGTTCCCAGAACTTACAAAAGAAGAACAAGATACTGTTGCTAAAACTTTGATTGAATGTATTGAAAAATCAAAATCAGCTGCAGCTGTATAATTTGTTATAAAAGTATATTAAAAAAGCCTCTGAAAATTTTTCAGGGGCTTTTTTTAAGCTTGTGTAAAAATTTTATGATCACCTTTTTCCATATTGGTTTTTAGTCCGTTTGAACCAATAACATCACATTTTGCGAGTTGCTCAGATATGTTATTTGTTTGTGTGTTTTGAAACATAACTTGTACTAAATTATATAAAGGTGTACTTTTTGATAATGTTGTATTATTAGTCAATCCGGTATCTGGCACACCATATTGAGTGCTAAAGTCCATGCCAGGTTTAGAATTTATTTGTATTCCTCCGAATTGTTGCATTGAATCTTACTCCTTACGCAAGTGTTTGCATTGTAAAACAGCCACCTGATGGGTTACCAGCTTCGTTATATGGTTGAAGGTTCCCTACTCCAGGGTGCATATAGTATCTTTTACCCTTTACTTCAAAGCTTGAATTTGGGTCGGTCATACTCTTTTCATATGCCATGTTAACATTTGGATCAAGTCCTACAGAATACCATAAGGCTTCTAAATTGTTCTTTATCATTCCAAATGTAGAACTGATAACATTTTGTGTTTCGGCATCGTTTTTTCTGATGCCTAAATCTGATGTAATATAATTATCTTCTCTAATAGCTGCTGTTCTATTTATAGCATCTATTGATCGTCTTTCTGTCATGATAAAATCCTTATACTCGCTCTTTTATATATAAAGTATATAAGTCGTAAATAATTGCTTTTTTATAATATTTTAGGAGTAACATTTCTTAATAATACAAAATTTTAGATTAAAATTCAAAATAAATTATGCCAAACACGAGTATTAAGTTTTGTAAAGTGTAAAATGTACACTATTATTACTATTTCGGGTTTGATAAAAAAACATAAAAACATATTGTTGACATATAAAATTAGTTGTGCAATAATAAAGACATAAGATTTAAGTGTAGTCGAAACACTAAATATAAATAGTTCATTAACCCCAAAAACATATAAACTCCTAAATAATAAACACTAAAAGAGACCATTAGGATGCAGAAAACGACCCACTCACTTGTGAGTGGTTTTTTTT
>CALUYT010000039.1 GCA_944325085.1 Candidatus Gastranaerophilales bacterium | reverse complement strand
ATCCATTAAAATTCGCACCGAGGAATAAGGGACTTGAAAAAGCATTACCAATATCTGTAGGAGATAACTGTTGGTTTGGAGCGAATGTAACTGTCTTACAAGGAGTAAGCATTGGTAAAGGTTGTGTTATTGCTGCAGGTAGTGTTATAATCAACGATATACCTGATAATTGCCTTGTCGCTGGTGTTCCAGCTTGTATTAAAAAGCATCTTGAGCAATAAATTTAGGATGACAGATTATTAAAGATTTCCCATATCAAATTATAAGTTTGTTATATAGTTATCAACCTCTGTTTTATCTACAGTATCCATTAAATCGGCATTAAACCAAATATCGTTAATGTTTCCTTGAGCTCCGTTTTCTTTGTCAAAAGACCCTATCTGACCGATAGTATTACCATTAATATCTGTTGCGTTTGAATTTTGATAATCTAAATTAATATTTTCAATTCCGGCTTGTTCCAAAGTTAACAGCTCTCCTTCATCAACTTTGCCGTTTTGATTCGTATCTTTCCAAACTTTAACTTGGTTCCATGCCGTATCAGAACCATTAAAAACACCATCACTGTTACTATCTAAATCTTTTAAGGCTTCAAAACCGTTGGCGGCTTTTTGCCCAGACGAAAGAACGGAGTTATTACCAAACAACTCCGTTCCATTATCTATTTGTCCGTTTCCGTTAATATCTCTTACCAACAAACCATCATCTTTGCCAACCCAACCACTTCTTTCCGCAAAACCATTGCCATCGTGATCAAAATGTGTTCCTTTTTCCACTGTCGTGGTTTCAACTCCATCTCCATCTAAATCTACAACCAACGGTGAACGCGTATCGGTTGCTGTGACCACATATTTATCCATATCTTTTAGATAGTCTGCTTCTTTGTATCTAAGATTTCCATTTTCATCAAATTCAAAAAAGATTCCCCCAACATACACTGTTGCCAACATAAATGTCGCAAATCCGGCAGGACCTCCTGCTACCAAAGCCATGACAGAAAGTGCACCTAGTACAATTACTGCACCTTTACCTATTGTTATATCATCACCAGTATTTAAGATTTGTGTATTTTCATTAATACTCTGCAAACTCCGTATGGCTGGAGTTGAAGTTTCTAATAAATTTATATCTATATTTTTATTTAAATATTCGACAATATCTTTTACAATACCATCTTTTTTGATTTCTATATTGAAAGTATCATAAAAAATTTTTCCGGTTGAAAGATTTGGAGAATTATTAAGATTTTCTACACAGGCTAACACATCTCCATTATATTGCTTCTGATTTTGTTCACAAATTGCAATTATTCCGTTAACAAAATCATCTGTTAACAATTGATTGACAGCAGAAGGAGAACACCCTAAAGATATGAAATTATTTTGGAGTGTATTTTTTACATCTTGAAAAGAAAAATCTACCATATTATTTACTCCTATCGAAAGTTAACTTAAAATATAAAAAGGTAAACAAAAACATTCCTAGATAAATTAAAGCCAACATAGCACCTAGAAATACTTCATTCAAATTCTTCAACAAATATAAATAATAATTTGTATCTATTGAAAACAACACAATTATAGCGATAAAAAATGGAAATAATAATCCGCTAAAAGTCTTATTTTCTACTTTTTGACGAATTAACATTCTCTCATAACAGAAAAACGGATTACTTAAAATTGTTAGTAAGCAACTTAAAACTGAGATAATAAAAAAATAATTTAGAAATAGATTTGTACTAAACATATGCCCCAAGAAAAAAGCATCATTAAAAAAATTATCCCAAAAATTTCCTTCATAAATAAAATTTGAATAAAACTTTCCACATTCAAAAAGAAAAAGTACACTAATTACAAGAAAGCTCATAATGGCAATTCTTTTAAAAATAATTCTTATGATACTTTTAAAAAAAATACTTTTATCAGGATATAATTTACTTAATTTAAGAAGCAAAAATGGAGATAACAGAGAACCTAATTCTTTTATTCTTAAAATTGGAGTCCGCCAACAAAGAAGCACAAAACAAAAATAAAACACAGTTATAAAAAACATTCCATATGCAGAAGGACTATTTTCTACTACCGACTTTATTTGCAAAAATAGCACATATATTAAAGAAAGAATACAGAATATTTTATAAAATAGTGTATTATTTTCTTTATTTAATTTGCTGTAAGGAATACTAGGTTTTATATCTTTGTATAGCAGACCACTCCTAAAGTTATTTATTTGATCTGCAAATAAATATTTTAGCTCAAAATTATTCATATGAATTTTCTCTTTAAACTAGTTATGAGACCTATTAAAAAAATCTGTATTTATACCCAGGACCGGGAGAGATTTAACTTGATAATACGAAGAACCATTTTTATTTTTAATATTCTTATTAGCTCCAGCTTTTATTAGCATATCAACAGCTTCTTTATTTCCTCCTCCATAAGCCCAAAACAAAGGTGTATTACCATCTTCATCCTGAATATTTATATCCGCACCATTTTTAATTAAATATGATAAAATAGCTGTATTAGAACCCGCAGCCAAATGTATGGGCATAATAGATTTTCTATTTTCCTTGCTTCCATTAATATTTGCGCCA
>CALUYT010000038.1 GCA_944325085.1 Candidatus Gastranaerophilales bacterium | reverse complement strand
TGTAGTCGAAACACTAAATATAAATAGTTCATTAACCCCAAAAACATATAAACTCCTAAATAATAAACACTAAAAGAGACCATTAGGATGCAGAAAACGACCCACTCACTTGTGAGTGGTTTTTTTTTGCTTTGTAAAAATATAATTAGTAATTAGTTGTTTGGGGTTCTTGTTCTTGGTTTTGTGTTTGAGTTTGTGCATTTTCAGCAGATTGTGGTGTGTATGTATTTTCTTCTGGCATTACTTGAGAATTTTGGATATCTTGTTGTGGTTGTATTTCTTGATTTGCTGAGGTATTGATAAATTTATTATATCTGCGTTCAGATTCTATTGAGAAATCATCTTGTTTTTGAATGTCAGAAAGAATTTGACTAAGTTCTTTTTTATATTTTTCAGTTTGTTTACAGGTTCTATAATCATCTAATCTTGTATATAAATTTCTTATTATTCCTGCTGATACACTTTTTTGTGATTCTGTCATATTGATTTTATTATTAGTTAATTTATAAAGCTCTATAGCGTTATGTTGTGCATAATCCAAATATATACATGAAGAATTTTTTATAAGTATATTTTTATTATGCTCTAATTTCTGATTTAAAAAGTCTGCATTTGATAAGTATTTATAGTATTTATCAGAATTAGACATATCATTATTGTCATCGATAAGTTCAAAGTCGATTTTTTTACTAAGAGATTTTATTTCTAAGTATGTGGATACAGAATATGCTGTTAAAAGTAAACCTATTCCAAGTATGCTTATGCCAAGTATAAGTAAGTCGTTATTTTCGTTGTCCATTATTATCCTTATATAAAACTCTCTAATGTTACTAGAATTATATAATAAATTTTAATAAAATACCATTTATGTATTGTATATAATTTATTTAGATATAATAATATAATAAAGAAGTTATAGCGAGGAATGATGAAAAGATTTTATTTGCTTTTAATATTAGTGTTTATGTTTTTGGGCGGAAGTGTTTTTGCTGATGTTGTAAGAACTTCAAGACCAATTAGAAGACCTCAGCAAAATGTGAATACTCAGTATGCACCAAAAGCGACAAATCAAGTTCAAAATAATAACAGTTCAGATGTAAAGTTAGCAGATAATATAAAAATGTGTAAACCTTACAATGAGATTTTGAATACAGATGTTGCCGGAGTTAATTTTTCTTTTAAATTAAGTATTAGAGGTTGGGTCAATAACAAATGTAGATTAGATTTTATTGCACAATCAACAGGTATTAGCCAAATGTTTGAGCAATTATATGGTACATCTGCAGATAATGCTACAATCTCTACTTTTGAACCAAAAATTCGTTGTGAATTTACAAAACAACAATTGTTATATGTAGGTGATTCAATATTGCAAGAGAATGAAAGAAATGCAGGTGCTAGAAATAATATGTTAAAAAATCCGCAAGATGTAATTATTCCTAGTGCTGCAAATATGAGTTCTTCAGATGAAAAATTGATGAATGTTATTTTAAATGATAGGGCTTGTACAATTCTTAATGCAGGTAATTCAGCTCAGATGTTTGAATCTTTATTTTCATTGTAGAGTATTAAGTTTATTTATGAGGAATAGTTAGTTTATGAAAAATATTAAAGTTTTAATTTTAGTTTTATCTTTATTTGTTGTTGGTACTCAGTCAATAGCTGCACTTAATTCAAAAGTAAAAGCAGGAGAAGAAACAAAGCTTGATTCTTCTGATGTTGTAAAAACAGAAAGAAAAGTTATTGATGATTCTTCTAAAGATGCAGAATTTGATAAAACAAAGGTAGAAGAAGCAAAACCATTATTAACCGATGATATAATAAAAGAATTAAGAGCTTGTACTCCTCAAGATGAAAAATATGATTTTGATATTATGGGAGTGAATTTTACTTTTAAAGTGAAAATTAACGGATGGATAAAAGATAAGTGTGATTATCATTTGTCTGCCAAAATAAATAGCTTAAGTGAAGAAGTGAGAAAATCATTTGGAGTAACTGCTAAAGATGAAAAGATTTCCAAAATAGAACCAAAAATTCAATGTGGTTTTAATAAAAAGCAGTTAAATCTTTTAGTTGATGCAATTGTAGAAGAAGATAAAAAGAATGTTGATCAAATAAATCGTATTATGAATGATCCTTCTGAAATAGTTAATCTTCCAACAAATAGCGAATTAACTAAAAAAGAAAAGCAATTGATGGAAATGTTGACAGAAGAAAGTGTATGTTCTTTTGTGAATGTTGATGAAGTGATGTCTCAAATACAAGAATTATCTCCAATTCCTAAGGAATTCTAATTTGGAAACTTTTGTAAGAACAAATGATAATATAAAAATTGCATTTAATCTTTATTCTAATAATAAAGATTCTGTTGTAGTTATTTGTCCGGGTTGGTTTATGACGAAAGATTCAATGATTTTTAAATTATTGGCTTTGGATTTTTCTAAATACTATGATGTAATTGTTATGGATTTTAGAGGGCATGGAAAAAGTTCCGGATTTTATACATTCTCCGCAAAGGAACAGTTTGATTTAGGGGCAGTTATAAACTATATAAAGACAAATTACAATTATAAAAATGTATTTTTATGTGGATTTTCATTAGGGGCTGCTGTGGTATTGAATTATTGTGCAATAAGTTCTGGTATCTCAAAAGCTATTGCAGTTTCTGCTCCTGCTGATTTTATGAAAATCGAAAACCGAATGTATTTGCCTGATGCTTGGATTCCTACATTGTTTCAAAAGTTTGAACCATTAAGGTGGTTGAGTATTAGACCGGGGTTTCCTTTATTAAAAAAAGAAAAACCAATTGATTCTGTTGATAAAATTAAAATTCCTACATTATTTGTGGCAGGAGAAAAGGATCCTACAGTATTTCCTTGGCATACAAAAGTATTATTTGATAAGGCAAAATGCCCGAAAAAATATGAACTTTTTACAAAAGCTCGTCATGCAGAAGATATTTATAACGATTTCCATGATGAATTTATGGAACTTTGTATAAATTGGTTTACAAATAATGGGGAGTAATTATTTTGCCGCAGGTTTTCTATCACCTGTACCAGAACGATAACCGCAGAATGAGTAGATAAAAGGTAATGCTCTTTCGATCTTTATTTTGTTTGCAAATGGTATTTTGGCAAGTACCATTATTGCAACAAGATCATCTATATTTGCAATCATATCTATTGGTTTTAATTCTCGTTTAGGTTTTTTAGCTTCTTTTTCGCTTCTTAATTTGTTTGATATTGCAAGTGCTGTGTTTGAACCAATTGCTACACCTGCAATAGATGTTAGGATTTTTACAAAATTATTATTGATTTTGGTGGATTTTGCTTTTTCGCAGAGTTTTATACCTCCATCGACAAGAAATATTGGAAGTGAAGTTAGTAGCATTTGGAATGCTCCTTCTTTCCATTTTTTTATTCTATCTGATTTTGGTTCACCTATTGAACTTAGTAATATGCCACCAAGATTTCCGCCAGCTGCAGTTAATAGCATTTCTTTAAGTTTGAAATTTACTTTGAAAGGATTTTTTACTTTTTGGCTTTTCATAAATGCTAAAAGGGGTATTGAGACTCCGATTATTGAGCCTGTTGCAGCAAGAACTTTATCTTTTGTTGTTAGTGGTTTTCCTTTTCTTAAGGCTTCATCGGATTTTGGCAGGTTAATATAGCCATATGTAATTTCTTTTCTGTTAGCTAAGAAATTAGTCATATTGTGCGCATGGTAAATATTATGTTTTACCTGTTCTACAGCCATAATTAAAAATCCTTACCAAGTGTTTATATTACACTAAATCTTTTCTAATGTAAATAATATAATAAAATATTAATTTTTATTCTATTGGCGAATTGTTAATTCATTTTTGGTGTTCTTATTTTTTATTGGTAATATAGACCATTCTTCTCCATTTAAAATATCATCAACATGAATCTCAGATATTTCTTCGTTGTCATAGTCTGCAGTATATTTACGTATAACTTTATGATTTTTGTCAAAAAGTTTTTCTTCTGTTGCTCTTCCAAATTCATCTTTAGTTATTTCTAAATCAATATAAAGATCCGGAAGTTTTGTGTTGTAGTATTTGAATTTTTTAGGTGTATATTGGATAAATTCAATAATTTCACCTTTTTTATTATAGTAAAGGTGTTTGTTGTTAGCGTAAAAATATTCTTCAACTTTATCTCCGTCAGAATCATATTTTACATATTTATATAAATTGTCTGTAAAATCATCATAGGCTTCTGCTGTTTCATCTTTTCTTATAAGTTCTTCTGTGTATAATAAATCATCAGTATTTTTATTTAATGTTCTACAACTGCTAAGATATCCAAAGTCATCAAAAGAACAATCTCTGTAGGTTTCTTCTTCTGAAGAATTATCGTTTTTTATAAATTTAATTGGTTTTGTATCAAAGTATTTGTTGTCTTTGACAAGAATTTCCGATATTTCTTGTTCGTTTGGTTTATTTATAAAATCAGGGGTTTTGTTTATTATAAGTCTTTCATTATAAATGTAACTTGTTGTATTTGGATAAATTCTTTGTATGCAGAATTCAGGATTTTCTTTTGTGTAGCAATTGTTTGTATCAATTGGTTTTGGTATATCAAATTTTATTATGTCTAATGATGAAGGTTCATTTTTTAATAAATATATATATGATAAGTAGTTGTTTTCTTCAAATGCGTCTTGTGGCCAGTCATTTGTAAAGCCGACTCCATCATTATCTGCTATTGCTTGTAATTTATTTATTACATTTAATTTTTGTAAGTTTTCTAAATTTTGAAAACCTTTAAATGTTGTTTTATTATATGTTGCAGCATAAGCACTGCCGGTTATTGTCAGTGTAGATAGTATTGTTATTAATAATTTTTTATACATAATATCCTTCCAAAAATTTTTATTTAATATTTTTAGTATATGAAAAATTATATTATCTTTGCATCAACTAATAATATTAGAAAGTTTTAGATAATAAATTTTTAAGGGTAAAGTAATATATTAATTCAAAATATTAAACAAGGGCTAAATTTGGTGTTGCTTTTTTAATTTTGCGTAATTTTTCAATTCTTTTTAGTGCTATATTGGCATTTTCTGAATCAGGTTGTGTAGATATAAATTTTCTGTAATATCTTTTTGCATCAGTTAATTTGCCAAGTTTATCCAAGCATACCCCAATATCAAAATATACTTTTGTATAATTGTTATTAATTTTCAAAACATCAAGATATAGTTTTAATGCAGGTTTATATAATTCCATTTTCATAAGTAAATATGATTTTCTTATATAAGCATTAACATATGATGGTGAATTTTCGATTAATTTTTGGTATATCATCAATGCCATATCAGCTTCTTCACTTTGTTCATGTGCTAAGCCAAGTTGATAAATAGCATCAGGATTATCAGGTTCAAGTTGAATTGCTTGAATAAAACATTTTATTGCACAACAAGATTTCCCTTCTTTTAAATTACATAATCCAAGTTCATAAAATGTTTCAAAATTATTAGGATCTAATAGTGCTGATTTTTCTAAATATTCAATCGCTTTTTTAGTTTTACCTAAATTTTTGTAACAAATTCCTAACCCCAGATATGTTGAAGCATTGTTTCTTTCAATTAGCAATGAATTTAGGTAATTCCCAATAGCTTCTTTATAAGAATCATTTGCTCTTAGTAATTCGGCTTTGTTTTTAAATTCTTGCAACTGTTTTCGCTTAAGCATTGGGGCGCTCATATAGCGTGATTTTGAATTTTCGTTACTCAACTCTTTATCCTCTTATGTATTCATTCTAGAAGTTTTTTTAATAGTTATGAACAATCATAAGATTTAAACATTAATCAATCATTGGATTTATTATCATTATTATGCTATAACTTTATTATGAAAAAGATATTAATTATATTAGGGCTATTGTGTTTAATATGCGGACAGGCGTTTGCATCTGAGGGTGAGGAAGTTCAATTGGGAAATGTAAAACCTACCCAAATTGAATTGCCAAAAGTAGATTACAAAGGTAAAGATTCCTTGGTTATTAGTGATAAAGAAATCATGGATGAAATTGTAAAACTTCAGAAGGAAAAAGACCTGGAAGATATTGATAATTTATGGAAAGGAACTGTTGAAAATAATCAAATTATTGGGTTTGCTTTAAAAAAATTATCAACACCTGAAAGTCAAAGAAGAATTCATTCTTCCTTGATGGCTAAAACATTGTCAGCGATTGTATCAGGTGCGTCATTGGCTCCATGTTTATTAGGTGCAGATTATATGGTTCAATCTGGTTCATACGCTGCCGGAAGAATTGCGCAAAATTTGATAAACAGAAAAAATGTTCCGCAAGAAATTCCTTTAACCGATACAGAACTGATTGAGTTGGCAGGTTTGGTTGAAAGTTTGCAGGATAAAATTATAAATGCCTATTATAATTATAAAAATTCTTTGTCTCAATTAAAAGAAGTTCGTTCCAGAGAGCTTTTGTATAGTAAAAATTATGTAAAAGCAATGGACGAAGAAGATTTTCTTGAAATAGCTATTTCATCATCATTATATAAAGATATGCAAATTGAAGAAGATAAATATATGCAAATGGCTAAAAAGTATCATTTAGAATTACAGCGTTTAGCAGGTAAGAAAGTAGTCGATAATTTGAATTTGTATCAATATAATTATGATACAGCCTTAATAGGAGGAAAAAATGTTAAAAAATAAATTATTGTTATTTTCAGCAGTGATGTTAGGTGTTTGTTTAGTTCCTGCATTTGGAGCTGAAAATTTATCAGATGTAACATTTCCAAAGCCTCCGGCATATAGGGTTGGAATATCAGAAATTCCTGAAAGACAATATGTTCAAGCTATTCAAGAAATTCCTAAACCAGAAAAAAAATACGCACAAATTGATGATACTCAAGATGGCGGTATTGCAGATTTAACATATGCAGATTTGAGTATAAAAAGATTATCAAAAGAAGTTGCTCAAGAGTTAGAATTTGAAGAACAAGAAATGTTGTCTGATTTATCATTGTTGTGGCAAGGTGCAGCCGTACAAAGTGATACTATAAATTTCACTTTATATAAATTGGCTAACCCTGATGCAGATAAACCGGACGAAAAATCTATAAAAAAAGTTTTATCAACAATTGCAAGTATGTCAACATTAGTTGGTGCTAGTATGGGTAGTCCTATTCTTGCAGGTTCATCATTAATCGGTGGAAATATTTTGGGAATTATGTCTCAAGATACTAAAGCTTTAAATTATAAATATACAAGAGTTAATGATGCGGATATGATTATCCTAATACGTAAAGTAGAAGATTTGCAGCAAAAGGCTGTTAATCTTTATTATGATTATATGTGCGCTAAAAAACAACTGGAAATGACGACAGAATTGGTTGAAGATAGACAACATAAATTTGAATTAGCTCAAAAAAATAATGCACCAAGAGAATTAGTTGTTATTACAGATGCTTATTATAGAACGGCTTTAGATAAGCAAAGATCAGCAAAGTCAGATTTCTTTTCAAAAAGAGCAGCATTAGAACAGTTTGTAGGAAATGAAACTTTTGTACAATTTGAAGCTGAATTGTTAGCCCGTGAAAATGGAGAAACAAAAAAAGATGATAAATCTGATGTTCAAGTTCAAGAAGCTGTAAATACTAATTCCGATAATCAAAATTTAGAAGCAGCAGGCGTTAAGGATTTAGATGCTGAAAATCAATCTTCTTCAGATAGTAAGACTACGTTAATTCAAGATAATTCTGAAAATCAAGTGGAAAATAATAATTTAGTAAATTTGAATAATTTGAAAACTATAGATAATGAGGAATCAGAAAAAGAAGTAATGACAGGTTCTTCTTCAAGTATAGAAAATGAATCAAACTTAAAAACTGCATTTTTATCAAAATTTAAAAAGGATAAAGATGAAACTGTAAGTGAAGAAAATAAAGATATAGAAAAACCTAAAAAAGAAGATAAATATTCAACAAAAGGTTTAATTTTCATACATGATAATGACAGACAAAAACCACTTCGTTGGTGGGAATCTCCAAAGTCAAATGATAATTATGATAATGACGGTATGAGTGTGGAAGAACCATCTTTTGTTAATAATTCACCATCATCAAGTTATAGAAGATTTAAAAAGACTGATCAAAATGAGGTAAACAATTCCTCTTCAGAAAAATCCCAAAGTTCTTATAAAGAAGTATCAAAGAACAAATCTGGTGCAAATAATTCAAGTAGAAGAAATGAAGTTGGTGCTGAAGGTTATAATTTTGAACCTTTAGAAGAAATAAAAGCTCCTGAATTGAGTCCGGGAGGTTATTCTATTCATTCCCAAATGTATGAAGGAGTTAATGATAATGACGGTTCAATTCCATCCTTTCAGTATTAATTCAGGGAAAGTAAATATGCAGGTTGATTCTGATTTGTTAGAATCAGCTATTTGCAACCAAATTAAAGAACCTATATTTAGACTTTATGGTTGGAGTCCTGCGTGTATCTCTTTAGGACGAAATCAAGACGATAGTTTTTTAGACCGAGAATTTCTAAAAGTTAATAATATTGATGTTGTAAGACGTTTAACCGGTGGTAGAGCTTTATTACATGATGATGAAATAACATATAGTTATATTTGTCCGGTTTCATATCTTGAGCATGGCGATCATATTGTTTCTTCTTATAAGGAAATTTGTAATATTTTAATTGATAAATTTAAACTTTTAGGTATTGAATTAGATTTTGGCGGATCAAAAAAAATCAATTCTAAATTAGATTATTGTATGTCCATTTCAACTGGTGCTGATTTGTGTTTTCAAAATAAGAAGCTGATTGGTTCTGCACAGTGTAGAAAAAATAATTATATTTTGCAACACGGTTCTATTTTATATGATTATAATAAGGAATTGTTAGAAAAGGTCTTTAAAGAAAAAGTAGATTCAAGTTCTATTACAACAATTAAAGAAATAAACCCAAATTTGTCAAAAGATGATATAATTAATACATTAAGTAGTGTAGCATGAATGGGAGTTTGGTATGTTAATTAAAATGGGTAAGTCTAGTGGGGTTTCTATGGCCCAAACTTTATTGGTCATGGGGATTGTATTTTTAGTATTGTTTTTTATTGCTGTTATTCCTTTGTATAACGCTTATAAAAAGAAAAGGACTGTTACAAAGCTGAAAGTTACTTATACAGAATTGGTTCAGGCAAATAGATACTATTCTATGGCAAATTCTGATGTTATGGGAAATTTTGATACTAGTTTACCAATAGATAAGTTTGTAGAAAAATATTTTTTACCTTATTTGTCAATCGAATCATCTTGTAAAGATGATCAAAAAGCTTGTTGGAATGAGGTTACTTATAAAGATTTAGCTAATAATAAAATATCCATGGATATTCCATATACCGTTGAGCTTAAAGATAATACTATTGTTGGTTTTACTAAAAATGATAAAGGGTTAATAAATCTTATAATTGATTTAGATAATAGGGCCGGAGAAAATAAGTTAGGTCGAGATGTTTATATAATGTCTATTTATAGTAATTTTATTCCGAAAATATGTGATGCTTCTTCATATGAAGGAAAATCTATGATAAATGACGGATTACATTTTGGAGGATTTGATGAGTGTGGTATTCCTCAAGATGAGTATGATTATTTAGAATTATCAAATAAAGACTTTGTTGATGGTTGTAATAAAAAATCTCAAAAAAGTTTAAATGGAACAGGTGTAGGGTCTGCTTGTTCAGCATTAATAAAAGCAGCCAATTGGGCTATAGACAAAAGTTATCCTTGGTAGTATAATTAGTGCAAAAAAGGGATTTTTATGAAAACTAAATTAAAAGCTATGGTAATGGCAGCAGGCATGGGTTCAAGATTGGAGCCTATTACTTTAAGATTTCCAAAGCCATTAATTCCAGTGATGAATAGACCATTAATGGATATTATTTTAACTCAATTGAAAAATATTGGAGTAAGTGAAGTTATTTCAAATACTTATTATTTAGCAGATCAAATTATTAATCGTTATAAAGATAATAACTTGGGTGTTAAATTTAGTTATGTAAAAGAAACAGAATTGTCTGGTACTGCAGGCGGTGTTAAAAAATGTCAATTCTTTTTTGATAAAGATGAAGATTTTATTGTAATGTCTGGTGATATTTTAACTACTGCAGATATTAAAAAAGGTATTGAAATTCATAAAAAATCTGGAGCAATTGCAACTATAGGAGTTAAAGAAATTCCTCATGAACATGTATCTCATTTTGGTGTTGTTGTAACAGGTGAAGATGGATATATTAAGGAATTTCAAGAAAAACCTTCTATTGAAGAAGCAAAAAGTAATTTAATAAATACAGGTATTTATATATTTAATTACAAGATTTTTGATTATATTCCTGAAAATACATTTTATGATTTTGCTAAAAATGTTTTTCCTAAATTATTGGAAGATAAGCAAATTAATACATTCTTGGTAAGTGAATATTGGAACGATATAGGTACAATCGGTCAATATAAACAATCTATTCAAGATGTATTTAACGGTGTTTGTAAAATAGAGCATGAAGATGTTTCTGAAACAAATTTAGGTAGATATTTGTCAGGTAGTAATACTAAAATTCCTGAAACAGTAAGATTTGTTGGAAATACTGTTGTTGGTAATAATTGCAAACTTGGCGAATATATAAAACTTGAAAATTGCGTAGTTTTAGACGGTGCAGAAATAAAAACAGGTTCAGAACTTTCTGACTGCGTAGTATTACCGCAAATGTCAGTAAATAAAAATATTGAAAAATCTAAAACTAAAGAAATTCTTACAGTGTAGTTTACTTGATTTTTTAATATTTTAGTGATAGACTGTAAAAGTGCCCCATGCAAGGGTATCGAAAGTTATAACAGTCTGAGGCACTCTGTCAATTAAAAGGTGATTTTGTCACAATTGAGGAGAGTTAGGGTAAGTAATTACCTGCAAGTCTAAGACAATTGAAAACTTAAAATTTTAAAGTCGTCACGGGCCTGTGGCGCAGCGGTAGCGCAGAGGACTCATAATCCTTTGGTCGTGGGTTCGAATCCCTCCGGGCCCAATTTTTAAAACAATAGAGCCGTTAAGGCTCTTTTTTAGTTTATATAATATTTTATATTATTTTATCTATATTGGATTTTGGGGAATTGGAGAATTATTCTTTTTGGTAATAATAAGTAAAACTCCTAACAAAATTAATGTTATACCGAGTGAAATTCTAAGTGTTAGGTGTTGGTGGAAAAATATAATTCCGAAAAATATTGCTGTAAGTGGTTCTAAAGCGCCAAGAATTGCTGTAAGTGTTGAACCAACAAGTTTTATTGAAACATTTATAGTTTCAAGTGATATTATTGTTGGAAATATTGATAAACCTATTGTGTATAACCATAATGTAGGATTATTTATTATTTGTAATTGAGTACAGAATTTTAAGTTACATATATATACAAATAATCCGAAAAACATTATATAAAAGCTTATTTTATCTTGGTTTATACTATTTAAAGTTTTGATATTTTTAACACCTACAATATATAGTGCATATAGTAATGCAGATATTAAAACAACAATAACACCATGAAGATTTAGGGTAGTTCCTGATTCTCCATTGTATAAAGCGAATATCCCTATTGAAGTTAAAATTATTGCACTTATTACTGTTTTGGTAATTTTTTCTTTAAAAAATATTGCCATAATAATAGCAACTAAAATTGGATATATAAAAAGAATTGTACAGGCAATTCCTGCTTCAATATAATTGAAAGAATCAAAAAGTGTTAGTGATGAAAATGAAAAAAGTATAGCCAAAATCAGTAATGGCATAAATTCTTTTATGGATATTTTTAGTGATATTTTTTTTACCAGAGTAATCCATAGTCCGTAAATTAAAACGGCAAGTGCATATCTGTAAAACAATACCGAATTAACCCCAATCCCTGCAGCAAAAAGTGGTAGCGCAAATAAGGGGTTTGTTCCATAGCTGGCTGATGCGATTGCACCATTTATAATTCCTTTTGTTTTTGTTTTCACTATTTTATATTTCCTCTAACATTTAATCTATAATAATTTTTGTTAAAAGGCAAATTTTATATAAAATTTTTATATTTATGCATTACAATATTTTTTGATTATTTTAGATGTCGTTTCTCTATTTTCATAGGCTTTTAGCAGAGTTTCCAAATCATTGAAATGTGCAAAGGTCAGCTCGTTATCAATAATGCCTCCAAGATCAACAAATGTATTTCCAACAGTCGCACCTTGGTTATAATCACCGTGGAATAGACCTTTAGATTTTAGCCAATCAAGTAATTTCAAACCTTGTTCCGGCAGTTGTCTGTCAGGTTTTATTAGTTCTGTCATTTGCCAAGCTCCATTATTGGTTATACATCCGCTATCTAGTGTTGCGTATCTTCCAATAGGATTTGCCATATATAATTTTGGAATATCAACGACACCGGCTTTTTGTGCTTCTTGTGTAATTGCGACTTCGTCAAATATTCCTTGACCTCGACCTGTTAAATATGGTTGTCTTGCAAACTTCATGCAGACTTGTTCGCCGGTCGCTTCATTGGTAATTTTATATACATCACTTATGCAGCCTCCGCCAATGCATTCTGCAGTATATTTGTTGTTTCCAATTTCAAACTTGTTAATTTTTTTGACTTCAAGCATTGTTGGTAAATTATCAAGTTTTTGTAGAAGTTCATTTTGATCAATTCCTTTAAACATATTTGGAATTTCATTTATTATTGCTCCTGTACCTTTTTGTCTTGCGGTGTTATGGGCAACTATTGCGTATCTTAACCAAAGATCATAAGGATTATTTGCATCATAGTGGTCTTTGATTAGTTTTAAATCTTTTGTATCAAATGTTGTGTTTTCTAGTTCTTTTAATACTTCGCTAATTTGAGGTTCTTTTTTTATTGTTTTTGTTAAATATGTTGGATTTGGATAATTCCCAGAGAAAAGATCATGATTAATTGTTACTGGGTCATTCAAATCTATATGAAATTCATTTGCAGCTTTTTCTGCTGCCATTTTAGCTTCTTGGGTAGCCTTTGCCGCTTGAACTTCTTTTTCCTCTAGTGCTTTATTCCACCAGTTAGAATATTCTTTTTCTTTTTGTGCGTGTTGTTTTTCTACCCAGATTTGGTTTTTTCTGTTACTTTCTTCTATTTTATTTTGTAAAAGCTTTTTCTTTTGTATTTCTTCAAGTTCAAATTGTTTAGTTAGTTGTTCAAGTATTGTATCTGCGTCATTGTTATTTTTTATATTTTCAGTTTGGCTTGATTTGTTAAATATGTTTTGTAAAAAATTTTGAATGTTTTTCCCTAGTTTACCTTTGTAACCAGCAACACCTAGCCCTGCAAGAGTTAATATGACGCTTGTGCCTATAATATAGTTTAAATTATTATTGTTTGATCGCGGGTTTGTTATAGGTTCATTAGCAGTCGTATTGTATTCGGTTTTTTTAGAGCTGTTTTTTTGCGGGGTGATTGTTTTATTACCAAAATAAACTTTATTAATATTCATATTTCCTACCTACAATTTGTTATATGTTATTTTAAAATACGGAGTGTATTAATAATTGATATTTAAGCATTTTTTGCGTAATAAATTTTAATGATAGATATTTTTCTATATAAGTTATTTTTGTACATCATAACTTTAGTTTTTGGTATAATATTGGAATAACAGACTGGAGGATTTATGAAAGAGGAACTGTTATCAATAATAGAAAAAAACAGTCGAATTGATTTTAGTGAGTTGGCTGTTTTGTTGGGCGTTACAGAAGAAGCTGTGTTAGAAGAAATTTCCAGATTAGAAAAAGAAGGTATAATCTGTGGTTATCATACTTTAATAAATTGGGAAAAAACTTCTATCGAAAAAGTTACAGCATTAATTGAAGTCAAGGTTACTCCTCAAAGAGGCCGAGGGTTTGATAATATGGCTGAGCGTATTTATAATTATCCTGAAGTTAAAGCGGTATATTTGATTTCTGGTGGTTATGATTTGTTAGTTATATTAGAAGAAAAAACTTTAAAAGAAATTGCAAATTTTGTATCTGATAAATTATCAACTTTAGATAGTGTATTAAGTACAGCAACTCATTTTATTCTAAAAAAATATAAAGATCATGGTACTATTTTAAATCGTGAAGTTAAAGATGAGAGAGAGGTAATTACTCCATGAGGAATTTCTTATCTCAAAAAGTTATTGATATAAAACCTTCAGGTATTAGAAAGTTTTTTGATATTGTTAGTGAAATGAAAGATGCTATTTCACTTGGTGTTGGTGAACCTGATTTTGATACGCCTTGGCATATTCGAGATGAGGGTATTTATGCTTTTGAAAGAGGTAAAACTTTTTATACTTCAAACGCCGGTTTAAAAGAATTAAGAAGTGAAATTTCAAATTATTTAAAAAGAGAGCAGGAGTTACAATATAATCCAGATGATGAAATTTTGGTAACAGTAGGTGGTTCTGAGGCTATAGATATAGGACTTCGTGCTGTTATAAACCCTGGAGATGAGGTTATTATTCCTCAACCTTCTTATGTTTCTTATGAACCTTGTGCAGTTTTGGCTGATGCGAAACCTGTTATTATAAATTTAAAATCAGAAAATGAATTTAGGTTAACTCCTGAAGAATTGCTAAATGCTATTACAAATAAAACAAAAGTTCTAATATTGCCTTATCCTAATAATCCAACGGGTGCAATTATGGAAAAGGAAGATTTAGAAAAAATTGCAAAAATTGTAGTAGAAAAAGATATTTTGGTTATGTCTGATGAAATTTATTCAGCTTTGACATATAAGGGTAAGCATATATCTATAGCTTCATTACCCGGAATGAAAGAAAGAACAATTTTAATAAATGGTTTTTCAAAGGCTTATGCGATGACCGGTTGGCGTTTGGGGTATGCTTGCGCTCCAAAAGATATAATTAAGCAAATGACAAAAATACACCAGTTTGCAATTATGTGTGCTCCTACAACAAGTCAGTATGCTGCTGTTGAAGCATTAAAAAATGGCGATGATGATGTAAAAATGATGTGTCAGGCATATAATCAAAGACGACGTTATTTATTAAATGAATTTAGGCAAATGGGGTTGGATTGTTTTGAACCTTACGGGGCATTTTATGTATTTCCATGTATCAAGGAGTTTGGGATGACCAGTGAGGAATTTGCGACAAGATTTTTGAAAGAGGAAAAGGTTGCTGTTGTGCCTGGAACTGCTTTTGGAAGTTGTGGTGAAGGATTTATACGTATATCTTATGCATATTCCTTGGATAATTTGAAACTGGCAATTGGCAGATTGAAAAATTTTGTTAATCGTTTGCGTAAAAATGTTTAAATTCAGATTATATATTTTATAAAAGATCTTAGTTTTTATTAAACTAGGGTCTTTTTATTATCTTTTTGTCCAATTACTTTTTTATTAAAACGGATTAATATTAGTTTGGGTGAAAATATGCGTAGATTTTTTTCAAAACTTTTATTTTTAAATTTTGTGTTTATGTTTTTTGTTCAGCCTGTTATGGCAGAGAATATTACTTTTGATAATATAATTTATAATCAAGAAAAACGTGGTCGTTTTGACGGTACAGTTATTGATAGTGAGTATTTCCCAAGCGGAGAATCGAATAAATCTTGGACTTCAAAGATAGAAATATCTTATTATCCTGATGTGAAAAATCCTATTAAGTATTCTAATGATGAAGATGATAAAATTGAGAAAAATGATAGATGTGTCTTATTAAAATTTATTCAAAATAAGAAACAAGATGTTGCAGTAATAAGTTATTTAGAAAATGTTTCGGATAAAGGAAAAAATTTTTTTGTATATAGGGTTTGTAAATATGAAAAGTATCCTGATAAAGGAATGATAATTTTATGTTATTCAAAACGATATGCTTTTATTACAAATAATGATATAAAAAATATTGCATATGAAGTTAAAAAAATAAATGATGAATATATGGATAAACTTATACATTTAAATGTTTTTGAAATTGTCAAAAATAATGAAAATAAAAAAAAGACCCATTAATAATGGATCTTTTGAAGTGATTAGATGACTTGAATTAAGTTATTTTTCGTCACTAGAAAGTGCATATTTTGTTTTGAATTCGTCATATGCTTTTGAAAAATCTTTATTATCATAAGACTTTAATTGTTTTAAGTATTCATGTTTATCTATTGTAATATCTTTTGTTTTCATTATAGATGTTGCAATATTTGAACAGTGGTCTGATATTCTTTCAAAATCATTAAACAAATCTGAGATTAAGAAATCTAATTCGATTGGGCATTCGCCATATTGAATTCTTTTTATATGTCTGTTTTTAGCTTTTAAAATAAGTCTATCAATTACCTGTTCAAGAGGTT
The DNA here is from genome assembly GCA_944325085.1 of Candidatus Gastranaerophilales bacterium. Lineage (GTDB taxonomy): Bacteria > Cyanobacteriota > Vampirovibrionia > Gastranaerophilales > Gastranaerophilaceae > Zag111. Next base: position 46,064 of record CALUYT010000038.1, on the reverse strand, counting down.
CAATTTTTAAAGCTAAGTTAGTGTCATTATGTTTGAATGCTTCAGTACTAATATGTAAAACTTCTAATAATGCACTTACTATAACTTTTATATCTTGTACAAGTTCAGGTGGAAACTCCATATTTTTATTATGTTTTTGCTCTGCAATATTTAATATATTTATTGCGTGGTCTCCAATTCTTTCATAATCACCTATGGTAAGTAGTAATCTTGCTATTAAGTTGCTTGTTTCTTCGGATAGACCTTTATGTGAAACTTTAATTAAATATGATTCCATTTTATCTTCGTATAGGTCAATCCTTTTTTCATTATTATTTATTACATCAGCCTTTTTATAGTAATAATTTTTCAATAATTTTGTAGAATATAGAACATTATTTTGTACAAGTTTTGCCATTTTTATTATTTTCTGGTTAACTTCAATTGTGGCTAATTCAGGAGATATTAGTAATCTTTCATCTAAGAATACTTCATCTTTTTCATTTTTAGTGTCTTTAATTACAATATTTGCAATATGTTCAAGTTGTTTAATAAAAGGAAATAGCAAAATTGTTGTACAAATGTTAAATGTAGAATGTAATATTGCAATTCCTGCAGGGTTGATATTTTGTTCCATAAAAGGTAGTTTGAAAAATATTTTAGCAAGTTCAAATATACTAAGGAAAATAATTGTGCCTATAACGTTAAAAGTAACGTGAACTACAGCCACTTTTCTGGCATTTGCATTTACACCGATACTTGATAAAACTGCAGTTATACATGTTCCAATGTTTTGTCCCATAATAATAGGAAGTGCCATTGAATATGTCATATTAACTTGCATAACTAATGCTTGTAGCATACCGATTGAAGCAGCTGAACTTTGAATTATTGCAGTTATAAATGTCCCAACAAAAACACCAAATAATGGATTTTTGAATAATGTTAGCAGGCTCATAAACTTTGGCGAATGAGATAATGGTTCCATAGAACTTCCCATAAAAACCATTCCTGTCATTAAAATTGAAAAACCTAAAAAAGCACTTCCGATATTTTTATTTTTATTTGATTTGGCTATAAATATCATCAGTACCCCAACTAAAGCTAAAACTGGGGTGAAGGATTCAGGTTTAAATAATCTTAAAATAACATTAGAACTTTGAATTCCTGATAAACTTAAAATCCAAGCAGTAATAGTTGTTCCAATATTAGAACCCATTATTACACCAATAGCTTGGCTAAGTTTCATAATTCCTGAGTTTACAAGTCCAACAAGCATTACTGTTACAGCTGAAGAACTTTGAATTAGTGCTGTTATACTCGCACCTAATATTAAACCCTTTGCCGGATTTGATGTCATTGTTCTTAATATTTTTTCTAATTTCCCGCCAGCAATTTTTTCAAGCCCTGATGACATTACATATATCCCGTATAAGAAAAATGCAAGGCCTCCTAATAGTTGTAGTATGCAAAATATGTCAAATTTTTCCATAACTTAATTCCTTTTCAAATTTAAAGCAGATTGAATATTGTAAATTCAATCTGCTTCATTATAATTTAACTACCTTTAAAATGTACAAGTACAATCATAAAAACAATAACAAGAATTGCAAATATTAATGCACTCAATACTCCAGTTCCTTTGCTTTCTGAATATCTTGCTTTGTTTATATGTTGACCTGTATTTATATTATTTGTATTATTAGTTGTCATTTTATTCTCCTATGTTAAAAAGCGTAAGTATATATAGGCTGTACTTATTGTTAATGATATTGCAACAACTAATACCCCATATTTTAAAAATCTCATAAATGAAATAGGGTGCCCTTCTTTTATTGCATTTTCAGAAACAATAACATTAGCTGCAGCTCCAATAATTGTCATGTTTCCTCCAAGGCAAGCTCCTAATGATAAAGCCCACCAAAGAGGGTACGCGTAATCAGCGCTCATTGCTTTTTCTATTTCTACAATCATTGGTGCCATTGTTGCGGTGTATGGAATATTATCAATAATTCCAGATATTATTCCTGATGCCCAAAGTATAATCATTGATGTTGCAGCTTGGCTTCCTTGTGTAACCTTAAGAATCCATTCTGCCATTAATCTTATACCGCCAGAAGCTTCTAAACCTCCAATGATTATGAATAATCCTATAAAGAAAAATATAGTGTTCCATTCAACATCTCTTAAAATATCTGTAGGTTTTTCAAATATTAATAAAAAGCTGGCACCAAGCATTGCTACAACGCTTGTTTCTACATGAAGTTTGTCATGTAGCATAAATCCTATAATAACTAATAATAATACTATAGTTGATCTTAACATTAAGTTTTTATCAGTGATTGTGTGTGTATTATCAATCTGAGCTATTTCTTTCATTTTTTCTTCTGAGGATTTTAATTTGTTTCTGAATATAAAAGTTAAAATACCTACAACTGCTAAAAGTATTACACACACAACAGGTGTAAGTTCTTTTATGAAATCCATAAAAGATAATCCGCCTGCGCTTCCGATAATTATATTTGGAGGATCCCCGATAAGTGTTGCTGTTCCTCCGATATTAGATGCAAAAATTTCAGTTAATAAATATGGTATTGGATCTATATCTAATTTTTTTGCAATTACAAATGTAATTGGCATAATTAATATAACTGTTGTAACGTTATCTAAAAATGCACTTATTGCTGCGGTAAAAATTCCTAATGTGAATAAAACTTTTATAGGATGACCTTTAGTGAATTTTAAAAGTTCATTAGCAATCCAATTAAATACACCGCTTCTTGTTGTAATTGACACTATAATCATCATAGATACCAGTAAAAATATTACGTTAAAATCTATGAAATTAATAAAATAATGTGGGTTTATAGCTCCATTTAACATTTTTGTTTGGCTTACTAATCCCAATATAATAGTTATTGCAGCACCAAGTAAAGCTATTGTTACTTTTGGAATTCTTTCCAGTGCTATAAAAATATATGCAAGTATTAATAATCCTGCTGATATAGCAACGCTATGTGAAGAGACAAAAGTACTTAACATGATTTGCTCCTTTCAGCAGCTGCACAAGCTATAGCTAATGCGATTTCAGCATCATTATTCGCTCTTGATTTTTTAGGTGTGTATTTTTCTTCTTCAATTTCTTCAGGGAAAAATTTACCTGCAAATTTTATGATTTTTGAAGCTATATCTACTACCCAAATCATTATTGTAATGAAGAAATATACAACACCCATACCAATTATCATTACAAGGCATCCAACCTTGAGTAATTCTAAGTTCATTTTTTCTTCTCCTGTTTAATTGTATGATTACTATTTGGGATATATCAAATATCCTTTAATTGTAAAATATAGGAGAATTTAAGGAGCTCTTGTACAGATCTCATTTTTTAGATATGGAGATATTTTATGAGAACTGCTTAAATAAATTTTATAATATTTTGATGATAAGAAATTTTTAATATATTTATTTTGTCCTGAAAAGTTATCAAAAGAACCCATTCCAGAACTATCTTTTCTATATGTAGCAGATAGAATTTTTTGATTTTGCGAATTAGATTGGACAATAGAATTTTCATTTTCTTTTGGAATTGCTATTGTCCCTGTGTCTGGGAGATTTTCGGTAATGTTATTTATAACAGAAGCAACGTTTGAATTTGAGATGAAATTATCCGGTGCACTGTTTTGGTTGTTTATTCCCAGTGTTATGAAAAAAGCTAAAATTATAAAAAATATTTTGAATAAGTTTTTCATAATTGTATTTTAGCATAAATATACCAATTTCAAATTCAAAATATTTAGTAAATAGTTTAAATTTTTGGACTATAATTTAAATAAAAAGTGTCGAAGTGGCGAAATTGGTAGACGCGCACGATTCAGGTTCGTGTGGATATTCCTTGAGGGTTCAAATCCCTTCTTCGACACTTTATAATATTTTATTTTATTTGGTTTCTTGTATCAAAAGTAAGTGTTTCTCCATTTTCTGGGAGTAATAAATTTTCTATTTTATTATTGTTAATAAATTCTTGTATGTCTTTTCTTTTAACCGTAAGATGACTTACTGCATCCATATGGCTTGCTATTATTTTTGTTGTATTTGGCGTATTTTTCAGTACTTCTGAAATATCATCAATATTCATGATTAATTTTTCGCCACTTAATATTGATGCTCCACAAGCATTTATTACGATTATTTCTGGAGTAAAATTTTGTATTGTATTTTTGATATCATTGTTCCAAATAGTATCACCTGCTATATATAATGTAGGTTCATTTGCGTTTTTAAAAATAATTCCCATTGCATCATAGGGCATTCCTAGTTTTTTGCATACTGGTTCTATAATTTCGCGTTTACCATGTTCGCAAGGGGTTTTATACAATCTTATGTTATTAAATTCTACTCCTTCAAAAGTTAGTATTTCTATATTTAAAAAGCCGGATTTTGTTAAATAATTTTTATCTTCTTGGGATTGAACAAAAATTTTAATTTTTTTATCAATGGCGTTACTTGCGTATATATCCCAATGATCTGGATGTATGTGAGTTATAATAACAGCATCAACATTAATTATATCTTTTATATCAAAAGGTAAGTCTATTCTAGGTTGTCTATCTTGGAAATTAACGGCACCTTCAAATCCTGGCATGTATTCTTTAGGTCCTAACCAAGGATCGATTAAAAATTTGGTATTGTTGTAGTTTACAATGATAGTTGCATTTCTAATTTGTGTTATTTGCATAATATAATCTCCTTTCTATGGTATTTTATATTATTGGTATTTTTATAACAAGAATGCACTATTTTGTATAATATTTACTTTTTTGTATAATATTTACTAAAAAGTAAGTTAGGAGTTTTTATGACAAAACAAATTAAAACTGAATATAAATGTCCATTAGAAGTTACAATGGATATTATTGGCGGGAAATATAAAGGTGTAATTATTGGTCATTTGATAGATAAAACATTAAGGTATAATGAGCTGCAAAAGTTAATATCACATGCGACTCCTAAAATGTTAATTCAGCAGTTAAAGGAATTAGAAAGAGATGGAATCGTTCAAAGAAAATTATATCCTGTAGTTCCACCAAAAACTGAATATTCATTGACAGAATTAGGCAAAACATTAATTCCTGCTATTATTGAATTAAATAGATGGGGCATTTCATATTTAAAGGATAACGGTATTGCTTGTGCATATATAGATAATAGTGAATAATTTATGATAGGTATTATATAAATTTGTTCATGCTAACTTTTGTATAAGTATTTTGAGGAGTAAGTTTTTTATCTGTAGAATTATTGCTTGGTTGAGGTTTTATATTCCCTTTTTTATTAGAATATTTTTTTATGAATATTCCACTTGCCGCTCCCAGTGCTAAAATTGTACCAATAATCCAAGGTGCTTTTTTAGATGATTTTTTTATAGTGTTAGCAATTGGTTTAGACTCATTTTTTATTTGTTCAGGTTCTATTTTCGGGTTTTGTATAATTTCTTCTGGTTCCGGTTCAAGGAGTATATTTTTGAATTTTATAATTTTATTGAATAAGTCCGGATATTTTTGGTCAAATCCTTTTAATTTGAATAGTCTTTCAAAACTATCCATAATGTTAAAGCCAAATCCTTCTTTAATTGCATTTTGATAGCTTTGTATATAATTTGTTGGAATTTTATAAGCATAATTTTTTTCAGGATGAACTATAGTATTAAAACCTTGCAGGTCGAAACGTTCTTCTCTTCCAAAAACATCCATATAAAACATTTGTCTGTTTTTAGCTTGCATTGTATCTGCCCATTTAGCTTTTGCAAATTCTGTTGGCGATTCAAATTGTGATTCCGGTTGGTGAAATATTTTTGCAAGTGCTCTTATAGCAGGTTGTTTATGTTCTGCTTCTATTATATTTCCGTCAGGTAAAAGTATTTTTTCAGGAGTTCCTTGAGCAATTTGTCTTAGAGGTTGTGGGTCGTGGTTTCCTATACCTAAGACAAATTCATCAGGGCTCCAACCTCTATTTATGTATGATGCATTTGTTCCCCAGCCAAGTTCATCATCCCAGTGCATGTAAGTATTTCCTAATATTTTTACTCGCCCTTTTGTTGCATCTATTTGTTCGCTTGAATTTGGTTTCCACATAGAAAATGTTTCTGGGTCTGCATCTAGTTCATACATTAAATTATGTAAATCAAAATCTTGTCCTTTGATTTCTTTTACTGCATTTTCAATAAATTTTAGGAGGTTATCATTTAAGTATTTTTTATTTTGATCAAGAATGTGTTTTTCACCTTTTGGTGTTACTACAGGTGATATATAAGCCCAACCTACGTCAAATCTTATGGCATCATATCTTTTGGCAAATAGTTGAACTTTTCTTTTTAACAGTTTTGCAGCGTCGCTATTTGGGTCAGTTATGCTGTCATAATCTAATGCTGGTAATTTCCATTCAGGATCACCTATGAAGTGATCTTTTTTAAATGCGTTTGGATAAGCATTTACTTCGTCTAAAGAAAATCCGATTAAACAATCTCCGCATAGTTTTATTCCCATATCGTTAAGTTTTTGTTTTCCAATTTTCAAATGCTCATCTGCTAGAAACTGTTTGAATTTGAAAAAATCTGTATCAGGTTCGTATTTTCTTGTTATGTTTAACCAATCTGCATTTTCTTGTATGTAGGTATTATATTGCTGTTTTAGATTTGAATTTTCCGGAAGTTTTTTAAATCTTTCATGTGCAATTTTTAGAATATTATTTTGGCTTCCGTTATTATCCATAACGTTATGGTAATTAACAAAGTCTTCTTTTTGTGGCAGATTGTTGTTATTTACAATTTTTGAATATTCTTCTTGAGTTAATAAATTTTCAAAATCTTTTGTTGTTAGTAATTCAGGATTTATTTGATGGTTGCCTAAAGATAATGCGGTTGCGGTATAAGCACAATATAGTTTGTTAAAAGGTGCAATTTGTCCTTGAGGAAGAACTTCTACCATATTAAAATCTATATAGGGTTGCATATATTTAAAAAAGTTTATTGAATCTGTTGAGGATAAATTCCCTACTCCTGTGTTTTTTAATGGTGATTGAGGCAGGCATGCATCATGGACTATAAATATTGATTTCCCTGTTTGATTTGTAAGATTTTTACATTCTTTTTTTAGATTGTTAAATTCTTCTAATTCTTCATTTTTGAGCGAACGACCAAAAACAATATTTGTATTTTTAATTGCAGAAATCTTCATTTTACAAATCCCTAAAATAATATAACAATAAGTATCTTAACATAAAAGTTTTCAAATTATAAATAAAAATGAACAATTAAAATAAATAATCGTTATAAACATGTGTAAAGGATTGAAGGGTTTGGATATGAAAAAAGTTTTGTGTATTGTTGCAATTGTAATTTTATCAGTTTTTGGAACTTGTGCCTTTGCCGCACCAGGTCATAGAGGTCCTGGCGGGCCAGGTGGTGGACATTTTTCTCACGGAAGTATGCATGGTCCTGGTGGGGGAATTGGTAGAGCTCCAATTCATAGACCAGCTCATGGCATGCATAGACCTCCGTTAGCTGGACCAGGAATGCATAGACCTCCTATGCATCCGATTCATACTGCAAGAAGACCATTACCACCTCCACCACCACCTTTTAGACCGTATAGACCTTTGGTATATAGTCCTTATTTTTATTCATCTTTATATTATCCGTCTGTTTATTATTCAACAACTTATTATCCATTAACAGATTATGTTTATGATGGGGTAGAGCCGGTACCTTCTACTGTTAATACTGTTGTTGTTCGTGATAATTATGCAGGGATTAATACTGCGGCAAATGTTTTAAATACTGCCGCTAATGTTGCAAGTACAATAAAATATTTGTCTTGGTAATTGATATTATCTATTTTGCTTGCAATATAAAAAAGCACAGAAGGTTTTTTCTGCGCTTTTTATTTTTCTTCCTATTATTATTTGTTTTCTATTTTTTCATTTGCATGTGGGCTTTGTTTAAATTCATTATATACTTTTAAGTATTCTTTGCTTTTTTCAGGTTCTTGTAGCTTTTTGTATTCTTCTACTTTTTTGTCTGCTTCTTCTGGGTTTAATTTTGAAACCATGAATTTATAAGTTGATATGTCTGCATTATTGTTTTGTGTTATTGGAGTATCTACTTTTTTTATGTTTACACCATATTTTGCAATAATTGCTTGGTATTCTTTTTCTTTTGCGTCATCAATTTTTACTAAAATTCCATCTTGTGTTACTTGCATATCTTCAGGTTTTGCAAATTTTGCTGTTTCTTGTCCTAATTGGCGCATTGTTTCATCTGCTTTAGTGCCTTTTTTTTGTATCTCAGTGTATGGAATTAACATTGTTCCACTGAATGCCGGATTCATTGAATTTACTGAAAAGTTCATTATTTACCTCCACTACTTTATTTTGTATTGCCTTAAAGTAATATAAATATAAATAATTGCTTAATTGTGAATTTTTATTTACAAATTATTAAGCAAAAAAAAAGCCGTTTCAAAAAAGAACGGCTACCAGACTTGGGGAGGAGGTATGAAAAACTTTCGTTTTTCATATCTATATATTTTATATCGGTATCATTTTTATTGTCTTTAATTTTTTGATAAAATATCCTCTAAATGTATGAGATAAAAAATGACAATGGCTACAAACCATTGTCATTAATCTTTTTCATCTTCCTATAGTCTTTAATATATATTTTTTTATCTTATGAAACTTGCATTTCTTTTTCAAAACCAAACAAAGAACTTACAGATTCGTCATCGTGAATTCTTGATATAGCTTGAGCAAGTAATGGTGCAACAGAAATTTGTTTAATATTTGCAGGCATTTTACTCATATCAAGAGGAATTGTATTTGTAACAATACATTCTGTGATAGGAGAAGAGCCTAATCTTTCAACTGCAGGACCAGAAAATACAGGGTGAGTAGCTCCTACATAAATTTCTTTTGCTCCTTTAGATTTTAGCAATTTAGAAGCTTCACAGATAGTGCCTGCTGTATCAATAATATCATCAAACATTAAACATACTTTATCTTTTACATCGCCTATTACGTTTGTTGCAATAGCTTCAGTATGTTTGTCACGTCTTTTATCAATAATTGCAATCGGACAACCTAATTTTTTTGCAAAGTGTCTAGTTCTATTAGCACCGCCCATATCAGGTGATACTGCAACCATATCATCAGGATTAATATTCAAATCTTTAATGTAGTTTACAATAACGTTAGTTGCAAAAATGTGGTCAACTAATATGTTGAAAAATCCTTGAATTTGTCCGGTGTGAAGATCCATTGCAAGAACTCTATCAGCACCTGCTGTTGTTAATAAATCAGCTACAAGTTTTGCTGTAATGGCTTCACGTCCAGAGGTTTTTCTATCTTGTCTTGCGTATCCATAATATGGGATTACAGCTGTTATAGTTTTTGCACTGGCTCTTTTAAAAGCATCAATAATAATTAATAATTCCATTAAATTTTCATTTACAGGATTGCAAACAGGTTGGATAATGAAAACATCATCACCTCTAACACTTTCTTTTACTTGAACGTATATTTCGCCGTCAGCAAAGTTTTTAACAACCATTGGTCCTATTGTTGTTCCCAATTCATCAGCTATTTCTTGTGCTAATTGTGGGTTTGAACGACCTGCAAATAATTTTATATCATGTGTTGGGTTGATAGCTCTTTCAAGTTGAGGGTAAGTCATTTCTTCGATTGCAGCCATTTTTTAATAATCCTTTCGTATAAAACACACCAGCATAACTTATTATAAAACTGTCAGTTATTAACCTCAAGTTTTTTTTAAGTTTTGTAATATAAACACCTCTAAATATAAAATTTGCTATTTAAAAAAAGCTAAGTTCAAAACTTAGCTTTTATATATATTATTTTGTAATGTATTTAAATGTATATGCAGCAAGAATACTTCCTATGATATTAGAAAATATAGTTAAAAGCGTTAAACCCATACAGGATATATGAAGATTAAATAAACCAATGGCAACAGCAGGATTGAATGCTCCATAACATATTACACCTCCAGCTACAAATGCTCCAACTGCTACTGTTGAACCTATTGCAAGTCCGTAATAAGAATTTCCTTTAGTTTCGTTTGTTGTCGCAGTTAAAAGTACTACATAGCAAAGCGCAAATGTAAATATAACTTCACCTACAAAAACTTGTAGTAATGAATATGGACAAGTTGTGATAGCAGGTAGTTCACAAAAAGTCATTATTACAATACTTGCTAATATTGAGCCTAAGACTTGAGATATTATATATGGTATAAGCAAATTGCCGGATAAACTTCCGGAAAGTGCGGCAGCTAAAGAAACTACAGGATTGTAATGTCCACCTGATATGTAACCTCCACTATACACCATAATCATTAAAATCAGACCAATTGCAATCGCAGGAATGACACCGTTGCCAGGTAGTAATGTGACCATTCCTACTGTTAATACAAGAAAAAAAGTTCCAATAAATTCAACGATATATTTTTTGAAATTATCCATAATAATCTCCTTATGGTTTGTAATTCATAAGGTATTATTTGGGTTAATGTTAAATTTTTAATCAGTAATTAGGCTACACTATTATATTATAATTTGTATTCCATAATATAATCATCCATTACAAAGCCGTTTCCAATATCTGTTACAACTGCATCTATTGTTTTAAATCCCCATTTATCATATGCAGAAATTGTATTTTTGTTATATTTATTGACGGTTAATTGTATTGATTTATAGTTTTTTTCCCTTGCAATTTCTTTTATTTTTTCAAAGGCTTTAGTCCCTAAACCTTTGTGTCTATAGTCTTTTGATATATATAATTTTGATAAAAATAAGTAATCTTTTTTATCAGATAATCCAAAATATCCAATATTTTTATCATCTTCATTTATATAATAGTATGTATAATTTTCATTTTTATATTGATTAAAAATAGCGTTTTCGGATTGAAATTTTTCTACCATATAGTCAATTTGCGCATCAGATAGAATTTGTGTCCAATATTCGTGCCAAATTGAGCTTGTTAATTTGGCAAGTTCTGGAATTTCTTCTATTTTTATTTGTGTAAATTTTGTCATATTTCTATCAAAAAAAATTTTGTTTACTCTTATATTATTATAGTATAGTAAAATTTTTTGAGGTATTTTTATATGAAGATTAAATTAAATAATTTAGCTCATAGTAATAAAACTATAAATAATATTGTTCCTTCTGAAATAAAGAATGTTAAAGTTAATGCAAATGTATCAGAAGCGTTAAAAGAAATTGATTCTGTAAAATTAAATTTTGAACAACAAGCTCAACATTTAACATCTAAAGAGTATTTATTAGCTCGTTCGTATCTTGCACAAGCTGAAATGGAACATTTATGTAATGTTTTTGCAAAGGAATTATAAATAAAAAAACCATGTAAGATATTTCTTACATGGTTTTTTCTATTGCTATTTGAAATTATTTCTTTGTAGGAATTCTCATTCCGTAGAAAGATCTGATAACAAATATTAAAGCAATTACTAAAAATACAGCGCCTACAATAGGTGCAACTTTTCTAAATGATTCGTTAATAGAAATTTCCATTGCTAACAAACCAAATAGAGTTGTAAATTTAATAATTGGGTTCATAGCTACTGATGAAGTATCTTTGAATGGATCCCCTACAGTATCACCAACAACAGTTGCTTCATGTAATGGTGTTCCTTTTTCTTTTAAGTCAACTTCAACAATTTTCTTAGCATTATCCCAGCAGCCGCCGGCATTTGCCATAAATACAGCTTGGAATAAACCGAATACTGCAATTGCAATCAAGTAGCTTACAAAGAATGATACTGCTAATTGAGATTTGCAGCTTGGTGCTGAAAGACATGCTAGTGCCAATGCAAATGTAAATAATGCAATAAAGATATTTACCATACCTTTTTGAGCATATTGAGTACAAATTTTTACAACTTCTTTTGAATTTGCAACATTTGCACTTTTTTCATCTGCTTCACCTAGTTTAATATTTTCTTTAATATATTCAACTGCACGGTATGCACCTGTAGTTACAGCTTGCATAGATGCTCCGCTGAACCAGTAAATAACAGCTCCACCTGTTAATAATCCTAATAATGTATATGGATTTAACAAGTTTAATATCATTTCAGGTTGAATACCTAAAGTATTTTTGATTACTAATATTAAAGAGAAAATCATAGTTGTAGCACCAACAACAGCAGTACCAATTAATACAGGTTTTGATGTTGCTTTGAATGTGTTACCGGCACCGTCATTTTCTTCTAAGTATTGTTTTGCATTTTCAAAATCAGCTTCGAAGTTATATTCTTCTTTGATTTTATTTTTGATATCAGGAATTTCTTCAATCAATGATAATTCATATACTGATTGAGCATTATCTGTAACAGGACCATATGAGTCAACCGCAATTGTTACAGGACCCATTCCTAAGAAACCAAAAGCAACAAGGCCAAATGCGAATACTGATGGATAAATCATTAAACCATCTTCTCCTGATGGAATGTAAGTACTTGCAACATAAGCAATAGCCATAAGAAGTACAATAACCATTCCAATCCAGAAACCTGAGAAGTTTCCAGATACAATACCTGAAAGTATTGTTAATGATGCACCACCTTCTTTTGAAGCTGTAACTACTTCTTCAGTATGTTTAGCTTTTGGAGATGTAAATATTTTTGTAAATTCTGGTATCAATGCAGCACCTAAGGTTCCGCAAGATATAATACATGATAAGATTAACCAAATATGATTACCCATATCATTTAATAACCAGTGGCTTACACCAAAAGTCATACAAATTGAAAGTATTGATGTGATCCAAACTAATCTTGTTAGAGGAACTTCAAAATCAAATTTTTCAGTTTGTACAGCATAGAATTTATCCCAAATGTTGTTAATCCAATAAGCAACAACAGATGTTACAATCATTAAAAATCTCATAACAAAAATCCAAGCCAATAATTGAACTTGATTTTCTTGACCCATAACAGCTAATAGAATGAAGCTTACTAAAGCAACACCTGTTACACCATAAGTTTCAAATCCATCTGCAGTTGGTCCGATAGAGTCGCCTGCATTATCACCAGTACAGTCTGCGATAACACCAGGGTTTCTTGGGTCATCTTCTTTAATTCCAAATTGGATTTTCATTAAATCAGAGCCGATATCTGCGATTTTTGTGAATATACCACCAGCTACACGTAGAGCTGAAGCGCCTAAACTTTCACCGATAGCAAATCCGATAAAGCAAGCTCCTGCAATATTACCATCTACAAATAGTAAAATTATCAGCATCATAATTAATTCAACTGATACTAAAAGTACACCAATACTCATACCTGCTTTTAAAGGTATATTCATAATATCTAATGGATTACCTTTTAATGCAGAAAATGCTGTTCTAGAGTTTGCTAAAGTGTTCATTCTGATACCAAACCAAGCAACAGAGTATGAACCTAATATACCTATAACAGACCAAGCTAAGATTGTTAATACCCCTTTTAGTCCCATTTGTTGTAGGTATCCAAAATAAAATGCAATACATAATCCGATTAAAACTTCTAAAACTACAAGGAATTTACCTTGTTGAATAAGGTATGTTTTACAAGTTTCAAAAATTGTATTACCAACGTCGTCCATGACTTTGTGGACATCTAATTTTTTGATTTTCAAGAATTCTACTAACCCGAAAATCAAACCGATAACTGAAATTCCAAGACCAATTAATAATAAATTGTAGTTCTCAGGTGAGATTGAATGGATGCTTGGAACAACTAAATCGGCTTCACTTGCAAATGCAGGTGAAAGACCAAGAAGCATTATTGCAAATATTGCAAATATTGCCATTGGTGAATTAAACTTTTTCATCATCTTCTCTCTCCTTTTTAAAAAGTTTGTTCACTCCATTATTATAGATAATAAAATAGATTTTAACAATTATTTTACAATTCATCATGAAATTAAATTTATTAATATTTACTTATTCTTTTCTGTTTGGTATTGTTAACTTATGAGAGATTTAATAAAAAGTATATGGATTCTTTTGGCTGTATTTTCTATATTAGGGCTTTTATCTTTAGTTCCGCTTGATAAATACCAGTATAATTATATGAAAGAATTTCGTAGAATAAAATCTGAACCTCAAAGACGTATTGATGCAACTTATAGATATATTGAAGCTATTGAAAATGGAGAAGAAGATATATCTAAAGGTATTTTAATTGAGCCTCCGGCAAAATATTATGACAAATTTGTTGATAGTACATCTTCAACTACCAAGTCCGAAGATGTTGGTAAATATCAAAAACCGCTGTATATAAGAGATAAAAATAATCCAAATATTTTATATCGTTATAAGGGATAATTTAGTATATATATGCAGGTTCTAATAATTTTATTTCAAAAGGACTACCTGCAGGAATAGATATATTTCCGCCTTTATAAAATATTGCAAAAACTGGTGATGTTGCTGTTGTTACGGCGTACCCTGCGATACCTACAATTGTTGGTACAGGAGATATAATCCAACCTATTGGATTGTCGGCTAATTTATTAGAAACTTGTCTTGTTTTTTTATAAAAAGCTTCACCCTTATCAACTTGATTAGCTACACCTTTCCAATATTGACGCTTTCCTTTTATGTTATTAAAAAATATTTTTTTAGAATTTGCTTTTGTGATTTTTGCTTCAATAGGAAAGGTTTTTCCGTTATATTTCATTCCTGTAATTTTTAAAACGATTAGCCCGCCATTTCCTGTAATTTGTGGTCGGTGTGAATCTGTGATAGTTCCATAAAAAATAGTTCCGGCTGGTATTGTTACTTTTTTATATACCGGGCTTGTAGATGTAAAGCTAACTGTCGAACCTTCTTTTGACCAATCAGAAATAAGTTGGTTTGATTTTACTTGAAATTTTGTCCAACTGGATATTTTTATTGCGTTTGATTTATCAACAGGTGTTATTGTTGGTGGGGTAGTTGTTATTGTTGGTAAAGTTTTGGGCGGTAGTGTTGTTTGTTGGTTTGTGGTATTAGTTTGGACTTTTGGTGTTGTCGTTTCTATTTTTGGCAGTGCAGGTAATACATCGTTTTCCAGTTTTGAGGTGTTATATTTCTTTTTTATTTCTTCATCAACTGATAAATCTAATTCAAGTGACATTGCAGGCAAATTTACGGTTAAGATTGCCAATAATATTAGGATAAATTTTTGTAGGCGTTTAGTCATTTTCATTGTTTGAAATTTGTTTTCCTGACATAAGTAATAAAATAAAGTATGAAATAAGCTCTAAAATTGGATATATAAATATAAATTTCACAATCAAAAATAATATAAATAGTACGGAAGATAATATTATAGAGGCTTTTTTATTTTGGCATATATCCCAAATCCTTTTTGCATAATTTACAAAGTGCAAATATATGGTTGGTAATATAAATATCAATAAAAATACAGATATCGCTGTTAATAAGCCTTTTGTTCCGCCTATGACAATACTTAAAATATAAAAAACAACTACTCCTAATAGTGAATAAACGAAAATTAAGATTGAATTCACAAAAAATTTTAGTTTACTAATAGGAACATCAATTTTTAGCAGGTTAGCTTTATTGTCACTAACAACGTTGTTGTTATCTGGCGTTGTTTCCATACTTCCTCCTTTTATATTTATACGGTTTGGCCTTTTTTAAATAAAAGCATCATAAATATAACTATTGAAGTTAGTAAGCCAAGGACATTTATAACGGGTATAAATGAAGCTGCAATTGTTCCAATAAATATTGCTATTGTATAAAATATAGAATGTTGCTTGTCTCCGGTAAGATCATATATTCTTTTTACATAGTTTAATAATGATATATATAATGCTAATAAATTTACAACAAGCACAATTAGTATAAACCAAGGAAGATATGTTATTTGAGGGAAATTTATATCAAAGTAGTTCAAAAATAATGCTAATATTGTATAGAATACAATCGAGCATAATGCTAATAGAACATATGTTTTTACAAATTCCTTTCTCCCAATAGGTCCATCTATTTTTAGCATATTTGAACCTTCAATAATTGTAGAAGAATTATCGTTTTTTTCTTGGTTATATTCAGTATCCATATTTTCTCCTATAGAATTTTTATTTCAACATGTCATTGATAGCTTTTGCAGCTTTTTTACCTGCACCCATTGCATTAATAGCATTTGAAGCTCCAACCGGTGCAACATCGCCACCTGCAAAAATAAATGGTTGATTTGTTGAACGTTTTTCAGGATCAACTTCAATATATCCTTTAGCATCAGTTATTATTTCTAATCCTTCTGCTTCAGCAGATCTTTGAATAATTGGATTTGGACCTGTACCTAGGGCTACAATTACTGTATCAACATCTTCTATAACATATTTTCCTGTACCTACAGGTCTTCTTCTACCTGATGCATCAGGTTCACCTAATTCCATTATTTCAAACTTCATTCCATTTACATAACCTTCGTTTTCTAATATTTCAACAGGTGCATGTAAAAATTTGAATTGAACGCCTTCTTCTTTTGCGTGTCTTATTTCTTCTAAACGAGCAGGAAGTTCTTTTTCTGTTCTACGGTATAAAATTGATACTTCTTCAAAACCTACACGAACTGCTGTACGTGCTGCATCCATTGCTACGTTTCCGCCACCAATTACTGCAACTTTTTTACCAACTTTTAATGGTGTTGCATTGTTTTCGTCTCTTCCTGCGCCCATTAAATTTACTCTTGTTAAAAATTCATTGGCAGAAAATACTCCGTTTAAATTTTCTCCAGGAATATGCATCATTTTTGGTAAGCCAGCTCCTGAACATATAAATATTGCATCAAAACCATCTTCTTTAAGTTGTTTTAATGTAATAGATTTACCAACGATAACGTTTGTATGGAATTCAACTCCCATTTCTTTTAAGTTTGTAATTTCTCTATCTAAAATTGTTCTAGGTAATCTGAAAGGAGGTATTCCGTATCTTAAAACTCCGCCTAATTTGTGTAAAGCTTCAAAAACTACTACTTCATGACCAGCTTTTCTTAAATCTGCTGCAGCTGTGATTCCTGCACATCCAGAACCTACAATTGCTACCTTTTTACCTGAAGGTTTGATTTCTGTTTTTGCGGCTGCTGTATTATCACCAACATATCTTTCTAAAGCTCCAATAGCAACAGGTTCACCTTTTATTCCTAAGATACAATTACCTTCGCATTGTCTTTCTTGTGGACAAACTCTTCCGCATACAGAAGGTAACATACTTGTTTCTCTAATTATTCTTCCAGCTTCATCTAGGTTATCTTGTTTTAGGGCATCGATGAATTCAGGAATTTTAATATTTACAGGACAACCTTGAACGCAACGTGGATTTTTACAATGTAAACATCTTGATGCTTCAAGTTTTACTTGTTCCGGTGTTAAGTTACTTTCTACTGCTTCAAAATTTGAGCGTCTTGCTATTTTATCTTGTTCTTTAACATGTTGTCTTTCTACAGCCATTATTCTATCCCTTCTTAAAAAAATATATTTTATTTACTAATATTCTAATTAAAAAGTCTATTATGTGCAAGTAGTAAATATATATTACAAGATATTTATTTTAATTCTTTTTATCTATACAAGAATTTTTAGCTATGATATTATGTTTGTGTGATTTTTTAGAGGGTGGGGTATGATATTTGAATTTGTTATATTAATATTGTCAATTGCATTAACAGGATTTATTTTTTGGTTTTTAGCTTCTCGGTATTATCAAAATAAGATAAATTTGTTGCAAGAAGAAAATTTTCAGTTAAAAAGTCAAGTTTCTACGGGTGAAAATTTTATTAATGAAATGAAGGTTGTTTTTTCAAAGATTGCGCAAGATTCTTTGAAAAATCAGCAGGAAGCATTATTATATGAACATTCAAAAGATTTACAGTCCAGATTTGATCTTTTTAAGGCTGAAGAAATATCTCCTGTAAACAAATTATTAAAAGAGTTTAAGGATAGTATAGATAATTATCAAAAATCTCATTTGAACGAAACTTTAGAAATAAAAAATGCTATATCTATTGCTGAAAAATATGCAAAAGCTTTGACTACTAATCAAAATTCCAAGGGAGAATTTGGAGAGGAATGGTTAGAACAAATTTTTCAATTTGCGAATTTAAAAGAACATATTCATTATTCAAAACAGTATTCTTCTGAAGGTGTAAAACCTGACTTTGTTGTAAATTTCCCGGATAATAAACATATTATTATTGATTCAAAAGTTATTTTGAAAAATTACATTGAATATCAGCAATCTGAGAATGATGATAGTTTAAAGAAAGTTTTTATATCTGATTTAACTAATTGTATAAATTCTTTGGCTAAGAAAAATTACGAAGATATTGAATCTATTAATCAACCGGGTTTTATTTTAATGTATGTTCCTATTGAATCTTGCGTAAGTATGATTTATACGGATTTTGATTTTAGGAAAGTTTTGGAGTTGGCAAATTCCAGAAATATTATTATTGTAGGAACTTCATCTTTGTTGGTTACATTACGTCTTGTAAATCAATTATGGGCTTCTCAGGTTCAGTATGATAATGTGAAAAATATAATTACTGTTGGACAAAATTTGTATAATAATATTGCTATTCATGCTCAAAATTTATTGAATATAAAAAAATCAATAGAAAACGCAGCTTCAGATATGAATATAGAACTTAACAGATTTACAGCAAGAGGAAATGGTAGTATATTTAAAGAAGCTGAAAAATTAAAACAGTATGGTATTTCGTCAAAAGAAGTTAAATCCGGTAAAAAACTTGTATCGCTGGCTATTCCGGAAAACTTTATTGGTGAAAATGAAAATATAGATAATGTAGATAAGTAAGTAGGAGCTTATTCATGAGTGCGAACTATTTTAATGAAAACCGAAAATTTATTGGTTTTGACGGGGTCTTAGGAAGACGTGATTTTATTGTTAATTTTCTAACAGTAGAATTAATTGAAGGGTTAATATGGTATATACCATCATTGATTGTTTTGTTATTAAAACCAGATCTTTTATCAAAAATGTTTGATATGTTAATTTCAGGTCCGGTACAAAAACCACTTCTTTTGATTGTAGGAATGGCTGTTTTAGGTTTAATATCTGTTTCTTTGTATTATTCAAGTATAGTCAGAAGAGTTCGTGATATTTTAGGTGAAGAAGATGATAATAGAGTTTATTTGATAGCTTCCGTATTGGCGGTTATTTGCTATATGGGATATACGCCTGTAGGATTTTTCTTCTTAGCAAAATGGATTGTTTTATTTACTCTATTATATTTAATTTGCTGGAGCGGTAAAATTACTGCAAATAAACCTGAAAATCCAATTATTAAATTTAATTGGGGTGCATTTTGGGGTACTTGGATTTGGGGCTTGATGAATAAAACTCCAATTACACTTTGGGCTATTCCATTATCTTTAACTGTTGGTATTGTACCATTTATGCTAATTTGCGGATTGAAAGGTAATGAGTGGGCATATGATAAATCAACTGAAGATGTTGATATTAAAAGTTTTCATAACAAGCAAGCAAATTTTGCAACTGCTTTTAATTTAACATTCCCAATTATAATTTTAGCATTTTTTATGTTTACAGGTATTTTTACCTACGTTGGTATAACTCAATATTCTAAAGTTAATCCGAATTTTGTTGATGGGTTAAATGTTTTATTTGTTAAAAATCAAGAATATGTAGCTGAAACTTCATTTGATAATATAGATTTAGAAAATGGAGAGTATAAGTTCTATTTTGATCCTGAAGATTGGAGTTTATTGCCAAAATATACTAAAATTTCGTTTTTTAAATCTGCAATTGATTATGTTGTAATTCGTACAGATAAAGATTTGTATTTATCTGTAGCAAGCAAGGATAAGAGTCTTAGAGAAAAAAGATTTAAAAAATTTCTTGAAGTAGCACAGAATACTAAAATTTATAGTACATTTAATAATGAAGTATTAGCAGAGTATCAAATTGAAGAATCTGTAGAAAAAGAATTACTTGAAGATTTTTCAAAAAATCCAAAAAGTGTATATAAGGTATTACAATCTGGTTACAAATTTAATGACAGACCTTCAATTCCTTAAGGTTAATATATAAAATAATAAAAAGGCGGTTATTTATTAACCGCTTTTTTATTTGCTAAATATTTGTCAATAATTTTGCATGCATTACCGATTATGTTTTCACAAGGTCTGTTTTGATAGTATTCTTCGGTTCTTTTTGCAGGAATATATGATGTATCTTCATCTTCTTTTAATCCAAGAAGTTCTCTACATATTAAAGAGCCGTTTATTTCCTTGAATTGTTTCCCCAGTTCTTGTATTCGTTGATAATGTATGGTTTTAGATTTATCATCATCGTCAATTGCAGTATATCCATCTTCTAAACCTATAATCATAAACATAGAACTTGCAGCCCCGCAAACTTCTCTTAATCTTCCCATTCCACCGCCAAATGAAGATGATAATTTTAGAGCTGTTGTTTTATCAAATCCGTAATCTTTTGCATATGCTAAAAAAACTGATTGAGCACAATTATAACCTTGTTTAAAATAATTTCTTGCTAATTGTTCTTTATTTTCCATTTAATTATCTCCTGAGATTAAGGTTTGGTATAATATTACCGAAACTGAAGATGCTAAATTTAAAGATTCTACAGTTTTTGCCATTTCTATTTTTACAGAGGTTGTTGCAAAATTTATTAGTTGTTCTGAAAGTCCATCTGCTTCTGAACCAAACATTATTACTGCAGGTAATTTTATTTTAAAGTTTTTTAGGTAATTTGTTGATTTCGGTAGAGTTGCAATTCTTTCGTAATTCTGAAAAGTATTTTTTAGTTCTTCAAAGTCTTTTATTTCGAAAATTGGAATTTTCCAAAGGTTTCCAACAGAAGCTCTAACGCATTTAGGGTTATATATATCTACGCATTCTCCACCGTATAAAACTATTGCTTCTGCGCCAAAAGCTATAGAACTTCTGATTATTGTTCCTAAATTTCCAAGATCTTTTATGTTTTCAAGAAGAACTATTTTTTTTAGGTTTTTAAGTATATTTTTATCATATTGTTTTTGAAATCCAATAGCTATTGCCTCTGGTGCGGATTCGGTAGTTGATATTTTTTTTAAAACAATTTCATTTGTTTGAATTAGTATTTCTGAGCAAAATTTGTATTCGTCTTGATGTTTTTTATCAACAAAAATTTTTTCTATTTTTATTCCTGCATCAAAGGCTTCTTTTATTGCTTTATATCCTTCAAGTAAAAATTTTCCTGTAAGGTTTCTATATTTTTTTTGTTGAAGTTTTACGGTATCTTTAACTATATTATTATTTACACTTGTAATTTCCATTATTTAACCTCAAATTCTTCAAGCCATATTTTTTCTTGTTCTGTTAGCAGGTCAAAGTTTATTAATTTTTTTTCATAGTTCATATGTACAAAAGAATTTATTTTGTTATTTTTAAAGTAGCAAGAATTTTCCAATCGAATACCAAAAGAACCTTCTTTATATAACCCCGGTTCTATAGAAAAACACATTCCATCTAAAAGTGGTACTTTTGCCATTTCACTAGGGCTTAAGTTTGGAGGGTATTCGTGAACATTTATTCCAATTCCGTGTCCTAGTCCATGGTTAAATATAAACCCTTTTGTATCTGTTGTATTGAAAAATTTATGAACATAGTTGTCTATTTCAAAACCTGTTAACGGTCTATCTTGATGTATTTTAGGGTAATTATATGCATTTAAAAATGCTTTTAGAACAGTTGTATAGATATATTTTTGCAATTCGTTAGGTTCACCTTTTACAAAAACTCTTGTTATATCTGTAGCCAGTCCACCTTCAAAATAAGCTCCGCAATCTATTAATACTAGATTTCCGTCTTCTATGATTTCATCTTTTGAGGATTTTGAGTAATGTGCAAGAGCAGAATTTTTATCTTTTGCAACTATAGATTTAAAACTTAAACCTAGTGCACCTTGGTTTTTGAATTCTTGTTCCAGTTGGTTTGCTATATCGTATTCTGAGATATTATTGTTTAATTCTATATATTCTCTTACTTTGCTAAGGGCTAAATCTGTTTTTCTAAAAGCTTCTTTAAGATGATTTAGTTCAGCTTCATTTTTTTGAGCTTTCATTTTTTCTATTGGGTTTTCAAGAATTTCTTTAGCATTTTTACCAAGTAGGTTGTAATCAAATGCGTTTATTGAATTTTTATCAATAAACATTTCTTTTTCATTATTTTTTAAAACTTCTTCTAAATCAGAAAGTTCATTTTCTGTAAATAGTAGTGTATTATCTTTCAATATAATTGCTTTAGCTTTAATTTTTGCTGAGTATTTTTCAGTGAAATTTCGCATATTGAATAGATAAGATACTTCATCTAAATTTGTAATATATATACCTTCATCTTGTGACAAATTTTTAGATATTTTAGATATTTTTTCTTCACTGGTTAATCCTGTGTATTTTTTATCCAGGGTAATATCATTATTTTGTGGTGTTTTATTTTGATTATCTAAAGGATCGTTATCAAGTAATTTGATATTACGTTTAGATTGTATATATTCAACTTTTTTTTGAGAGATTTTTTTTGCAAATAAACCTAAAGTTTCAGATTGAGGTATTTTATTTATTATCTCATCAAGGTATTTTTGTCCGATTTGAAGTTTTACTACAGTAATTTTTTCATGGTCAACTTCTTGATCTGCTTGAATATGGTATCTTCCATCAACAAAAAGATAAATTGTTTCGGGAGTTACCAGAGCTTCTCCAGTAGAACCTGAAAAATTTGTTATTTTATATCTGGAATTTTCTTCAAGCGTATTATATTCAACTAAAAATTCATTTGTTGAATTTACCAAAAGGTATTTAATTCCAGAGTTAACCATGAAATTTCGTATTACTGTAATATTATCCATATTAGTTTTTACCTGTTAATTGAATCAAATGCCAGCCAAATTGAGTTTCTATAGGTTGAGAAACTTCTCCGATATTTTCAAGAGAAAAAGCAGCATCTTCAAAAGGTTTAACCATTACACCTTTTCCAAAGAATCCAAGATCTCCACCGTTTTGACCTGATGGACATAGTGAATTTTCTTTTGCAGCTTCAGCAAAAGATTTTCCGTTTTGAATTTCGTTAAGTAAATCTTGAGCTTCTTTTTCTGTTTTTACTAAGATGTGACTAGCTCTAACTTCAGTTGTCATAAGTATCTTACTCCTATAATGTTCTACAGGAGCGATTATAAAATAAAAAGGTTTGTCTTGCAACACTACTAAATACTACAACACAAACCGGAAGTTATAAAACATGAAAAACTTTTCTGAAGTAAAGTGTAAGTTCAAAGCGTTTTAAACCAAACCGCAAAAAGAAAAAATCTTGTCGCAACCCCGAAAAAGTGCTTGGACGTTTCGAACCTACATATATATAATAAACTGGCATGGTATATATTTTCACCATTCTAAAGAATAAATTTTAAAAGAAATTTATTGGTATTTTTTACTACTACTTTAGGATTAATGGTTGCTCAATATTTTTTTTTAAGAAATCTTGATTTTCGAAAATGTTTATTGTATTATCTATTTGTGACAATTTAATATCGTTTGCGGAAGTAGCTCAGTTGGTAGAGCGTCTGCCTTCCAAGCAGGCTGTCGCGAGTTCGAGTCTCGTCTTCCGCTCCATAAAGAGGATGAAAACCATCCTCTTTATTTTTTTCTATATCTTCCGGTTCTATCATAAGTATTTTTGTCATTAGTGTTTTATCCATGTGAGGGTAGCATATGAGTGTATCAATTAAAATATATTCTTCGAAAGTCAATTTATTAGTGTTTGATTCTTTGAAGAATTTTTTTGATAAATGATTGAATGTTCTTCCTAAAAATTCAATAATAAAGGTGCTTTATAATTTTTAAAAAGCACCTTTTATTTTATAAATTTTTCAACAATATTATCAAACCAAGAATTTTTAAATCCATCAAAATCTTTTTTCGGTAATTTAGAAGCCATTTCAAAGGTATCAATTTCTTTGTCATCTTCAAATAGACTTTTAAAATTTTTATCTTTATTCTTTTTGTTTCCACGCATCATATAACCGGTGTTTCCACCGCTTCCTCCATCATTATTCATGTTGGCGGCGGCTTTGATGATTGGTTCTGGTCTTCCAATATTTACATCGAAACTCATTTTCCCATTCCTTATAGTTTTCCCTTATATATATAAAGTATAAAAACTATAAAGTTTTGTTACAAAAGTAGTAAAATTGTTACAGAACTTAATAAATAAAAGTGCCTAAAATTAAGTGTATATTTGACTTTTAATCTTTATTAAATAATGTAACAAATATTTTTATTAATTGAATATATGTAAAAAATAAGCCGTTTATATATAAGAGAGATTCTGAGGTTCTTGCATGTCAATTAGAATAGATACAGATCTGACATATATTCAGTCAAAGTTAAATATCTCTGATGCCAAAATGGAGATATATAAAGACAAGACTGTCGAAGAAATATTGGAAGCAGAAGCTGCTGCCGGTAATCAGGCTGCAATTCAATTAGCTGCTGATATGTTTTCTGACGTTAGTCTTTTAATTGAATTATTTCAATTGGCTGATCCTCAGAATAAACTTACAATAATGAAAGAAATGACCTCATCTCAATTAGAAAAATTAGTACCTATGCTAGAGACTGATGATTTAGTACAGGGCTTACAATTTTTCACTCAGGATTCTCTACTTGATTTGTTAAAAGACATTCCAAAGGAGGAACTTTTAAAAGCAGTTTTTGAAATGTTTTCAGAAACTCAAGTTGTTGAACTTATGCCTGAAAAAGAGCTTGATAAATTATTAACAAGCTATGATATGGATAAGGAAATGTTGTTAGAAAATTTGAAATCTATTCCTGAGATGTATTTGCAACAAATATTAGAAAGTGTTACTGGACAAGAAGCTGAAGGTAATCAAGCTGAATTAGTTTTGCAAATAGGTCAACTTGGAGATTTAGATTATAAAAATGCAATTATGAATCTCGAACCTACTCAAAAAAGAGAATTAACATTTATGTTAACAAATCAAGAGAATAAGTATTATGAAAAATTTAGCACAGATGCTTATACTCATATGATTGCTGTTGAAAGGGATAAAGAAGAATTAATAAAATCAATGAGTGTTATAAAACCTGAATATTTGCAAAGAATGATTAATGAGTTACCAAAAGACTTGTTATCAATTGTTACTACTCAAATTGATACAGAAAAATTTGCAGATTCTCTAATAAATAAATTCCCTGAGTTGTTAGCAAAGTTTATTGTTCAATAGGGTAGATAGAGCTAATTTTAAAGCTTGATTGGCAAATTGTTCTTTCATTTCTTTTCTTGAAATGTTAGGTGAAAGTTTTACTTCTTTGACTGTAGTTATATTATTATATTTCATTGAAATATAAACCAATCCAACAGGTTTTTCTTTTGAGCCTCCTGTGGGACCGGCAATACCTGTTGTGCATAGTGCTATATCGCAATTCGTAAGTTTCTGTAAGCCTTCTGCCATGGCATAAGCACATTCTTCGCTTACTGCGCCAAAGGTATTTAATATATCCCAGCTAACACCTAGGATATTATGTTTTGCTTCATTTGCGTAGGTTACAAAATTTAATTTTATATATTCTGAGCTGCCTGAAACGTCAGTTAACTTTGAACTTAATAGTCCTCCGGTACATGATTCGGCAGTTGCGATTGTAAGCTTGTTATCGATTAAATATTTTCCTAGTTCTTCTTCTAATGTCATTTTTTTCTCTTTTTATTGTGGTGATATACATGCTGTAATGGCATCAATTAGTCTTTTAACCGGAACAATTTGAATTTTATCATTTTTTACTGTTCTGTTGGAATAAGGTATAATTGCCTTTTTAAAACCGGAAGTTACGGCTTCGTTGAGTCTTTTTTCTATGTTACTAACCGGATGAATTTCTCCTGATAAACCTATTTCTCCGATGATTACAGTTTGTGGATCAACGACTACATCTCTTGCGCAGGTTGCAATTGCTATTGCTATACCTAAATCTGCACTTGGTTCATCTATTTCGATGCCACCCATTACATTTACATATACATCTTGTTTAGATAAATTTAATCCCACTCTTTTCTCTAATACGGCTAATATTTGTAAAAGTCTGCTATTATCAACACCATTTGTTACTCTTCTTGGTGTTGGATATGGGGTTGTTCCTACAAGTGCTTGAATTTCAACTAATAATGGACGAGAACCTTCGTTGGTAACAATTATTGCACTTCCCGGAATGGAGTCTTGTGAGCGTTCGTTCAAAAATAATTCATTTGGATTTTTTACTTCTACTAGTCCTTGCGATTGCATTTCAAAAATCCCTACTTCTGAGGTGTTTCCAAAACGATTTTTCATTGAACGCAGCATTCTATATGATTTATATTTATCGCCCTCAAATGAAATAACTGTATCGACCATATGTTCTAATATTTTGGGTCCTGCTATATTACCGTCTTTGGTAACGTGACCAATTATTATAATTGTTATGTTTTGTGTTTTTGCAATTTGCATTAGTATGTTACAGCATTCTCTAATTTGAGAAACACTTCCGGCTGAACTTGTTATTGTTTGTGAGTATATTGCTTGAATACTGTCTATTACTACAGTATCAGGTTTTATTTCATCAATTTGTTGTTTTATACTTTCTAAATTTGTTTGAGGATATACGTACAGGTTGTCAGATTTTATATTTAGTCTATTTGCTCTTAATTTTAGTTGGCTGGCTGATTCTTCAGCAGATACATATAATATTTTTTGTCCGTTTTTGGCTAGTTCTCCGCTTGTTTGTAACAAAATAGTGGATTTGCCTATGCCAGGGTCGCCTGCAATTAAAACAAGAGAGCCTTGTACTAGACCTCCTCCTAAAATTCTGTCAAATTCAGAAATATTTGTGCTTACTCGGACTTCTTCTCCTATATGTATATCGTTTATTAGCGATGGTTTTGCATCATTTGCTATTCCTTGAGGTGAAATGTTTTGAGGTTTAGAATTTGTTAATATTTCTTCTGTAAAACTTCCCCAAGAACCGCATTCAGGACATTTGCCTAGATATCCTGCTGTTTCATAACCACATTGCTGACATACCCATTTTGATTTAACTTTAGCCATATTCTGATTATAGTTTGGGTATAGTTTTTGGTCAAGTTAATATATTTGAGCAAATTTTATTATGTTTATTTTTATATGTTTAGAATATCTTGAGAAGGAAAATTTTATGAGTTATATGTCTATTGCAAAATCTAATACCCCTAATATTTTTGTCGGTAAATATGCGCAAAAAAATATAAAACTTTTATCAAAGTTAGATAATAGTTTTCTTGATAGTAAGCGTTATCGTTTAAACGGTATCAGAAATGGTATTGCTATTTTTGAAGATTCTTCTCAGTATAATTTTGGAACTACGAAGGTTAGAAGATTTTTAGGTTTAGATGCTAATGATAACCTCGTAATGTTGAAAGATAAGGCAATTTATAGATGTGAACCAAGTAAAAAAGATAGACGTACTCTCACCGGTGCTTGGAATTTTGATTATAGAAATAATGTTATGACTCGTAGAACGGCAACAAGCGTTGATGGTAAATTAAAAGAGGTTTCTATATATAAAGAAAATGAAGCTGGACAAGATGTTGTTAATCAGTTTTATTTCATGCCTAATATAAATACAAAATATGAGCATATATATGATTATGCTAATGGTATTTATACAAAATTATTAAAGGATCCTCATGGCGCAAGAGGTACGGTTTTAGAATATGGAAAAATAATTAATGCTAATGATGAAACTATGCCAAAGTTTGTAAAAGATGATGTTTTGGTATCTCATCCTGTTTTAGGAAAATCTGTGGATAGAAAAACTCCGGCCGCGATTTTTTATTCTACATCAAGCGCAGTTTGTAATTTCTTGGCTAGCTTTTTTGCATAAGTTTGTTCATAAAAAAAGACCGTTGATTTTATCAACGGTCTTTTTTTTGTTTGGTATTAATTTATTTTCCTGTTTTGTTTAATGTTTCAACGTCATTTACTTTCATAGCAAAGTATGGAGTATTTTGATTTTTTTCTATTAAGAATAATACAAAGTTATCTGTAAAATAGAATTTACGTCCTGTTTGTGGAAGTATTGCACACATTTTTGCAATTATTGCAGCTTCACTTTTTAATTCAACACCTTCGTTATTCATTTTAAAATCTACAGTTTCTATTGTTTTGTCTATTTTTAAGTTAGTTCCTTTTATTAGGTGTCCTTCTACGTCTTTGAAACTTGTTTCTTGATATAGTTTAATATCCGGAATTCTTAATTCATCGTCTTTTTGGAATTTGTTTTTACCGTTATATTTTTTTGCTTTTTTATTTAAATCTTTGTAGTATTGATCAAAAGTAACATCATCATTTGTTCTGTATAGTAAAACAACATCATTATCTTTTGTAAATAATTTTACTGCAAAGTCTTCATTGTTGTTGTAAAACATAACTTTTAAGTTTTTATATAATTTTTTGTCGCTTTTGTCATTAATACCAAAGTAATCAACAGGAGTGTTGTTTTGTGCAAAAGTTCCAGGTGTTAATTTATCAAATGCATTTAAGAATTTGAAATCTTTTTTCAACATTGCATAAACTAATATCTTTTCAGGATTGTATGACCAATCTAAAGTGTCTAGGATATCGCTTGTTTCATTAAATTTTTCTTTAATACCATTTTCAATTTCAGTTTTTAAATCAGGTGAAACTGTTCCATATTTTGTGTAATATGAATTTTCACTTATGTCAGTTTTTTTGAAGTCTTGTTTGTTTAAAGCTTTTGCCATTTGAGAATTGTAATTGACAAATTTTATAGGTTTTTTAACTATATTATCCATAAATTCGTTCCATACAATTTGGAATGTTCCTACCCAAATTCTGTTAGGTGCAGAACTTGTCCAGTTCATTGTAGGCAAAACTTCAATAGCTTGTTCATTTGCCATTGTTGCAGGGCATAGGCTGAGAATAGTCATAAATAACACAGCCAAACTAATTAATAATTTTTTCATTCCTTTCTCCTTCTAAATCCTGTGTTTAGTGATTTCCAAAAACCTTTGAAAAATCCTTGGGGGGTATTTTTGTGTAGAATTGGCGCGGAATCATAATATTGTTTGTAATTGTTTATTATATTTTCCGGTAAATCTTCCCCTCTACTTAAAATATACGACAAAAATTCTATATAGTCATCTTGTTCTTCTTTATATAAATTGTCTTGTCTTCTTATATCTTCATCAGCTTCATAATGAATTAAAGCATGATAAGCAGCAATGAGGCTTTCATCGGTTGTATCTTTTGGATACATTAATAAAGCCTCTTTTACACTGCAATTTCCTATTCTAACTTGTCGTAACAAATTCCCGACAAATACTCTGTCATTTAAGTTGTTAGACATTTTATATTATTTTACTAAAAGCTCAACCATTTCACGTTCTACAAAGTGCATCATATCTGCATAATTTCCACAGAAGAAATTATCAGTAAATTCTTTTAGCATGTCTAGTGCCATTTCTCTTTTATCCATTGTGGCTTTGTAGAAAAACTTTTTACCAACCTTATATCTTACTAAAATGCTTTTTGTTACTAATCTGTCCATAACTGTTTTTATGGTTGTATAAGCTCTTTCAGTACCATTTTTTGAAAGTTCATCTACAATGTCTTGTATTGAGATATCAGCATCTTCATCATTAGCTGTAATATTCCAAAAAGTGTTTAAAATTTCGATTTCAAGAGATCCGCAGACCATGTTTTCCTCCTGTTACTAATAATTACTATAATTGTAATATAAAATATATTTTTTACAAGTACTATTATAAAATCTTTACAATATACTTAAAAATCCATATCCATAAAATCTTCTTCTTTTTTATAATTTTTTTTCTTGGATCTTACTTTTTTATTTTTATTTTTTACTTTATCCGGTAAATTTCTATATGCATTATCTACAGAAACTTTTGCTACAATTTTGTTATCTTTTCTATCATAAAAAGTTAGCCAAAATTTTCTGTTAATGTTATCTACAGCAAAAGATACTTGTTCTACTAATTTATCTCCAGGTTTTATTTGTCTAAACATTAGTTTTGTATTACCAAATATAGATGGACTAAATTTTACATTATAATCATTTACCAGTGCCATATCAAATCCAGAAAGAGTTTTATCTGACATATTAGAAATCAATACTGTCAAAGTTATTGTATTAACTTCTCCAAAAGGATCTTTTTCGTGGCGTACATCATTTATATTTATAGTTAATCCTTTATAATTTATTTCTTCTTGTTTTAGTGCTTCTTCTTTATATACAGGTAAATCAATAGCGGTGTTTATTTTTACTTTAATTTCATCACCTGGGGCAATTAAAACGTGATTACCTTTTCTTATAAGAGCAACACCTAAACCTGCAACACCACCAATAGCTGCACCTCCAGCCAGAGTATAACCTTGAGATAATATTGCAGCTTCAAGTCCCAGCCAATTTAGTGCCATTAAACCTCCAACAGCACCTCCTGCTAATGTATAACCAACATCTTGTGCTACGATTTTAGCGCTTTGAGTTACAGGGTGAAGTCTTGTTGTCATTTTTCCTTCGATTGGTATTTCTCTGCCGTCGGGTGTTACCAAGTAATCAAAGGCTAAGTCCATTGTTGCATCTTTTCCTAATCTTCCAGGTTCAGATGTGTTTGTTAGTTTGCCGTGAGCTAAGGTTCCTTTTGGAATGATAATACCTTTATCACCATAAACATCGTCGGTTACTTCTGCAAAAAATTCATCTCCCTCTATTGAATATGATGAATCTAGTACCTGAGAAACTGTCATGTTGATAATTTCTTTTTTATTTAGAGTTTCCACTTTACCGGTAAATATTTGATCTTCAGGTTTTTGGTACTCTTCATTTTCTGTTACTGATCCTTTTAGCGGTTCTGATGCTTCTAGTAGCGCCATATTGGTATTCAATAACAATATTATTAATATAAAGCTCCATAGTTTTTTCATACTTATATTATATTCTCCAAGCTGGATTTTTTCCAAATTAGTTTTCTTGATGCTCTACTTCTTGAGCCATTTCTTCTATAAAATTATTTACCTTAGCAGGTTCAAAACTTGAACAAGAATTCCATATAAGAGTTGGTCTTGGCTCATTTAAAAGTGGACTTGGAAATTCATTGTGGCATTGTCCTTTTAGCATATTGGTTGAACCGTCAACACAAGATGTAAAGTTTGCACAGCAGCTACATATTTTTAAAACTAATCCATAATCTTCCATTTTTGATTTTAATTGTTGTAGTGCATCGATCATTCTAAGATGTGCTGATGTTGTATATTTTTTGTTTTTATAAATAAATCTTATTTTTGATAGTCCGCTTTCTGTAGATATAAATTCTAACGTACAGCCTCTATCACCATGTTTGGTTTGAACCATAACATCTATAACTAATTTATCTGTTTCTTTATCAGTATTTGCACCTAATTTTTTTAGAATAAATCTTATTGGTGGGAAATTTTTGATAATGTGGCAGATTGAATATATTGGATACAATAATAATAAAAATATTTCTTTTGCGTTTAATTTTGCATTAACTAAACTTAGCGCAAATATTGCTAATAATAGTATTGCTGAGAAAATTACCACATTACAAGTTACTATAAATGGGCAATTGTATGAATATATTATTAACAAAGCGTATGCTGCAAATATAAACCAATAATTTGGGTTTATCAAAGAACAAATATGTTCAATAAATGGGAAGTTTAGTGTTTTTAAATTCTTGAAATTGTTTTTTAATAAGTTGAATCTTTTTGAAATTCTTGGTTGTCTGAATGTGCAGTCTTGACCAAGAATATATGATTGAATATTTGGGTTATATACACATTTATGACCGGCTTGAGATAATAATAAACTGAATTCAAGTTCAGAATTTATGTCTTTAAATTTTATACCGTCAATAT
The DNA here is from genome assembly GCA_944325085.1 of Candidatus Gastranaerophilales bacterium. Lineage (GTDB taxonomy): Bacteria > Cyanobacteriota > Vampirovibrionia > Gastranaerophilales > Gastranaerophilaceae > Zag111. The sequence continues at coordinate 13,991 of CALUYT010000038.1, read as the reverse complement.
CTTCTAATGCTGATTTTTTTATTATAAATAGACCAGAATCAACTTGTGTTGCTAATCCAAGAAGTGAACGAGCTTGTTTTAGGAAGTTCGCTTGATATTTTTTATGTACAGATTTTATTTGATCTACTATATCAAGGTTATCTCTGTTTATATTTAGTTCACCAGTAACGGCATCAGCTTTTCTTAAAGATGCGTTTGCCAATGTTAAAAAGTCGGGGTTTATTTTTCTAATTCCGTCAATAAATATATATGCATCGATAGATGAATCTTTTTTTATTTCTTCAAGAAGCATTGAAATTGATTGATTTTTACCTAATGTTCCTACATCTTGAATGTTTAGTACATGTATAAAATTGTCATATTCAAAAAGTTTTTCAGATCCATCGTTACAATCATCTAAAATTACATATACTTTAAAATTTGCAAGTGGGTAATCTTGCATTTTTATTTGTTCTATAAGTTCTTGAAGGCATTCTTTATGATTATGGCTATATATTATTAACGCAAAATTGTTTTTGATATCATCATATTTTGAATATTTTTTTTCAATAGAAAACGGTTTGTCTTTTAGGTTTCTTACTGATAAAACTAATAAGTACAAAGTATAAATGATTAAGTACAAATAAATAATGTATAATATAAATTCCATAAACATTCCCTCGTTTTTACTAATTTTAGTAAAAAATTAAAAATTTTTCAAATTGTTATAATTCTATAGTTATTTCGCCTTGTCTAAATATTCGAAGTTCATTTCCCATAACTCCTGCAACTGTTGACTCAAGCCCTTTTGCTTTGTATCCGTAGTCTTCAATAATTAAATCTGCCAATCCACTCATATTCTCAAGAGCTTGCTCATAAGTTTTTGCAGATGGCTGATGTGATAAATTAGCGCTTGTTGTTGCAAGAACATGTCCTGGTATAATTTCGCATATTTCTTGAAAAACTTTATTATCCGGAACTCGGATACCTACTGTTGTCATTCCTGAAGTAATATAATCGGGTGTATTTTCATTCTTTTCTGTTACTATTGTTAGTGCTCCAGGAAAATATTTTTTTATAAGTTGTTGTCCTATTTTTGGAATTGGTTTTACATAATTTAATAAATGATATACTTCATTTGACATAAGAATTAGTGGTTTTTGGGCTTCTCTTTTTTTTATTTCATATATTTTTTTTACGGCATTTTCGTTGTTAGGCAGACAGCCCAAGCCCCATACTGTGTCTGTTACGTATGCTATTACTCCACCATTTTGCAGTGTTTGTATTATTTCTTCTTTATTCTTTATCATACTTACCTCTTTTATATTGTTATTTTAGCATATAAATATTAACTTAGGGGTTGATTTTTTTCAAAAGATTATTATTATAAATATTAGGTAGAATGAAATAAGAAGGATTTATATTATGGCATCAGGCTCATCTATTATTACAAGTATATCTTCTAATTTGGCAAATACTTATTCTTATTTGGCATCTTTGTATCCGGATGAAGGTGTGACATATGATAATATTACAAAGGCAAGAAATGATTCAACTAATTATTTGACTTTGAATCAGTCTTTTGCATCTTATCTTCAGAATAATTTTGCAACTTTAGATAAAGATGGGGACGGTATTATCGGTGCTGATGAAATGAATAAGCTTACTTCAACTATTTCTACAGCCGGAGTCTCAAGAGCTGAGTTAACTCAATTAGCTTCTTCTGGAGCTTATTCTAGTGAAATGGTAAGCAAAATTTTGGATAATTTTGATGAGATTGATGCAAATCATGATGGAAGAGTTACCAGTGCTGAAATTTCTTCTTATACATATTCTTGTAATAAACAAGAAAAAATTGATGAAGAAAATTATAAAAAAGCTACAGGTACTTCAATCTTTTATGGAGAAGATGAATCATCTTCAGAATTATCAAGTTATAGTATTTTAAGTTATAAATACAAGAACTTTAATTCTTAAATTGAACTTTATTTACCGATACAAAAATGATCAAAGATGTTATTTAGAATATCATCTGTAATTACTTCGCCTGTAATTTCATCAAGTGCTAGTAATGAAGATTTCAGATCAATATATATCATATCTTGTAATTCTTCAGCTTTTGCAGCTGTAAGAGCTCTATATAAAGATTGTTTACATCTTTCAAGACAGTGCTGTTGTCTTTTATTTGTTATATATTCAGTGTCATCAGGTGCAAATTTATATATAACTTTTTGAATTTCTTGTTTTAAATTTTCTAAGCCTTCTTTTGTGTAAGTTGATAATTTTATTGTATTAGTAAATTCTTCTTTGAAATTTTCGGTTAAATCAATTTTATTGGCAATAATTAGATTTGTTTTATCTTTGATGATTTCATAAATTTCTTTATCTTCAGGAAGTAAGCCTGTTTTTGCATCATATAAAAATAAAATTAAATCTGCTTCTTTTGCTGATTGTTTTGAATATTCAATACCAATTTCTTCAACTTTGTCAATATTTTCATCTTCTCTGATACCTGCGGTATCAATTAAAGTTATTGCGACACCTAAATCAAGTGTTTCTTTGATAACATCTCTTGTTGTTCCTGCAATGTCAGTAACAATTGCTCTATCTAAATTTAATAGAGCATTAAAAAGTGAAGATTTTCCGACATTAGGTCTTCCTACAATTGCAACTTTTAGACCTTGTCTTAAAATGTCAGATGATTTTGCACATTTTAGGATATTATCAATTTCATTTATAGATTTTTCAAATTTATCTATTAAGTAAGAGTATTCCGGTTCTGCTACATCCTCAGGAAAATCTATACCTGCAACAATTCTGGAAGCAGTTTCAAATATTTCGTTTCTAATTTCTTTGATTTTTGAAGCAAGGACTCCTGATAAGTTTTTGGCAGATTTAATTGCAAAATTTGAAGTTTTAGCATGAATTAAATCATCTACAGCTTCTGCTTGTGAAAGATCTAATTTTTTATTTAAGAATGCTCTTTTGGTGAATTCTCCACGTTCAGCAATTCTTGCACCATTTTTTAAGACAACGTCCAGGATATTGTGAACAACATTAATTCCACCGTGGCATTGAATTTCTATCACATCTTCACCAGTATAACTGTTTGGGTTTTTAAAAGGCAAAATTACGACTTCATCGATTTTTACATCGCCGTCAATAACCCAGCCGTGACAAATTTTTCCCGGAGTGAGATTTTTATTTGATAATACTTTTTTTGCTATATCAAAACTTTTGTCACCAGAAATTCTAATGACACCTACTCCACCTGTCCCTATTGGAGTTGAAATTGCTGCGATTGTTTCAAATTCTTGGATAATATTCATATGATAATTATATTATAAATAGAGAAATGTTGTTAATTAAATTTGTATATACAAAAAAAAGCTATGTACTGAGGTGCATAGCTGTTGATTAGGGATATGTGTATCTTAGTCTCTAAGGAGTATATTGTTATGTTAGCATTTTATTTGATTTTGTAATCATACAAAATAATGAGATTTAAAATTGTAATTATTATTTGAAAATGTATTTTAATCTTAAAATTTGTATATACGTTGATAAAATGGGAATTTCTGATATAATGTAGATAAATAAGTTTAAAGAAGGGGGGAAGGTAATGAAAAATGTATCAATCATAGTATTAGCTTCTATTGTAGTTTTAGGTACTTGTGCGTTTGCTGCAGAATACACTAAATTTTCTTCTAAGTTTGTAAAGCATTTTAAAGATTGTGATAGATATGAAGAAACAGTTGTTTCTGAATTTGAAGGTAAGCAATTTACAACACAAAGACAAATTCTTGGTTGGAAGAATGGCTTTTGCAAGTATCAAGAGGTTATCAAGGCTCCTGATAGTGAATATCAATTGAATTGTACTTTTACAGATGTTCAAGTTGATGAATTGTATGCGGCAATGAAGGATAGATCAAAAGAGCCTGAAAAATATGATTTGGAAACTTTTGCAGAACAAACAGATTTGAAAACCGGTAAAAAACAATTTGTAAGTAGAGGAACAACAACAATCAAAGGGAATAAAGCTTATATAGTTTGGGCAAAATATCAAAATAATCCATATTTTTGTATTCCTAAAAAAATATAGTTTAAATTTATAAATTAAAAAAGGTCCCGATAACTCGGGACCTTTTTTATATTAGTATATTTGTTATTTTGCATTTGCAATAGTTTGGTTAGCTTCTTTTTTAGCTTGTTTTTGTGCTGCTAATTTGTTACCTACCCAGGTTGCAAATGGTGTAACTGCTACTGGAGCTAAGAATCTGTAAACTGTACCAAATACGATTAACTTTTTAAGTACTCCCATACCTCTAAGTTTTGATTCTAGAGTTGTATTTGGAAGGTTTTCTTCGATATAGTTTAATGTTGTCATTAATTTTGGTCTTTGCTTTTTAGGAATTTGTTTCCATTGTTTATTGTGTTTAGCTTCAGCTGCTTTTATTATTTCGTTATTAATATTTGTGATTTTTTCTAGTATTTTATTATCACCAGTTTGTTTTTGAGCATATTTTGCAGTTACTTTTTCCCACCAACTATCGATACTTCTATCAATAGTGTAAGATCCGATTGTTGATAGTAAGAATGTTAAACCTTGGTTAACTGCAAGGGTTCTTCTTCTATCTTCATCTAATTGTTTATTTCTAAGAGTTTCTGTCATATACATACCTGATATAATAACAGAACCCATAACTTGCATATGATCAACTACACTATCAAGTTTTTCTGTATGATTAGATAAGAATTTTGCAACTTTTGAAGTGTATAGTTTTGTTGTATATTTATCTGCAATCCAATTTGTTAAACTGTTGAACATTCTTTTGAATGGGTTTAATAAATTTGATTTAGCAGGAATTTCTTCTATTCCTGTAAATGCAGGTTTTGATGAATATGCAAATTGTTTATTAACTTTTCTGTTGTTATTTGCATTATTGAATTTGTATTGAGAGTTAAAATTATTTGTTTGTAATGTTATATTCATTATTTCAACCCTCCTGCAAATTTTTCAATTTCCGGTTTAGTCATTGTTGGAGCCGGAGGTGGTGTCTGTTGAGCTTGAACCGGAGCTTTTTTCTTTTCTATACCAAATACATATTTCAAAATTGGAGGAATTAAAGCAACTGTTAACATTGCTTTTAATACACCAAATAAGAATACGTCTGGAGCCATATCTAGCATTTTTGTTACATTCTTGAAGGTCTTAGAATGTTCAAGTTCTTCAAGAGAGTTTACTTTATAAATGCTTTTTAATTTTTTGAAGACTTTTACTTCTTCAAGTTCTTTCAAATTAGAAATGTTGTATTTTTTCTTTATATTATTAACGAGTTCTAATTCTTCTTTTGTTAGTTCTGTATTTTTAGATAACGCTTTCATTGCAGCAGCTGCATTTTTGATAGTCTTTTTAGTATATTCAACACCTGCTCCAAGAGGATACATAACTATACTAGAAAATCCAAAACCAATAAGTCCAGAGGCTATTGAGTGACCTGAAGCATAGATTTTATCTTCTTTGTCTTTTTTACCAGGTAAAGACATAATTGCTATTGGTCTTAATCCTGCTGCTAAAAATAAAGCTACTAAGTTTTGAGCGATAACTGTATGCTTATCGCATAGCGTAAGAATGTTATCAAGCAAACTAGAAGATTTTGAAGGGTTTATAGAACCAGCAACGGCAGCTACGTTTATACCCGTAAAGCTGCCGCTGTAATATCCTCTATTCACATTTTTATTCTCACACAAATCCGCACTCTTCTGTTTGTATTCAAGCACGTTGTCCCTATGCTTGAGTCTGGCATTAGAGCCGGTGGGATAATTTTTAATTGAGTCTATATTCATTTTGCACCACTTAAATTAATTAACTGTTACACACTTATTGTAAATCAAATAAAAAAAATTTTTGTCACATAATTACAAAAATGTTACAATTAATTTTTATTAATATATTCTTTTGTCAAAAGTGTAATATTGTTGAAAAAATAAGGTCTTTATTATAATATATGTTAGAATGTTACTTATGAATAATCCATCAGCAGAGGTTCGAGGATTGGTAGTGAATAACGGCACAGGGCTTAATCTAAAGTTAATAGCGGAGAATTGCGGGTTGTTTTCAAATATGGAGGCAAGTGCTGTTGTTTCTAATATTGAGTGTTTGAAGAGTAACTATAATGAGGGGGATTTAATTAATATATATAATTACATGTTATTACATGCTAATGACCCTGAAATTATTATGTATTTGATTAGGTGTGTTGATGAGTACAGATCACCGTCTAGTTTAGAGTATTTAGTTGATATTTTATTGTTAAAAAATGCAGCATTTTCTGATGAAGATACAAAAGAAAAATATGTAAATGTTCGAGTAATGTGTGCTAAGGCTATTGCGAATCAGAAAAATACAGATGTTGTATCATCTTTATTGTATTGTTTAAATAATAAAGATGAACATTATCGTGTACGTTTAGCTTGTGCGGACGCATTAGGACGTATTGGTGATAGGTTTGCAGTTGCACCGTTAGTTGATGTTGTGCAAGATGAAGATGAAAAATCTGTTTATTTGAAAGAATCTGCAGTTTCTGCTTTAGGTTTGTTAGGTGATTCTAGAGCGGTTGATCCTTTGGTAAGCATATTAGAAACTAAGCAGGGTATTTTAGATAAATTTACATTTTTAAAAGAAAGAGCAATTGAAGCTCTTATAAAAATGGGATTTTGTGATGATGAAAAAGTATATAGAGCTTTGAAACATTCATTAACAGATGAGTCTGCACAAGTTAGAATAAATGCAATAGAAGCATTGATGGATAGTAATCACCCTAAAGCTTTTGATACAATCAAAAAAGTTTTAGTTGAAGATTCAGATCCTGAAGTGAAAAAAAATGCTATGATAGCTTTATATAATATGTCTGACAGAGCTATATTAGATGAGGTTATAAAGTCTCCGGATTATCCTGATAGTTTAAAAATAGAGGCTGTTTCTATACTTGAAGAGTATGAATCAGATGATGATATTGAAGAGGAATAAATAGCATGAAATCTATAATACTTTTATCTGGTGGATTGGATTCACTTGTTAGTTTAGGATTGAAAAAAGAAGAGTTAAATGTTCAATTAGCTCTTACTTTTGACTATGGGCAAAAGGCTGCAGATAAAGAGATTAAAGCGGCAAAGGAAATTTGCAAATATTATAATATAGATTTAAAAACAATAAACTTAGATTGGCTTAAAGATATAACTCATACATCTTTGGTGTCTGATAAAGATATTCCTGTTGGTGAAGAGTTGTTATCAGCTGAAAATTCTGCAAAATCTGTTTGGGTTCCTAATAGAAATGGTTTATTTTTAAACATAGCAGGGGCTTTTGCAGATGCTGATGATTTTGATTATATTTTAATAGGTGCAAATAAAGAGGAGGGTCAAACTTTTCCTGATAATACTCAAGATTTTATCGATGCTGTCAATTCTGAATTTGAGTATTCAACCAGAAAACATCCAAAAGTTGTTGCGCCCTTGATAAATTATGTTAAAAATGATATAGTCATGTTAGCTTTGCAAAATAAAATTCCATTGGAATTAACAATGAGTTGTTATCAGCAAAGTGAAGGACATTGTGGGATATGTGAGTCATGCGTTAGATTAAAAAATGCTTTGGCGGCTAATCATGACAGTTATTATATGAAGGTTCTTTTTAAATAAGATGAAAGCATTATTTATCGATAAAGAAATTAAATATATAGGTTCTCAGTTGGCTCCGCATTGGATTTATAAGAATTTCAAAATACAAGGCGATGCGATTGTAGCTTTTTGCGGAGAATGCGAAGTAAAATTGACCGAAATGGTTGATATAGAAGATGTAATAAACGATGAGCCTATTTATAGTAAGTATATGTTAAGTTTTATAACTGAGCAATTTAATGTTGAGTTAGTGGAAGGTGTTTTTAGGCAACGTTTGTTAATGTGTTGTATAAAAGAAGCTTTAGAAAAAAGAGGATTTATTGTCAGACGCAGTGGTGATGATTTGTTTGTGAATGATAAAAAATTATCTGTTTCTATCGCTACAAAATCTTTGACTTCCGTGTTGATTCACACCGGAGTAAATATATTATCAGAGGGTGCTCCAATACCAGTTTCCGGTTTAGAAAGTGATTTAGGTATTGTTGATGTTAAAGATTTTGCAATTGAAGTAATGAAAAATTACTGTGAAGAATTAGAGGATATAGTTTTAGCAAGTACAAAGGTTCGAGGTGTTTAATGTTAAAAAATACTGATAAATATGACGCTTCTGCTCATTTTTCATATAACGAATATAAAAAGAAGGTTAAAAAATCTCCTAATAAAGATGTGATGGTATTTGTTTCTGTTTTTATTATTGGAGTTTTGATAATATTGGGTTTTGCTAAAATTTTATCACCAAATGTTGATGTTGGTATAAGTTCAGAAGATGAAATATCTAGTATAGAAGATGATGATACTAATACATCTCCAATGGCGATTGATGAAAGATTACGTCATATCCAAATGGAAGATGAAGGTAAAAAAGTTGGTGATGAAGAAATGTTTTCTCCGGAACTAGATGAAAAAGTTGTGCTTCCTACTCAGGCAAGAAAAACTGTAGGTCAAATTGAGGCTGAAAAAGCTTTAGAAAATGCTAATGCTTCTAAACAAGCTGAACAGGAAGTTGCTGAACCAGCTAAAAAAGTTCAAAATGTTGAGCATGAGCAACATTCTAATAGAATTCAAACTCCGTCAACTTCATCACCTCAATCAGCTCCAACACCTGAACAAATTGTTAGTGCAAAAGTTGTTGTTGGTTATTATGCAACCGAAAAACAAGCAGAAGTTGCCAAAACAATAATCCAAGATGCCGGTTTGGGTGTGACTCCGTTGGTTAAAAATTTAGGTGGTTATTATACGCTACAAGTAGGGTCTTATTCTTCGAGAGAAAAAGCTCAACAAGCTGCTAATAGTTTGCTAAAAAGTAATTTCCCGGCAAGAGTTATTGTTGAGTAATTTATTTTAGATTTGAAAAGTTTGTTTTATATGTAATATTTAGTTCTGATGATTTATTTTTTAGAATTTCGTCCATTACATATAATTTCGCGGTCTTAATAGTGGTCCTATGTTCATGTTCTAGTCTCCTTAATTTTTTATTTGAGTTATTAAAGTTACTAAAAATATATTTTTGCTATTGTATTTTGCAGGTTTTCAGAACTTGTATTTTAACTTTATTTTTCATATAATTTATTTATGGAAAATATTAAGAGAATAAAATTAAGGGATTTTGAGATCGGTGGGGATAAATTAACTATACTTGCTGGTCCTTGTGCTATTGAAAATCAAGAGATTTTAGAAGAAACAGCTGAAGGTTTAAAGAAAATTACAAAGGATTTAGATATAAATTTTGTTTTTAAATCTTCTTTTGACAAAGCAAATCGTTCGTCTATTACATCGTATAGAGGTCCTGGAATGGAAAAAGGACTTAATATGCTTAAGGTAATAAAAGACAAGTATGATTTACCTATAGTTACGGATATTCATACTCCGGATCAAGCTGAACCTTGTGCTAAGGTTGCAGATATATTACAAATTCCGGCATTTTTGTGTAGGCAAACTGATTTGTTGGTTGCGGCTGCAAAGACTGGCAAGATTGTAAATATCAAAAAAGGTCAATTTTTAGCACCTGAGCAGATGGCACCATTGGTTAAAAAAGTCGAAGATTCCGGAAATTACAATATATTATTGACTGATAGAGGTTCTTCGTTTGGTTATAATAATTTGGTTGTAGATTTTAGAGGAATTCCTATTATGCAGTCTTGCGGATATCCTGTAGTGTTTGATGCAACTCATAGTGTTCAATTGCCAGGAGCTAACGGGACTTGCTCTGGTGGAGATAGAAGATTTGTTCCTACATTGGCAAAAGCTGCTATGGCGGCAGGTGCAAATGTTTTATTCTTTGAAGTTCACCCTGATCCTGATAAAGCTTTATGTGATGGACCTAATATGGTTGCATTAAAAGATGCTAAGGATTTATTTGCTAAATGCAAAGATATTTTCGAGGTAGTTAGACGCTAATGAATATAAAAGTTTTTGTAAAAGGCCCTATTGATGCAAATAATTATTTGATTATCGATGAAAAAACAAATGATGCTGTTTTAATTGATTGTTCATCCGCGGAAGATTCTTTTATTGAAGAAGTAAAATCTACAGGGGTTAATTTAAAATATATTTTATTAACTCATGGACATTTTGATCATTTGTTAGGTGTAGATAAGTTTCATGAAGTTTTTGGCGTTGATACTTATGTTGCACAAGAAGATATGACTCAAGTTCGATTGGTACCGGATATGATGCAAATGTTTGCAGGTATGATGCCTGTAAATATTTCTTCTATTAATCATTATGTAAAAGACGGAGATGAATTTAAAGTTGGTGATTTAACAATAAAAGCTATTTCAACTCCGGGACATACTGAAGGTGGTATGTGTTATTTAATAGGAGATACATTATTTTCTGGAGATACAATGTTTCAAGGTAGCGTTGGCCGTTGTGATTTAACCGGTGGTAGTTGGGATGCTATAAAAGACAGTATAAGAAATAAACTGTTCAAATTGCCAGCTACAACTGTTGTTTACCCTGGTCATGGTCCAAAAACTACTATTGATTTTGAAAAAAAATATAATGAAATTATAAATTTATAGAGGTATAAAAATGAAGGAACAATTAGAAAAAATTTATTCAGATGCAGTTTCAGATATAGAAAAAGCTTCTTCTGTTAAAGATTTGGAAGAAATAAAGTCTAAATATTTAAGCAGAAAAGGTGAATTTAATGAGATTAAAAAAGGCTTAAAAGACTTATCTCCAGAAGATAAAAGAATTGTAGGATCTTTAGCTAATGAGATTACTCAAAAGTTAGAGTCTTCAATTCAGGAAAAGTTCCGCGTTTTTTATGAAAAAGAATTAAATGCAAAATTAGAAAAAGAAAAAATAGATGTAACATTGCCTGGTCAATTCATTCCTAGAGGACATGTTCATCCTTTGACTTCAACAACAAATGAAATTGTTTCAATTTTTCAAAGTTTAGGTTTTTCTGTTGCACCAAATGAGGATTCACCTGAAGTTGAAACAGAATATTTTAATTTTGATATGTTGAATGTTCCAAAAGATCACCCTGCTCGTGATATGCAAGATACTTTCTTTACTAATATTGCAAAAAATGTTGTATTAAGAAGTCAAACATCAGGGGCTCAAATTCACGTTATGGAAAATCAAAAACCTCCAATTAGAATTATTGCTCCTGGTAGAGTTTATAGAAATGAAAATATCAATTCTCGTAAAAACAATTTCTTCCATCAAATTGAAGGTTTGTATGTTGATAAAGATATTACGTTTGGTGATTTGAAGGGTGTTTTAAATGAATTTATAAGATTGTATTTTGGCGCAAGTCGTCCAACAAGATTCAGAAACAGTTTCTTCCCATTCACTGAACCTTCAGCAGAAATCGATGTTCAATGTATTATGTGTGAGGGTAAAGGTTGCAGAACTTGCTCTGGTACAGGTTGGTTAGAAATCTTAGGTGCTGGCATGGTTGATCCTAACGTATTAAGAGGTGTTGGAATTGATCCTGATGTATATTCAGGTTTTGCCTTTGGTATGGGAGTAGAAAGATTGGCAATGCTTAAGTATGCTATTGATGATATTAGATTGTTCTTTAATAATGATGTAAGATTCTTGGAACAATTTAAATAATATAAGTTTTTAATATTCGATTTAATAAGATAGAGGATTTTTATGTCTATAGTTATAATGATTTTATTACTAAGTTTTTTAGTTTTAGTGCATGAGGCAGGACATTTCTTTGCTGCAAGAGCATTAAAAATAAAAGTATCAAAGTTTGGTTTTGGTTTACCTATAGGACCGACTTTATGGAGTAAAAAAATTGGTGATGTAGAAGTCCTTATTCATGCGTTTTTGTTAGGGGGATATGTATCGTTCCCTGATGATGAAAAGGATTGTGATATTCCTGTTGATTCTCAAGAACGCTTTATTAATCGTCCTGTATGGCAAAGAATGATTGTTATTTCAGCAGGTGTAATTGCAAATATTATTACAGCATTTGTTTTTGTTTTATTAACAGCGTTTGTTTGGGGTAAGTTACCATCTGGACAATACGAAGTTTATATAAATAAAATTGCTGCTGCAAAAGGTCAATCAGTTTGGGATAGCGGCATTCAGTCAGGTGATAGAGTTCTTAAAATAAATGGATCTGATATTAAATCAAGTTATGCTCTTACTATATATTCAAAAAATAGTAAACAAAATGATGGGAAAGTAGATAAGGATTTAGTAGCTAAAAACTTAGATAGTTTGAAAAAGTTAAATCCTAAAATTGAAGAAAATGATTTAATAAAAGAAAATACTATAGTTCTACTTCCTGAAAAACAAGATGAAGCTGCATTGCATATTGATGATGAAATTTTAAAAGGTTATGCTCTGTATAAAGATAATCAAGAAAGTTTATCTGATAAGCAAATAAAGTTGAGAGATGCGATTTTAGAAAAGAAAGAATATATTTCTGATGGTAAATTTACTTTAAATGATATAGCTTATGCTTTATCTGATGGTAAACGTCCTGTTAATATAACAGTTTTAAGAGAAGGTAAGCTTGTTGAATTAAAGCCAATTTATCCAAACAAAGATGGTTTAATTGGGATTATGATTGAGGCAAAAGAAGTTTTAATGCCTACCAAAACTATACCTCAAGCTATTAATGGAACATTTAAATATCTTTGGGAACAAACTTATATGTTAGTATATGGTTTGTGGCAATTATTTACCGGTAAAATTCCTATAAAAGATTTGCATGGTATTGTTGTTATTACAAAAGTTGGCGGAGATGTTATTCAAAACAGCGGATTCTTCTCAGGATTGTTGTTAACTGCTATGATTTCTTTAGATTTAGCTTTGGTTAACTTCTTACCAATACCGGCATTAGATGGTGGACATTTTATGTTTTTATTAATTGAAAAACTAAGAGGTAAACCTGTAGATGAAGAGGCTATTAATAAAGTAAGTTCAGTATTCTTTATTTTATTAATAATATTCATGATATTCGTTGTGTTTAATGATATTTATGCGCTAGTTTTGCATAAATTATAAGCTAAATAATAAACTCTCCCTGTTTATGATATAATTAATTTGTTTTGTAAAAGGGAGAAAATTAAGATGTTAGATTTTATTCAAACACACGGTATGATTATATCCGGTGCAATTCTTTTAATTGCATATATATTCATTGCCAGTGAAAAAATTCAAAAATCTGTAGTAGCATTAGTTGGCGCATCTTTAACAATGTTACTAGGATTGATTCCTTTGACTGGGCATTTAGATACCGAAAATATGACCTATATTAAAGGTGTATTTGAACATGTTGATTTTGAAGTAATATTTTTACTTATCGGTATGATGATTATTGTAAATATTGCCAGTCGAAGCGGTGTATTTAAATGGATGGCGTTGAATTTATTAAAAGCAACAAAAGGTCATCCAAAAACTGTTTTATTTGCAATAGCTGCATTTACAGCAATAGCATCAGCATTTTTAGATAACGTTACAACAGTTGTTTTAATGATGCCTATTACTTTTGTTATTGCTAAAGAATTTGAAACAGATCCTATACCATTTTTAATTACAGAAGTTTTAGCTTCAAATATTGGTGGTACTGCAACGTTAATTGGAGATCCTCCAAACATTATTATTGGTACAAGAGCCGGTTTAAGTTTTATGGATTTTGTTCGTGAATTAACCCCTATTGTAGCGGTAATTTTCTTGGCTTCTGTCGGAACTTTGATATTCTTATTCAGAAAAGGTTTAAAAGCTACTCCTGAAAAAATGGCTCATATTGCAAATTTGGATAATTCAAAAACAATTACTGATAAAAAATTAATGATAAGATCTGTTGTTACTTTAGCTCTTGTAATTTTAGGCTTTGTAACTCATGATATCACTCA
>CALUYT010000037.1 GCA_944325085.1 Candidatus Gastranaerophilales bacterium | reverse complement strand
AAAAAGCGCACTTTTTATTTGTGCGCTTTTTGAATATTAAAACTTTCAGTTTAAATTATTCATTAAAAAAGAGCCTCTAAAAAGGCTCTTGATTTAAATGGCGGGAACGACGAGGCTCGAACTCGCGACCTCATGCGTGACAGGCATGCGCTCTAACCAAACTGAGCTACGCTCCCATCAATTTTGGTTACTTCTTTATTATATTTGCTAAAAAAAAAATTGCAATATCTTTTTTTATATTTTTTTAAATTAATTTAAAATAAAAAGCCCTAGCTTTCACTAAGGCTTATAAAATGAATTGTAAAAATATTATTAAACTTTAATCTGCATATAAAGGTGCTAATTTTTTAGATTGTTGAGGAATTACACCTTCTTCGATTGACATATAAACACGGTAATCAATATCTGCAAAACAATTGTCTATACTTTCTATTTGCTTCAATTCTTCCTCGTTTATATTTCCACTTTCAATCATATCAGCAATTTTTTCAAATCTGTCAACATGTTCTCTAAATCTATCTGTAGCATAATCTTTTGCTTGCCATGTTGTAATTAAGAACGGCCAATCTGAACTTTGTAATAACAGATTTTCTCTTGCCAATTGATTTAAAGCTCTATGCAACAATTTATCTTCAGGAATTGTAGAATATTTATCTGCAATCGCTGTAATTCTTTTTTCACAGGCATGAATTATTGGCCACATCCATTCTGTCAAATGGTTATTCCATACGTAGAAGTGTCCGCCTTGACCCCAAGAAGATTCAGGAATTTGAATAGCTTCAACAGGAGGATGAGAATGTAAATATTCTCCTGCAGTCATTCTTTCTACTTCCGGAACATATTGACTGAATTTTTTAATAACCTGTTTAATAAATTCAATACCTTCAAACCACCAGTGACCAAATAATTCAGTATCAAATGAAACCATTACTAAACCTTCTTTTCCATTATGTGAAAGTTTATAATCGTTCAATAAATGATATATTAATGTTGTATAGTGATCTGAATTTTCATTAATTTTATTCAATGCTAAAACCGGATCATATAACATCTTGTCACCTAAATCAGTTTTAGAAGATGTAATTCTCCAATAATGCATACCAGATTTATCATCTTTTTTATGAAATTCTCTAAAGCAACCGTCACCAGGATATCCATCAGCAGCTGACCAAACCTGATAACCAGCTCTATCATTTCTACCCATAACTGCAACTTGTGCATCAGGTAACCAATAAGCTGAATATGTATCATATCCGGTTGGTTCTCTTTCTGGTAATGGAATATATTCGATATTACCGTAAACACCAACTACACGACGGCAACCTATAGAATTTCCACCTTCAATAACATGAGATTCTGTGAAGAAGTATTCTATATCATTATTTTGTAAAGTTACTTCAATAGCAGGTCTCCAATGTTTTTGGCCATCTTTACCTATATATTCATAACCTTGTCTATAAGCACATTCAGGTAACCAACAACCCATAGCCTTCTTACCGAATAGTCTTTTTGTTGTGTCAGAACCTACTTTAAATTGAGCATTCAAATTATTATCAGTAGCTAACAATGGAGAAAATCCGTGAGTAGCACCTGATGTTGTAATCTCAATACATCCTAAATCTTGGTATTTTTTGAATGCACTGATTAAATCCATATTATATTTATTTACAAATGAATTTTTAATATTGTTAAACCAATCAAAATAATATTTTGCTAAATATTTTAAATGTTGAGAATGAGGAACCTTTGGATCTGGATATCTATCCAAATCTTTTGATACACTAGCAATTCTTGTATCTAAATATTCAACAAAACCATGTTTTAAGTGTTCATCATTTAATTGTTCAGCCAAAATCGGAGTAATTCCGACAGTTAATTTAGCTTTAATACCTTCGTCATACAATTCTGAAATTGCATTAAGAAGAGGGACATAAGTTTCTGCCATACATTCGTAAAGATTTTCTTCACCAAAAGGCCACATACCGGCTTTTCTGTAGTATGGAAGGTGACTGTGTAACATAAAAACGAATTGACCTACTGTCATTTTTGCCTCCAATCTGCTGAACTATATTAAATATAATTCATTTATGTACAATTTATATATACCACAAATGTATAAAAAATATAATACTATTTAACTAGTTCGAGTGAATAATTTTACAAATATTAACAGGAATATTTTTTCAAATTTATGTGATAAATTTTATATAAACTACAAGATATTTTTAATGAAAGAATTTATTGCACTCAGCTTTATTTTATCATTTTTAAGCAAATTTAAAGACGCAAATATTTCTCTTTGATAATCTTCACATGAAAAATTTTCTTTAAACATAAAAAGATCTGATAATGAAACCTTCAAAGCATTTGATATCTTAACCAAATTATCCGGAGACGGAAAATATTTTCCTCGCTCGATTGAACTTATACTATTAATTTCGATATCAATCATTTCTGCAAGTTTTTCTTGTGTAATGTTATTTAACTTTCTATATTTTTGGATATTTTTTCCAAGGCTCTCTTTAAGATTCATATCAATCCTTTCAGTATAGATTTTATCCTTTTACCGTTGATTAGATAACATTGCGCAACTTGTATTTTCTTGTTGAAATTAAATGTTTTACATGTAATATATACATGTTACGCTATTAATTTTTAATAAAAAATACACTCAAGACTAGTATAAAAGGTTACAAAATGATTCAAACACCAAAAATATCAATAGTAATACCGATTTACAACACAGAAAAATACATTTCAAAATGTCTTGATAGTATTTTGTTGCAAACATATAGTTCATTTGAAATTATTTGTATAAATGATGGTTCGACTGATAATAGTATCGAAATATTAAAAAACTATCAAAATAAATTTCCGCAAAAGATAACAGTATATAATTTGCCCCACAAAGGACAGGCTTATTCAAGAAACTTTGGAATACAAAAAACTAAAGGAGAATTTATATTATTTATTGACTCTGATGACTTTATTGAAAACAATTTATTACAAGAATGTTCACAACATTTTAATAAAAATCCTGATGTAATCATATTTGGAGTAAAAACATACTACGAAAACAAAAATAAATTTCGAAAAGGACAATATTCATCAAAGAATTTTCCAAAAAAATACAGCAAAAATAATATGTTCACATACCACACAATATGCGTTAATAAAATATATAAAAAAGATTTTTTAACAGCAAATAATATCAAGTTTTCAGAATTAAATACAGGAGAGGAACAATTATTTTTCATAAAGATTTCAAATCTAGGAAAAAATTTTGAAGTAATAAAAAAAGATTTATATAATTACAGAAAACAAAGACCAAATTCTCTGACTTGTTGCAAAAATAAAAAAGACTTATCTCCAATAAAAAACTATTACAAAATAGAAGATTTTTTAAAAACTACAGATATAAAATATGAATTAAAATTAAAAATTTTAAGTAAATATCTCACAAAAGCAATCTCTTGGTATGGAAAAACAAACAAAGATTTTGCAAATATTTACTATAAAGAACTTGAAACCCTAATACAACATACTAAAAAATCCTACGGAAAATTTTGGTGGGATTATTACAATTTAAGAAAAAATAACAACTACATATTACAAAAATATGAAATTTTTAAAGCTTACATATTATATTTTATAAAAGAAAATTTATTATATATACCTGCAATTATATTTTTCTTTTTATATTTAACAATATCAGGAGATGAAGAATGAGCAAAATATCAATAATAATACCCGTTTACAATGTTGAAAAATATTTAAACAGATGTCTTGATAGCATTATCAATCAAACATTTAAAGACTTAGAAATTATATGTATAGATGACGGCTCCACAGATACTTCCTCAAAAATTTTAGAAGAATATGCGTCAAAAGATACACGAATTAAAGTCATACATCAAAAAAACTCAGGGCTCTCAGCAGTACGAAATAAAGGGGTAGCTCTTGCAAGCGGTGAATACATAAGCTTCATTGATTCTGATGATTGGATTGATTTAAACTTTTATGAGAGATTATACTCCAGTGCTAAAAAATATGATGCTGACATAGCTGCCGCAGGTATAATAAGGCTTAATCAACATAGACAAAAATTTTATTTAAAATTTTCAGAAGAAAAAACCTATACCAATACTGATGAAAAATTTAAAATTTGCGACATTCCGGACGTCAATTATGTTTGGAACAAAATATATAAATTAGAAAAAATTAAAAATTGTAAATTAAATTTTATAGAAGGCATAGTATATGAAGATTTAATATATACACCCCAAGTTATTTATTACTTAGATAAATTAGTCACAGTACCAAACACCTATTATTACTATTGGAGAACCCCCAACTCAATAGTTGCAAATAAATCAAAAGAATACAAAAAGGACATGGAATATTCAAAAAACTTAGCACTGAATTTTATGAAAACCCATAATATAAACGTCGAAAATCATACCACTAAAATAAAGAGAATTAAATTTTTTGGAACAACTATACTTAAAATACGATCAAAGGGAGAAAAGAAACAATATATCTTATTCAACATTATCAAAATAGGAAAAACACACTAAAAAAGCGGGAATTAATCCCGCTTTTTTAAGTTTCATAACCAAAAATTATATTGCAACTGATTGAGACTTAACTTCGACTTCCATAGGAAGATCTTTTATAATTTCAGCATTTAAATTTCTTGCTTGCTCAATTTTAACCATTGGCAATGGAGCCGGTTTGCCTGGAGTGGCTGCAATAACTTGAGCTCCGCCTGAAATAGCTTTTACACTAGATACAGGAACTGATTTTTTTGCTGCAATCATAGACGGATCTGGATTTGATTTTAAATGTCTGTAGTCTGTCATAATTTTAGCAACAAATCTTTTTGTTTCACTAAACGGAGGTACTGTACGGTATTTTTTTACATTACCAGGACCAGCATTGTAAGCTGCTAATGCTAATTCTACTGAACCGAACATCTTATACATTGACTTGTAATAAGTAATACCAGCTTTGATATTATCGTCTAGTGAATAAGGGTTATAACCCATTCTTCTTGCTGTTGAAGGCATCAACTGGAACACACCAACTGCTCCATGTGAACTTCTGGCCTCTTGTCTATAACCTGATTCTGTTTTCGCAATACTTAATGCTATTGCTGGATCTACACCCATTTCGATAGAATGTTTTACTATCGCTGCCTTCACTGTACTGACATTGGCCGCTTGCACAGGCGTGCACGACAAACACACTAATGCAATAGTGAATAGTAATAATTTTTTCAAAATGTAATCCTCTAGTTGTAAATTGAAAATTCTTGAAAAACTACTTTTTGGTTCTTACTTTTTGATAAGATTTTCGTCTTTCTTGAATATGTTTATGACACTATAATATTACAAAAATTTAAAATTTCAACCCCCAATTTCAAATTTGCAAAATTACACCCCGTTAAAACTCAAGCCACGAGAGCGTTTTAGAAATTGTTATTTAGTGTAAATTTTACGATAATTTTGTCAATATTTTGCAAATTTCAAGAATTATTTTGAATAAAAATTTTCTCTAAATTTATAAATTTTTTCATGTGGATTATAAGAAAATATTTCATACAAATTTCCATCGGTAGAAATTTTAATAGAATGTAAGAAATCAGTCCTTAAAATTTCTGTATTTCTAAGAACATCAAGAGTGCCTTTGTTAGGATGCCCAAAATAATTAAGTCCTGTTGAAATTAGGGAAACTTTATTTCCTAAATACTCAATCATACTTGAATCTACAACATTCGGACCGCCGTGGTGACCAACTTTCAAAACTTCCACATTACGAGGCAGCTGAGATTTTATATTATTAAAAGCCACAACGCCTGCATCACCCATAAATAGCATATCAAAATTTTTATATGATAATAGCGTAATAATTGAAGCTTCATTATCCGAAATAGAAGAATTGCCACTTGCCTTATATAATTTCAAACTAAAATCAGGTTCATTATAAATATTTTCATACCCTGATATAATTTTTGTACTTTGATTATTTTTAACTACAGCTTTATAAATATTTTTAGCTGTATCTGTTTTAGAATGCTTAGAATTAAGATACAAATTCTCAACATGTACATTTGAAATAACATCAACAACCCCACCGGAATGATCATTATCAAAATGAGTAACAATAACACCTTCTAAATTTTTAATACCTCTATCTTTCAAATATTTCAACATTATAATTTTTGCTTGAGAATTTCCACTTTTATACGGAGCCTTGCCTGTATCAATCATAAAATACTTATTCTCCGGAGTTTTTATAAGAAAAGAATCCGCATTTTGAACATCAAAAGCAATAATTTCAAGATTATGAGAAACCGGTTTAACTCCCAAAATAAAAATTATAAAAGATAAACAACAAACTAAAATCAAAGATTTTTTATACTTTTCAAATTTTATAAGATATGTAAACCCAATAAGCATAAAATAATATAATACAAGTTGAATTATACTTGGATGAGAAGTTTGAATAATACAATACTTAAGCCCGGAAAAGAAATTTGAAATAAATAGCAAGATATTTAGCAAATAATTCAAAATAAAATCTGCAACCCTACAAACAAAGTCTGCAAAAGGCTGAATAACTGAAATTACAGAACTGACAAAACCAATAAAACTAATCAAACTTAATAAACAAACTGTTGATATATTTGCCAAAACAGAATACAAACTAAATGAATTAAAATAAAACATTTGCACAGGTACAACCCACACTTGAGCAACAATAGGTATCAATATTGGAACTTTCAACCAATTAGGAATAGCCTCCAATTTTTGCGCAATAATATTTGCTGTTGTTAATAATCCAAAAGTTACAAGAAAAGACAATTGAAAACTTACATTATTTATATAAGCCGGATTATATATCAACATAAGCACAGCCACGAAAGATAACAAAGATACACTATGCGCATCTCTATCTATCAACTTGCCCAGCAAAACAAAAATCAACATCAAAGCTGCACGTATAACAGATGGACCTAAACCGGTCATTAGCGTATATAAAATAATTACTAATATTCCGGAAATGACACGAGGTTTATATGGGACTTTCAAAAACCTTAAAATATAAAACCAGAATGTAAAAATAAATGCCACATTCATACCTGAAGCTGCAAGAATATGAAGTAAGCCTGAATTGATAAATGAATTTTTCACATAATCAGGAGGAGGTACTGCATCATCACCAAAAACTATACCACCAAGTATTTCCAAATTTGGGCTTTTTAAATATTTTCCATGAACATTTAATATACGCTCTCTTGTATTATTTAACCCTTGTAAAAATTTCCATTTAAAAGGAAGTTCACTATCAACAATCTTAATATCAGAACTATTTGCATACAAAACTGTAAAAACACCAAAATTTTTCAAATACGAACTATAATCAAATTGTGAAGGATTAGTCGATGTAAACGGCTTTCTTAAATTACCTTTTATAATAAGCGATTGCCCAATATTATACTTATTTAATGAATTTTCATCATCTAAAACAGTGACATAAGTTTTACCCTTAACATTTTTACTAGCAAACTTATCAACCTCAAAAAAGAATTTAACCTTATCTTTTTCAATTTTACTTGGGATACTGACTATCCTTCCGGATAAATTTTCACTCATAGGAGCCATGCTCAAAAGACTATCTGAACTTTTTATTTTACAAAATGTTAAGAAAAAGCCTGAATAAAAAATTAAAATAAAAACAAAAATTTTTCTAATTGATAAAACTCTGAAAAACAAAAGGAATATTAACAAAACCGTGATAATAGCCGCTAAAACTATGCCCTGATTGTAAAAGCAGGCTAATATTCCCAACATAAAGACAATTGATGCAACAAACATCACAACATTCTTGTTCTGAAAAATATCCCTAACACAACTTTGATTAATCATAATTCCAACACATGAATGATAACATATCAATATAGTTGTGCAAAACTAAAAAAAATGATATACTATCTATTGAGGAATAAGATTAATGAGCAGTAACGATTTCTATATTGAGGATTTTTTAAGACAAGCAGTATCTGTGGGAGCATCTGACGCTCATATTTGCGAAGGTGAAAGACCTGCTATTAGAGTTTCCGGACAGATCATGAGAATTAATTTACCTCCATTAACAAGTGAGGATATAGAATTTGTTATCCGTACTGTTGCTCCACCTCATTTGAAAGATAGAATTACAAGATTCTTTGATATTGACTTTTCATATGAAATTCCGGGATGTTCACGTTTCCGTATTAACATGAGCAGACAATTAGGTAAGACTGCCATGGTTATTCGTGCAATCCCTTATTATATCAAAACTTTTAAAGAATTATTTTTACCAACAACTTTAGAAGAATTCGCAAGTTTTAATAACGGGTTAGTCCTAGTAACTGGGCCAACAGGTTCTGGTAAATCTACAACAATTGCGTCTTTAATTGATTATATAAACGCGACTACTTCAAAACACATTGTAACTATTGAAGATCCGGTTGAGTTTATCTTCTCAAATAAGAAATCAATTGTTTCGCAACGTCAATTGTTAATTGATACACCTTCTTTTTCCGATGGTGTTAAATACGCATTAAGACAAGACCCTGATGTTATATTCATCGGTGAAATTCGTGATAGAGAAACCGTAGAATCTGCACTGAAAGCTGCAGAAACAGGTCACCTTGTTGTATCAACAATTCACACAAACGATTCAGTTCAAACTGTTGCCAGAATTATCAACTTGTTCGATCCGAATGAAAGACCATTTGTAAGAAGCCAAATTGCAAATACTCTTCGTGGTACAATTTCTCAAAAACTTATACCAACTATTGATGGCGGATCTCGAGTTCCTGCAACTGAAATTTTGGTAGTTACACCAACAGTAAAAGACTTTATTCAAAAAGATGAATTAGAACAAATTTATGAACTTGTTAAAAAAGGTTCATTTAATAACATGACCACAATGAATATGTCATTGTACAAACTTTATAACGAAGGCAAGATATCTCAAGAAGTTGCTCTAACATACTCTGATAACAAATCAGAACTTGAACAATTGATGAGAGGTATTTACCACGGTACAAGTGCTAATAAATAATGCAAAACAGTTTTATAACAGATGCGATTAATTTAAAGTCCTATAACTTGAGTGAATCAGATAAAATTATCGTAATGTATTCAAAAGAAAAAGGACTAATAAGGGGAGTAGCTAAAGGGGTTAAAAAACCTAAAAGTAAATTAGGTGCTCGCATGGATTTGCTTGTTGCAAATACTCTTATGCTTCATAAGGGTAAAAATCTTGATACTATATGCCAAGCTGAAGTAGTAAATTCATTTTACAAAACAAGACAAGATATCGATAAAATTTGTTACTCCATGTACGTAACAGAAGTTGTTCATAACTTTGGGATAGAAGATGATCCATGTTCTTCTATTATTTACGATTTGCTATATAAAACACTAAATGCAATATCAAAAGCTGAATCAAAAGTTGAAATTCTATTAGCGGTAATAAAATTCCAACTAAAAATGATGGTTGAATCGGGTTTTTCAATTGAACTTGATACATGTTTATGCTGCCACGAAGCAATAAAAGATGAAACTTTATACTTTGTGCCTTACCTTGGAGGCTTGATATGCAGCAAATGCGCATCTCATATATCATATAACAAAAAACAATTACCTTATAAACTTAGAAATTTCTTCAAACAAATGACTATTAATGATTTTGATGAAAAAGGAGAATACGAAACAAAAGCAACAGAAAAAGTTTGCATGGTTACATTTGAAACCCTAAAAGAATATATTACAATGAAATCTCCAAAAAAATTCAAAACAACAAATATTTTACAAGAAATTCCTACTGTATAATATTTCCTCCAGCAAGGTTATATTATTTATAATGTATAATTTATATAATCATTAAAAAAGGACGGTAAAAATGAAAAAATTTATACTAATTGCAGCAATAATTATTTGCGGAAATACAGTTTGGGCTGCAAGCGCTCAAATGTTTAAACTAGAGAATGGTCAAACTGTTGTTATACAAGAAGTCCATAACAATCCAATAGTAACAATAGATACTTGGATAAAAACCGGTTCAATAGATGAAGATGATTCCAATAATGGAGTTGCGCACTTTTTAGAACACCTATTTTTTAAAGGAACAACAAACCACGAACCTGGTGAATTTGATAAAATATTAGAAACTAAAGGTGCAATAACAAATGCTGCAACAAGTAAAGATTTTACTCATTATTACGTAACAATTCCTTCTAAAGATTTTGATTTAGCACTATCTTTACATGGTGATATGATGATGAATCCTCTAATCCCACGAAAAGAAATGGAAAAAGAAAGAAAAGTTGTATTAGAAGAAATTAATAAAGATTTAAACGATCCAAGCCGAATAATGCAAGAAAACTTAAATTCTATGCTATACACAAATCACCCCTACAAAAGAAAAGTAATAGGTAGAAGCGATGTTATAGAAACAATTACAAGAGATCAAATTTTAAACTTCTATAATGCACACTATTCTCCATCAAATATGGTAACAGTTATAATTGGTGATATTGATACAAACCATGCGCTAGAAAAAGTAAAAGAAGTATTTAATGCAGAATATAAAAAACAAATACCAAACAAATACCCTAAAGAAGCACAATTAACAAAACAAGAAAAAAAAGTTGCCTACATAAAAACAGAATCCGGTTATATGGTCATAGGCTTTAGAGGCACCCCAATAGATGAAAAAGATTCTTATGCCTTAGATGTTCTGGCAACAATATTAGGTGATGGGAGATCTTCAATATTAAATCAAGTATTAAAAGAACAAAAAAGACTTGCATTTTCTACAGATGCAGGGAATTATACAATGAAAGATGATGGAATATTTTATATCTCTGCAAATTTTGAACCTGAAAAATGTAAACAAGTTCAAGATACAATTTTTGAAGAAATAAAAAAGATACAGAAAAAAGGTGTAACTGAAGAACAACTTAACCTTGCAAAAAATATTATTGAACAAAATACATATTACTCAAGAGAATCAATATCAAACATTGCAACCGAAATTGGCTATACAATGGCACTAACAAACGATATAAAATTCTATGACGCATATTTAGATAATATTAAAAAAGTAACAAAAGAATCCGTAAAAAGAGTTGCTAACAAATACTTAGGTATAAACAAAAGTGCCGTATCAATAATATTACCGGAAAATGCAAAAGATATACCAGTTGCTAACATAACACAAGCACCAGGTAGCGCCGAATTAATAAGCCAAAACAATGATACACAAAAATATAAACTATCAAATGGTGCAACAATGTTATATACACCAAATACCTCAAATGATATCATTGCAATAAGTATATATGCAAAAGGCGGACAATTATTAGACAAAATTCCCGGGACAGCAAATTTAACTGCCGCAACAATGCTAAAAGGAACTAAATATTATACCCCCCTAGAACTTTCACAAACTCTTGAGGACAATGGAATAAAAATTGCACCTGGTATAAGCGCAGATTCATTTGCAATATCAGTACTAACAACAAAAGATAAATATAATAAAACACTTGAATTGTTAAATGAAATAGTTAATAACGCAACATTTGATGATTTTGAAATTGATAAAGTAAAATCAGACAAATTAAGTGCAATAAAAAGTAACAAAGACATACCACTTCAACAAGCAATAGAAGAATATCGAGATTTAATATACAAAAATACTCCGTATTCAATATCATCAAAAGTTTTGGAAAAAAATATCCAAAATATAAAACGTTCAGATATTGTAGAATATTATAATAATATATTTAATCCTAAAAACCTTGTTATATCAGTAAACGGGAATATTGATAAAGACAAGACAATACAAGAATTAAATAAAATATTCACAGAAAAAGAAAATCAAAAAGACTTTAATTACGCACAATACAAAAATAAAATAACACAAATTACATCTCCAAGATCCAACGTAAAAAATATGCCAACAACAGAAACCGCATGGATTTTACTTGGTTGGCAAACAGATGGAGTATTAAACGAAAAAGATTGTGCGACATTACAAATTATCGATGCAATATTAGGAACAGGCATGAGCTCCAGACTATTTAAAGATTTGAGAGAACAACAAGGTCTTGCATATCAATTAGGAACAAGCTTTTCTCCAAATGTTTTAAAAGGTAGTTTTATGCTTTACATAGGAACAAATCCTGCAAATTTAGAAAAAGCAAAAACAGGTTTATTTAATGAAATTCAACGCTTGAAAACTGAATACGTAGGTGATCAAGAACTAAAAGATGCAAAAGAAAAATTACTTGGTAATTACGTAATAGGTCTTGAAACAAATTTAGATAAAGCATCAAATATAGGTTGGTATGAAGCATCCACAAGAGGTTATGAATACAAAGACAAATACGAAAAACTAATTAATAGTATAACTGATTCTGACATTATAGAAACAGCAAACAAATATTTCACCAACAACTATATAATGTCAATCGTTACGAAATAATATTAAATAAATACAACATAAAAAGGCTAAGATTAAATCTTAGCCTTTTTAATTATTACTTATATTCAAAATTCTTACCAATTTGTCCTTGTTAGAGTTTGTTTGCCGTTTTTATCATACATTTTATCTTTGTACCAAACACCTTGAAATTCCTTATCAGGCCCGTACATATACTGTAAATCTTTTGAAATAAAATATATAGCACTTTTTAATTGACCTTTTCTATCATATTGCATAGAAGTATATGGGAAATTTGGGTACTCATCAGACATTACATCTGTATATCTTAAACCTCCAAATGCCGTATAATAAAAAGCTCTATTTGGATTGTTTTTATACTGAATAGCATACATTACTAATGTATTTTTTTTATAATAAAATGCACAATATTTTGCATCTTCATCTTCTGTCACACCATTATTTGTTAACATATAATGATATTTAAATTCTTTATCTTTATAATATTTTGCAAATTCATTTTTAAATTCTGATTTTGTATAATAAACTTTACTTGAATTATTTTCAAATAATAAATTTTTATAATATTCTATATTTTCATCTCTTTTAGCCTGAGAAATATCAACCCAATCAAAAACAACAGACGCTTGTAATAAAGTACTTTTATCTGAGTTAGAAGAATTGTCAGTTTTTTCAGCACTTTCTACATCTGACTTGACATCATCTAAACTATATATATCTTCAAAAGCGTAAGAACATTGCCCTAATACCAAAAAAGATAATAGAAACACACACGCAAAAATCTTTTTCATAATAAAAACTCCTATAATATATTATTTAAAATTTTGTATGATATTCTCAATTTTAAAGCCATAAGATTATCCTCTGCTTGAAACAACTCACTTTCATTCACAGCATAATCTTCCGGTTGAATTAAACCATTAATTTCAAAACCTAAAAACTTATTATTCTGATCTCTTTTTGATTTTGTAGATAAAGCATAAATAAAAGCAGCCATATCCTTTTTATCAATCAAATTATCACCAGAAGCTTCACCATGTGCAGATAATTTATTAAAGGCATTTCGTATTTGAACCTTAATTTTATTCAAATATTCCGGCTTATTCATAACATCATAACGACCAAAACGGTATTTCAACATAAAAGTTTCATACTGTTGATAATCCAACATTCCTGTTAAATTTTTTGTTTCTTTTGCCATATACAAAAGATAAGATTCAGCAAGAAAATTTATTTCTTCCCTAAAAGCCTCATCCAATTCTTTATTTTCTTCAGAAGACTTATCAGGTTTTGCTGCAAGTTTTCTCCAAGAATCCGGCACAACATCAAAAACTTCTGCTTGAGGGTTAGTAATACCACTTTGCATTACCATATCATTTATAATAAGGGCAAAAGCCTCTCCGAGTTCAACGTTTCCGTTGGACAACTCCTTTAATATAGAAGTTCTTTGAGAATTTTGCCCAAAATCCATAATTAAATCCTAACTTATGTCCCAACGACCGCAAGTGCCGCCCCAACGTGCAATAATATTACCTTTAACATCTTTAATCTTTTCAACATGTTGAACTTCATCAACACCTTCAACAATAGTAATAACCTCGCAGTTATTTGAGCAACCTGTACAAGTGCAAGTAATAGATGAAAAATGCATATCAGCAACATTCCAACCCTTAAATTTTGTTGGAACTTCAGTATATTGATGATTTTCCATAGCTAATAATGCAGCACCAATAGCACCCATTGTTTGGTGATTTTCAGGAACAACAATTTTTGTATTCAAAGCTTCTTCAAACGCTTTAACCATACCGGTATTTGTAGCAACACCACCTTGGAAAGAAACAGTTGGTAATAACTCTTTACCCAAAGCCAAATTACTCAAATAATTTCTAACCAAAGCTTGGCACAAACCATATAACAAATCTTCAACCGGATAACCTAACTGTTGTTTGTGAATCAAATCACTTTCTGCAAAAACGCCACAACGACCTGCAATTCTGGCAGGATTTGTAGAACGAAGTGCAGTTTCACCAAATTCTTCAATAGGAACATTTAATCTTTGAGCCTGGTGGTCCAAAAAGCTACCTGTGCCAGCTGCACAAACAGTGTTCATAGCAAAATCAGTTACAATACCATCACGTAAAATAATAATTTTACTATCTTGTCCACCAATTTCTAAAATAGTTTGAACACCCGGAACATTAGTACTTGCAGCAACAGCATGCGCTGTAATTTCATTTTTTACAATATCAGCACCAACTAAAGATCCTGCCAATGCTCTACCAGAACCAGTAGTACCTACACCCATAACTTCATAATCAGTTAATCGCTGTGCATATAATTTATTCAAACCTGTCTGAACTGCCATAACCGGTTTACCGGCAGTTTTTAACATCACGCTATCTACATATTTGCCTGTTTCATCAACTAAAGCTAATTTAGTTGTTACAGATCCTACGTCTATCCCTAAATATACTGTTAAACTCATGTTTTTTTCCTCTACTATAACAGTATAATGATAGCATGAAAAATTTATATTCTATAGTTTTTAAACAATAATTTACACTATTTTAGTGCATTATATCATTTTTGTTAAGTTCACCAACGAAATTTATAGCCCCATCATTTGGCATATTTTCTAAACAATCAGATAACATATGCTCTATTCTTGATACTTTACACATTTCAGCTATATTTTTTACTCTATCCATTATATCTAAACTCATTCCTTGAGTTGCTGCCAATTCCATATATAATATCCTCCAAAAACAATTCTTTATTTTAATAAACCCATTTTTTATAAAAATTTACAGATTTTTAAGTTATATTAATTAAAATTGAAATCTACATTGTTTATACTATTAAAAATTTCACTACTTTCCACTATACTATTGCTATGAGAAAATTTATAATAACATTAATATTAATTTCTTCTTTAATTCTTGTGACTTCACAACAATCACAAGCTTCGTTAATTTCTGATAGAAGTTACAGATTAGAACAAAGAAGAGAAAATAAAGAAAATATAAAACAAATAAAAGATTTATTTAAAGTTCATAACAAATATGCAAACCTGCATGATATAAAAAATCTAAAACCATTATATGCAGATAGTTATATAAATAACGACGGTTATAATAAAGAAGTCTATTTTAAAAGCATTGAATCCACTTGGGAAGCCTGTAACGATTTGACATACACAACAAAAATAATTTCTATTGAAGTAAATGGAGATTATGCAAGTGTAAATGTTGAAGAAACAGCAAACGGAACAATTCTTGAGAGCTTAGAATTTATGCCTGTTTCAGGAGAAATTCACTCTAAATCAAGAGGTATATACCACCTCAAACGCATCAACTCTAAGTGGTATATAGCAGGAGAAACCGCGATTTCTGACGAATCATCTTTGTTATACGGTGATGCCAGATTTATGAACATCGAAATTCAAGCTCCTGCCCAAGTTAGCTCAGGAGAAACTTATACAACAACTCTAAAAGTAGATACAGAGCCTGGAATGTTTATATTAGGATCTATAGATCATGATATGATGACCTATCCTGCATCTACACCTAAAACTGAATTGAGAGCAATAACACAATCTCAAACTTTAGAAAGACTAATTCAAGCAAATACAAACAACCTTAATGAATACACAATTGCATCTTTAGCAATATCAAAAGTTAAACCGATTGGAGATGACAATTTTAAAGTTTATATGGCAGGACTTGCTTGTATTATGAAAAGAGTAAATGTTGTTCCTCAAAACAATTATATAAAATTGGAAGATAATAAAGAAGAAAGTCATAAATAATGAAAACATCAATTGGTAAATATTTATTTTTTATAGCCTGCTTTGGTTTTTGGCTATTTTTAGCATTATTTTCATCAAAACTTATTGTTGATAATTTGACCTCTGGTCATCACTATTCAAATGCAGTTTTTAATCTTCATTATCTAAAAAATTCAGGTGCAGCTTTTAGTTTATTACAAAATGCCAGAGAATTTTTAATTATCGTATCAATAGTTGCTGTAACATTACTATGTATATATGTTCATAACAATATAAGAAATATACACTTAATTTCATTATCATTTATCGCATTGCTTTGCGCAGGAATTTCTTCAAATTGCCACGAAAGAATTGTATTAGGCTACGTTAGAGATTATGTTCAACTAAACTTTATTACATTCCCAATATTCAATGTTGCAGATATATTTATCACAATAGGTGTAATTGCACTTGTCGTAATTTTACTTTTTTATAAAGGCAGATAATTATGCTTCTTATAATTGACGAAAATACAGACAATATAAGATTAGACGTTTATTTGTCACAAATTTATGAAAACATATCACGTTCAAAAATCCAATCTGCAATTAAATCAGGTAAAGTTATAGTAAATGGTGAAACCAAAAAGCCATCTTATATATTGAAAGATAATGATCATATAGAATTTGAAAATCTATCCGAAGAAAAACTTTTAAACATAGAACCTGAAAATATACCAATTGAAATAATTTGGGAAGATGAGAATATGGCAGTAATAAATAAACCGTCAGGAATGCTTACCCACCCAACCCCGCTTGAAACATCAGGAACTTTAGTTAACGCATTACTATACAAATATAAAGATAATCTTTCAGATATAAACGGAGAATTTAGAAGAGGAATTGTTCACCGCCTTGATAGAAACACATCCGGATTATTGATGATTGCAAAAAATAATCAAACACACGAATATTTAGCAAATATGATAAAAAATCATAATCTTACAAAAAAATATCATGCAATATTAAAAGGGAATTACCCGCTAGATGAGGAGATTATAACTGAACCTATAGGTCGCCATAAAACGCAACCACACAAAATGTGTGTAACCCCGGACGGAAAAGAAAGTACAACAATACTAAAAGTACTGGAAAGATATACAGACGCAACATATGTTGAACTTACATTGATAACAGGCAGAACTCACCAAATTCGTGTACACACAAGTTTTAAAAAGCATCCGGTTTATAATGATACCTTATATGGTGCAGGACAAGGAAAAGTAAAAACTGAAGAACAAGTCTTACAATCATATTATTTAAAATTTGCAAAACCATTTTCAGCAGAGATAATTGAACTTGAAATACAACCTGACGAAAAACTTAAAAAAGTTTTAAATTACTATCAAAACAGGAGAGTATAAAATGAAAAGAGTTTTTTTAGCAATAAGCATTGTAATACTATTATTACTTATATATCTAGTTATAATAAACTTTAACAACTATGCAGATATTAATTTTATATATAACTCAAGTACTGCAATAATCCATAAAGCAGTAAGATTATCTACGTTTACAATTTTAGTACTCTTATCAGGATTGTTTGTAGGTGCGGGAACAGTTTATATGTTTCTTGACGTTGCAAAAGAAAAAGCAAAAGTTTATCAAAGAGAACTTGAAAAAACAGCCATCTCAGGAACTGCAAGCGCTTCAAAAGTTGAAGTTCTTGAAGCTAAAATCAAAACACTGGAAAAAGCATTTGAAACAGTTATTGATGAGCGTACAAAGCTTGAACTTCAAATAAAAACACTTAACGATGAACTTGATAATCTAAATAAAAATAACTAATGATTTAAATATTTTTTAATAACAATAAAATCAATTCTTTAAACTTAGATTTTACAGCATTAGTTGTTTCAATAACTTCTTCGTGCGTTAATTTTTTAGTAGAAACGCCGCTTGCATAATTAGAAATACAACTAATACCCAAAACATTTAAACCACAATAGTTAGCAACAATAGCCTCTGGAACTGTTGACATTCCTGCAGCATCAGCACCTATATATCTTGCCATTTTAATTTCGGCAGGAGTTTCATAACTTGGGCCTGATGAAGCTATATAAACACCGTGTTTTAAATCTATACGTAAAATTCTACCTGCAGCATCGGCAATTTTTATCAAATTTTTATTATAGACTTCAGACATATCCGGAAATCTAACACCAAAATGTGAATCATTAGGACCAATTAATGGATTATCACCCATCATATTTATATGATCAGTTATAACCATCAAATCGCCAGGTCTAAAACTTTTATTTATTGCACCCGCAGCATTTGTAATAACAACAGTTTTCACACCTAATTCTTTCATAACCTTTATAGGATAAGTAACTTCTTGCATAGAATGACCTTCATAATAATGAATTCTTCCTTGCATCATTACAACTTTACGGTTATTTATAGTCGCAAAAACCAATTGACCTTTATGACCTTCTACAGTAGATTTTGAAAATCCTGGAATTTTAGAATATGGAATTGCAAATTCACAATACTCATCTGCTAAATCACCCAATCCTGAACCCAAAATAATACCAATTTCAGGTTTAAATCCATCAGTATATGTTTCAATATAATCTATTGTATCTTTTATCATAAAACCCCTCACAAAAAAACACAAAAACAATAAGGGGTTTTTGTGTTTTATATTATATTAACCAACTAATCTGTTATCATCAGCTTCTGATGCTTTAACCATCAAAGCGTGTTCAACAGGATTTTCTCTTGAATAACTGGTTTCGTGCATTTCTTCAAAACCAAAATCTTCACGAGCTTTTTTAGCTTGATTTTCATCTACAATTTTTTTTGCTAATTCTGCAATTTCATAAACCAATTTGTATCTGTTATCTGTATTTTCATTCAAATCCCAGGCTACTTTAATTATTTGATCCATTAATAAACCTCACTTTTCTTGTTATAGATTAATAATATAATACAAATAAAAATTCCGCAAGGGGTACAATCGTTGTATAAAAATTTAAATAACTTACAAAAATAGTAAGTTTAATATTTTAATTAAACTTACTATTTAAAAATCAAATTATAAATTTAGAATTATTTACCACATATTTCATGATACATATTCAAATACTGCTTAGCACTTTGTTTCCAAGAAAAATCTGATTCCATAGCTGATTTTCTCATAGCATTAAACACATACTTATCAGTATATACATACAA
Organism: Candidatus Gastranaerophilales bacterium; assembly: GCA_944325085.1. Lineage (GTDB taxonomy): Bacteria > Cyanobacteriota > Vampirovibrionia > Gastranaerophilales > Gastranaerophilaceae > Zag111. Next base: position 40,106 of record CALUYT010000037.1, on the reverse strand, counting down.
TGCGCATTTAATAGCATTTAACATATCCCAACCATTATATGCCCAGAATTTAAAACCTGTTGAATTGTCTAAAGGATAACCTTTGACTGTATCTTCCAATCCTCCGGTTGCTCTTACAATTGGCAATGAACCATAATGCATTGCAATTAATTGACTCAAACCACAAGGTTCAAATTTGGAAGGCATTAAGAAAAAGTCACTACCTGCGTAAACTAAATTAGCTAAATCAGCCTTATAACCTACATATGTACGTATATTTTTCGTATTATTTGAAAGCCAGATAAATAGATTTTCATAATCCTTATCGCCACTCCCCATAAACACAAAATCGGCATTAAGATTTTGTAATTCATACTGCATATCACGAATTAAATCAATACCTTTTTGATTTACTAATCGAGAAATTAGAGCAATCAAAGGTCTTTCAGGATTATATTCCAAACCAAAATATTCGCAAACAGCTTTTTTGTTAGCTTCTTTATTTTGCAAAGATTTCACATCATAATTTTTAACTAAAGAGTTATCTGTTTTAGGATTAAACACAGTGTAATCAATCCCATTTAATATACCTTTTAGTTTATATTGTATTCCTCTTAGCGTATAATCCATATTTTCGCCATACTCAGAACCCAAAATTTCTCTTGCGTAAGTTGGAGAAACTGCAACAACCCTATCAGAATAATTTATTGCACCCTTCATCCAATTTACTCTATTATAATGTTCACAACCCCATTGATTATAAACAATATCTTTGCGCATATTTGCAAAATCCAAAACATCTTCAAACCAAATACCTTGATAAGCTAAATTATGGATTTCAAAAACACATTTTGTATCTTTCCAAAACTCATCAAACTTATAATTTGAATGCAAATACAAAGGAATCATTGCTGTATGCCAATCATTAGTATGAATAACATCAGCTCTAAAATTAAGAGCCTTTGCATATTCCATAACAGCCAGTGAAAATGAAATATATCTTTCGTGCTCATATCTTGGATCTAAATATTTTGGATAAACTTCTTTAAAACAAGAAAAATACCAATCATTTCTTACAAAAAATACATTAATATTTGTTCCCGGAAGTTTTGTCATATAAAGATTAAATTTTTGAGGTTGATTACCGAAAGTAATCCACATTTGGGAATTTTCTAATTCTTTAATGTTATACTTATCCTTATCAATACACCCATGAAGAGGAGTAAATATAGCAATTTCAGCATCTTTTTCAAGTTCTTTAGGCAAACTTCCGATAACATCAGCTAAGCCCCCTGCCTTGGAAAAAGGTGCTACTTCGGCAGATGCAAATAATATTTTCATTTTCCCTCTCTTTCTGAACATTCAATTCAAAATTTAATCGGAGAAAAAGTCTGAAGGATTAACAACATCACTATCGGATTCTTCAAAACCGTGATTTGCGTTTATATTCTGTCCCTGAGCTTTCTCTTCTTGTGCTGGTCTAACATTTTGATTAACATTTGCACCAGCTTTATTGTTAACAGAATTTTCTAACAGAATTTTTTTAATGTCAATATTCAAATTAAAACTCAAGCCATATTTTTGTACAATATAAGATGCTTGATTCATACAAATCTGAGCTTGATCTTGTTTATTCATACACATTAGGACTTTGTACATATTAATTTTATTTAACATTGTTAAATACTCACTAATACCCCCTCTTTTTTCCATCTGGATATTAGAATTATTTAACACACCATATGCTATATCAAATTTTCCTTCTTTGATATTTAGAATACTCATTACATACCAAGCTAAATGTTCAACAGCGTGCATACCTTTATCTTTTGCAGTTTTAACAATCTTATATATCATTGAAGACGCTTTTTGGAATGCATTTAAATTCACATAAGCATAACCAATCATTAAATCTGCAAAAATTTCAAATTGGACCATCTGAGTTTCTTTAGCTATAAGTTTTGCTTTATAAACTTCCTGAGCAAAAGATGTAGGATTATCCTTAAATGCAATAAACGCATTCATTAAATGATATAATATCGGCGAAAAAGCATCATTTCCTGCCATAGAAGGATTTAATGTAACTGGCTTACCTTTTATTTGGTTTTGCAACTGAACAAATATTGAATAACTAGGCGGAATAAAATTCAAAAGTTTATTAGAAATATCTAAAAACTCACTAACATCTTCTTTCAAAGATAAAACATCTACCAATGCAATATATCCAACACATTCACTGACTAAAAACTTAAATTCTTCTTTTGAAACGACAGTATATCTTATAGAATTAAGCTTTTCATTATCTAAAACATTCAAAATATTATATCCAATATCCAAACAATCATCATATGCGCCGATATTAAATAACAATTTCACATATATAACTGACATCAAAAGAAAATATAAATTAAACGATTCAGAAGCCGGATCCAATGATGCTTTGTCAAATGAAGATAATACGCTATGAGTTAAATTTAGGGCGTACATATAATCACCATGAGCCATTGCACCCTGTATCATTTTTGTACAAAATGCAACATAATTATCATTGTTATTTGCTTTTTTCAAAGTTAATAATGTATTTTCAGCCAAATCTTTTGTTTTTTCAGGGTCATACTCATACATATTGTTAGAAACATTTTCATATAAAGATAACTTATATTTCATCAAATCATCAGCAGACCATATTTGAGAATATTTATCCAAGGTTTTTAAAATTTCGGAAGAACAATTCAAGTAAGAAGAAAAATCACCCATAGAAAGATTTATATTTGCTAATTTTTCCCATTCAAAAATAACCTTTTCACCTTGAGAGGAAACATCATACAAAAATGGTTTAACAGAATTTGCCATATCTTCAACATAAACTAAATTAAACAAATCTTGTATAACCATCTGCAAATCTTCTGGTCTTATTACATCTAACAAAGCTTCTCTTAAGATACTGTAATTTGAAAAATATACACAATTATTATACGAATAAATATAACCCATTCCGGCTAATTTCTCGCCAAGTTTTTGCCAATTTTTAAATCCTAAAGAATTAATAGTTTTTTCATCAATTCTTGTACCCAACAACACAAGCATTGTCAAAAATCGCATAGTTTCTTCATCATCTTTTAACAAATTAACTCTACGTTTTAACAACTTACTCAAACTTGATGGGATAATAACAGTTTTAGGATTTACCATTGCTATTGAAGTTTCGGTATATTCATAAATCCCTGACTCTAACAAATATTGAATAGCAAAATCTAAAAACAATGTACTGCCACAAGCATATTTTGCAATTCTTTGGAAATAAAAATCAGTCATTATATCGCGATAAAAATCTTGATCTGCCATAATAATGGTTTCAAATGGCGTAGGAGTCAACGCGACTTCGGTATAATAAGGTCTTGATAATAAAAAGTGTGAGTTTTTATGTAGCGAATACTTTTTATCATAAGAAACAAGATAACTTATATTTAACTCATCAAAATGGTCAAACAATTGTTCTAAAACAAACTTTGAACTTTCATCCATCTTATCAAAGTTTTCAATATAGATTAAAGAATTTGGAATAGATTGCAATAGAGAGAAAAATAACTGACAATAGTTTTCTCTTGTATCTTCCATATTTGCCATTTTTCTCTGATTTAGCCAGATTAAATCCTTAATCAACCCCTCTTTATCAACGGTAGAAAACATAGAAAAATCATTACTTGCAAACTTTTTTTGAGAAATAGTATAATCAAAAATTGAAGAAATTAAATCTCTAAAGAAAGCATAAGGAGTGTACTTCATATCATCATGACAAGTTATAGGTATAACATTATCATATATACCCAATTCATCTACTGCTGATAACAATTTCAGCGTATAAGGCTGATACATTGCAGAAGCCTTTAGCGCTAAAATACCAATAGGCTGCTGTTGAAGCATTTGAACAACACAATCCAAGACATTAATGCTTTCTGTTTTGATAAAAGAACAATTTATTTCTTCAAAATTTATCATACTAATATCATACATATCATCATCAAGCAGATTATTTTCCTCAATTAAAGCATCTTGAGTAATCTTAGCCTGATCAATCAGTGCAGCTTGTACAAAATTAGGAACTTCAATTTCATCAGAATCTTCTTGTTCTTTTTGCGCTTCATTTTTCAAGAATTCACCAATATTTACAAATTCTTTCAAATCAATTTCATAAAAGCGCTTCATAACCCCTTCAACCATTGTTGAATTTAATGATTCAAGTTTATAATTTTCTTTATACAAATCATAAAAATTTTCATCAGTTATAACCTGGAATGAATCCAAAGCTCTCATATCTTTACTAGAACTTTGGTAAACCATATTTGCATGGAATCTTGTATCAATATCATAAGGGTTTTTATCAGCATCACGCCTCATTATTGTAAAATTACACTTTAACCCAACTCCTTTTTTCTTTAGAAGTTTAACATTTAATTTTGTTATCAAATTAACAAGCTCGATTGTCGCTAAAATGGCTGAATTTGCTGAGGCAGAAAATGTATAATCTTTGTTAAACCTTAATATATAAATATCATTATTTATAATTTGTCTTCTTACATTAATTGTATTCACATAAGAAACAATCATTGCATCTAAATTAGTTCTAAACTTTTGATATAACTGATTAGAACCTAATTTAGCTTTAACAACATCACTATTTGGAAAATCTATCCTTAAAATCGCAAAACTATCAGTATTAGATTCACCCAAAACTGCACTAATTTCGTTAGAATATCCACATTTTATACAATTAGCATTTTTTAAAAGATTTATCTTGCCACATTTAGAACATTTTGTAACAAGGATTTCACCGCATCTTTTACATACATTTTTAGTATTTACAGTTTTACAAACAGGGCAGACAATTTTGAGTACCTTCTTACAATTCGGGCACACCATTGCACTTTTACTTATTTCTGCTCCACATTTAGGACATTCCATAACTAAATTATACCATAGCATAAGGCTTTTAAACTAATTCAAAAAGATGATATTCTGTTAAAAAGCTCTATTTATAATAAAAAACACTAGCAAAAATTTATATTTACAGACTTTAAAAAAACAGCTCACAAATATTTTAGGAAAACAAATTGAATAATATACAAACAACTACCCCACAATATACAAAATCTATAATTGCAAATGACTATCTTGCACAAAAACTCCTTGACGAAAATGCAATAATAAATAGACGTCAAGGTATTAGTGCTAAAGGTTACGATAAAATAAAATCTCTTACAAACTTAGGTCGTTCTCAAAAATCAATTCAAAATAAAATAAATGATCTAAAACAAGGGAAAACCGATTATGCAACGGTTGATAAATATATAAAAGATTATAAATATACTCAACGAGATGCTTCTGAAATAACACTTGATATCCTAACAGGAGCTGCAAGTTTTGGAATATACTCTGCCTCCAGAAAAATAACAACATTAGTATCTCCATTTCTTGATGGAAAAATAAAGGGAATTGTTTTAAAAGGCTCTAAACCTCTAGGTATTGCAGCAGCTGTCTTTACAGGCATGATACTAAAACCAATACTTAGATTTATTGATAGAATTCATCTTAACCATAAAGAAAAACAAGATAATAAAACATTTTGGAAAGACGTCTTAACAGGCGGCTTAGATGGCGCAATGGCACCAATTGCTACAATTAAAAAGGCGCTAATTGGAGTACCTATTGTTCTTGGCGAAAACACCATTCAACGATATCTTTTTGTAAAAAGAGACGATAAAAAATCAACTAAAGATTTTATCAACAAACAAAAAGATAATCTTATTCTAAAACTTGCCGGCGGAAGTCTATTAGCATACAAAGCTCATAAACTAACAAAATCTTTAAACAGCTGGGACAAAGCAATTAACAAGGCTCTTGAAAACATAAAAGATATAAAACCATTTGAGAAAGCTCAAAATGCATCAGAACTGTTTGAACTATCTCAACAAGCTCAATATTTAATAAATCCAAAATTAATAAGCGACATTCTTGGAAATGAAAAATCCATAGAAGAAAAAATGAGATTAATCGAAGAAACTAATATATTTCTTCCTAAATTCTTACAAACAATTCCAGAAAATGTATTAGGAATGCTAAAAGGTTTTGAACCGGAAATTATGGGCATAAAAATAACAAATCTTGAAGATTTATCAACAATAATCACAAGATTTAAAAGTAATTGTCCACAATCAAGAACCGTAAAAGAAGCACAAGAATTCATCTCAAAAACATATGGCAATAAATACACCATAATAAAAGATGAAGCACTTGGAGTTGGAACAGTTGCAGAAACATTTTTAGCAAAAGATAACACAACAGGCAAAGAAGTTGTACTAAAATTTTTGAAAAAAGGTATGTCTAAAGAAAAAATAGAAAAAGATAGACAAACATTCATCAATTTGTTAACAGAAAACAATAAAGATGATTCTAAAAAATTAGACTACCTAAAAAGAAAAATAAATTCATTATATGATGCTTGGTTGCAGGAAGTTGATCTAAATAAAGAAATGGAAGCAACAAAAATCCTAGGCAAAAATGCTAAACATTATAATGCAATTAAAGCAATAGAAGTAAAAGATAACATTTATGTAATGGAAAAAGCACCTGGAATTCAATTTAATGAATTCATTGATGCTATGGAAAAACAAAATAAAAAACTTTCCGAAAAAGAATTCTTCAAAATACTAACAAATTACATTCAAGTATTTTTCGAGCAATTACTATCAGTTCCTAAAAAAGGTACAAAAGTAATGCACGCAGACCCACACCCGGGAAACCTTTTCATTGATATCAGCAATAGCGAAAAACCATTTACATTCATAGATACAGGGAACGTATTAAGATATGAACCAAAAGAAGCAATCGAAAATGTATTAAACCACATAGACTACCTTATTGGTAATACAAAAGGTATTGCTAAAGCTTTACTTAGAGATGCAAGCCTTCCAAATGGTATGAACAAAGAACAAGCTCAAAAAATAGTTGAAGAAGGTCTTAAAACAAGAATTTATAACGGCCATTCCAGCTTTTTAAACGGCAATTTATTCAAAGATGTAAATAATGTTGGGCTTGAAATAATGCAAGAACACAACATCATACCAAACCAAAACAATACAAACTTATTAAAAGCTGAAATAACTTATTTTTCTAATTTAACTTGCCTAAAAGATATTGGTAAAATTATAGACAAAAGCAACGACAGATTAACAAATATAGAAGCAAAAGAACAAGCAAAAATAATGCTTGCTGAAATTCGTGAATCATTAATAAACGCAGTAATCAATAATAAATCTCATACCCTAAAAGAAGTTAAAGAACGACTAAACTACATTGAAAATAATAAAGAACAATTTTACTCAACAATATTATCTTTTGTACAAGATTTAAACTAAATCCTGCTATGTTCAAAACCCTTAATTTGTGCTATCATAACATTACATAGGTGATATTTATGAGCATTATAAGTGATGACAACGATTTGAATACACAACAAACAACAGAAAAGAAAAATCCTGTTGTAAAACCTGAAGCTATAGATTTAGACAAAAACTTTGAAAACTGTATTCGTCCAAAATCTTTTGATACCTATATAGGTCAATCTGCTCTAAAAGACACCTTAAAAATAACAATACAAGCAGCAAAAAAACGAGAATTACCGCTTGATCACTTATTATTTTACGGACCACCAGGTCTTGGAAAAACAACACTTGCAGGTGTTATTGCCCAAGAAATGGGAGTTGATATAAAAATAACATCCGCACCAGCTCTTGAAAGACCTCGTGATATTATCGGAATACTAATGTCACTTCAAGGCGGAGAAATTCTATTTATAGATGAAATACATAGACTAAACAAAGTCGCAGAAGAAATCCTATACCCTGCAATGGAAGATTTTTACCTTGATATGACAACAGGTAAAAGTCAAACAGTAAAAACTCTTAGAGTTCCGCTTCCAAAATTCACACTAATCGGAGCTACAACCAAAGCCGGAGAACTATCCGGACCACTAAGAGATAGATTTGGAATAATTCACAGATTAGAATTTTATACCGACGAAGAATTATCACAAGTTATAAAACGTACCGCAGGAATTTTAAATATAGAAATAGATGATGAAGGGGCTCTTGCAATAGCAAGAAGATCCAGAGGAACACCTCGTATCGCAAACAGATTAGTAAAAAGAGTTAGCGATTATGCATTAGTAAAACATAATGGAAAAATTACAAAAGACATTGCAAACCAATCTTTAGATATTCTAAAAATTGATGAATTTGGGCTGGATACCACTGATAGAAACCTTCTAAAACTTATCATAGAAAAATATGATGGAGGCCCTGTTGGTATTGAAACAATTGCTGCAGCAATAGGTGAAGATGTTAGAACAATTGAAGATGTTTGTGAACCATTCTTACTACAAGCAGGATTACTACAAAGAACCCCTCGAGGCAGAAAAGTTTCTCCTGCAACATACAGGCATCTTGGTTACAATACTAAAATTAAAAACTGCCAACAACAAAGTTTATTTTAAAAAATAAAAAGGATAAAACATGATTACACTAAATACAAATACCCCTCAATCGAATATAAATTTTCAAGCTAAATTTTTACATAGCGAAGATTTAAAAAAAGTTGTAGATTACGCAGTTGAAAAAGGTAAATTTGAAAAACTAAACACTGCAAGAAAAAATATTGATTCTGCACATCTTACAACACGATTAAAATTAGATATATTACAAAACCAAAATGGAAAAAATATCGTAAGATTTTCCACATTTAAACCAAAAAAGAACACCTCTGTTCCATATTCATTAAATGAATATGAACTAGTCAAAACAACAGATTACGTAAATAATAAAAAAGAAAATCCACTAAAATTTACATTTGAAAAAATCATAAAACTTAGTAATAATGCACCTCATAACAATATGTACAAAAACATTGTTAATTCAAAATAATAAAAAACAAATTTTCAAACAAAAATTGCTCGAGATTAATTTCGGGCAATTTTTTCATTAAAAATGTTTTTATATTTACACGGGGAAAATAAAATTTTATAGGAGGATATTTTGGTTTCATTTAATATTTATACAACAGGGGAACAACAGACATACTACAAAAAAAAATATTCAGAAACAGAAGTAACAGATCAAAATAAAATATCTTATACAGTAAAAAAGGGAGATAACCTTTGGAATATTGCAAAAAAACAACTTAACAAAAAAAATGCAACAAATTCTGAAATTTCAAATATGATGTATGCAATTGCGAAATTAAACAATAAAAAATCTATTGAATCTGCAAATACATTAGAAGTTAATGATGTTATATATTTACCAGGCACAAATAAACAACCTGATAAAATAACAACACCCGCATCAAAACAAAAAAATCCAAAACAAGCAGTAATGGAAACTGCAGAAAAAATAAAAGATATTGTCTATCCGCAAAATCCATATGCATCATATTCTGAAAAACAACTCTATAAAGCAACTCACGTAAATGATGTTGATAATAAATTATACGCAGAATTTGGAGAAAATGGTGCAAATTACTGGAGCGAAACTCTAAATAAAGATTCAAACAAACTCATCGTTGAAAAATCATACACTTTCAGAAGTTCACCAACTGGACTAATTATTACAAAAAAACAAAATGATAAACGCTACGGAGATACCGAAGCACATTTACTTGTAGAAGCAGACCCAAACGGAAAAGTTTCCAAAGTATCATACAATTCTCCAGGAGTATCAATATATAGTACAAATTTTGATTTTGAACTAGATAAAAACGGAAACCTAAAAAGACCTGATGCTCTAGGTAGATATAAAACAATAAAAAAACTTGATAAAGAGGAATATTCAAACTTTATAAACGAACTTCAAAAACAACTGGATAAACATATAAATAACAAATAATTACCATAAAAGAGAACATATAATGTTCTCTTTTATTTTACTAATTGTCATCAAAGTAATCTTAATGTAAAATTACAGATATGATTGAAAACTTGGACAAAATCAAAGCCGCTATTGATATCGAAGTAAAATATCGATATATAGATATTCACGGCAAAACACAAAAATTTTCAAGTTTCATAAAAAAAATAGCAAAAGAAAACTATAAAAAATCAAAAAAAAATCCTCGCTGGGCAGTGATTATTGAAGCTTTTGAAATGTATCCTTATGCCTCAGTTCCTGAACGCAGAAAATCAATAGAACATTTTATCAAAGTTATAAAATCAGAAATTCAACAAGAAAAACAAGCTTCTCAGGAAGAAGAAACAAGACAACTACAAAGACAAAAACACCCTTCAGAAGTTGATGTAATGTACATTAAAGGTGTAGGTCCAAAAGTTGCCTATAAATTTAATAAACTGGGAATTTTCACAGCACAAGATTTGATGATGTATTTTCCTAAAAAACATATAGATTATTCTTCAAGAACACTAATCAGAGATCTAAAAGAAGGACAAACAACAACAGTTTTTGGATATATAAAATCAGTATCTTCATTTAATACAAGAAACAACTTGGCCATAACAAAAGTTGTAATATCAGACGAAAGTGGTAGGTTTGAATTAAATTTCTTTAACGCAAAAGGGAATAAATATCTTTTAGAAAGAATGAAAGCACAATTTCCTCAAAATGCAGGAATAATGATTTCTGGAATTGTAAAAAGAAACAATTACAATAACCAACTTACAATGGACAAACCTTCCTACTCAATTATGAGTGGAGAATTTCTTGAAAATCAAAACTCCAACTTAAACATCGCAAGAATAGTTCCAATATATACCGTATGTGAAGGTTTAAGTATAAAAACACTTAGAAAAGCAATATTTAACGCTATAGAACTATACAAAAACGATATAAAAAATATTATTCCGGACTTTATCCGAAAAAGATTAGGTATAATGGATAAAAATATGGCAGTAGAACAAATACATTTTCCTCAATCAATGGAAATGCTTGAACATGCCAGATTTTCACTAATTTTTGAAGAGTTATTCTTAATTCAATTAAAGCTAATACGACTCAGAGAAAATACAACCAAAAACATCTCTTCTTATGCCCTTAAAGTACATAAAGACGGCTTAGTTCAACAATTTATAAAGAATTTACCATTTGAACTTACATCAGGACAAAAGCAAGCCGTAAATGAAATTTTACACGACATGGACTCTGATAAACCAATGCAACGACTACTTCAAGGAGATGTAGGTAGCGGGAAAACAGTTGTAGCAACAATAATGCTTCTTGCAGCCATCGAAAACAACTACCAAGGAGCCCTTATGGCACCAACAGAAATTCTTGCTCAACAGCATTATAATAATTTAGTTCAATGGTTAACACCTATGGGATTAAGTGTTGGTTTATTTTTAGGCAGCCAAGGCAAAAAAGTAAGACAAAAATTTGAAACCGATCTCAAAAACGGTCAAACTCATATTGCAGTAGGAACTCACGCTCTAATTCAAGAAAATGTAGAATTTAATAATCTTGGAGCAATAGTTGTTGATGAGCAGCATAGATTTGGGGTTAAACAAAGAAATGTTCTAAAGAAAAAATCACAAAACCCGCAAATATTAACAATGACAGCAACCCCAATTCCAAGAACCTTAGCCCTAACAGTACATGGAGATTTGGATTTAACAGTAATAAATGAACTACCAAAAGGTAGAAAACCAATAAAAACATCATTAACAGGTTCTCATAAACAAGTATGGGAACTTATAAAACGAGAAGTGGAATCAGGAAGACAAGCATATATTGTATATCCATTGATAGATGAAAGTGAAACTCTTTCGGCTAAAGCTGCAACAATTGAAGCTGAAAAATTACAACAAGAAGTTTTCCCTCAATTTAAAATAGGTCTGCTTCACGGCAAACTCAAAAACGATGAAAAAGATGAAGTAATGAAAAAATTTAAAGATGGGGAATATGATATTCTTGTTTCAACAACAGTAGTAGAAGTTGGAGTTGATGTTCCAAATGCAACAGTAATGGTCATAGAAAATGCCGAAAGATTTGGACTATCTCAACTGCACCAATTAAGAGGACGTGTTGGAAGAAACAGTCTTCAATCATATTGCATCTTAATAACATCTTCAAGAAGCCAAGAAACAAAAGAAAGATTAAGCATAATGACCGAAACAAATGATGGGTTTGTTATTGCCGAAAAAGATTTACAACTTAGAGGACCTGGAGAATTTTTAGGCACAAGACAATCCGGATTACCTGATTTAATTATTTCTGACATAGTAAGAGATGCAAAAATCTTAGAACTTGCAAGAAATGAAGCTATAGATTTTGTCAAAAACTATAATATCGAAGATTTTCCACTACTAAAAAATGTAACATCACTTGAAATGTTTACAGGACTCGATATATAAAAACTAATACATAATTTGGACATTAACCTGTCTTGCACGAGCTTTATTATCAAAATCTACTAATATAACCTGCTGCCACTGTCCTAATTGTAAAACCCCATTTATAAGAGGCACATGAGTTGAATTTCCAACAATAGATGCTCTAATATGAGCATAACCATTGCCATCATGCCACATTTCATCATGATGATATCTTGAATCTATAGGTGCAATTCTTTCTAAAGCCTCAGGCAAATCAACCAATAGTCCAGGTTCAAATTCAATATTTGTAACCGAAACTGTACTTCCTTGCGCATAAATAAAAACTATAGCATTTTGAAGCTCATGACTGTACACAATATTGCGAATCTGCGGAGTGATATCTATTATATCTGTATTACCCTTAGTATGAACAGTAAAAACGTCATTTATTATAGTCATTTTCCCTACAAATACCCCTTTTTCATTAATTTTATAAGATAAAAACTAAATTTCAATTATAAATCAAGGAATATTAAAAACGTTTAATAATAACAAGATTTCTTGTCAATTTTTCATCTAAAGGCAAATCATATTCAATTATGTCAATAATTTTTGCATTGTATTTTTTCAAAACACTTTTAGCATCTTCAATTTCTTCAGGAGTTTTTCTTGATTTATATGCCACAAAATAACCGTTTTTCTTCAATTTTGGCAAGGCATACTCACAAATTTTATTCAAAGAAGAAACCGCACGGGAAGTTACTACATCGTATTTTCCTTCTAAATTTTCAACTCTTGAACATATTGGATCTATATTTTCGATATTTAATTTATCCTTAATTGCTAAAATAGCTCTAATTTTTTTTGCAATACTATCAACAGCTATAACTTTTATATTTTTATATGTTAAAGCTATAGGAACAGATGGGAAACCTCCACCGGTACCAATATCTAATAAAGTTTCGCACACTCCATATTTATCAAAAAACTTTTCAATAGCAAGAGAATCAAAAACATGCTTCTCCCACAAATATTTCTCGTCATTTTTTGAAATCAAATTAACCTTAGAATTTTCTTCCAAAAACAAATCCATATATTCATTGTAAAAATCTTTATTTTCCATATTTTTCCTGAAAAGCCTTAAAATCTTGTTCAACTACGCGCTTTTTAACATCATCTATTCGTTCTGTTATTTTATCCAAATTATCTTTTGTAAATGAAATTTTTGCAACATTATAAGCTTCAATAAAATACTTGTAAGCTTTTTCCATATCACGCCTTACAAAATAAAAATCACCAAATTCTAAATTTGCGCCTGCAATATAAAATGGTTCTTTTGTTAATTTAGCATACTCAACAGCCATTTTCATATATTCTATGGCTTTATTATCATCTTTTGATGCAAAAATTTCAGCCAAATGAATTGTACTGCAATATAACCCATTATAATTTTTCACAATAGTATCAATTTTTATGCTTTCAAGATAATATTTTACAGCTAATTTAGTACTGCCGACTTCATCATATAATTCAGCCAAATTAGATAATGCTCTTGATAAATAATTATTGTGTTTTGGGTTATAATCAACATCTACGCATTTTTTATAATATTTTGCAGCTTCATTTAATTCATCTTTTTCATCACATACTGCAGCATATTTATAATAAAGTTCTGCCAAGATAATTTTATCTGTATTACTTTCAACCAAAGGAATGGCTTCTTTATAATACTTATATTCTAAATCTACATCTTCACTCAATTTTGCACTTGCCATCTTAACTCTTATTAGCAATTCATTTGGAATATCTGGTGCTTTTTCAAGTTCTGACAAAATAAATTTCGCATTATCATGTTTGTACATTAGATAATAAATATTAGCAATATCTAACTTAACCTCATAGACTTTTATATTATTTGAAGCATTATAATAAAAATCTTGAGCTTGTGTATAATATTCTAAAGCATCGTACCAATCCGAAAGTTTTTGATAAGCTCTTGCCAAGCTTACATATATTGAAGGTAAAAACGTATAAAAATCTTCATCATTCTTTTTAGTTAAAGCATTTTGATACAACATAACAACTCTTTTATAATTGTATTTTTGTTCTTCTTGTCTTGCTGCATTCAAAATCTGTTGCAAAGTCATATTAGATGTTTCTTGTTCTAATTTGTTATCTTGAGTCGTTGAACTGATAAAATCTTTTATTGAATCGGCAATTCCATCTAAAACAGCCTCATCTTCAATGATGAAACTTATATTATTAATAATGTCATCTTTTGAAACTTCTTCAGTTTTTTGCTTTTCGCTATCAGGTAATACATTATTTTTATCTGCTGATTTAACTTGATTTTGAGCAATTGGATTTTGTATCGCGTAAGGTTGAATAACCTGTGGATTAATTACAGGTTTTTTAGGAATAAACATACTATGATATTCTATTTCATTTCTCATAGTTTGCCTTGATAATTTCAAATCTCTTTCTAACGGTTTTAAAGGAAGTTGTGTATTATATAAATCAATACAAGCTGTATGTAATTTTATCATTACATTTTCAGGAATTTGATTTTCTAATAAACTTCTGAAATTATCTTTTAAATATAAACATTCACCATCAACAGACAATATTGAATTTGAAACGAAAAAGTAAACTCTTGCCTCATCATACAAATGCAAAGATTTTAACAAATTTACATGAATAGGAATACGCATTACTGTCAACAATCTAAATAAATGAGCGCTAACAGGATCAACTAAAGATAAAGCTTCCCTTAAAATAAACTCCGGAAACGCCATATAACTTTTTGAAAATAATTCCAAAAAATTAACTAACGACAACTGTCTCAAATTCATTATATTTATAGTCAATGTAAGGTAATTATAATAACCTTTCGATATTTTATATAATTCATTTGACAAAACACCAATTTGTTTAATATCGTGCTCTTTTAAATATTTTTCAAATATTTTTTGAGAAAAAGGCAACATTGTAACCTTTTGATATTCAACATCAACAAAATCTTCATAATTAAAAACTTTAGAAACAATAATAACCTTTATATTTGGAAATTTCATCAAATGTTTAACAAAATTCAAAATTTCAGGCTTATTATTTTTCACAATGTCATCAAATGAATCTAATACTATAAGAATAGGTCTATCTATTGTATTAAAATAAGAACTTATTTTTTGTGTAAAATTTTCCACTTTTATTTTCGGAGGAACAATTTTACCTAACAGCGTATAATTTCTAAATATATCAAAAAATCTCAACAACATATCATCAAGAATAGTTGTTTCTAAGCAGGTATAATGTAAAATTAAAGCTCCTGGATTAATGTAAGTAAGAGAATAATCCACAACTAACGTTTTACCGCTACCTTTAAAACCATTAACTAAAAGCAGATTATTATCAGATTGCAAAAAATCACAAATTTGCCCAATTTGTTTTTCATTATTTTCCAATAAGCAAATATCAACAGGACATTCTTTTGGAATGTCTTTTAAATTAATAGCTTTTTCTAAAAAATCTGTCCTCATATTTTATTTAGTTAACTCTGTTCCTGCCATTTTCTTTTGCATTGTACAATCTTTTGTCAGCAGCTTCTATAATTTGAGATGGTTCAGTACCATCATTACCAAAAGAAGCAACTCCCAGACTTATCGTAACATTGCTTTCTCTGTTGTTACTTAATTTACATTTTTTGTTAGATATTATTGTACACAGTTTGTTTGCAATAGCTACGGCTTCCTCATATTTAGTATTTGGAAGAATAATACTCATTTCTTCTCCGCCGTATCTACATACTATATCGGACGCTCTAACATTTTTCTTTAATTCAAACGCAACTTGTCTTAACACAGCGTCACCAGATTGATGACCATATGTATCGTTAAATCTTTTGAAAAAGTCAATATCTATAATAATTAAAGATAACGGTACATCATAACGTTTTGCATGAGATGTAATCTGTTGCATCTGCTCTTGAAAATACCTATGATTATATAATTCTGTCAAACCATCAGTTGTTGCCAATTTATACTGATGATCAAAATCTCTTGATTTAATTAAATACTTAACAACAACAGCAATAATAAAAATACCAACACCAGCAACAAGAGGCATTACAATATCCAACCACAAATTAAACGCACTCATTAAATAATATGTTAATATTACATACGCACAATCTATAGTTAACACAAGTCCAACAGCAGTAATTATTGAAGATAAACCAAAAACACAAATTCCTGAGATTATCATTAATACAATAGCACTTAACAAATTAACCCATACAGGACATTTTATTATATAGCTACCATCAATAATATTGTTAACATAAGTAGCCTGAACCTCTACCCCTGGATAAACCTTATCAACAGGAACCGTTTTTATATCAAAAAGACTTGCAGCTGTTGCTCCAAAATAAACAACTTTTCCACTAAAATCATAATTTAAATTTTCCTGACCTTCTGCAGCTTTTAAAACTTTATACATAGGAATATTTTCAAATGTACCGGCAGGACCATACCAATTAAGTATAACACCCTCTCCGGACTTATCATCATCAACTACTAAATCTTTTCTTTCGCCTAAATAATGAGAACCTACTAAATAACCTAATTGAGGATAAAATTTATCACGATATTTTAAATAAACAGGCATTTTTCTCAATACCCCATCATCTGAACGTGAAACATTAATCATTCCAATATTTGATGTAACATCTAATATTTCTTGCAATATTACCCTGCAATTAGAATACTCCATTACATGGAGATTTTCAGGATCTTTAACATCTATAGCTAATTTATCCGGCAAAATTGGAGGAACTCGCAAATCCTGAGGCTGATCATCAAGATTCATTGCAGTAAAAATATTATTATATTTTTTAAATACATCTACCAAAGCCTTATCTGAATTTTTATCAGCTTTTAATGATTTTACAAACATCAAATCAAAAGCAATACTTTTAGGGTTTTGAACTTCAATAAAATCCACCATTTTTGCATACAAATCTCTTCTTAATGGCCATTCACCATAATGATCTAAAATATATTCATAACTACCATCATCAATAGCCACAATAACAATATCTTTATTATGTTTTCTTACCCCTGAATTAACCAAAACCTTTTGTCTAATATCAAAAGTCCTTGCCTCCATAGAGTTTATAAACGTAATAAAGCTACCATTTTTCAACCCCAATAAAACCAAAACAAAAAATATTAAAGCCCATAATACGTATAAAAATTTTTTCAACATAATCCAACCCTTGTTAATCTATGTTTTTAGTATAGTTTAACATAGAAGAGTTGACAAGAATATTTTTTACAACAAACTTTTGTTCTAATATTTTATTATTTAATTTTAAAATTTCTGTAACATATGACAACTCATCTGGATGTGTTAAATAACGAAGTAAACATTGCTCGTGTAAATTCATTCTTGAAAATTCCTCTAAGGATGATAACAATTTAATTATTTCAAATTAAGACTAAAATTAAATCAACCTTTTAAAGAATATCAACTTAAATTTCTAATACAATTATATGAATATTTACAAATACTAAAAAGTCCCTTTAATATAACTACTAAAAGGACTTTTAAATATCAACTGTTTTGAACAAATTTGCTTATTTATTATTAACTACATAAGTTCCATTTGTTAACTGTTGAGCAACTTCTATAGCTTTTTTCAATTGAACATCATTTTTATTCTTAATATCCTCTTCAGTTAATTCAACAATTACATCAGGAGTGATGCCTTTTTTGTGAATATCCGTACCATTTGGAGTTAAATATTTTTGAATAGTAATATTTATCCCTGCATTATCAGGTAATTTATTAATTTCTTGAACTAAACCTTTTCCAAAAGACTGAGTTCCAACTAAAACACCACGTTTATTATCTTTGATAGCTCCTGAGAAAATTTCACTTGCAGAAGCTGAACCTTTATTCAATATAACAACAAGAGGTTTTGTTGTAAGTACACCACGTGCAGCTTTTTGAGTTTCTTTATAACCATCTCTATCAACAGTACTTACTATATCACCGCCATTTAAAAACATGTCAGATATATATATAGCATTACTTAACAAGCCGCCAGGATTTGAACGCAAATCAATAATAAAAGCTTTTTTATCTTTAGAATTTAATAAAATATCAGAAACTTCTTTTGATGCATTTCGGCTTATAAATGAACTTAATCTAATATAAGCAATATCTTTTGGCATGTTGATATTTTCAGGTAATTTTTGAGAAACTGATTTTATTTCTATTTCAGCACGCTCAATTGTATAACTTTTAGGTTCCATATTACCTCTTTTTACAAGCAAAGTAACTTTTGTACCTTGCTCACCGCGGATTTGTTCTGCAGCTTTATCAACAGTTATACCTTTCGTACTTTTTCCATCAATAGCAAGAATTTCATCATCTGCCATCAAACCTGCCTTAGCAGCCGGAGTATCTTCTATCGGAGCAATAACGGTCAATTTACCATCTTTTACTGCAATTTGAATTCCGATACCTTTTAAAGAACCTTTTATAGAACCTGTTTCTTCAGCAAAATCTTTAGGATTTAAAAATTTTGTATATGGGTCATTCAAACTTGCAACCATTGTATCAATAGCAACATAAGCATCTTGTTCTGTTCTTAAAACATGATCATATTTATGACGCCATTTACCCCAATCTTGTTCGTTATTGGTTTGATCAACATATTTTGTATTAATCAATCGCCATACATTATCATATAATTCGGCAGGAGTTGAAGCCTGTACATTTGAGCGGATAACCCAACCGAACATAAAAATAAATACACCTAAAAATATAATACTTTTCTTCATAAGTTTTCTCATTCTTATCTACACCTCCAATAATCCCTTCTTGTTTGTATGACGAAACATTTGCAAAAAAGTTTCTCATACTGGGATTACATCTGGAATAATATTAACACATCTATAAAAAAATGTGAAATTTTATAAATTATACCAGTATTTACTTAATTATCAAATCCCTTATAGGAATAAACCAGTTTAACTTAAGATTTCTTATTGAATTGCAAAAGTTTTAAACCTAAACTTTTCTGTTTAGCCTTAACATCAGGTAATTCATAACATTTAACACATCTTGCTTCATATGTTTCATCTCCGCCTATCATAATAAGAGGAGAACTTTTATCCGCAGGACATCCATCTATTAAACGCTGAGTTCTAGTTGCATGCTCACAACCACATTTCATACAAACTGCATGTAACTTATCAATCTTTGTTGCAATACACATCAACTCAGGCATTGAACCAAAAGGCTCGGCCTTAAAATCAAGTTCCAAACCTGTTCCAATAACTTTTTTGCCCTCAGACATAAGCTGATTTACCACTTTAACAATATTAGAATCAAAGAACTGCAATTCATCTATTGCTACAACTTGAGCATCTTTTACTACACTCAATATTTGTATTGAATGCTTTACCTTCACTGCGTCCAACCACAAACCGTTTCTTGATTCTATATAATCACCCTTTGCTCTTGTGTCAACATCAGGCGAAATTACGATAACCTTCTTTTTTGCAATAATACAACGTCTTATTCTTCTCAAAAGCTCTTCTGTTTTACCACAACTCATTGGACCCGTAATCAACTCAAAACTATATCCGTCCATTTTCCCTATTACTTCTCCCAAGATACATGTTCAACTTAAGTCAATTATAAATCTTAAACTAAAATATTGGAAGTATATATTTCTAAAAATTAATGAATATTATAACTTGAATACTTATCCAAAATCTTATCTTTTAACTTTTTAAACCCTGCGCCATAGAAATACCTTAACTGTTCAGGGAAATGCTTGTTAACATCTAACAAATACATATCATGCACTATAAACTCTTTAAGTAAAAAAGCTATATCGGCATTCTTAGTCCATACAACTTGTTGTTCAATACGGCCAAAAACAGCTTCGCTATTATCAGCTAACAGATATACTAATCTTCCACCTATATTTCTTTCAATTTCCTTCGCTCCGGCATGCTCATAAGCTAAACCAAAAATCGGCTTCAAATTATCATATCCGACAAATTTTATATCTACCCCTCTATCATAAGCTTCATTCAAAGCTGTTTCCAAATGCTTAAAATCACTTGCCCACAACTCAATATATATTGATTTGCTTGAATTATTTATAACTTCTTTTAATTTTTCAATTGAATTTGAATATCCAAAAATAGTATGTACAGGTTCATTATAATCTTCCCTAACACTAGGTAAGCGTTTTTCTAAAAAATCAATCGTTGAATTTATCTTTCTTTTAAACCTTTGTGTTAACTCCTTCGGGGAAACCGGCGTATATTTCTGAGGCTTATCAGACGAAGAAAAAACAACCTTAGCAAGCTCTAAAGATTTCAAAGAGTCATAAGCTCTAGCCTGAGGTATATCTGCAATTTGTGATACCTCGTATCCTGTTGCAGGATACTTTTTCAGTAATGCAATGTAAACCTTGGCTTCATAGGAATTAAACCCCAAATCCTTTAACTTTTCAACGATATCTTCCATGCAACTAATTCTATCAAAATTTAACTATACTTGCAAACTTAAGCGTATATTAACTTTTGTAACATCCGTAAAAAGCTTATAAATAAAGGGTTTTAATGATGTAGCTCGTTATAAATGTCTTATATTATTAAAGTTAAAATACAAAACAACCGAAATCTTATATAAAGGCAAAGTGTAACTACGTGTAGAAAGGTAATACAAAATGTTATACACAAAAAATATTGAGCTGATTGCACCCTCTTAACATTTCTTTACAAGGCGAAATGCAAAGTATATGTGAGTTTTACATATACAATATATACTTTGTAAATATTTTTTGTAAATTATTTTTACTTAAAAACGTTTATTAAAACATAGTGAATATAAATACAAGTTTCTATAAGAAAGAAAGGACAGAAGAAAATGGGAACACAAGGTGTGAATGGTGCAAACCTAACAAGGGCACAACTAATTGAACAATTCGATGCTGCCAGGGCAAAAAATGATTTTGCAGAAATTAATCGACTAAGTAAAGCGATTCTTGATTTTGATGCAAAAAACCAAAAAGCTGGAACTGAAGTAGAACATGATGACAAATCACAACCATTAACAGAAGAACAAAAAGCTCAAAAAGCTCAAGCAAATCAACAACAACTTGAAGAAATCGCACAAATGAAAAAGACTTCAAAACAAGCAGAAGATGCAGATCAATATGCTCTTGATACAGAAATATTAAAAGAACAACAAGAACAATATAATACAAAAGAAAAAGCTCAAGAAGAATTTGGCTTAAGTGACAAATTTAAAGACAGAAGAGCTGCGAAGAAAATTGCAAAAGCTGCAAGAGATAACCTTGCATCAATGGAAGGCTACACTAAACTAGAAAAAATCTATACAAATAAAGAAGAATATGAAGCAGCTGTTAAAAAAGCTAAAGAAGACGGAACTTGGGATAAAGATAATCCTAAATATACATTACTTGATGGTAAAGCTTTAGAAGGAGCTAAACATATTCAAGAATTAGCTAAAAAGAAAGTTGATGATGCTTTAAAAAGTTATAAAGATTACGAAGCAACATTCAATAACCCTGCATCCGAAGAAGATAAAGACGCAGCCAAAAAGGGAATGTACGATGCAGCTAGAGAAATTAGCGCAAACTATAAAGCATCACAAATGTTTGATGAAAAAGGCAATATAGATACCGAAGCCTACAAAAATATGATGTTACAATATGCCGGTGCTGATTTTAAAGGCAACCTTGATGAAAGAAAAGTATTAGCTAAAGATGCTGATGTTAAAAAACGTCATACAGATAATATGTTAGAAGCTGCAGGTCTAGATGCAGAAAAAGACTACACTTGGGCTATGAAAACAGGTACTGCAGTATTAGGTCTTGGCGCAGGTGCTTTAGCCGGTATTCTTGGAGGCGGAGCTACAGCAACAGCCGTAGCAACAGCCGTGGCAAATGCATCAGCTTCTGCAACTGCTAATGTAAACTGGACAGGTATGGCAGGTGATGAATTCAATGCATCTGTAACATCATCAACAACAGTTACATCTACAGCAACTGCTACAGCAACAAAAGCACTTTCTACAGGTCAAAAAGCATTAACAGGTTTAGCTGGAGCTATTTTACCTACAGTTATTGCAGCACTAGCAGTTAAAGATAACGGTGGTAAAGACGCATTTAGTGGTGCCTCTGCTGATGAAGTTCTTAATAACCCAGAATTAGTAAAAGGCAGACAAAATAAAGCTATCATGAACCAAATTATGAATACCGAGATAACAGGAAATCCAGGTAGAGATAAAGACATTAAAGCTGCAATTATTACAGCCGCAATGAGTGATAAAACTGGTAAAAAAGTTAACACAAGAGAATTATCAGCAGCTTACGCTGTAGTAAAACACTTGAAAGAAAATCCTGATTTGGTAACTTTAAAACAAGCAGAAAGCACACCTCCTACAACAACTCCAACTACTACAACACCAACACCAGCACCTGAAAAATACTATACAGATACAACTGTTCAAACAACAATTACACATGATGTATCCGTACCGGTAGTTCCAGGTAAAAGTGAATCTACAATTCCTGTAGGACAAGCTTATGTATTCATTGATCCTAACGGAAAAGAACATACATACAATGAAGTATTCCCTTCATATAACAGAAAAGATCCTACATATGTAGCCTTTGATAAAAACCTTCACTCACAAATGAAACGTGAAAGAGTTGATGGAAAAATGCACTACATATACCCTAAAGAAATGGACTTAGGTAACGGCTGGAAAGTTGAACTTATAAGCGACGATCCTGAAGATATCAAAAAAGCCATTGAAGGTCAAAAAATGGGTAACGTAAAAAGCAGATACAAAAAAACCGGAAGTGGTACAGTAAGAACATCAACAGAATCTGAAAGATACGGAACAGAAACTGATAAAACAGGTACTCAAGACCTTGGAGCTCCTGGTTATGAAGCAAGAGGCGACAAAGAAATCAAAGAAAAATTTGAAGACAAGGGATACAAACGAGTAGATAATAATATTAAATAATAATAATATTTAATCTTCAAATTAACAAAAGACCTTGAATAATAATTCAAGGTCTTTTTTATATTTCTTTAATTCCAAAATCTATAGTTTCACAATCATTCTTAACCCAAAATCCATTTTCTTGTTCAAAGTGTTCTGTAAATGAAAAATAAGTAGAACCGGATCCTGTCATCATAGAATGTGGATATTTTTTCTTTATATACTGCAACTGTTCATAATCATCAATAACGGCCCATTCTAAATCATTTTTATAACATTCTCTATTATCTGCTCCACGTGATAATTTTTGAGAAAATTTAGTATAAGCTTCTTTAGCTGAAATTCCCAAATCTAATGGTTTTATTAAATTTACTTTTAATTTTTTATACTCACTAGGTGATAAAATTTCACCTCTACTGGTTGCCAACATACAACCGCCCCTTAAACAAAAATTCAAATCTGAGCCTAATTTAGCACATAAATTATCTAATTCCGCATCTGACATTATATTATTAAATAATTTATTTAAACCAAATAAAACTCCCGCGCCATCGGTACTTCCACCAGCCAAACCTGCTGATACGGGAATTGATTTATCTATATAAACATTTAATTTTATTCCATTTATATTATTATTTTCAAAAAACAATCTTGCAGCCTTATATACAAGGTTTTTATCATTATACGGAATATCTTGACTATTACCATCCAAAATAATCTGATTTTCTGAAGAATAATCTAACTTTATATCCAAATAATCATACAAACTTATAGTTTGCATAACACTTTCTATATTATGAAATCCATCTTCCCTTTTATTTAAAACTCTCAAACTCAAATTTATTTTTGCAGGACATTGAATTTTTATTGACTTAGTTTGCATTTTTAATTAATTCCTCGGATAATTTACCAAGCATTTGTATTGAAAGCTTTTCACCTCGAGTATTTTCACCCAACTCAAGATTTTGCATAGATTTTAAAATACTATCTTTTGAAAAACCGCCACTTAATAAACAGTTTTTAATATTTTTTCTACGTTGAGCAAATGCAGCTTTTACAGTTCGTCTAAAGTGTGAATAATCTGATAATTCAAGTTTAGGAGTTTTTCTTACATCAAGTTTCACAAGTGCTGAATTAACTTTTGGAGCAGGATAAAAACATCTTCTACCAACCAGACGCAAAATTTTAACATCAGCCCAAAATTGAGAAAGTATTGTCAACAAACCATACTGCTTTGACGGAGAATTTTCATCAGCTACCATTCGTCTTGCAACTTCTTCTTGCACCATCAATATTATATCCTTAATTTTATTTCTGTTTTTATTAGACAAATCATCAATTTCGCCCAACAAATGTGCAATTATAGGACTTGTAATATAATACGGAATATTTGCAACGACCTTAAAATTTTCCTCACACAAAGATGATAAATCAGTTTTCAATACATCATTATGTATAATTTCTAAATTTGGAGCATTTAACTTTTGAAGTTCTTTTATAGCTTCCTCATCTAACTCAATAGCTATAACTTTTTTAGCATATTTTACAAGTTGCTCGGTAACAAACCCAACGCCTGGTCCAATTTCAACAACAACATCATCCGGTGATATATCAGCAAAATCAATAATATCTTGGATTACTTCGCCATCTATTAAAAAGTTTTGTCCAAGACGCTTTTTAGTTCTAAAAAATTTTGCTCGTTCAAAATAATTCATCTTAATATTTATAATAACACATACATAAAAATATATATAAAATTTCAACATCTTATTAACATTAAATGTACCCCCCTGGGTAAATGTTTACAAAATATTATTTGATATTTTGAATAATGTTATAATATTATTCAAAAGGGGACATCATGGTTAAACTTAGTCAAAAATTAAGCAAAGAAGATATTTTAAAATTATACACAAAAGGTTATAAACATCCGGAAGATCTTAAAATAGGTATAGAATACGAAAGACTACCAATCAACTCAACATCATATAAAACTATTGACTACTGGAGCGATTACGGTATAAAAAACACCCTCGAAACATTTGCAAAAGAAGACACTTGGGACTATATAACCGACAACAATAATATTATAGGTTTAAAGAAAAACCATGATACATTAACCCTTGAGCCAGGATGCCAAGTTGAAATTAGTGCAGAACCACAAAGAACAATATTTCAATTAAAAAATAAAATAGATTCTATAAACGAAGCCATAAAACCAATCATAGAAAAAAGAAATATAACACTTTTAAATTATGGAGTTTCACCATACACAACCCATAAAGCAATAAATATAATTCCAAAAGCACGATATAAAATCATGGCAAAATACCTATGGGGAATACTTTCAGATGTAATGATGAGAGAAACTGCAGGAATTCAATGCTGCATTGATTTTCAATCAGAAGAAGATGCCATGAGAAAGTTTAAACTTGCAAATAAACTATCACCTTTTATGACTGCAATGTTTGCAAATTCTCCAATAAGAGGAGGTGTAGATACCGGCTACAAATCATTTAGAGCATTAAGTTGGTTAAATACAGATAATGACAGATGCGGCTTTTGTGGAAAAATAAGTGAAGAATTCTCTTTTGAAGATTATATTGATTGTGTTTTAAAAACCCCAATGATATTTATTCAAAGGGATAATCTACCATTTTCTATTAACGGGAATATTACATTTGAAGAATTTATGAAAAACGGCTGGGAAGGTACTCAAGCAACAATAGAAGATTATGAACTTCAAGCAAACTTATATTTCCCAGAAGTTAGAATGAGAAATTTTATAGAACTTAGAAATCATGATTGTGTAGGCGGAGATTTAAAATATGCAATTTTAGCGATTTACAAAGGTATTTTATATAATAAAAATGCGATGAGCGAATGTGAAGAATTATTCAAACACTTGCAATACAAAGATTTTTCAGAACTTCGTTATAATATTCCAAAAAACACTCTTCAAAGCCGAATAAAAAAATATAAAGCTCTTGATTATGCAAAAGAAATAATTTCAATTGCAGAAAACTCACTAAAAGAAGAGCAAACAGGAGAAGAATTATTTATAAACGCAATAAAAGAATATACAAACAAAGGAATATCTCCTGCAGATGTTCTAATAAAAAACTGGAACGGTTCTTGGAACAAAAACATGAAAAAACTAATTAAATATTTATCAGAATTTAATTAATTGTTTCTTTTTCACACTCCGGCTCTAAATGGATACTTGTTGAAACATCACCGAAACTTTCTTTCATTTGATGTTCAATCAAATCACAAACATTATGACAATCATATATCGTCATATCTTTTTGAAACAACAAAGTTACTTCAATGCTACGGTGTGGACCCAATCTACGAGCACGTAAATTTGTATAATCAACAATTCCTTTATTTTTAAATTTATTTAAAAATTCACAAATATCATTCATTTCATTTTCAGGTAACGAACAATCAAGTAAATTGTCCATAGTTCGCTTTGAAATAGAAAAACCAGCTTCAAAAATAATCAAAGCAACGATTATTGCAATAATTGGGTCAAGAATATAAACTCCGGTGAATTTTATAACCAATAACGCTACAAAAACACCCAACGCAGATAAAACATCTGTTCTTAAATGTTCAGCATCTGCATACAAAGAAACAGAATCAGAATCCTTTGCAACTTTAAATAAAATAGAACTTACAATAATATTTAGAACGACAGATATTCCCATAACCAAAAGACCTAGCGTTGTATCTATTTCTAAATTAGCTCCGAAAAATATCTTTTTTATAGCCTCATAAATAATAAATACAGCTGCAAAAATAATTAATCCACCCTCAATAAATCCGGACATATCTTCATATTTTCCATGTCCAAACGGGTGTTTTTTATCTGCAGGTTCAGCGGATTTAATAACAGAAAACAATGTTAAGACAGAAGCCAAAAAGTCACCCAATGAGTGAACAGCTTCAGATATTATACTAATACTTCCGCTCATAACACCAACAACTAATTTCAAAATTATAATGAAAGAATTTGAAATTATTGATAAAGCTGCAACTGATTTTTTCTTTGCTATCATATCCATAACACCACCCATTATAACAGTAAGTAATAAAAAATCAATCATTATACTCATATAAATTACTAATAAAAAAGGTATAATAAAAACAACTATAAAAAAAATGAAAGGATTGTTTATGAAAAAAGTTATATTATTGTCACTTGCTATAATAGGAACAATATGTATAGCACACAGCACAAGCGACACAAATTATTCACCAAAATACATCTCTAATTTGAAATCTTGTATTCCATACTCTGAAACCTACAATATAGAAATCCCAACTAATGATCCTAATACACCAATAATACACCTTCAATCAAAAGAAACCATAATTGGCAAACAAAATGACAAATGTAAAACAAAATCCACCGTCTATAACGTTGATATGAAAGCAAACATCATAGAAGTTAATTGTCAGTTTTCACAAGCACAATTAGCAAGCATAACATCTAAAATGGCAAAAGCTTCAGCCGATCCGAGCATAAAAAAAGCACTCCAAGATGAATTAACTAATTATGTTCAAAACGATCCAAATACTTGCCAAGCAAAAAATCTAATCCAACAATAATCTAAAATGCGTCAAATGATTTATCAATAGGATTTTTAAACTTAGTAATATTACCTTGGAATAACAACTTAATGGTGCCTACAGGACCGTTTCTGTGTTTTGCAATAATAACCTCAGATAAACCTTTAG
Organism: Candidatus Gastranaerophilales bacterium; assembly: GCA_944325085.1. Taxonomy (GTDB): domain Bacteria; phylum Cyanobacteriota; class Vampirovibrionia; order Gastranaerophilales; family Gastranaerophilaceae; genus Zag111. The sequence continues at coordinate 11,944 of CALUYT010000037.1, read as the reverse complement.
AAGTTGCCTTAATATTTTCTTCTTCTTCAGTTTCACCTTTGTTATAATAATCCTCACGATAAATAAACATAACAATATCAGCGTCCTGCTCAATAGAACCTGATTCTCTTAAGTCAGATAACATTGGACGTTTATCATTACGACCTTCTACAGCACGTGATAACTGAGATAATGTAATAATTGGCACATCTAACTCTTTTGCTAAGATTTTCAAACCTCTTGAAATAGCAGAAATTTGTTGCAAACGATCATCTTTTCCGCCACCTTCCATTAACTGTAAATAGTCGATTACAATTAATCCCAAATCTTTTTGTTGAGTTTTTAATCTTCTACATTTTGTACGAATATCTGTTAATGTACAACCCGAAGTATCATCAATATATATTGGAGCTTGACTAAAATCATTCATAGCCATTGCAAGCTTTTCCAAATCCTGTTGCAACATATTACCGGTTTTCAATCTTTGAGCATCAACTTCGGCATACGAACACAACATTCTCTGTACTAACTGAGAAGCTGACATTTCAAGAGAGAATATACATACAGGAACTTTTTCTTTTATAGCAACATTTTGCGCAATGTTTAGTGCAAACGCAGTTTTTCCCATCGCAGGACGCGCGGCTAAGATTATCAAATCAGATTTATGCAACCCGCTTAGCATTGTATCTAATTCATTAAAATCAGTTCGCAAACCTGATAATTCATCTTTATGATTATATCTGTATTCAATGCTATCCCAAGTATCAAGAACTAAGTCTTTAACATGTTTTAAATCAGAAGTTGCCTTACTTGATCCGATATCAAATATTAATTTTTCTGCCTGCTCTAATGACCTGTCACTAGGTTCTAAATCATAACCTATACTAACAATTTCTGAACCAGCATTAATTAATGCTCTTTTTACAGCTTTTTCTTGAATGATTTTTGCATAATACGAAATATTCGATGTTGTAATAGTATTTTCTACTAAATCATTAATATATGCCCTACCACCAACAGTTTCAAGCTTCCCGCTATAACTTAAAACATCTGATACTGATACAATATCAATATTATCGTTATTATTAAACAATTGAAGCATCGCTTCATAAATAGCTCTATGCGCAGGTTTATAAAAGCTTTTTGGATTTAATGTATCAGAAACCTTAGCTAAAGTTTCCGGATTAACCAATATTGCACCCAATACAGCTTCTTCTGCTTCAATATTTTGTGGTATTAAATTTTCATCAACTTTTTTCTTTGTTACTTTTGTTTCTGCAGGCATAAAATTCCCTTCTTTACATAATATTATCCTATTACATAAATATCAAGAATTCTTGCTCATGTTAAAAATATTTAAGTTAAATTTAGTAAAGCTTTATTTTCCAGAATATTTAGGAGATTTTTTTATTTCATTTATTAACATATCTATATAACCTAAACTTCTTTGATTACCTAAATTTTCAAAAATTTGTCTTGCAGAAAGTAATTTTCGCATTGCATCATTAGGATGTTTATTTTTAGTTATTTTAGCAATTTCTGTTTGAACATAAGCTAACATCTGAGTATAATCTTCTTGAGATGCTGCTTCTCTTGAAATTGTTTTATATGAAAGAACTGTTTTATCGTAATTTTTACTTAATTGACGTAAGCATTTTTCCTGCTTGTATAAAACTTGAACATAATCATATAATTTTTCAGGTCTTTTTGTATAAACCTTTCGCAAATCATTTAATCTTGCCATCATATGAACATAATCACCATTTGCTTTGGCAATCTCATAACCCTGCAATGCTAACTTTTCAGCTGCACTAGGTGATACATTATCAACTTTTGACAAACTACTAATCACAATACCTGCAAAATCATTATTTTGCTGTTTTGACAAATCTTTTGCAAAACTAGAAGCCTCTGAATAAAATTCATCAACTTTTCCTCTTACCATATAAGAACGCTTTACTTCTCCAAACTGCTTTGAAAAAGCACTCGGAGTAAGTTTCTTAGCATTGCCTAATACATATCTGGACAATGTATCAATACTTGGTGAAGGTAAGGCTTTTAGCATTGGTTTAAAAATCATTACAAAAATTCCCCTTACCATTAATTAAGTATTTTTTTATTGAAAATTTGCTAAAAAAACACTCGGACATTACATATATCCGAGCATTTTTTACAATTTATTATATTTATTTTAACTAATTGCCTCTAAACAATCTGAACAGATACCTTCTTCGTTCAAATTACGATACTTCCAGCATCTTACACATTTTTCACCTTGAGCTTTTGTTACCCAAACGGTATAACCTTCTTCACTATACTCATTTAGTACATCAGATGGTTTTTCTTGAGACAAATAAGCTTGTGAAACAATATATATATCGGCTAAATCAGATTCATTATTTTTTAATACGCTATCATCATCTGCTTTTACATATACTGCAACCTCTAAAGAACTTCCAACCTTTTTGTCTGCTCTTAATGGTTCTATAGCTCTTGATACAACTTCACGAGATTTTAATATTTTTGTAAAATCTTCTTCTAGGGTATCATTATTCCATTCAGGTTTTACAACCGGCCAATCAGAAAGCAATATACTAATCAAACCACCTCTTTGCATTTCAGGAATATTTTGCCATATATCCTCTGCTTGGTGAGGCATTACTGGAGCCAAAATTCTAACCAATACCATTAAATTTTCAAACAATACAGTCTGACAAGCTCTTCTTGATTGAGATTTTTTACCTGCTGTATATAATCTATCTTTAACAATATCTAAATAGAATGAACTTAAATCCACAGCTGCAAAATTTTGTAAGCATTGGAAGTATTTATAAAATTCATAATTTTCAAAAGCTTCCGTTACTTCTGCAATTAATTTATTTAATTTATGAAGTGCGAATTTATCAATATTTTTCAAATCTTCATATTTAACATAATCTACAGCAGGATCAAAATCGAACAAATTACCAATTAAAAATCTTGCAGTATTTCTTGTTTTCTTAAAGATTTCAGTCAATTGACCAATAATATTATTACCTATTTTAATATCGTTTCTATAATCAACAGAAGCTGCCCAAAGTCTTAAAATATCAGCACCATAATTTTTGATAATATCATCAGGTCTAATATAATTACCTAAAGATTTTGACATTTTACGACCATCTTCACCAAATACAAAACCATGAGTTAAAACTTCTTTATAAGGAGCCTTACCCTGAGTTGCAATTGATGTTAATAATGAAGATTGGAACCAACCTCTATGTTGATCTGAACCTTCTAAATACATATCTACCGGAGTATGACCCAATTCATCTGCTCTTTTTTCAACAACAGCTCTCCAAGACACACCTGAATCAAACCATACATCCATAATATCTTTTTCTTTTCTAAAATGTTTTTTACCACATTTTGGACATACAAAACCTTCCGGTAACAATTCTTCTGCTGAATATTTTACCCAAGCATCAGAACTTTCTTTTTCAAACATTTTAGCTACATTTTCAATAGTTTCTTCTGTGCAAATAACTTCTCCGCATTCTTCACAGTAGAATATAGGAATAGGAACACCCCAAGCTCTTTGTCTTGAAATACACCAATCAGATCTACCTTCTACCATGTTTCCAATACGGTTTTCCCCACTTGCAGGAATCCATTTTACGCCATGGATACTTTCAAGTGCCATATCTCTAAATTTATCAACTTTTACAAACCATTGAGGAGTTGCCCTATAAATTACAGGATTTTTACATCTCCAACAATGAGGATAACTATGTTGAATATCTTGTTGTTTTAATAATGCACCACAATTATTCAACATTTCAATAACCATAGCATTACCTTTATAATAAGGAACACCAACAAGTTCAGGAATACCTACAACATCTGTCCAAACGCCACGACCATCAAGTGGTGAAAATACATCTATATTATATCTGCAACCAACCTCATAATCTTCTAAACCATGACCAGGTGCGGTATGAACAGAACCTGTACCTGCATCTAAAGTAACGTGTTCACCTAAAATTATAGGAGATTTTCTATCTACTAATGGATGTTTTGTATTTAACAATTCCAAATCTTGACCACTGCAAGATCCTATAACTTTAATATCAGATTCTTCCCATTCAACATCACTTAAGAATGAACCTAACAATTCTTGAGCAACTACATAAACATCATTTTTATATTCAAAGAATGTATATTCAAATCTTGGGTGCATTGAAATTGCCATATTTGATGGAATTGTCCAAGGAGTTGTTGTCCAAATTATTGCATATACATCTTTGTCTTGTGTATTTACGATATTTTTAATTTTACCTGTTGATTCATCATCAAATTTAAATCTTACATAAATAGATGTTGATGTATGATCTGCATATTCAACTTCTGCTTCAGCCAAAGCTGTTTCACAAGAAGCACACCAATATACAGGTTTTAATCCTTTTTCAATATAACCTTTTTTATACATTTCGCCAAACACTCTAACTTGTTCAGCTTCATAATCAGGGTCAATTGTCAAATATGGATGTTCCCAATTTCCTAAAACACCCAAACGTCTAAATTCTTTTTCTTGACCTTTCAAGTTTTTATGAGCAAATTCTCTACATTTAGCTCTTAATTCAGCTTCTGTAATTGAGTGTCTGCCACCTTTAATATTTTTTACAACAGCGTTTTCGATAGGTAAACCATGCCCGTCATAACCTGGTACATATGGAGCATAGAACCCTTTTTGTGATTTATATTTAATCAAAATATCTTTTAAAATTTTATTTAAAGCAGTACCTACGTGAATTTTTTCAGAACTCAAATATGGTGGTCCATCATGTAAAACAAAAGAATTTGTTTTATCACGTCCTGAAATCATTTTTTCATAAATATTATTTTCTTCCCAAAACTTTTGGATTTCTAACTCTCTAACAGTAGCATTTGCCCTCATTGCTAAAGTTGTTTGAGGCAAATTTAAAGTATTTTTATACTCAGTTTTTGTACTTTCTGCCATATTACGATTCCTCTGCTTTATTTATTACTTTATTACAAATCTTCTTTATACCTGATAAATTTTCAGCATTTTCTTCATCAGTCTGTTTTATAAACAATTTCATTTTATTATAATCAAATTCATTTTCCCAACGAGCAATAACAACTGTCGCAACACAGTTACCAACTAAGTTAACAGTAGTTCTGCCCATATCTAATATTTGATCTATACCTAGTAATATTGCAACACCAATAATAGGGATATTAAAACTTGATAATGTACCTGCTAACACAACCAAAGAAACTCTTGGAACTCCAGCAATACCTTTACTTGTTAACATTAAAGCAAGCATCATTAATATTTGTTGATTCAAATCTAAATTTATCCCACATATTTGAGATGAAAAAATTACAGCCATTGCTAAATACAAAGTACTGCCATCAAGGTTGAATGTGTAACCTGTTGGCATAACAAAGCTAACAATATTTTGTGGAACTCCAAATCTTTCCATTATTTCAATAGCTTTTGGAAATGCTGCTTCTGAACTTGCTGTTGAAAAAGCTAAAATAGCAGGTTCTTGAATAGCTTTTAATAGACTTCTAAATGAAATTCTTGCATATTTACACGCAATAAATAATACGATTAATACAAAAACTGCAAGAGCTGTATATAATGAGAAAATAATTTTAGCGTAATTTTTCAATATAGATAAGCCATTCATTCCGACTGTTGATGCTATAGCTCCAAAAATACCTAACGGAGCAAAATACATAACATACTCAGTAAATTTAAACATTATTTGAGAAACTGAATTTAACAAATCCATAACAGGCTGAGCTTTTTTCCCAACCGCACAAATTGCAACAGCCATAAATATTGAAAAGACAACAATCTGTAACAAATTACCTTCAGACATTGCCTGAACAATACTTGTAGGGAACACATTAACTATCATCTCAGAAATAGAGGTATGAGGAGTTGTAACAGCCATCAAACCGGCTTCTTTTAACAATTCAGGATTAGCTACAGTTCCTGTTGCAAAACCCTTTCCAGGATTAAAAATATTTCCCATAGTCAAACCAATAATCAATGCAAGAGTTGTGACTATTTCAAAATATATAATAGTTTTGATACCAATTTTACCTAATTTTTTAGTATCACCATGCCCGGCAATCCCGGTAACTAAAGTTGCGAACAACAAAGGTGCAATAATCATTTTTACCATACGTAAAAATATCAAGGCAAAAGCACGCATCTTTACCGCTAAATGAGGGGCAAAATGACCAAATAATACACCTAAAACTAAGGCTATAAATATCAATAATGTAAGTTTTGAATGTTTCAATCTAACCTCTTGGCTAAATTATAAAACAAACATGACATCTTATATATAATAGTAAAAATTTTTGTAAAATTTGTTAAACTTATTCTTTATTGGTTTCGTCATTTTTTCTATTTTTATCGTGTTTATATTCATTGTATAAAAGAAAAATTAATAATAAGTAATTAAGATTTCTCCATAAAGGATTTCTATCAGTAAAAAAGCTCAAATCATCAAGAGTTTCTAAGTTATCCAAATACTGTTCGTATTTTTCAACATTTTCACTATTCAAAATTACTTTTTTACCATTTTCAAGCTTGTACAATTCGCCATTATAATCTCGACCCAGAATATATTTTTCTTCACCGTCATTTAAAAATAATTTAAACTCTTGAATATCATCAGGAGAAAAAACAGCCTTATATTTTATTTCTTCACCATTATTTCCAAGTTTAAATTTCCCCTTGAGTTCATCTTTATTTTCTTCATCAAAATTTATTTCCATTTGAACTTTTTGATTATCAAGATTAAATTCCAATGAGAATTTATTATATCCAAGAGCTTCTATTTTAGGTTTTTCTATATCATAAAACTTGTTCAAATGATAAAATGCAGAACTTTTTCCTTCTTCTTTTCTAATACTTTGAACATTTTCAAAATATTCTTCTCTATCTAATTCTTCTTCACTCATCATTCCTGAATCAAAAAGATTTTGAACAAACGGCTCATTTTTTAGAGTAAAAAAGACTAATGAAAAAAGCATAGCCTTTCTCGCCCACTCAGGAAGTTGTTGATTATTATTATCATTACCTGCATTATCACCGGTACTATCAAACCTATCCAAATCGTTAGGGTTGATATTGCCAGATGAATCTACACCTCTAAAGGTCAAATTATTTTGATTGAATGTATTATAATTATTTTTTCTTAAAAAAATATTGTTTGATATAGACTGAATTTTCATATGCTATTTAAAAAATGAACAAAAATAATTTTGCTATATTTATCTTGAAAAAAGAAAAATTATAAACTATAATCTACGTGTAAAATCTAAATGGTAGAAGAAAGGAGAGTTTATTATGTGGGAAAAAGACATTAATATCCACGAAGTAAAAGAAATTAGAACTAGAACTAATGTTTATTTTGGAGTTGGTGCAATCCAAAAAATATTTGATATAGCAAAAGACATCAAATCAAAAGGTATTGATAAAGTAATAGTTATGTCAGGAAGAAATGCCTATAAAGCAACAGGAGCTTGGGACGTTGTAGAAAAAGCATTAAAAGATAATGGTATCGGATACGTTAACTTTGACCAAGTAACACCAAACCCAACAACACACCATGTAAATGACGCATTCAAAATGGCAAAAGATTTTGGAGCAAAAGCTGTTATAGCTATTGGTGGAGGTTCTCCAACAGATGCAGGTAAATCAGTTGCTATATTACTTGAATATCCTGACAAAACTGCTGAAGATATTTATGATTTCACCTTTGCACCACAAAAAGCTGCACCAATTATTTCAATTAACTTAACACACGGTACAGGAACTGAAACAAACAGATTTGCAGTAGTTACAAATTTAGAAAAAGACTTCAAACCTGCAATTGCATATGATTGTATTTATCCAACTTATGCAATTGATGACCCACAATTGATGACAAAACTATCACCAAAACAAACAAGATATGTTTCAATTGATGCAGTTAACCACGTAGTAGAAGCAGCAACATCACTTGTTGCATCACCATATTCAATTACTTTGGCAAAACAAGTTATTGAACTTGTTGCAAAATACTTACCAAAAGCTCTTGCAAACCCAGAAGATTTAGAAGCAAGATACTTCTTAGCATACGCAGCAATGATGGGTGGTGTAAGTTTTGATAATGGCTTATTACACTATACACACGCACTAGAACACCCTCTAAGTGCAGTAAAACCTGATTTATCACACGGTTTAGGTTTAGCAATATTACTTCCTGCAGTAGTTGAAACTATATACAAAGATAGAGCTGCAACTTTAGCTGATATCCTAGCACCTATCGTTCCAGGTTTAACAGGTGATCCTTCAGAAGCTAAAAAAGCTGCTGACGGCGTTTATGCTTGGTTAAAATCAGTTGACGTTCCTGAAAAACTTGAAGATATGGGATTCAAAGCTGAAGATGTTGATAAATTAACTAACCTAGCATTTACTACACCTTCACTTGACGGATTGATTAATATTGGTCCAAGCGGAAATTCAAAAGAAACAGTTCGCGCTATATATGAAAAATCATTAAAAGCGTAAGAATAAAACAAAATAAACTAAAAGACCTGTTATAGATTAATCTGTAACAGGTCTTTTTATATTAAGATTAATAAAAATTTTTATAAAAAAGATACGAAATAAGCAAAAATAAACTTTTATGAGTTTTAGCAAAAACATATAATAGGAAAATATAAGGAAAAAATATGAAAATTAACTACATTACCCAAAACTTTCAAACAAAAATCCAAAATACAAATAATAATAATACAACTCAACAACAAGAAACTACCCCATCACAATTAACAGACACACAAAAACTTCCAATGCCAACAGCACAGCAATACTTAAGTTTTACAGGAGGTTACAGTATAAATCTTGCTGAAACAATCAAAAATCTTGATAAATTAGCACAAAAATATCCGGACATTTATCCAAAGAATGTTCGTGAATGGGCTATGATGATATTAGAAAGCGGAAACAAAGAAAATGATACATTAATTACAGTCCATAAAAAATTATATGAAAGCATAAAAGATTGTTTTAGCTTAAAAGAACTAAAAGAAAAATTCCCTGAATTCAAAGATGTTAAATCAGCAAACGAACTTGAATACAGAGAAGGTTCAATAGTTGATGATATAAAACAAGGAAAAATAGAATATTTTAACCCTGAAGAAGATTTATCTTTGCAGTTAATAAAACTATACTGGGGCGAAGGTTTTTCTCTAAATGACTTAAAAACATACACTAATGGTAAAGATATTAACTATATAATGGAAAAATTAAATATCCCAAAAGTTAATCGTCATTATGGGCATATCTTAAAATTTTCAGATCCAGAATACAACGAACGTCTAGTAAAACAAATGCAAAAAAAACGTATGGAAACAATGGATATAAAAGCCCAAAAAGCTGATGGCGAACCTGTTTATATAAAAAGAGGTCCATTATCTTTAGAACATAGGCAACATATCTCAGAAGGTTTAATAAAATATTATCAAGAAAATCCTGAAAGAATTTTTGCAATGTCAGAACGACAAAAAAAATTCTATCAAGATAATCCTGAACAAGCACAAATTTTACGTAGAGTAATGAAAAAAGCTTGGAATATATTTGGAGCAGATAGAATAAAACAAGCCTTATCAAAATTTATGAAAGGGCAAGGTTTTAAAAATCTAACAACAGATGATTTTGAAAATCCAACAGCATTAAACAAAGAAAAATCCATAGCAATGAAAAAGTTTTGGGCAACAAACGAATGGGCAAGAAAAGCATTTTCAAAAAATATGGAATTTGCTTGGAAAAAAGTAAAAGAAGAACAAGATATGTTCTATACTGTTGAATTAACACCAGAATTATTCAAAAGAAGATTCTTCTTATGGGCACAAAATCAAGGAATAGATACTTCAGATATCACATTTGAAGATTTAAAATATTATCCTCATAGACCGGAACTAAATATTGCTCAAGAATCTACAGCAAGCAGATATACTCCTCAATTTATAGATTCTTGTCCGGGTGATGAAAGCCAAAAACTTGCAAACACATATATGGATAGCTTAATAAAATTTGGGCAATATTTGAAAAAACTTGAAAAAACAGATATTTCTGAAGATACTAAATACTTGACATCAGACATAAGAGATTATTTGAAATATACACTTTTTGATTTTTCAAAATCTATTGGAAACCATCCGACAATCAGAACTTTTGATGCACAAGAAATTCAACAAATTTATGTAGCAGTGCTAAAACAACTAATGGATAATCACGAAAACAAACTTATCAAGCAACTTAATAATTTGTTAAACAGTTCCTTTGAACATCTTGATAAACATTGGAAACCAAATCAACCATTATTACTTGCACCAGACTGTTATAATTTCTAATAGCAAATAAATATTCTATATTAAAATAATATAAAGGAATACTAAAAAACCCTACTTTGTACTATAATTGACATAACGGACAGTAAGAAAGAGGGTAAAAAATGATTGATAAAACAGCAATAATCCATCCTTCAGCAAAAATAGCAGAAGATGCGATAATAGGACCTTACGTTGTTATAGGCGAAGGAGTAACAATAGGTAGCGGAACAAGAGTAATTTCAAACGCTCACATTGAACATGCTGAAATTGGAAAAAATTGTACAATTTCACCATTTGCAACAATAGGTTCAGAACCTCAGGATTTAGGATACAAAGGCGAAGATACAAAAGTTGTAATCGGTGATGAAACAATCATTAAAGAAAACGTAACAATACATAGAGGTGCTGCTTGCGGTGACTTTACTACAAGAATCGGCAATAAATGTTTGTTAATGGTTGGCTCACATGTTGCCCACAACTGTGTACTTGAAGATCAAGTAATTTTAGCTAATTTAGTAACATTAGGCGGTCACGTTCATGTTGGTTTTGGAGCCTTCGTTGGAGGAATGAGTGTATTCCACCAAAATATAAGAATTGGTGATATGGCAATCATAAGCGGATTTTCTGCTTCTCGCCAAGATATTCTTCCATATTCAAAAGGTGAAGGCAGACCACCTGTTCCACGTGGAATCAATGTTATTGCAATGAAAAGAAGAGGAGTACCTTTAGAAGTTAGAACCGCTACAAATGAAGCATTTAAACTTTTAATTTCAGAAGACTATAATACTTCTCAAGCTATTGAAAAAATAAAAGCAGAAATTCCAATGAATGAATACATAGAAAAAATGATAGATTTCATTCACACTTCAAAAAGAGGGGTTCTACTAAAATCACACAAATCAGGACATGAATGTCTTGCTGATGAATAAAATTTTAATTAGAAAAAAAAAGAGGCTCTGAAAATACTTTCAGAGCCTCAAATAATGTAAAGCGTATCAAGCGATTCGGTATCACTTGACATTTAAAAGAAAGTCTTATTTTGCAGATGTTAATACGTATTTAGCAGCATCAGATGCTGGTTCAACAGTTGAATCGTGGAATACGATTGGGAAAATATCTGTCATGTGGTTAGAGTCATTTTTAACTGTACAAGGAGTTTGTACGTTCAATGTAGCTGTACCTCTAGTACCATTACCACAGTTAACTTCTCTGTTTGGTAATGTAACACCGTTAACATCGATAAAGCCCATGCAGTTTCCTAAACCTGGAGTGATAGTACCGTTAGCGGCAGTAGTTGAAGTTGCTCTAGCAAGAATTGTATTATTTAATTGAGCACCAACTGGAAGTTCACAACCAAATGCATTGTTGTTAAATGCAACAATAGAACCATCAGCTAAAGTATATGCTCTCCATTGAGTATAAGTAGGAGGAATTACGTTTTGGAAGTTTGCAGGTCTAACCATTGTATATGCTTGAGCTGTACCGTTAACGTTACGTCTTAAATCAGCAACTGTACCTTGGAAAGTTTGACCAGTTAAAGTACCATTTAAGATAG
>CALUYT010000036.1 GCA_944325085.1 Candidatus Gastranaerophilales bacterium | reverse complement strand
TAAAACCTACCATCACAAATTTCACCACAATATATACAAATATTATTGTTTAAATTATATTCCAGCAATTCATATCCGTTACGTTTAATTATAGGTTTATGACATTTTGAACAATATGTACTTGAAGTTTCTTGATTAGTTAAATTTCCTGTATATACATATTTTAAACCAACATCTTTTGCTATATTATAAGCCTTTAAAAGAGTTTCAAATTTTGTAGAAAATCTATTTTCAAATTTATATCTTGGGAAAAATGCACTAAAATGTAATGGAACTTCAGCACCTATATTATTTAAAATCCACTCACATTCTGCTTTTATCTCTTCATCAGAATCATTTTCACCTTCAATAAGCATTGTTGTAAGCTCAACCCAACAATCAGTTTCGTTTGCAACGTATTTTATCGTATCTAAAACAGGTTCTATATTTGCTAAACAATTCTTTTTATAAAATCTTTTGCTAAAACCTTTCAGGTCAATATTTGCAGCATCCATATATTTAAAAAATTCTTTTGCAGGTTCTTGATTTATATAACCTGATGTAACCGCAACAGTTTTTATACCTTCTGCCCTGCATAACTTCGCACAATCAAGTGCATATTCAAAAAATATTATCGGATCATTATAAGTAAATGCAACACTTTTGCAATTATAATACTTCGCAATTTTTACAATATCTTCAGGTGATGTTTTATTCAAACTTTGCGGATTACTTTTATTTTTAGTAGTCTGCCAATTTTGACAAAATTGACATCCCATATTACAACCCAAAGTTCCAAAAGATAACACTAAACTGTTTGGATAAAATTGATAAAGCGGTTTTTTCTCAATAGGATCAACTGCCAATCCTGTATTATATCCGTATGTTGTTAAAACAATTTCACCATTAATATTTTTTCTAACATGGCAAAAGCCTTCCTGACCTTCAGATAAACGGCATTTTCTAGGACATATCAAACATTGGACTTTATTATTATTTAACAAATTTTGATATTTCATAAAAAGTATTATAATACTACTATGACAAAAATAAAACAGCCGTCTGTTGCAGGAAGTTTTTATTCAGCAGACCCAAAAGAACTAAAAAAACAAATAACAAACTTCGCAGAACATAGCAAAAATTACTATGAAAATTATACACGTGCAGTTATTGTGCCTCATGCCGGTCTAATATACTCCGGAAGACTTGCCTACGAAGGTATCAGTCAACTTGATAAAAATATAAAAAATATATTTATTTTTGCACCGGCTCACAGAGTAGGTTTTGACGGCTTAGCTCTATCAAGCTTTGATATCTGGAACACTCCGCTAGGAAATATTAATATTAACCAAGAAATTAATAATGAACTAAAAGAAAAATTTAATGCGAATTTTATAGATGAAGCTCTAGCTCCTGAGCATTCTATAGAAATTCAAGTCCCACTTATTCAAACCCTATTTGAAAATGTTTCTATAATCCCTATACTTATAGGAAAAGAATCGCCAGAAAAAATTAAAAATATAATTGAATATTATTATCCAAATAAAGAAAACGGTTTTATTATATCGTCAGATTTAAGCCATTTTTTAACAGATGAAAAAGCTAAACAAATAGACACCGTAACAGCCCAAATGATTGAATCCGGTAATATTGAAGAATTTCAATACCAACAAGCCTGCGGAGCTTTAGGAATTGTTGGTTTATCTTTATTTAGTAATGAAAATAACTATTCACTTATCAGAATTGATATGGAAAATTCAAGTTCTACAACAGGTGATAAAACAAGTGTTGTAGGTTATGGCTGCTGGTTTTTGTACGAAGGCAAAACTAATGATTATTTAAAAAAATACTATACAAAAGCGATTCTTGATTTATGCAAAATAGCAATATCATCTCGTTTTGAAAATAAAGAAACACAAATAAAATATCCTCAAGTATTTAATCAACTGGGTGCAAGTTTTGTAACTCTTGAAAAAAATAATCATTTACGAGGTTGTATAGGTTCAATCATAGCTCACCGTTCGCTAATACTTGATATAGTTTCAAATGCACAAAATGCGGCATTCAAAGATCCAAGATTTAATCCTGTTGAAAAAAGTGAAGTCGAACAACTACAAATTGCCGTTTCAATCTTATCAGAACCTAAAAAAATGAATTTCAAAGATGAAGAAGATTTACTAAACCAAATGCGACCAAATATTGACGGCATAATTATAAAAGATAAAGGTTATCAAGCGGTTTATCTTCCATCTGTTTGGGAACAATTACCTAATAAAAAAGAGTTTCTAAATACACTAAAAATAAAAGCCGGATTAAGCGCCGATTATTTTTCTGATACTTTTGAAGCTTACAGATTTGAAACAGTTTATATCAAATAACCAATCTACTTATTTGCATCAAGTTCAGCAAATTTGGCTGCCATTGTCGGATTATTTTTGGTCAATCTTTTTATCGTTAAATCTTCAGCTTTCTTATTTGCCAAACGCAAATTATCTTCTGAAGATAAAAGTGCGGCCTTTGTCTTTTGAAGATGATCAATAGTTTTGTCTATTTCTTCTATAGCAGTTTTGAATTTTCTGCTTGCAAGTTCATAATTTCTGGCAAATTTTTCCTTAAATTCATTCATATTTTCTTCAAAATTTGAAATATCAATATTTTGATTTTTTATAACTGCAAGCTCTTGCTTATATTGTAATGAATTCAATGCTGCATTGCGCAAAATTGTAATCATAGGGATAAAAAATTGCGGACGAATTACATACATTTTGTCAAATCTATATGAAACATCGACAATTCCGGAATTATACAATTCATTTTCAGGTTCTAACATTGAAACCAAAACTGCATATTCACAATTTTTTTCACGTCTATCCTTGTCTAATTCTTTCAAAAAATCTTCATTTTTTTTCTTGGTAGAAGTTGTATCCATTTCGTTTTTCATCTCAAACATTATAGATACAATTTCAACTCCATCAGAATTTGCTTCTCTAAAGATGTAATCGCCTTTACTTCCTGTTTTTGCATCATTGTCTTTTTCAAAATATGCATTTTGAAAACCTGTTGCCCTAAGTTTGTTAAACTCTAATTCACAATGTTTTTCAAGACTTTCACCAATCATTTTGGTAGATAATCTTGCTTTAAAATCTTTATAATGAGCAATTTCTTCATCTTTAAATCTAAGTCTTTCTTCATATTTTTCTTTTAAAGACTGCTCTTTTAACATATTTGCCTGTTCAGATGTTTTAATTTGTCCTGATAATTCAATAATTTGTTGATTTTTTTCGGCAATTTCTTTTTCTTTTTCCGTATTTAACTTATTCAACTCTAACTCTTTATCTTTTTCATAAGAATCAAGTTTTGCTTTAAGTTCAAAAATTTCTCTATCTTTTTGAGAGGTAATATCATTAATTTGCTTATCCTTAGCAGTAAGAATATCTTTTAATTGGCTTTCTGTTTCAGCTTTTGCAAGTTTAATCGCAGTATCTTTTTCAATTTCAAATTGACTTTCTCTTGATGAAATTTCTTTTTCAAATTCTTTATCTCTAACTTGTTTAACTATTGCAGCATAACCTGATTCATCAACTTGAAAAACTTCACCACATTTTGGACATTTTATTTCCTGCATATTCTTACTCCTATCAGTTCACAAAATATATTATATAACATATTTCTAATAGTTAGTTTTAATTTTATATGATTAAATAATAATTTACAAATCGATATCAATAGTAAAGTTATCCATACCAACTTCTTGTAACAATGCAATATAAGCATTATAATATACTCTTACTGCTTCTAAATATTCATTTAATAATTCTTGATGAGAATGCTCAACAATAATTAAACTGGCTAAAGAAGTATTACCTTTTTTATATCTTTGTTTTGACAAATTAAGAATTTTATTAGATTCTTCAACAATTTCTTTATAATGACCAACATTTTCCTGAGCCATTACAAATTGATCATAATTTGTATGAATAACATTTTTTGTAATATTAATAATTGAATTATACTCTAATTGAGCTTTATCATATTCTAATTTAGCATTTTTAATTTCAGGAGTATAACGATACAATGCAGGGACATCAATTCCTGCTCCAACATAAGCACCTGAAGTTCCATCATGAGCAAAAGCATACCCGCCTGATAAATACAAATCAGGAATTCTCTGTCTTGCCACAACTTCCAAATCTTTTTTTGCCTTCAAAATTTTATCTTCAGCCATTTTTATATCATAACGATTTTTGATTGCTACAGTTTCTAAATCTTCATAACTTGGTAAGTCTAACTGAGTATAAAATTTATCACCAAAAACAGAATAATCTTTCACATCATACAATGTTGGATTATTTGCAAGATTTAAAACTCTGTTAAAATTATATTGAGCAGTTCTGATATCAATTTTTACACGATTTATATTTACATCTTGTTTTTTAAGCTTCATATCAGCTTGCAAAACTTCTATCTCATAATTAGGAGAATTTTTTGGACGATTTTTGGCAATATCAAGCAAATCTTCTAATAAATCGCGTCTATCCTCCATAATTTTTAATTCAGATTTTGCGACCAATAAATTAAAATATGAAGTTCTAACTCTAAGTTTAAGCTTAAATTCGTAATCTTTAATTTTATTTTCTGTGTATGACAAATCAGCTAATGCTGCTTTTTTTCTTATTCCTCGTTTAGTAACTTCGATAGGAAGCATAACTCCTACCTGGCTGGAATTACCTTTTGCAATAGGTCCCATCAATAAATTAGATTGAATTTGAGGGTTTTTTAAAGCATTTGCTTTTTTAACATTATTTTGTGAAATCCCAAGATTTTTTCTTTGTTCTTGCAATTCAATATTACCATCTAATGCCATATTGATAGCTTCTTCTAATGAAATTTTATATCTGTCAGAATCTGAATGTGCTAACTGGCTGGCATCAATAGCAAATGAGGGCAAACAAATATTAAAGATTAAAAAAGCAATTACGCATAACTTTTTCATACAATTACATTGTATTATAAAAAAAAAATATTAACAATAAATTGTAAAATAAATTCTATAAAAATTATTATATTGAAAAAGTATCCTTTTTATAAAAAGGATACTTTTGGTTAAAATGCTAATTTATTATATTACTTAAGTTTATTATATTCTTCATCAGTTACAGGTTCTAACCAAACATTTTCAGTCTCCACCCCATCTATTTCAACCGCAATATGAGAAAACCAACTATCTGGTGCGGCACCGTGCCAATGTTTAACATTAGCCGGAATATTAATAACATCACCCGGTTTCATTTCGACAGGTTCTTTACCCCATTCTTGGTAATATCCTCTTCCACCAATTGCAATTAACATTTGACCTCCGCCTTCTTTGGCCTTATGAATATGCCAATTATTACGACACTTAGGTTCAAATGTAACATTATACATTTTTACTTGAGATGTGGAAATTGGTGCTATATAACTATGACCTGTAAAATAATTAGCATACGCATCATTTGATACACCTATTGGGAACATAATTGTTGATGCATATTTATCTTTATCACTTACTTTTGACTCATCATTATCTGTCCATACTTCTTTAGCTATGTTAAATGCAGCCCAAGCTTTTGGCCAACCTGCATAAAATGCTGTATTCGTAATTATTGCAGCTGCTTCTTCTTTTGTTACTCCATGATTTTTTGCATTTTGCAAATGATACTTCAATGATGAATCTGTAATTCCTTGTGATATTAAAGAGACAAAAGTTATAATACTACGAGTTTTTGTATCTATATCCGGATTATTCCAATTTTCACCAAATAATACATCATCATTATAATGTGCAAATTCGGGAGCAAAATTTCCCAATTGATTTCTTCCTGCAGTTTGAGTTATTTTTTCCATATTTTTATCCTCACTATTTTTTGCTAATACTATAGAATTCTGAAATGCAAATATTACTAAAATTAAGACCAATATCTTCTTAAGCAATTTTTTCTACCTCCTGATTTCTTAATATTACTTTGCCCTCACATTTCATAACTGCATCTTCAGCTATTATTTCATCTACTGAATCTACAATTATTGTTCCTGATTTTGGATTTTTAATAGAAATAATATGACCAATTATATCTGCATCTACATCTGAATACTCAAATGATAAATCAGTAGATTCCATTGTACAATGTATTAATTTTAAATTTTTACAATAACAAAGTGGTTGAGTTCCAATAATTTTGCAATTTATTAAAGTAAGATTTTCTGAAAACCACCCTAAATATTCACCTTTTACAATAGAATTTTCTACAATAATATTTTTACTATGCCAAAATGCATCTTTTGTATCCAAAATAGAATTTTTTATATGTAAATTTTTCATATACTGAAATGAATATTTACCTGTCATTGTAAGATTTTCAATTTCTACATTCTTCGATTCAAATAAAAAATATACAGAATCAATATTAGAATTCAAAATATTTATCTTTTGACATCTCCAACCAAACTCCGGAGATACAATATTGCACTTATCAACTAGAATATTTTTACATTCACGCAAACATTTTATTCCATTAATTTTACAATTTTCTATTTTGCCATTAACAGAATACCATAATGGTGCCCTTGTCAATTCATCCATCGAAGAATCCAATAATAAAAATTTCTTAGCATGCCAAAGCGGATATCTTAGAGAAAAACTACAATTTTTAATATCTATTTTTCTACATTCTTTCAAAACAGATTCTCCATCTGCTTCCCCTGCAAAAGTACAATTTAAAACTTCTGTATTTGAAATATTGTATAAAGAACGTTCTTCATCAAAAGTTTGATTAACAATTTGTTCTTTCATTCATACCTCCTTTATTAGGAATTTGAGAAAATATAATAGCAGCAAACATTACAATACAACCTATTATTTCTCTCAAACTTAAAGTTTCACCAAGCAAAATCATTCCGCCTAAAACTGCAAAAATAGCTTCCGAACTTAAAATTAGAGTTGCCAAAACAGGTTTCGTTGCTTTATGCCCAAAAATTTGCAAAGTATATGCCAATCCGGTAACAATAACACCAATAAACAAAATAGGTTTCCAACCTGCTATAATTAAACCAATTTCAGGTTTTCCAAATATAAACATCAATGGTAATGATAAAATTCCGGCTGTTAAAAATTGGATTATAGAAAGCTTAAAAACATCGGATTTTTTTGAATAATGACTAACCACCATTATATGCAACGCAAAGAAAAAAGCACTTACAAGCAATAAAATATCCCAAAATTCAAATTGCCAAACTCCCTTTGCACACAATAAATATAAACCAACAAGTGCCATTATAATACTATATCTAACATTATTACTCAATTTATGTTTTAAAAACATTGCAATTATAGGAACAAAAATAATATACAAAGATGTAATAAATCCGGCTTTTCCAGCTTGAGCATATATCATACAAAACTGATTAACAGAAAACGCAAGGAATAAAATAAAACCCGCGAATATACCACCTTTAATCGAGCAATTTCTATTTGAAAAAAGAAAAACTAATGGTAATAAGACTACAGCTCCAATAAAACATCTTAAAGCATTAAATGTAAATGGATCAACATAATTCATTCCAAATTTTTGCGCAACAAAAGACAAACCTGAAATAAAAGCGGCCAATATAAGTGAAATATTGCAATAAATATATAATTTATTAAAAGCTGTCTTATTCATAAATATATTATTTACGATACATCTAGCAATAGCAAATACTTATATTGTATTGTTTGTCATACTTAAAAGGTATAATAGAAACAACAAATTTTTACTATTGAATACAAAAATATTTTATTTTAATAGCAAAAAAATATATTTTCTTATTTTACATGCATAAGCACAAAATTAAGGAGAAATTATATGTTTGTTAATTCTGTATCACGAGGTCAGATTCGTAATTCTTATTGGTCATCTCAGGCAAAAAATAGTAACAATTATTTAGTAAATGAAAATAATTCAAAAATAAATAACTTTTCATTTACAGGTGGTCCAAATCCTGAAATTTTACGAAATCAACTGAAAATATTTTTAACCCAAGATATTTGGGACGTAAAACTAAAAGTCAAAAAACCAGAAACTCCTATTGAAAAAGATGTTATTCTGGAAATATTACAAAACAGATTAAAACTTGATAGATTCACAAGACTTTCTAATGAAAAAGCGGCATTAAAATTTCAAATAAGTTTGGTCAATGATCTTTTAGAAAAAGATCCTTCCAATCCAAAACTGGCAGCTTTATTAACTGAACTTAATAAAAAAGGAAATCTTGAATCAATTCTAAAAAGATTAGACAAAGATATAGATATTGAAGCAAAAAAACATAAACCTGCTCTTGAATATTTTAAACAAATCGATAATTTAGAAGAAGAATACATCAATAAAAAGCTTATTACACCATCAAAAATGGAAAAATTTTGGTTTAAAATTCAAAAAAATAATATAAATAATGAAAAGCAATACTCAACAGCAGATTTAATAAAAATCATATCCGGTGAACAACAAGAAATTGTTCAAGAAGCATCTAAACCTCTGACAAAAAAACAACTTATAGCAAAAATAAGTCAGCAATATGAAGATCTATTTAGAAAAAATATAAATATATATTCTGAAAACACAAACCATTACTATGATGTTATAAATATTCCAAAGATAATTGCAGAACAAAATAAAGAAGACATAGCACGTTTTCCTGGAATTGAAAAAATATTCCCTAAAATTTTTGAAAGCATAAAAAGTAAACACATGCACAAAGTTGAAAGATTAAGAGAAATTGATATATATCCTATAGGTAAATTATGGACTCAAATGGATAGTTTACAAACAGATATGCAAAAATTAATAAAAGATATTGCAGAAACAAAAAAACTAATTGAAATACATCCTGAGTCAAAAGAATATACTGAAATGTTAAAATCTAAAGAAAATATATTACTAGAAGCTAAACAGGAATGGCTTAATGGAGTAAAATACAGTGTTCAATATGAAAACATAAACAGACAAAGAATGATAGCCCAAAACCGAGTTGAAGAATATGACTATTTAGTAGGCGAAAATAAAACTATAAAAAAACATAAAGCTATATTACAACTACTCAACGAAAATAACGGAATAATTCCAGATGATATATGGATAAAAATTGTAAATGAAAACTAATTTTTTAGTATTTTAAGATTTTTATAAAAATATAAAAACTGCCAAAATAATTTGGCAGTTTTTTCAATTTTTATTACAACAAATTTAGATTATTTAATTATATTTTTGTCTTAAGTATGCTATTGTTTTTGGGAAATTTTCTTCCATAAATATTGTTCTATCTTGAATAAAATCAGCCGTTTGAATGGTGTCCGATATCATATTTGTTTCGGCAACCATTTCATTTAATCCTTTTTTAGCTGTTTGCTTATTGTCATTTAAAAAATAGTCTGTCATTTTAATTCTTGCTTCAGGGAAATTAGCTGTATATGCTTTTTTCTCTGCATTATAAATTTTGTAAAGTTCTTTGTCATTAGCTAAATCAAAACCATAAAATTTTGCATGCCCTAACTCATGACAAAAGACACCCAAGTTATCAGAAAGTTCTTTTGATACAAATATACTATTTCCACAAAAACATGCATTTCCAGGGGTGTTGTTTTGCGGCATTATAAATTGAGCATGTTTACTCATCACAAACCACTCATCACCTGGTAATCTTTTCAACATTTCAACACAACTTTTGTCTATTGTCATTGGTTCTATTCCATATCGTTTAAAGATACCGGCAATTTTTGGAATTTCATCTTCAGACATACCTGAAGTTTCATTCATAATTAGATTTGCATCATCTAAAGAAATATCTTTTATATTAAATTGTACTTTTTCTTTTGTTTTCTTACCTGCATTATCAAGTTTTGTAACTACAACTTTTTTATCTGTAAATACTATGTCATAAGCCTGACCATCTTTTGTTGATACAAAATGATTTTTTGATAGGACTTTAAATGTTCTTTTTATTTCGGATAATTTTTGTCCATTTTTATCAGTTATAACACTATGTAAATAAGTGTTCCCCAATTTATCTTCTCTAAATGCTAAAGTTGATTTACTTCCATCAAGCGCCGTTAATGTTCTTTTAACATGTTTTGCACCATTAGGAGTAATAAGTGAATGCCCAACTCTGATTGTAGAGCCATCAGGATTTGTACGATATATATCATACTGTCCTTTAATTGCAGATTCGGTATAAGTTATTCCATATTTACCATTTTTACCATTTACACTTGAACTGATTCTATATGGCCCACTATTACCCATTGATTTAGTATCTTGGGAAACAAAATCTTCAACAATAGCTTTGTTAGAAACATTTATTGATTTGTATGGTTGATTTATGCTGACAAGTTTACCTGTTTTCTTATCAAATTTGAAATATAATGAACTATTCTCAGCATATTCTGCTAACGTAATAAATCTATCATTAGCATTGGCAAAGTTATTAAAACTTAAAATATCTTTCGGAACTGCATTGTATTTTACCTTTGCTTCTTCCAAACCTTTTAAAATATTTGCTAATCGTTTTTCTCCAATAACGTCTGTAATCAAAACAGTACTACTACCAAAAAGAGACTTGCACTTAGGATTTGAAACCAATAAAGGAACTTTTAAATCAAGTGCTTTGCCTACTAATTCAGGATTTTTCTCGTACAGTTTAAATACTTGAGGTTCTAATATTTGAGTGAAATATTCAGGTTTAAGACTTCTATTTTTAACAAGTTTCATAATATTTTCAACATTTGCACTATTGTGAAGTCCATTAAGCAATGAATTAATTTGTGCCAATGTTAAATCTTCCCTTTGAAGAATTTCATCAATATATTTTATTGTTTTATCATCTATTTTAGAAAGAACTTCTTTAATATTTTTTCCGTCAGATACTATCTCTTTTGGCAACAATTTCGGCAAAACTTCATAGAACTTATCCTTATTTCCACCTGCCTGTTGAATTGATTGCAACAAAGTCCCTTGCATTGTGTTCGGAATATTAATATCTGCTAATCTTTCAACCTCTGATATATTCTCAGGAGAAATAATTCCTAAACTCATTTTTGAAATTTTAGGATTTTGTGCATATTGTTTAACTACTTCTATATTTTTTGGAGTAATTTGTGAAAAAATATTTTCTACTTCTAATGAATCTAAATTTTTATTTTTAAATAGACTATCCAATATATCAGGAAGAGTTTTAACTAATTCATCTTGTTTTTTCAAGTTGTTTTCATATAAGTCCATTATAGCCTTGTCATATTCGGCTTGAGTAATTAACCCTTTACTATATTGACGTTTAAGATCAAGTGGAATTTGAAATTCTGTATCTTTTATTTTATTTGTAACACCATAATATTTACACATTATGCTTTGTAATTGATGATCAGATATTGATTTATTATTCAAAATTCTTTCCAAAAATTTAGATGCCTGAACATCATTGCCACTACCCAACACAGCAATATTTACAACATCATCAATACTCAACTTTCTACCTGATTGTTCAATCATATTAATCAAAAGTTCAGCTTCATCCTTTTTTAAACCTCTATTAATACAAGAAATAAGTGAACTTGCATGTTTTGAATTTTCAGGCGATGTTGTTCTTATAATCTGTAAAACTTCATCAAAATTATCTTTAGATATGTCGGATATAGCTCTTACATATTGACTTTGAACTTGTGGATTATTGATTTTTGAAATTTCATCTAGATATTTTGTAGCCAAATCTAAATCAAGAGAGTTTAAATTTGGTAGAGGAACATCTTTTGAAGCATAAGCCAAAATACGTTTTGCAACAGATTGATTTTCTCCTGTCACGTCTTTTAAAAATTTAGATAAATCATATAAATCGATATTACGTTCAATAAGCGCAGATTTTGCAAGTTGAGAATTTTCAGGAGTTACAACAGATAGCACTTTTGATATAAGATAATTTTCCATACCTTTCTCATCTGCTCCCAGCTTGAATTTAGGATTTTCCAAAAGTTCTGATAATAATTGTTTCTTCAACTGAAAACTCTTTAATTCTTCTGCACTTAATTTTGCAGGAGCATATACAGAACCTAATATTGAATTAAGACCATTAGAATTATCACCGGCTTTTTCAAGTAACTTGATTGCAATATCAGAATTACTTTTATTTGTGCTTGCCATAATATACAACATTTCTTGTGTACTTACTTTGCCGTTTTTAGAAATCTGTTTTAGAACATCAATATTATCGATTCTAAAATGTGTTTGAGGAACAGATGATAATAGTTTGAAATTAAAAGTCTTATCTTTTAGCAGTTGCTTTAAAATCGGTGCATTTTCTTCTGTTATCAAATGTACAATACTTTCAAGTTGTTCATCTGAAATATTCTTATCTTTCAAAAATTTGGTAAATATTTTTTTATTTTCTTCTGTAACCTTACTCAAAAGATCTAATTGAGCTAAATTTTTTCGTTTTAAAGCTGCATCTATAAACTTATTATCTGCTAATAAATTTAATCCAGGATCATTTGCCGTATAATATTTAAAATCACCATTAGAAAGCCCATATCTTTTTATTTGATTAGAAAGATTTTGTATTTTTACAACTTCTTCTGGTTCAATATTAATTGCAATATGTGTTAGATTTTCAACACTTTTCGCTATAGTTTGAGTAACCTTTTTTTGCAATGGATCAGTTACATACATAACATTAGCACCCTTTATTTGTGTAGGTGCTACTTGTCTAAACGCAAAACCTATTATCTTTGATATTCCCATATATCTTTTGCCTAAATTCCCCTTATATATATAAAATATTTAAACCTTAAAAAAGTGCTTAAATGATACAAAAGTTTACAGGAACAAATCCATAAATTGCCACAACATTAAACATTTTTAGCTTAATTAACTTATTAAAAATTTTATTATAAAATAGCAAAAATATATTTTTTGACATTTAAAATATATAAAGAATACAAGGATAAAGTTTGAAAAATTTAGTAAATAATGCTCAAGTCACAAATTAGAAAGGATATTAACAAATGATTCAACCTATTATATATAACCCAGTATCAATGCCACAATCATATAATTATCCTATACAATACTTAAATGGATTAACATCTCAAAATTTAACTGACATTCATTCAAAATATTATCCTGACTTAGCACAAGATGAATTTGGATTAGATACAAAAACTCAAAATGAGCTATTATATAAAAGAAACAAATTACAACAACTTGCAAAGTATGGAACTTATATAAATTGTGAAACAACATATAATAAAATAAAAAATAATTCAGATTTTCAAGAACTAATATCTTCAAAATACTTAAATAGTGCACAAGGTTTTATACACCTTGTATCATCAATGGCAAGTTTAGAAAAACAAAGAACAGAAAAGTTTACACAACCATATATACCTAATGCAAATATAATATACTCACAACCAATAAATTATAAAAAATATAATATTAATGATTATTTGCAACTCTTAAATACATTTATAAAAAACCCAAAAATCTCAGATGATTTAAAAGAATATTTTCTAGCAATGAAAATGGATAAACTTGATATTTATTATACCAGACTTGATAAATTAAATACAAATTCAGATCCAATAAAGATTCTAACAGAAAATATACCTTATTCAAAAGAATAAATTGTATGTTTCAATAGCTAAATTATAATTACTGGGGTACTATAAATTTTATTTATACTTTACTCAATACAGTAATTATATATGACGAATTATGTAGTTAAAAGTCACATATATTGATTATAACTTTATTTTGTTTTAAATTACATGTAGTTACAAATATTACTTAATACAAAAAGTAAATATATGTAATTATGGTAGTTATTTTTAAGGAGAAAGATTATGAAAAAGTTATTACTAACCTGCTGTATAGCATCCGGTATGGTTTTTACAAGTATTACTGCAGTAAATGCTATTGAACTAAAAACTCCAGCAATTACAGGATTAAAAACTACTCCTACTGTAACAGCAAAAACTTCAGCAAAAGCTTCAGCACAAAATGCTGCAAATGAAAAATACAAGAAAGAATATCAAGCTAAACTAGCAGAACAATCAAAAAAATTAGAAGCAGTAAAAGCTTATGATAAAACAGCAAGATTAGAATTAGCAAAAGTTATTTTATCAAATGAACAATACAATGAAATCAAAAATTTAAAAGGCGAAGAACAAGATACAAAACTTAATGAAGCTTTAGTTACTACCCTAAGTGATGAAGCTTTTGTTCAAACATATGCCGAATACAATGCAACACAAAAAGCAGCGTATTATAATGCAGCTCAAAAAGTACAAATTGCTGACAATAGATATAAAAATGTATCAAATGAAATTACTGCACCATTAAAAGCAATTGTTGATGGAGATGTAAGTGCAATATCTTCAAAAGATGAATTAAAAAATGCTGCAGGTTTAATTCTTGGTATCAAAAAGAATCTAGGAACTAATGCTACAGTTAAAAAAGCAATAAGAAAAGCTAATAAAGCTAACGAAGTTATAATTACAGTTCCTGAAGCAGAAAGAGTTATATATCCAGAAACAGGTGTTGTTGGTAGCATCAATAAACAACTTGCTGATGTTGACCACTCTGTTAAAGGTGCAAGCCACACTTTAGCAAACATTCTTTATACAAAAGAAGATTTAAATTCTTTAAATGCAATACAAAATAACAAAGATTTATCTGCATCAGAAAAATCCGCAGAATATAAAAAACTGGCAAAAGAAACCATTGATAAATCTTTAGCTGATGGTAGCCTACAAAATCGTTTTGATAAAATGACTCCAGCTCAGAAAAAAGAATACACAGATGCAGTACAAAAGATTATGGATGGTGCAGCTTCATATACAGGAATTGCTCTTGCATGTACAAAACTTGGATTTAACATTTCAAGAAATCCATTAATTGCAGCACCTTTAGTATTTGAAGTTGGAGCATTGAAAGATACAGGATCACTTGTAAAAGAAAGTGCCGGTGATTTAACTAAATCAATTAGCCAACTTAAAAAAATAAATAAAGCAGTTGGTATTACAATAGAACAACCAACTACAGCATCTACAAGTAAAATAAAACCTGTAAATTTCTTAAAAAAATAATTAATTAACAGAACTAAAAGAGCAATATAAATATTATATTGCTCTTTTTTATAAGGAGAAAGTATGAAAAAAGTTTTATCAATTATTTTAGGGATTGGTTTTGTTATAAATTCATATTTTATAAGTGCGTATGCTCTTGAAGTAACTACACAAGGTCGAGGAATTGCACCTCTTAGTGGATATGATATTGAAGCTACTCGTACACAAGAAGATATTTATATGAATAAAAAAGCAAACAATTCAAAAACAGAATTTATGCACACTCAACAAATTAAAGAAGCTAGTAGACAAGCGGAAAAAAGAAAAAAAGAAGATAAACGTCTTTCAGGAGCTGTAAGAACAGCTGTTGTAACTCTAGCTAGAGAACGAGCAGATCACAATGCAATAGATAATTTAGTAAATGATATTTTAGGAGTAAATGCCACCCAAAATCCACAAGTAGCAGCTAAATTAAATGAGATTTATTCTCAAGTAGATGTGTTTACGACTAACAAAACTTATAAAGGTGAAGTAATTGATAACAATTATGTAGCCAACGTAGTTATGACAATAGATGAAACAGCATTTAGAAAACGTATCTCAAACCTAGGTATTGCTTTACATGCACTTGATGTAAAATCTCAAAATATACTTGTGGTTATGGACGAATTTTTCACAACTCCAAGTGATATGCATACAAATGTTTTAACAAAAGAAGTAACAACATACGATTACAAATACAATGAAAGAGATAAAGAAACTGTAAAAGCTTCTTATAAAGATTCAAATAAATCCAACAGTTCAGCAGGATACGGAAATTGGTATGGCGCAGGATATGGCCAATCCTCAGATAGTAGTTCAACTTCTGCCAATTATGGAAATTATGTAGATTATTCAAAAAATCAAAGTGAATTTTTCCAAAACGTGAAGGAATATGCACCAAAAAATCCAAAAGCTCAAAATATTAACTTAACCTTACCAGAACTTCAAAAAGCTTTTAAAAATTCAGGAATAACAATTATTGATAATGCCATGTTTAAAAGTAAATATTTTAAAGGCAAACCTATATCATCAGATCAATTATCAAATTCTGAAGAATTAGTTAAATACGTAAAATATGCACAAACTGATGCAAAAGCAGATTTCTTTGCAATAGGTATTTCTTATATTACAGACAATGGAGTAGATGCAAGCACCGGAATGAGAGCAAGTAGCGGTGTTGTGAATATGGTTATTTACTCTACTCAAGATGGTAAAGCTATTGCAAGTGGAACATTCCAAGCTTCAGCAGTAGGCGATACTGCAGATACAGCACGACGTGCCGTTGCTGCTAAACTTGGTACTGGACTTGGGAATGAATTAGCTAAACAAATTCAAGATGATTATAAAGACCGCACAATGTATGGTACAGAATATACTTTAGAAGTTAAAGGTAATTTCTTACCTATAGAAAGAGTTAACATTACCAAATCACTCAAAACAGTTGAAGGCATTCAACATGTTTCTTTAAAATCATCAGATAATAACAAATTAGAATATACTGTTAATTACAATGGTTCAGAACCAGTCGGTGACACTATATTTATGCAATTAGTTGATACTTCTGCAAAATTTAACAATTACAATTTTACAATTAATCGTGGTCAAATTATTTTTGAACCAATCAAAGGAAATGAAAACTTATGAAACAACTAATAATTTTTTTATTGGGGGCACTAATTCTCTGCCCCCCTTTCTCTTATGGTAGTGAAATTAATCCAATCAAAACATATCCTGTTAAAGGTTTATTTTTATCAAATGGCACTACAAGTAATGAATTTAGAACCTTATATGACAATAAGGTAAACAAAGATATGTTCATTGGTAAATTTATCCAAGAATACAAAAGCAATTTTGCAAATTCTATAGATGAAATTAATGATTTAAATAAATATAAAACACTTGTCAGCTATATTAGTATTCCTAGAGTATCAAAATATATCGA
Organism: Candidatus Gastranaerophilales bacterium; assembly: GCA_944325085.1. Lineage (GTDB taxonomy): Bacteria > Cyanobacteriota > Vampirovibrionia > Gastranaerophilales > Gastranaerophilaceae > Zag111. Next base: position 3,481 of record CALUYT010000036.1, on the reverse strand, counting down.
TAAAAGACCAAATGGAGATATTATCTATTTACCATTAACTTTAAGTTTAAGCTTTGTCAATATTATCAGTGGTGAAACTATTTATTCAAATTCTAAAACAATATATGGTTCAACACTAACTGACGACTATAAAACAATCAGTAATATTTATAAAGAAAATTATAATAAAGCTATAGACAATTTGATAACAGAATCCAAAGCAAACTTTCATCCATTTGAAATTCCAGTAAAAGTCATAGATAATTATAAAAACTTATACATTCTAGACATAGGATCAGAATCTGGAATAGCTGAAGATGATGAATTATTCGATGAAAATTCAAACCAACTCTCTGTCATATACTCAACTGTTGGTTATTCTATTGGTAAAAACGAATTTGGATACAATATTGCACCTAATACAACATTTATAAAACAAGCAAATAATGGTGGTATAAATCAAATAAAGAAACCAAAAGTTCTACTAATAAATGATGTTGCAAATGAGTCAATTTATGATTTGTTATCAAGTAGCCTTGGCGAAGATTCAAAAATAAATCTTCTAACAATAAATCCTACTTTTAATACAATGAGAAGCACCGTTTTCAAACTTAATAACTTAACATCAGTAGAAAATGAACAACTGCAAAGGAATTTGCCGGATTATTTTTTATATTTCACATTTACAAAACCAATAAAAGCAAGTATAACCTTAAATAGAACAGGTTTAAAAAATGAATATTTTAATATGATGGCCTGCGGTACAATTTTTGATAAATCAGGGAAAATTGTATTCTCACAATGTGCTGATGAAACTTCTGATGGTAGAGCTAGTAACAAACAATATGGAGCATCTGACCAAGATAGAATAGAAATTTTATCAAAAAATTTAATCGATAAACTTTCTGAAAAAATTAATGAACAAATCAATTTTAAAGAATTTGAATTCAAAATCAAAGATATAAACAATAACGAAATCATACTTGAAGATAAAACTGAGAACTTAAGAGAAGGTAATAGCATTACACTCTACAAAAAAATCAAAGCTAATAACAATGAATATTTAATACCAATGTATAAATATAATGTTATAGAAGTTTCAAATGGATTAGCCAAATGTCAATTTGATTTTCCTTATCTTGATAATGCTGACAAACCATCAAAATCAAATATTGCAAAATCTACAATAATTGTTTCTCCAAATGGTTCTAATTTTTATCAAGTTTCTACAGATAATATGGCTATGGACGGTAACGAAATTGAACTTACCAACTTAGATAAATTTACATTACCAATTTTAGGTGCTGGACTTAAAAAACCTTTAGCTCTAGATAATAGTATTATTACTAATAAAGTGGCAATGATAAATAATTCAGCAATGTTTAAAACTAACTTAAAAATCTCAGAAAATAATTCTGATCTAATAATAAAACCTATCTACAAAATCAACCTTAAAAAACATAAAGTAGAAGGTTACACACAAATCAACACTTATAAAATACTTGCAGGAGTAGAAACATATAAGAATAATAAAAAAATCACACAAAAAACACTTACCCAAGAAGTTACAATAACATTACCATTAAAAAACTACCAAGAACTTTTAATATATGAACTTCAAAAAGCAATATATCCATTATTGCAACTAAGTGTTTCTGCAATTAAATAAAAACATAATATACAAAAAAGACAAAAGAGTTATAGCACCAAATCGCTATAACTCTTTAATTATAAAAAGCATAATGAACGGAACACAAGACCCTGATTTGAATGTGAAGAAGCTTATTGAGCTGGCAGATGAGTATGTGGAAGGTAAATAAAAAATGTAATATTTACAAAGGCCATGGTCTATTACGTTGTAAATATTTTGATTTCATTTTTAACTCTATATTAAATTTCTTATTTTTTATTGAAATTGGAGCTTTTAAAACTTCTTTTAAAAGCTCTAAAAGTCCAAATGCAACACCTCCCAAAAGCATTATTGCAAGTAAAATAGTTCCCAATATTTCACAAAAAGTTGGAAAATAATCTAATAAAAATAAATGAATATGATATTTTAAATATTTAAAAATTTTATAACTATAAAATGATAAAAAATTTTCGTTCTCATGCAACAAATAAGGTGCTAAAATTTTTTGGATAACATTACGATGATCTATATATCTTGTTAAAACCCCATAATTTTTATAACATTGATCATCTGTTTCATCCCAGAGGTATTTTTTTACTTCATGCAGATACTCTTCACAAAATGTTTCTAATTTATCAAAATCTTTTGGTTTAATTAGAAACTGATTAAATTGCATTTTTTTATTAAATTCATCTTTTATTTCAAAATACTTAGATTGAATATCTTGAATAGTTGTTTTATTTTTTTTCTTAGCTTTTTTTGAATGTGAATAAATTATATCATCGTATTCACATACTAATTCATTGCATTTTTCGAACATTAGATTAATTTCTTGATAAAGATTTTCATATCGTAATTTAAATAATTCTTTTCTCGCAGATTTTTCAGCAATTCTATTCTGTCCATTAGCCGCTGTCCAGGCCAGCAAACCTATCATTATAGTGGCAGCAGCTTGAATAAACAACGCTAATGCTTGTTTATCAGTTCTAAATAAATCTATAATTATATTGCTCATGTTGAAATACTAGCATAAAATATGAATTTAAAACATAAAAAGGACCTTTTTTATTTGCAGAAAGAGAATTTGAGTCTGAAAAATAAAAATTCTCTTAAAATTACATACCAGAAATTCTCTAAAAATCCTGAAAGACTGCACTGTGTGGGAATTTTTTCACTAAAAAAGAGGCCTCTTATGCCTCCTATTTATAAATACTGGAGACGGTGGGAGTCGAACCCACGTCCAAAATGGATCAAAATAAATTTCTACGTGCGTAGTCACTTATTCGCTCAACTGATTCCGGGAAGTAACTAAACCGTTAAATCAGTCCTAGGTTTTATTTAAAGGAAACTCTAAACCTTCGATAGTTATCTTGATGTTGTTACTATCATCACAACACTGCGTCTTGCATAATTGACCTATAACTCCGGCAAGATGGGAATTATAAGTAGCTATTCATCAAAGGACTATGCAGCTAAAGCATAAGCAGCTCTAGAGAAGTCAGCTTCGATTACATTATTTTCTTTAGCATTTAATTTGTTTTGCTCGTTGATAACCGAGAACAGCGCTCGGACACGCAACCTATTTTCACCAAACATCCTGTCAAATCCAAAACGTCCCCATGAATGTTTATTTCGGTGTTGTTAATGTACTGTACATAGTATTATAAAATCTTTTTTTTTATTTTTCAAGAGACATCATACATCTTTTAAATATTACGAAATGTAACAAAAGAAGTAGAAAAAGCTAAATATAAGTAATATAGGGGCCGACATGATATTTTTAGGAAACTAACGAAGAAAGGATAAAGTTCAGCCATGGGCATGAGTGCATTACAAGCTAGATTTTTAAGTCTAACTGCCCGCAAGAATAAT
>CALUYT010000035.1 GCA_944325085.1 Candidatus Gastranaerophilales bacterium | reverse complement strand
TATTCTGGTTTTTGAAATTTTAAATGATTATGCCAGATATACACAAGACAGAGAACTATTATCCAAAATTCTGATAAAAGAGTTATCATTTGCCAGTACAAACTAGTTTATCTGTCTTTATCAATTCTTAGAACCTCATATATATCCATTTTTTTAGCTTTTCCTCGGATTTGCACTTCACTTATTTTAATAACGTCTGCAATTCCTGCAATATATGAATATGTTGAACTACTGATTAACAGATTTGTCCTATAAACCTTATTATAACTTTCAATTCTGCTCGCTAAGTTTACTGTATCACCAATAACAGTGTATTCCATACGAGTTTCTGTACCGATATTACCGATAAACACTTCTCCCGTATTTATACCAACACCAATTTCAATTTTAGGCTTACCTTCATATAGCCATTTTTCGCGCAAATATTCAACTTTTTTAAGCATCTCATAAGCACATTTTACAGCATTTTGCGGGTGATTAATGTCTTGAATCGGTTCTCCGAATATTGCCATTACCGCATCACCAATGAATTTATTAATTACCCCGTTATATTTTGTTATAATAGGCTCCATCTCTGCGAAATACTCATTTAAAATAATAGAAACTTCTTCTGCTGACATTTTTTCACTTAAACTAGTGAAACCTCTGATATCAGAGAATAAAACAGTTACTACTGCACGTTTACCGCCCAATTTTAAATCATCAATATTACTAACAACATTTTTCATAATATCTTGGGACAAATATTTGCCCATTGCTTGTTTTATTTTTTCTTTGTTACGATTTTCTGATATAAATTTGAAAGAATATCCAAAAATCAATGTAACAAATTGAACGATTATAGGGCTAATAAAGCTTAGTATATAGCTATTATAAGCAGCTATACAACAAATAAGAAAGAAACAAAAATCTACAGCTAAGACTAATCCCAAAGATTTTAAGAATTTTAATCTTAGGATTACAATAAAAGTATAAATAGATAATAAAAGAATTATAAATAATTGAACAAGGAACCCAGCACTATGTAAAAACTCATTATTAGCAATATTATCATACATAGTAGCCTGAATATCCATACCAGGGTGTCTTGGAGAAATAGGAGATTTAACAACATCGGCAGATGGTCCTGTAATATTACCTCCCAATAAAACAGTTGCATCTTTAAATATTTTTGGATCAATATCTCCCTTTTGCAGTTTACCTTGCTTTAAATGTCTGTAAGAATCGATAATTTTATATGCCGAAACAGAATAATGTGTATAAACATCATCACCGCCGTTTTTAGGGGCATAATATTTGATATCAGTTTCAACTACTGTATTGTAAATCAAGTTATGTGGTATCTTTAGACCGGTTTTTGGAATGATGATATTGTAATCATCAATAATAACATCATTTGTATTATTTGCTACCAAATACATCTTTAAAGCTAGTGAAGGATAATAAGCATCTCCAATTTTAATAACATTTATTCCTGAGAATTTATATGTTGTATTTGTATCCAAACTAATATTCACAGATGCAATATTTTTTAATGCATCTGTGTATTGTATAGGCATTCTATTTATCTTTTCAAAAGTTGAAGGAGCTTCTAGCGCTTTATAATCAACATTTAGTGCGTATTTCTTTTTTATCATATCCATATAAGCCTTATCATCACCTTCTAAAGGCTTTGTAGAATATGTAAAACCGGCAACAAAATTATCCATTTTTGATATTTGATTTACAAAATCAATATCAGCTTTTGACATTGGATTTACATCAACATTTGTAAAGTCAAAACCAACAACCTTAGGTTTTGCATATGTATAAAAATAATCAATAAGCTCAGTGTACATATATTTTGGCCAAGACGGATACTTATTTAATGACGCATCATCAAGCACAACATCAACAATATTTTGTGCACTTGGTCTTAAGGCAGTGAAGTTACTTATAAAAAAAGCTTTAAAATTAGGCTCTAAATAAGTAAAAGATATTATAAAAGCAATTAAGCCCAAAAATATATATACCAAAGTGGACATAAAGTAAAACAATTTATTTTTAAACTTTTTCATAAACTACTCCCTAACCAATATTAATGTTATGATATAATAAATTTTGAAAAAAGGATAGATTATGAACATAAATTTAATAGATAAGCTGAAAGAGAATAAAGTATTTCCGATAATAAGAAGTACAGACCCGCAAGATGTAGTAAATAAAGTAAATGCACTATTAGCTGGTGGAATAGATATGATGGAAGTTAACGTTGAAAATCCAAGAATTTTCAACGCAATACGTTCTGTATCAGATAAAGCAATTATATGTGCAGGTGGTATTATTACATCAATACAAGCTCAAGCTGCAATTGATTCTGGTGCAAAGATTATATCTTCACCAATTTTTCAAACAAACTTATTAAAAATATCAAAAGATAAAAGAGTTCCTTTTATTGCAGGTACATCAACTGCAAATGAAGCTTACAATGCATGGAAATCACGTATTCCTGTAGTAAAAATTTATCCGATCACAGCAATGGGCGGTGTAAGTTATATAGAAAATTTACTAAGACCCATGCCATTTTTAAATGTTATACCTCAAGGAAATGTTCAACTATCAGAGGTTCAAAGTTATATAAATGCAGGAGCATTAGCTGTTGGTGTCGGAAGACATTTAACTGTTGCAGATAGTTATGATGAAATTACTGAGCGTACTAGAATATTACTGGAGCAATTAAGATAAATATGGCAGAAAAATTTTTTGATTTAATTACTATTGGTGAATCCTTGGTTGAATTCTCAACTAATCAAAGACTTGGTAATGCAGAGTGTCTTCATAAATATTATGGCGGAGATACCTTAGTTGTTGCAATAGCAGCAAAACGTTTAAATTCAAATGTAGGATTTATTACAGCTTTAGGGAATGATCCTTTTAAAGAATATATGTTATCAAGCTGGGAAAAAGAAGGACTTGATACAGAACATGTAAAAATCGTTGATGAAAATAATGGTTTATACATGGTATCTCGTGCTGAATCTGCAGAAAAAGAGTTTATTTATTACAGAAAGAAAATCGCCCCTGCAAAATTAACTATAGATGATATTGATGAAGATTATATAAAGAAATCAAAAATAATTTATGCTTCAGGAATTACTCAATCACTATCATTATCCGCTAGAGAAGCTGTAAAAAAAGCATTTACTATAGCAAAAGAAAATGGTATCACAACAGCATATGATCCTAATTACACTATTTCAATTTCAACACCGGAAGATGCTCGAGAATTTTTTGATGAAGTAATTGAACTTACTGATATCTTATTTATGAGTTCAAAATACGATACAAAAAGTATTTTTGAAATTGACTCTATGGAAAACATAATGAAAAAGATATCAGATAAAGGTGTTCAAACAATTGTTATTAAATCTAGTGCTGATAAAGGCTACTTTGTTAATAATCAAAGAAACACTGTATTTATACCTTTTTACACTGAACACGTTATAGATACAACATCATCAGGTGATGCTTTTAATGGTGCATTTTTGCATGCTGCGGCTAATTCTTATACTCCAGTTGAAGCTGCTAAAATCGCTTCTATTGCAGCAGGTCTTCAAGCTCAAGATATTGGTGCAGTAAAATCAATACCTTATTTTGATGAAGTATATAAAATCTACAAATCTGAGGAATAATAATGCAAAAAAAAAGATTTGTCTTATCTGGATACTTTGGATTTAAAAACTTCGGGGATGAAGCTATACTTTCTGTGCTTGTACAAAAATTAAAACAGTACAATCATAGGATAACTGTAATTTCATCTGATCCCAAATATACAATGAGCAAATTTAAGCATATTCGCAGCGTATATACTTTTAAAATTTTAGACATTATAGGCGCTATTGCAAAATCTGATTATTTAATTTCAGGTGGTGGCAGCTTACTCCAAGATACGACTAGTTTTAAAAGCCTAATATATTATCTTTTTGTAATATTTATCGGATTGATTTTGCATAAGAAAGTTATAATATTTGCCCAAGGAATTGGACCTATAAACAATTATTTTGGACAATTCCTGACAAAAACTTTGCTATCAAAATGTTCATATGTAAGTGTCAGAGATAATAAGAGCTATGATTTGCTAAAAAGTTGGGGAATTACTTCTGATTTACTTTGTGACCCAATATTTTCATCAGACATACCTGCAGTAGAAAAAGAAGAAGTTGTTGCTGTTCAGCTTAGAAATTTTAAAACAATGAGCGAAGATTTTATTGATAGATTTGCTCAAAAAGTTTCAAAGGAATTTCCGGATAAAAAAATTGAGATTTATTCTTTCCAAAAAGAAATAGATTTTGAAATTTGTAAAAGATTTGAAAAAGCATTGAATTTGCTTAACCCTGATATAAAAACAGTTGTATATTCTGAACTTTCAGATGAAGATATTATAAAAAATTTAGCACACGCTAAATATGTCTTAGCGATGAGATTTCATGCAATTATCATTGCTTTACTTGCTGGTGCTAAAACTCTTGCTATAAATTACGATATTAAAGTTGAGAAACTCGCAAACGAATTTAATTTACCAATTTTAGACTTAAAACGCGAATTTAAAAATCAATTTAAAGAGCTAAAAGAACTTGATTTAGACAATATGAAATTAAAAGTTAAATCAAAAGAATTTAACTGGACAAACTTTGAAAACATTATAAATTCTAATTAATTGTAAAATTTTATTAAAAAAACATTACCCGATTGGCTAAACTTTCCCTTAAAAGGGAATTATTTTTAAGTTGAGCATATTAGAATAGCCTAGTAAATAATTTCGGGATAATAAGATATGGGTAACAATTGTGTTTTTCACTATATATTGAACATCAACAGTACTATATACAGTACCATTCCCGACTTTTTATATATTCAAAAGCTAACTAGGGAGTGCTACATATAAAATGGAACTATTGAATAAAGAGTATAAACTAAATAAAGAAATTTATACACTTGCCAACATTCCAATGTGTACAATCACAAAAGACTATAATTTTAAGCAAAAAAATATATTAAATATATTAACTAAAGAAAAAAGATTTAAATGTTATGCAGAAAGCCAAAAATTTAAAATATTTAATATAGCAATTGTTGAAAGAATAGAAGACTTAGACGAAATTGAAATAAAGATTTGCGGTTTAAGAATCAAAAGTATAAATAAATTAGATGCGGTAAAAAAGCAATTAGCAAGAGCTATTCCACAAAATTATAATAAAATATTTATTTTAAAGTCTAATTTAGGTGAAGCATATCTATTTTTAAAATATATGCTGAATAAGCTAATCAACAAAAATGACACAACATTAATAGTTGCAACAAAACCATCACATCTGCAACTTGTAAAAATGTTAGCTCCAAAAATCTCATGCACGCTAATACCCAACATAAAATATGAAATAAATAATAAGAGTTTCAAAATAAATAATCAAACTTATTACATTGCATTTCCACTAAAATTTTATATTGATACAGAAACAAAATTTAGAAATAAAAATAATAATAGTTATTTATCCGAAATGCTAAATTATTTTAAAATTTCACAAGAAAATAAACACGACATTAATAAAATCAAAATAAGTGATAAAACAAAACAACAAGTACAATTATATACAAAAAAAAGAAATTTGGGCAAATTCATCTTTATTTCAACTGATGCAAATACTTGTAAGAATGTTTCAAAAAAATTTTGGTCAAAATTAGAAAAAAAACTAAATACCAAAGTAATAAAAAATATACCTAATAAGGATTTGGATTTTGTTTATTATTTAGCATCAAAAGCTGATGCTAAAATCACTCTACGCAGCGGATTATCAGAAATTCTTTCTGAAAGCGGTAATCCTCATATTATTTTATACACAGGATTCAAAAAGAGATATAGATTTCCACAAATGAGTAAATCTCAAGTTCTAAACAACTATTCTATAAAAGATATTGACTTAAATAGAAACAATATACACGAACTTGAGTACTCAAGTCTTTATGAAAACGAAATAATAGAAAAGATAGTAAAAATGATTAAGATGAGGGAAAAAGTAAGATGAAAATTATCATTCAGGCAGGAGGCAAAGGGACAAGATTAGGGCAATTAACACAAAATAAGCCAAAATGTTTAGTACCGGTAAACAATTTACCAATAATATTTCATATGTTTAATAAATATCCGGAAGCTGAATTTGTCGTAATTGGCGATTATAAATTCAAAGTTCTAGAGTCATACTTAGCAACATTTGCAAAGGCAAAATATATATTGGTTAAAGCAGAAGGCGAAGGTAATATTTGTGGAATAAAAGAGGCCTTAAAATTTATACCTAATAATGAGCAATTTATGCTTATATGGTCTGATTTATTACTTAGTAATGAATTCGATATAAAAGAATTAGACAAAACAAAAAATTATATCGGGTTATCAGAAGATTTTACCTGTAGTTGGAGTTATAAAAATGGACATCTTGAAAAAACACCATCAAAACAAGAGGGTGTAGCAGGTTGTTATATTTTTAGTACAAAAGAAGTTTTAAATGATATACCAGAAACAGGATCCTTTACCAATTGGCTAAAAGAATCAAATATCGACTTTATCCCACTATCAATGAACCATTCAAAAGAAGTTGGAACACTTGAAGCTTTAAATAAGCTTACAACTACAAATAACAGGTGCAGACCATATAATAAAATGGAATTTACAGATAATTCCGTTATAAAAAAAGGAATTACAGAAGAAGGTAAAAAGCTTATAGATAGAGAAATTGTCTGGTATAAAAAAATGACAGAATACGGATTTAATAGAATTCCTCAAATATATTCTCTAAATCCGCTAACAATGGAAAAAATAAACGGAACGAACATTTTTAATACAAAATTAAACATTAACGAAAAAAAAGAAGTTATAAACAAACTAATAAATGCAGTAAATCAAATGCATAGTTTTGAAACAAAGAAATCTGACTCTTGGGACATAGAAGAAGAATACTATACAAAAACTATAAAGAGAATAAGAAGTATTCGACCTGCAGTACCTTTTGCATATGAAGAATACATAACAATAAACGGTAAGAAATGTAAAAATATAATAACAGATGAAGGTATGCTAAAAAAATTAGTTGAAAAGCAACTTCTTAATACTTATTACTGCCCAATACATGGCGATTGCACACTAACAAACACAATGATAAATGATAAAGGTGAAATCTATTTTATCGATGCCAGAGGGTATTTTGGCTCACAAAAGGTATTAGGTGATATTAGATATGACTGGGCAAAATTATACTATTCAATAGCCGGTAATTTTGACCAATTTAATATCAAAAACTTTGAATTAAAAATAACCGATTTTGAAGTTCAATACAAAATAAATTCCGGAGGCTGGGACGAACTTACAAATTATTTTATTTCCAAAATCCCAAATATAAATTTAAAGGAAATAAAACTTATCCACGCAATAATTTGGTTATCTTTGGCAAGCCACGCTTGGGAAGACTATGATTCAATGTGTTTGGCATATTACAACGGACTATATTTAATAAATGAGTGTATTGAAGGAGAGAATAATGCTTTTAAAAGAGAATATTTTGAGACTATCACCACTTAATAAAACTTGGATTTTTGACTTTGATGGAACTCTAGTTGAGCATAACGGATATAAAAGCGGTGCAGATAAGTTTTTACCTGGCGCAAAAGAATTTTTACAAGCAATTCCGCAAGATGATTTCGTAATAATTATGACAGCAAGAGAAAAAGAAGCTAAACATATAACTGAGAAGTTTCTGAAAGAAAATAATATCCGCTATAACGAAATTTTATTTGAAATGCCAATGGGAGAAAGAATATTATTCAATGACGATAAACCTTCCGGATTAAAATGCGCTTATGCAATTAGTCCAAAAAGAAATGAAGGACTTTCAAATATTAATATAGTGATTGATAAAAACTTATAGGAGATACAAATGTACATTCTACAACCAATAGCGCACGAAACAATTTGGGGAGGTAAAAAATTATTACCATTCATCAACGAAAACTTAACCAAATTAGGACATTTATATTCATTAGTTTCCAATGGGGAGTTTGAGAGCAAAATAATAAATGGAAACTATAAAGGTAAAACATTAAAAGAATATTTTGAAGATAACAAACACAGACTTCATCTGTCAAAATATAAAAATTTCCCTTTTGTAATAGCACTTGTTGATCCCTTAGAAGATCTAAGTATCCAAGTTCACCCAACAGATGAATACGCAAATAAAATTGAAAATAAACCATTTGGGAAAAACGAATCCTGGTATTTTATAGAACCACCTGAAAATGGTTGGCTATATAATGGCTGCAAAGCAGGTTCGATTGAAGAAATAAAGGAAAAAATACAACAAGACAAAGTTGAAGAGGATGTTATAGATAAACTTACTATAAATAAAGGGGATTATGTATTTGTAGAACAAGGAACGATGCATGCAGCAACACACGGTGCTCTATTTTATGAAATCGAAGAAAATTGTAATCTAACATACAGATTTTATGACTATAAACGTAAAGACAAAAACGGAAATGAAAGAGAACTACATATTGAAAAAGCTCTTGCTACGATAAATCCAAGATTAAAATCAAAATCAAAAAAATATAATAAACAAGAAATTACAGAGCGATTCTACACAACTAAATTACTTGAAAATGAAACTCAATATACTAATACAAGTAACACAATAGAATGCCTAACTATACTACAAGGAAAAAGTAATATTGATAACAATATCGTTCAAACAGGTTCAACAATAATCCTTGAACCAAATGAACAAATTACACTTAATCCATCAACATTTATCGTAGCAAGACCAAATATAGGAGAAACAATATAATGGAAATTGAATTATCTGCATCAATGATGTGCGCGAATTACGCTAATTTAGAAAAGGAAGTATCTGAGCTTGAAAACGCAGGAATAGATGCTTTTCATATAGATATAATGGACGGAAGCTTTGTTGATAATTTTGGTATGGGATATCAAGATATGGCATATATAAAACAAAAGACTTCAAAAATTGTAGATGCTCATCTTATGGTAAGAAAGCCATATAATTACTTGGATATCCTATTTAAACTTGGAATAGATGTAATTTATATACACCCGGAAGTAGATCCCGATCCTGCAACAACAATAGATAAAATACATAATGCAGGGGCAATAGCAGGAATTGCAATTAATCCAGGAACATCAATATCAAGTATTTCTGAATTACTCAATACAGCAGATAGAGTTTTGGTACTAGGCGTAAATCCTGGACACGCAGGACGTCAATACCAAGATTATGTAGATAACAAAATAGAAACATTGCTAAACCTAAAATCAAAATATAAATTTGAAATCTTTTTAGACGGTGCAGTAACTCCAGACAGAGTAGAAAAATGGTCAAAAAAAGGTGTAAAAGGATACATCCTTGGCACTGCAACATTATTTAAAAAATTTACTAACTACAAAGAGATAATTAATAGTCTAAAATCCAATAATAAGGTACTCGTATGAAATTAAAAAATAATTTATTTACAGTAAAAGAGGATAATCTTCATAAAAAATATAAAATATTTGGAATTAGCTTTAATACATTACGAAAAAAGTATATAAAAAAAGTTTATATTCCAAAACTTGAAAATGAAAATATAAAATTACTCCAAGAAAATGAACATTTAAAATACCAAATAAAGGAATTAAAGAACTTAAAAAATACATTCAAAACACAATCCAAAGATTTACAGCACTACATAGTTGAGCACAGCTTGTATGATTGTGTACAAAAATTAATCCCACATACTCCTGACTCAATGCGAATTGAAGTGAATTTGGCGGATCATTGCAATTTAAATTGCAAATTTTGTGATCATTTTTCTCCAATTGCAAATGAATTTTATCTGGATATTGAAACTTTTGAAAATGATATAAAGCGTTTATCAAAACTAACAAATGGTAATTTAGGAGGATTATCACTTGTAGGCGGAGAACCACTATTAAATAAAAATATATGTGAATTCTTAAAAATAGCAAGAAAACATTTTAAAAATACAGCAATCGACATTGTTACAAACGGTATTTTACTGGATAACAATGAAAAACTTTGGCAGGCAATAAAAGAAAACGATATCACACTATACATAACAACATATCCAATTAATATAAACTTTGAAAAGTTTGATAAAAAAGCAAAAGAATTAAACATTAAATATGAAAGATTTTATATGTTTGGAACAAAAGCTACAGAGAAAGTATCTGTACATCATCCCTTTAATCTGGAAGGTAATGTAAATAAAAACGATTTTATACAATGTTATCACTTTAATAGGTGTATAACACTTAGACTTGGGAAAATATACACTTGTCCAATAATCCCATATTCACAACATTTTAATAAATATTTTAATCAAAACCTCAAAATAGAAAATACAGACTATATAGATATATACAATGCAAAAAGTTTTGATGAAATAGCACAATTTTGCGCTACACGTCCAAGCTTTTGCAAATATTGTAATGTAACAAAACGAAAAAGTTATCCATACGGGATATCTAAAAAAGACATTTCAGAATGGACATAAGTTTTAAGGAGCAAGGAAGTGGAAAATACATTATTAGAAAAAGAAAACAATATAACAACAAACATTAAAGAATGTTGTGGTTGCGCGGCTTGTGCAAATATTTGTCCAACAGAAGCAATAAAGATAATTCAAGACAAAGAAGGGTTTTACAAGCCCGAAATTGATAAAACAAAATGCATATCCTGTGGGAAATGCTTAAAAGTATGCCCTGTAGATCATAACAAATACAACAATTTTGAAACCCCAAAAGTATATGCCGCAATGGCAAATGATGAAATAAGACAAGTAAGCTCATCAGGTGGAGCATTTAGTTTGATAGCAGAAACCATTTTAGAAGCGCACGGGGTAGTCTGTGGTGCAGCTTTCAATAAAAACTGGAAGATTGAGCATATTCTTATAGATAAAAAAGAAGAACTTGAAAAACTAAGAGGCTCAAAATATGTCCAAAGTTTTATATCTGAAACATTATATAAAGAAATAAAATCACATCTTGATAACGGCCGAAAAGTTTTATTTAGTGGTGTTCCTTGCCAAGTTGCAGGATTACTAAACTATTTAGGTAAGAATTATGAGAATTTATACACAATTGACCTAATATGTGCCTATATTCCCCCATATAAAGTTTTTGAAAAATACATTGAGGAAAATTATGGGAAAAATAATATACAATCAATAAAATTCAGATGTAAAGAAAACATAAACTGGGGTAATTCTATTCAGCAACTTAAAATTACAGAAGCTAATAATGTAATATTTGATAAAAAATATATGACCCCATATCTTGATAGACTATTTAAAGGAACACAATGTGAAAACTGTAAATTCAAAAAATTTCCTCGCCCAGCAGACATAACAATAGGAGATTTTTGGAAAATTGATAAATTTACACCCGATATGAACGATAATAAAGGGACCTCAGCTATTGTTCTTAATACAGAAAAAGGCGAAGAAATTTTTGAAAAAATAAAAAATCAATTCAAAAAGACAAAACAAATGCCACTAGAAAGCGCCGGTTGGCAAATTGATGTAAAACATAAAATATACAAAACGCCCGCCTGTAAAAACTTTTTTAAAAACATAGATACAAAAAGCTATAACAAGAACATAATTGAAGCAAATAAAGAATCAACAGTAGGAATAATAAATTGGTGGTTTGTGAATAATAGAGGGGCAATATTAACCAATTATGCGCTTAATGAAATGGTAAAAGAACTAGGATACAATGCCCTAACAATAAACTATATCACCCCATTTGAAAGAGAAAATTTCAAAAACAGTTTTGCAGAAGATTTTGCGAACAAATATATTAAAAGAACATCTTGGATAAATACCAAAGAAGAACTAAAAACGCTTAATAATACAATAGGAACCTTTATTTGCGGTTCAGATCAAGTTTTTAGATATTACCCGTGTAAACTTCACGACATGATTTTTTATATGAACTGGGTTGATGCCAATAAAAACAAACTTATATCATATGCAGCAAGCTTTGCTACTAACATTTTTGAAGCCAACCCAGAACAAACTAATTTTGTGAAACATAAATTAAGCAGATTTGACAAACATTCAATAAGAGAATTTGATGGTGTTGATTTAATGAAAAATACATTTGACATAGATAATGCAACTCAAGTTCTTGACCCTGTATTTTGTATAGATAAACAAAAATACTTAAATATGGCACAAAATGCAGAAAACAAACCAACAGAAGATTTCATAGCTTATTACATAATGTGGCCAACTAAAGAAAATAAAAAAATAATAAACCACGTACAAAAGAAATTAGGAATAAAAAAAGCAATTAATTTAAATCCCCCAATGTCAATTGAAAATTGGCTTTGGTATATAGCTAATGCAAAATTTATAGTAACTGATTCTTTTCATGGTACAAGCTTTGCCCTTATTTTTAATAAAGAATTTGCAGCCATACCACGAGAAACAGAATATCCATCAAGATTTAAGTCAATAGAAAAAATCTCAGGATTATCAAGCAGATTTTTCTATAATAACAATGATATTTACACATCTGATGAAATACTAAAACCACTTGATTTTACAGAAAGCAACAAAAATTTTGCACTAAGAAAAAAAGATTCTATAAAATGGCTTCAAACTGCACTAGAAAGTCCTAAAACAAAAAAATTAACACCTGAACAAGAAATGTATGACGCAATAATCAATGACTACACAACACTTATAAACTCAAAAATACATTATCTTGAAAACAAAGAAAAAATAAAATCAAAGAAATTTATAACAAATATATTTTCAATACAAAATGAATACACACCAAATAAAAAGCATAAGGTTATAACTATCGCAGGAATAAAACTAAAGCTAAGAATAAAAAGATAATGGAGTAAAAAATGAATCAATTAGACAATAAAATAAAAAATTTAAAAATATTAGATAAATTTACCAAATTTATATTCTTCGATAAAATATTTAGACAAAAGCTAAAAGATAAGATTCATAAAAAAATCATCAATTTGATTAACAAAGAATACGCAAACAAATATCCTGAAGATTACATTATATTTTCAAGAAACGGAGTTGGTGATATATATTTTGTTGCTAGTTTACTAGAAGAATTCAAAAAAAGACACTCAGGGCGCATAGTGTTTCTAACAGATAAACCACATTTAAAAGATTATCTGCAATCATTTAATTGTATTGATGAAATTATAGCAAATAAAAATTTAAACATACTGCAAAACACCGAACAAGTACAAAGAGAATTACAAAAAGGGCAAATAAACTACATATACTTCCCTTACAGAGGTAAGAAAAAAAATTATGTATTTGCAGATTCCTATGCAAACTTGCTCGATTTACCCTTATCTGCAAGAAGGAAAGCACCATATATCAGTATAAACAATGAAAGAAACGCACAAAATGAAATTGCAAAACTTGATATAAACGCGCAAAAATCAATCATACTGATACCAGAAGCAGTAATGTTTGATTATAGAGTTTTACCACCAAAATTTTGGAAAAAACTGGCAAATAGACTTATAAATGAAGGTTATAATGTTATAATAAACAGCAATAATAAAGCATATAAAAACTACAAAACAACATTTTTACCAATAATGGATTTTTTAGCATTATGTAAAAAAGTAAACCATATTGTATCATTTAGATCAGGAATATGTGATGTTCTTGCAGGAATAAATATTAAAAATATAACTGCAATTTATCCACATAATCTTGAAGTAATATGGGCTAACAAATTTATATTTGACAATCTATTGAACCAATATCATGAAAAATGCTTTGATAGTGAATTTGCTAATATATTCAACATCTATTCACTAAATTCAAATTTTGGCAGAAATGATATACAAGAAATAACTTATGACTTTAATGATGAGGTACTAATAAATAAAATAATCCTAAATATCAAGTATAAAGATTTGAATGAAATTGACAATATAGACGAATTTATCTACAATTAATATATGATTGAAGGAACAAACGAATCTAATACCAAAGATGAAGATATAACAAAAGACCTAAAAGTTTTTAACTGGGGCGCATTTTTTTTAACTTTTATCTGGGGGATAAGATACAAAGCTTGGGTAACACTTTTAGCAATACCACTTATATGGTTTCAAATGCCATTTTTCTTAAATTGGATATTGCTAACGGTATTACAAATTTACTGTGGAATTAAAGGCAATGAATGGGCGTATAAAGCTGATAAAAGACAAAATAAAAAAGATTTTCAAATTACTCAAATCAAATGGGCAATAGCCGGAGTATTAGTTAATATATTTATTCCGTTTTCAATAATGTTAATTTTAGCTAGATTTATTCAAAAATCACCTAGCAATATAACAGATTATATTCAAAATGCCCAATGTACGGTTTCTTATAACAAATTAAATAAAACACTAAAATATGTTCCTTTATTGTACAGTGATACAGGTAAAGAAATCGCATATAAATTTGCTTCAAAGGTAAAAAATAGCAGTCTTGAAAATGATACAGTATTTATAAGCCCTAATAGTCTTGGTAAAAACGAAAAGTTATATCAAATAGTTTTTGATAAAAAAGTAAATACTGTATGCAGTATAGAAAAGAAAAACTGCATAATACGTTCAGCTTATGTAGTACCAGCTGATATTTATGAATTTGGCGAATGTACTTTTTATTTTGACAATCAAAAAAATATTAAACCTAGTAAAGACACCGAAAAAGCCTTAAAAAAAGGTTTAAATATACTTAAATATTTATAAGAGGATTTAATTTATGAATAATAATAGCAATATAAAAATATCAATAATAGTGCCAATATATAATGTTGAAAAATATTTAAAAGAATGCATAGATAGCGCCCTAAATCAAACATTAAAAGATATAGAAATTATACTAATCGATGATGGTGGGAAAGATAATTGTCCACAAATCATTGATGAATATGCAAAAAAAGATCCAAGAATTGTAGCCATACACAAACAAAATGGTGGCTACGGTCAAAGCTGTAATGTTGGATTAGAAAAAGCAAGAGGTGAGTATATAGCAATATTAGAACCAGATGACTATATCAAACCCGAAATGTATGAAGATTTATACAAAATTGCAAGAGAAAACGATGCGGATATAGTAAAATCAGAATTTATAAAAAATTATGACTTGGAAGATTACAAAGAATTGAAATCACAAAATTGGAGTAAGTCATACAACCTTCCAAAAGGTCCGTTTAAAATTACGGAATGTCCATATTTTCTTGCACTACACCCAAGTATTTGGACGTGCATATATAAAAATGAATTTTTAAAACGTCATAATATTAAATTTATCGAAGCACCAGGTGCAGGGTGGACAGATAATCCATTTCAAGTACAAACAATGTGCCTAGCACAGAAAATATGTTTTACAAACAAGGAATATTACTACTGGAGAGTTCTTGATAGAACTGATGCACAAGCTCTTAAAAATTATACTCTTCCATTTGTAAGAAGTGAAGAAATACATGAATGGTTAAGAAAAGAAAATATAACAGATTCTAACATACTTGCTGCATTATATGAACGAGAACTGTCATATATCAGTATTGTATTAAGCATGGAAGAGATAAGTGATATTAAAGATTGCAAACAAAAAATAAAGCAATTATGCAATAATATGGATTTTAAAACAGTATTTACTTCAAAATATGTTAGATTCAGAAATAAAAAAATATTTATATTCTGCAAATTTTTTAATAAACTAATTAATTTATATCGTTATAGAAAAAAACTTATAAAAATCAGATTTAACAGACATGAGAAGTCTA
>CALUYT010000034.1 GCA_944325085.1 Candidatus Gastranaerophilales bacterium | reverse complement strand
AACAATTTTTTTGCAAATGTATCTGCATCCATATTGGTTTTGCTTATATCACACAAAACATAAAATGCTCCTTGTGGATGATAATATGAAATTTGAGAAATTCCATCAAGCAAAGAACATATTAATTTTTGTCTTTGCCCAAACGCAGAAATCATCTTTTCTACATCAACATTAGCCTCTCCTCGCAACGCAGAAAGAGCCGCGTATTGAACAAAAGATGTCGCATTGCTGGTGGCATGGCTTTGCAAAGCAGAAATGCGTTTAGTCAACCACAATGGTGCAGTCAAATATCCCAAACGCCAACCGGTCATAGCATAAGCTTTAGAAAAGCCATTAACCGTAATGGTTAAATCAGCAATTTGCGAATTTAACGATGCAATGCTTATATGCTGAACTTGATTATCATAAATCAGTTTTTCATAAATTTCATCAGAAAGCACCATAATATTGTGTTTAACGGCAATATCTGCAATCATCTGTAATGTTTGTTTTGAATAAACTGCTCCTGTCGGATTGTTGGGAGAATTAATGATTATCAATTTAGTTTTTTCAGTGATTGCCTTTTCTAAAGATTCTTTTGTCGGTGCAAAATTATTGTCCATTGAGGTTTGAACAACAACAGATTTTGCTCCGGATGCTTTTACCATCTCTTCATAAGAAAGCCAAAAAGGAGCAAACAATATGACCTCATCACCTGCTCCACACAAGCAACTAATGGCTTGAAAAAGGGCAAACTTAGCCCCTGTTGAAATAATGATATTTTCTGGTTTGGTCTGAATGCCATTTTGAGCAAACTTTTTAACGATTTCTGCTTTCAATTCAGGCAAACCGGAAGAAGCCAAATAACGCACTTTCCCTTCTTGAATTGCCTTAATGCAGGCATCTTTAATAACTTGCGGTGTATCAAAGTCCGGCTCTCCGGCAGTCATGGAACATATATCCATCCCTTGTGCCTTTAGCTCTTTTGCTTTGGCAGAAATTGCCAAAGTGGCTGAGGGTTGCAGTGTTCCGAGCAAACTATAATTTTCTTCCAAATTTTTCATTTTTTGCCTTCTTTTTTATTCTAAACTTAAACTTCATTCCTAAAATTGTAACAACTTTATGCTTCTTGTCTTTTGTAGTACTTAGAAAAAAAATAAATTTAGTGATAATTTTTTTAATAATATGATTTGTGTCTACTTGTTGTAACACTTTTTTCTTTACGTTGTTAGTTAATCCTAAATTACCATCACGTTCTAAAAAAGATTTTATTAAATATATCTGTTCTTTAAACTTCAAATCTATATTGTTAAGCTGTTCATATTTTTTTAATAGGTTCATCTGAACTTCAGTATTTTGTTTTTTCTTAATTTTACCAAAAATATGAAGGAAAGCACCTCTAATAAATGATACTAAAAACCTTATCAATACATCCACCTTCAATTTTGAAGTATTTAGATACACTGGTAACAATCGTAAATAATCTTTCACTGTCAAAAAATCCCAAACAGGATCCTTTTCTATTGATTGCAATATTTTTTTATATAACAGAGGTTGAATGGTTAAATCATAATAATTACTTATTTTATTTTTGACTAATACCCTAATTAAAGAATCTACCCCTCTATTTTCTATTTGAGCTATCTGCGGAGTATATTCTGCATCTCTCATTTCCTCCGTCCAAAACCGTCTCTCCGCAACAGAAACATTATTTATACCAAATTTTACAACAACCAATGGGGCATTTATGTAAATTATATTAGTATAAAAAGCTAAACCTATATATCCTGAATCAAACGAAGGTTTTACAGCTATTCCCCCTTGAGCCTTAACTACCTTATTATAATTTTTTCCTTTTCTTAAAAAAAATACTGATGGATGCACATATGTCGGAAAATTACATTCTATTTTAGGACCTATATTTTGAGATGAAAGCACCCACTCAATCCATTCTCTTCCCGAAAATTTATATAGTAAAATATCTTTTTTAAAATACGGGAAATCAATACAATTGGAAAAATGACTAGGAAAAACAACTTCATTTTTTTTTCCATGTAATAGTGAAACACTACCTAAAGTAACAATATCAGAATCATTATTCTTTTCAAAAGCTAATTTCACTAATTCAAGAGCCTTATTATTAATAACATCATCATCACCAAAAATACAAAAATATTCTCCCTTTGTTTTATTCATTATATTATTAACAACATCACAAAAATGAATATTTTGAGAAGAACAAATATATGAAAATCGCTTATCATTAATACTTTTAACGATTCCTGCTACCGAAGGTTTTGATCCCCTGTCTACAACAAACAATTCAAAGTTTCCATACGTTTGAGTTCTAAAACTTTCCAAACATTCCCTTAAATCATCATGCCTATTATAAGTAACAATTATTATACTAAAGCTAATGTTCATTTTTTATCTTCTTCTTTCTTTTAAATTTAAATTTCATACCCCAGATAGTAATTATTTTGTGCTTTTTATCTTTTGAATTTCTAAATGAAATTATTTGTTGCAACCATTTCTTATTTATATTTTTAAGCCCAAAATTCAATATAAGTCTTTGATTAAAAATATAATTTAATAAACGAATTCTATGCTCTTGAGGCAAAACAGCCATAATCTCATAAAAATATATGGTATTTCGTAATTGCCACATAAATTTATAAAATTTGTCCCAGGAACCACAAATATCTGGATAAAGAATAGATACTTTCATACATTCTTGTTGCAGATTTTTGTCATTTAGCAAACGCACTATATTGGAAAAACCCATAATCCAATTTTGTTCTTTTCTTCTAAAAGAAACTTCATCAAAATTAGAACCTCTAATATAAGAACAATCCAATACTGGAGCATTTTCATCTTTGACATGAAAACCGTTCTTAACTATAGGCTTTTGTAAAAAAACAATTGTTTTATTTTTATTAATAAGAGAGGCCACCATACAAGACTGCTGAAACATAGTATAAACTGTATCATACATATTGGTTAAAACAGTATCTGTAATAATATTTGTTTTATAAATTCCAGCAGGAACAAAGGTAAGTTGAAGAAATTGATATGCCGGATTATTTAATTGATCTTGAGGAAAAACATAATTAGCCACACCTATACAATCAGCTCCTTCATTAATAGCCTTTTTAACCTCATCCCAATTGGAAAAATCATAATAATCATCATCACAAAGAACCCAAACATATTCTTTCCCACTTTGAGCTCCAAGCTCAAATGCCCGAACAATATTTGCATTTCCACCAATATTTATTGGATGTTTTATGTGTTTTAAGTTCGGAAATTTCTTTTGATATTTGGAGATAATTTCATCTGTTTCATCAGTAGATGCATTATTCAATATAGTTATATCAAAATCCTTAATCGGAGAATCATCAGCCAATATCTGTTTTAAAGTCCGTTCCAAATAATAAGCGCGATTATATGTTATTAAAAATATAGAAATTTTAGATTTTAACTCCTTCATTTTATCATATTCTCCTCAAATTCTTTTCTATCCAAGAATGGGAACATATCTTCCAAGCGAGAAGAAACCATCGTTCCATCTTCTAATTTCCGTGAGGATAACTTTGGATAAAATATATAATGAGGTTCTACAATTACTTCGCATAAAGCAGGGCCATCAGAGACTAAAACATCTTGTATCTTTTTATCAAGATTTTCTGCATCTTTAATACAATAAGACTGAATACCAAATCCTTTTGCTATATTAATAAAATTAGGACAAATAACACCTGATGACTTGTCTGCCGCTG
>CALUYT010000033.1 GCA_944325085.1 Candidatus Gastranaerophilales bacterium | reverse complement strand
CTATCTTAAATGGTACTTTAACTGGTCAAACTTTCCAAGGTACAGTTGCTGATTTAAGACGTAACGTTAACGGTACAGCTCAAGCATATACAATGGTTAGACCTGCAAACTTCCAAAACGTAATTCCAGCAACTTATACAACTTGGAGAGCATATACATTAGCTGACGGTTCAATTGTTGCATTCCACCCAAGCGCAATGGGATGCGAACTTCCAATTGGTTCTCAATTGAATGAAACTATATTAACACAAGCAACATCTACTACAAATGCTGATGGTTCTATCACTCCAGGTTTAGGAAACTGCATGGGCTTTATCGATGTTAACGGTGTAACATTACCAAACAGAGAAGTTAACTGTGGTAATGGTGCTACTGGTACTGCATCAATGAAGGTAGATGAACCTTGTACAGTTAAAAACGACTCTAACCACATGACAGATATCTTCCCAATCGTATTCCACGATTCAACAGTTGAACCAGCATCTGATGCTGCTAAATATGTATTAACATCTGCAAAATAGTTAGTAGTCTAAAAGATTATAACAAGGCAACGGTGAACAAAATGTTCACCGTTGTTTTTGTTTATAGCAAATAACCTTGCACAACTTTGAAATAAAATATATAATATACATATGCAAATAAGAAGATTGACATATCTGGATAGCCACAAAATAAAAAAATTAATATCATATCTTTGCAATGATGAAAATGATAAGTTAGCTAAATCCATAATGGAAGAACCTTTCGGTTTTATAAATGCAATGCTTCCACTACCACTAAAATTCAAATCGGAATCATACATTTTAATAAACCAAAATGAGATATTAGGACTTATTACAACAGCAAGAACCCCAGGTAACCCATATAAAATAAACATTACAAGACTTATTTTTAAAGAAAATTTATATGAAGTTGCCAAACAACTTGTTGAATTTGTAATACAAAAACTTGGAGGAAAAGGAGCTACATCATTTACGGTTACAATAGATGAGTGTCATGATGAATTATTTAACCTTTTCATAAACGGTTGCGGTTTTAGACAATGTGCGTCAGAAATTCTTTGGAAAATAGATAAACCAATACCTCAAAAATCTAACTTAAAATGGAGATATGCTCAAAATTCCGATAGTAAAAATATTTCAGAACTTTACAATTCTGAATTAATCAATATATACAAACCGTCTTTAGAAAGACACGAAAAAGAATTTCAAGAAAGTTTTTTCTGTGGTTTCAATGATTACTACAAAATAAGATACATTATAGAAGAAAATGCAAAGTTATTAGGATATTTTTCGATAACAACCACAGATAATTTAAATTATATTTTTGACATTACAACAAATAGCGGCTACAACTTTGAGTATGATGATATTATAAATGTTATGCTATGCGAAGTTGCAAGAAAAAAACGTGCATTTTACCCTCTAATAAAGCAAAAAACATATACAAAGAATGCCGAAAATTTTGAAAAATACTTAAAATCAAAAAATTATACACCAATACAAACTCAACAAATTCTTGTAAAAGATTTTTATAAACCAATAAAACAAGAATCATCTAATTGGAATGTTTTTATACTTGGGGAAAATCAAATCACAACAAATTAAAAATTTTCTTTACCCATTTCAAGCTTCGTGCTAATATAGAACTGAAGTTATAATAAATTATGTCTATTTTACGGGGATAGAAAATAAAGAAATAGAGGTGCTTATGGATAATTTAAAAATTTATCTTGATAAAGATATTAATCAAGACTTAATTAAGTCTAAAAAAATCGCAATAATTGGCTTTGGATCACAAGGCTACGGACAATCAATGAACTTAAGAGATTCCGGATGTGATATCGTATTAGGACTTAGACCAAATGGTAACTCTGATAAAAAAGCTAAAAATTACGGATTTAAAACTATGAGTATAGAAGAAGCCGTAAAATGGGCTGATATAGTTCAAATATTAATACCTGATGAATTACAGGCAGAAGTTTATGAAAATCAAATTAAGCCTTATATGCATTCAGGACAATATTTAATGTTTTCTCACGGATTTAATATTCACTATAAAAGAATAGTTGCACCTGAAGATGTAAACGTAATTATGGTAGCCCCCAAAGGCCCCGGACACACTGTCAGAAGCGAATACCAGATAGGACGCGGTGTTCCGTCTCTAATAGCTGTTTATCAGGATCCATCAGGTGATTCAAAAGATGTTGCACTATCTTACGCATCCGCAATCGGTGCCGGACGTGCAGGTATTCTTGAAACAACTTTCAAAGAAGAAACTGAAACAGATTTGTTCGGCGAACAGGCAGTAATCTGCGGAGGAGTATCTGCACTGATAAAAGCAGGGTTCGAAGTTCTTGTTGATGCCGGATATTCACCTTATATGGCATACTTTGAAGTCCTTCACGAAATGAAACTTCTTGTCGATTTAATAAATCAGGGCGGACTTGCAGATATGCGCTATTCCATTTCAAATACTGCGGAATACGGCGATATGACACGCGGTGTGAAAGTTATCGGAGAAGAATCGCGCAAGGCAATGAAAGAATTATTGAAAGATATTCAAAGCGGAGCTTTTGCTGATGAATTTTTAAATGAAATGCAGACAGGATGCAAAAAATTTAATGAATTAAGAAAAGAAAATGCTGACCATTTAATTGAAAAAGTCGGCGCTGAAATCCGCTCCTCATTTGTCTGGGGAAACGACAACAAGATTATAGACAGAAACAGAAATTAGTAGAAAGGAAATTACGAAAGTTTATAAAGCTAAACAGATCCGAGGGATAAGCGATGCTTAAACCAGTCAAACGCGACAAAATTACCCGAGTGCATAAATAATATAAAACCGCCGGCACTATAATATAAAAATCAGTTATATTTATTAATAAAAGGCGAAATATAAACAATCGTAAGCTATGGTAAAAAAAATGTACAGTACAGATACAGATTATGAAATAGTAGTATTTTCAATAGGCGATACAAAAGCCGGAACCAAAATGGGCAAACTT
>CALUYT010000032.1 GCA_944325085.1 Candidatus Gastranaerophilales bacterium | reverse complement strand
GTTTTCATAAAACAAATTATAATAATCCTTTAATTATAGTTATAGCCTTTATAGGATTATTTTGTTTATTTGTTATTAAAAAAGGTTATTTTTCTCAGATATTAGAAAATAATATTTCGGTATTTTTTGGGCAGTTTGCTTTTTCTATTTTTTTAACACATCAATTAATATTAAAGTTATGGCATGTTTATGTTTGTAAAGCTCATTCTATATGGGTAATTGATCATCCAGTCTTAAATTTAATTTTATTATTTATTGTGATTATTCTATTTGGTATATTTACATATTATTTTGTTGAAAAACCTTGTGCAAAATATTTTAAAAATAAAATGAGGAAAGTTTCTTAGAACTTTCCTCATTAGAAAATGTATTTTTTCAAATTATAATAAATCTTTTAAATAATTTGGAAGTGCAAAACGTGCATTATGATATTCTTTATTATAAATTTTGCAAGTTGGAATAATTTCTTTAGCACGTTCTTCATTGTAGTATTCCAAAGGCTTAACATCAACTGAACAAAATGCCCAAGCCCAATATCCGCCTGGATATGTTGGTATGTTTGATGTATATGTTGCAACTGTAGGGAATACTTTTTTTAGTAAATTATACATTTTTTTGATTTCTTCTTTATTAGTAAATGGCGATTCTGATTGTGCTGCCATAATTCCACCTTTTTTCAAAGAATTTTTAACATTAGTGTAAAATTCTTCTGTAAATAAACCTTCTCCAGGTCCCATTGGATCTGTTGAATCAATTAGGATAATATCAAATTCATCTTTTTTATCTTTAATATATTCAATTGCATCTTGAACAAGAATTTCAACTTTTGGATTATCAAGTTCACAGGAAATTGTTGGGAGATATTTTTTACATGCTTCAATAACCATTCCATCAATTTCGCATAATACTGCTTTTTCAACAGTTTTGTGTTTCATTACTTCTCTGATAGTACCACCATCGCCGCCACCGATAACTAGTACTGTTTTTGGATTTGGGTGTTGCATCATTGGAATATGAGCTATCATTTCATGATAATGGTATTCATCACCTTCTGTAGTCATCATTAAATCATCAAGAGTTAATACACGTCCTAGTTTTGAATCAGTTTCAAAAACTTCTACTTTTTGAAATGGTGATTGTTCAGAAAATAATATATCCCCAGCTTTTATTGCTATTCCATAACCTCCAGGGGTAATTTCATGATAATATCCGTTTTCTATTCCGTTTTTCATCCTTTTTATTATCCTTTCTCTTTCAAATAATTAGGTTACACAAATTTTTGTGTAACCTAATGCTATCATATAAAAATTTCTTTTCAAATGAGATTTTTATTCTAAAATTTCCAGACCTTTATTAAATGTTTTTAAATTTTCTTCATAAATTTGTTCATCTAGTATCGGGAATCCATTAAGCCCGACATCATATAAATCACCATCGAATTCATATTTTGGAACACCATTAACAATTTTTTGAGTTAATGTTAGCGTATGTCCATTCATACTCTTTTGTTCGACACGTCCGTCTTCCCAATTGGAAATTAAATTTTTGAAATTATTCAAATCTTTTGTAATAATTTCTTTTTTTTGATTATTATATCCATTTGCGCTTTTATTATTTTTTTGCATATATTCTGGTATAGCAAAATTATCTTCGTTATTTATATAATTTTGAAAGGCTTTTACATATTTATTATTTTCATAATATGTTTGGAGTTGTTCTTGTGAAAGATTTTTAGTTTGAGGTGTATTATTGTTTTCTGATGTTGTAGGTGCTGTTGGCGCTGCCGGCGCTGCCGGTGCTGCCGGTGCTGTTGGAGTTGTTGGTGCTGTTGGCGCTGTTGGCGCTGTTGGTGTATCTGTTTTTTGACCATTATTTTTTTCAACTTCAGCGTTGTTTCCATCAATATTATTAGAAGTAGAGTTTAGGTTGAATTTTGGCATTGTAATATTTGCATTTGCTAAGAAATATTTGTTGCCTTTATATTTACCACTTTTCATTGTATAAACTTGGTCTTTATTAGTTTCTAATAATTGTTGACGAGCTTCATTTATTTGTTCTTGTGTTGGATTTTCTATACCTTGTTGTTTTAAACCATCTTTAACAATTTGTGAAATACTGTGTCCTGAAGGTACTGTATATGAATAAGATTTTAAATCAAATTGTTCAGCCGGAATTGTTTCACCGGAAGAATTTTTGTATGTTGTTGTTACTTCTCCTGCTGAATTTTTTGTTTCTGCTTTTACATTTCCATCTGAATCGTATGAATATTTTGTTATAGTTTTTAGTGTTGGATTGTGGGCATCTTGAATACTTTCTGAAGGTTTGTTATTTTTCATGTCTTCTTCTGATGCGTATTTTGTATCAATATTATGCCCATCTTTTTTAATAGATACTGTAATTGAGGTTAATTGTGCATTTTGACCTTCACCTGTGTATTCTTTTGCTATAGTTTGTCCATCTTTGTATTCATAATTTGTTTGAACTTCTTGTTCGTTTTTCAATTCTTTAGTTTGTGTAATTTGTCCTTCTGGATTTTTTATAGTTATTTTATTTCCATCAGGGGAATGTTCTATGCTTCCTCCATCCGCAGTTATAACTTTTGTAAGTTTACCATTTGCATTATATATATTGATAGTTTTATCTTTTTGAATAGTAGATTTTGATCCGTCTTGTTGTCGTATTTCAACATCACCATCTGGACCAATAAATGTAGTACTTCCGTCTTTATTTTTTATTTCAGTGTATGTATAGGAATACTCATCTGTAGTACCTTTATATACGTGTGTTGTTGTATTTCCTTGAACTTCTGTATAGTTTGATCCTTTTGTTAATGCAGCTTGTTGGTCTGCAAGTTTTGATAATGCTTCAAAAGCAGCTTTATTATTATCACCAAATTGAGATTTCATTTCTCGTTGGGATATTTTACCATTACCATTTGATAGGGAGTACAAATCTCTTTGCATAACAATGGCTTCATCTTCATTGATAATACCATTTTTATCTTTGTCATACATATTAAACAGGGCTTCATTTTGTTTTGTTTTTTGCAGCCCTTTGAGATTATTCAAATCAAAAGTTTTTCCGTCTTTCCCTTTCAATTTGAGAGTTTGATTTTGTTTCGGGGTATTGCCAATGCCATCTACCATAACGCATATCTCCTTATCTAGTTAAATATGTTATGGTTAACGGTTGTTTGTTTAATATTCTTTAATATAAATTGGATTTTGTAACAAAGTTTTAACTAATTATTTGTTACCTAAGATGTGTATATGTAAATGAAAAACTTCTTGACCAGCTTCTTTACCTGTGTTGATTTGTGTTTTATAAGCTTTTAATCCTATTTTTTTGGTTACATCTTTTACTGTTTGTAAAAGTTCTGCCATTAGATTTTTATCTTCAAGTTCATTTAAAGAAGCTATGTGTTTTTTAGGACAAACTAGCATATGTATAGGTGCTTTTGGATTAATATCATTAAAAACTACAGTATTTTCTGTTTCATAAACAAATTCTGTTCCAAAATCTCCGTTTATAATTTTACAAAAGATGCAATCTTCGCTCATATTTTACTCCTTATTTTGTTATATTTATCTTATTTTTTTTGCCAAAGATAAGCCTGCAGGTAATGGAAGAACAACATTTTCATAGTCTGGATTAGCATTTATATCATCTATGAATGTTTGAACTTTTTGAGCATGAGATATAACGTTATCACAAGCTATGTAACCACCGACATTTAAATGAGGTGCTATAAGATGAAAAAATTTGATATATTGTGATTTATTGGCATCAATAAAGGCAAAATCAATTTTATAATCTTCTGGTAAATATTCTAAAATAGTTGCAGCATCTCCCTTTTTGGTTTCAATTATATCTGCAACATTACATTTTATAAAATTTTCTTTTGCTATATCAAGTCTTTTATCATAAAATTCAATAGTTGTAAGTTTACCACCTGTTTTTTTTAATGCTTTAGCAAGCCAAATTCCTGAATATCCATTTGAAGTTCCTATTTCAAGTACATTTTTAGATTTTGAATCAACAATTAAGTTATATAAAAATTCTGCGGTTGTTCTTGAAATATTCCAAAATTGTTTTTGTGTTTTTTCAAGTTCTTTTAAAATTTCTTGTGTTGTGTTGTCAAATGTTTCAATCATTTTATTTTATTGTTTTAACCTTATTTGTAACTACTATAGTGCGTACAGGAACATCTAAAGGACTTGTTTTTATAACATCTTTTGTTTCTGTATCAACTACTGAATATAAACCTGACATTGCATTTGTAATCATTATCAAATTACTATTATCAATTGGTGTAATTTTAGTTGCAAATGCATTTGTATTTAAAAATAATTTGTCTGTAATAATATCTTCTTGAGTGTCTAAAACTTCTATAATATTATCTTGAGCTCCCAAAATAAATAATTCATTATTATGAGCATATAAATCTACAGGTTTTTCACAAACTTCTAGTTCTGACAGAAAACCCAATGTTTCATAATCAACAATTGCTAATCTGTTTTTTGTTCGACTAATAATATAAATTTTATTATTAGCATAAGCAATTTTTGATACGTTTGGAAAACTTCCGATATTTCTTAAAAGAAAATCGTTATCAAGTTCTATTGCCCAGATGTCATTTGTATTTCTATCTACATAGAACATTTTTGTTCCATCTTCACTAAGAGTAAATTTTTCACACATGCCATTAATTTTTAATTGTTTTTTCAATGTCATAGTTTCAAGACTTAGTATATATATACTTGAGTTTGAACCTGATGTTATATAAGCGATTTTTTTGTCTTTATCTATAATGATTTGTTCCGGATTAATCTCGAAATTAACTTGTTTAATAACTTTTTCATCCATTAGTGAAATTACATTCATTGTTTTAGAATCAAAATAAGTTACTAAAAGAAATTCGTTATTATAAGCTTTCATATCATTGATAATATGATCTTGAGCAAGTGAATATTCAGGATTTTTAGTATTTGTTTGTATTACTTGAATATTCTTATTTGAACCTGTAGAAATATAGAATGTTTTACCATTTAAAGGTTCAACAGGAGTTGTTAATTTTTTACCTTTATTTCTTGTATTATTTATTCTCAAACCTGTATCTTGAGCTACTGTTACATCGATATTACCGATAATACCTTTTAGTGATTCAGGGATTACTAAACCTTTTGGAAGTAAAATATCTTGAGGTAATAATCCTGTTTGAAGTTCTTCAGGTGGAGCAGTTAAGTTTATAACGGTTTTTTTGCCATTTGTATTTAGAACTTTTAATAATACATAATTATTATTCAAAATAATCATATCCGGTTTTTGTTTCATTGTTGTATTAACAGGATATGTAGTTTTTATACTTAAATCTGTTAAGTTTTGAGTTTTTGCAGGAAAAACCGGCAAATACATTGTATTGTCAGGTAAAATAATTGCACCATCAAATCGGAAATTTGTATTTGGAAAATCTTTATTAATAAAATTTTGCACAGATTCCGGAACTTGTGCTCCAAATGCTGAAGTACATGTTAAAATTCCAAGACAAATTGCCAATAAGATTTTTTTCATACTATCTAAAAACTCCCTTAACTTTTGACATAATTGATTTTTGAGGTTTTTTGCCACCATTTAATTCATATAGTCTCTGATACAATTGTTTTTCTTCATCACTAAGTTTTTTAGGTATAACAATTTTCACAACAACGATATGATCGCCTCTTTGTGATGGTTTTGTGATAATTGGAATACCTGCACCTTTAATTTTAACGATTTCAGAATGTTGTATTCCTGCTGGAATTTGAATTTCTTTTTCGCCATCAAGAGTTTTGATAGTAACAACATCTCCAATAACAGCTTGGGCAGGAGTAATTTCTAATTCGGTGAATACATTTATACCATCTCTTTTGTAGTAATTTGATGGTTCGACATGGATTACAACGAATAAATCTCCGTTTGGTCCTCCGTTTATACCGCAATCACCTTCGTGAGATACTCTTATTTTGGATAAATTATCTACACCTGCCGGAATTTTTATTTCTATTTTTCTTTCTTTATTTATTTGACCTTGACCTTGGCAAGTTTTGCAAGGTTTATCAATAACTTGTCCACTACCTTTACAATGAGGACAGGTTGTAATTTGTGCAAAATTACCTAAAGGTGTTCTGGTAACTGTTTTTACTTGTCCTGAGCCTCCGCATTGAGGACAAGCTTTCTTTTGAGTTCCTTTTTCTGCACCTGTACCATTACAATCAGGGCATATTTCAAGATGATCAAATTTTATTTCTTTGTTAATACCAAATGCGGCATCTTCAAATTTTAGTTTTATGTCAAATCTTAAATCATCACCTCTTTGAGGTGCGTTTGGATCAGGTCTGCCTCCAAAACCAAAGCCTCCAAATCCGCCAAAGAATGATTCAAAAATATCATTTAAATCTCCAAAACCACCTGCAAATGGACCATTGGTATCAAAACCTGCATTTTTTAATCCATCTTCACCAAATCTATCGTAAGTTGCACGTTTATTGTCATCAGACAATGTTTCATATGCTTTACCTAATTCTTTAAATTTTTCTTCAGCGTCAGGTGCTTTGTTTACATCGGGGTGTAATTCTCTGGCTTTCCTTCTGAAAGCTGATTTTATTTCATCTTTTGAAGCATCTTTTGATACCCCTAATATTTCATAATAATCTGCCATAAGTCTTTTTTACTTCCTCTAATCCTCAAGTCTTTTTTATAATCTTATTCGGCAGTAGCAACGTTAACAAGGGTAGGTCTTAATACTTTGTCGCCTACTTTGTATCCTTTTTGCAATTCTGTTATTACAGTGTGTTCAGGATGTTCGCTTGTTGGGGTTTGCATAACTGCTTCATGGAAATTAGGGTCAAATTCTTCTCCAAGAGCTTTAATTTCTTCAAGTCCAAGTTTTGACATTGTTTCTATAACTTGTTTGTGTACAAGATTAAAGCTTTCTTTAACTTTTTCACAGTCTTCAACTTTTTCAAGTGCTTTTTGACCACGTTCAAAGTTATCCAGAACTTCTAATAAACTTTTTAATGCAGTTTCTGTTCCAAATTTGATAAGATTTTCACGTTCTTGTTCTTGGCGTTTTCTATAATTGTCGAAATCTGCTGCAAGACGAATATATTGTTGGTTTAATTTGTCATATTCTTCTTGTAGTTTATTTAATTTTTCGTTATTTTCGTCTGAATTTTCTACAGGTGTTTCTTCTTGTTCTGTAGTTTGTTCTTCGTTTATATTTTCTTCATCTTTAACAACGTTTTCGTTCTTAAACGGATTTGAATTTTTATCTGTCATAGATATTTCCCTTCACAACATTATATACTTACATTATAAAGTATCAAAACAATTTAACAAGCTAAATTTATTATTTTTTAATATTTACAAGTCGTGTACTTATAAATTTTATATGTAAAACCAAAGCTTGAAATCTTCACTTTATCTGTTTTTGTTGTACAATGTAGCATGTAAACACGGTTACAAAAGGAAAGGATTATTAAATGACAAAACTTTCACCATTACAAATTGAAAGATTAAAGTACCAACCAAAACTTCCTTCTAGTTTACAAAATGGTGTAAATTCATTGGAATTGGTTGAAGGATCTGCTACAGAATCTGTTAGAGATCAAGAACAAATTAAGGAGTTATTTGCTAATACTTATGGTAAACCTACAGTTACATTTAAAACATCTTCTAACTCTTCAGTTTCTGAAGTTAAAAATGTTGGTGTAATTTTATCAGGTGGTCAAGCTCCTGGTGGACACAATGTTATTGCAGGTTTGTATGATGCATTGAAAAATGCTAATTCTGAAAACAAATTATACGGATTTTTAGGTGGTCCTTCAGGTATTATTGATGGTAAATATGTTGAATTCACTGATGAATTTATTGATGCATATAGAAATACCGGTGGTTTTGATATTATTGGTTCTGGTAGAACAAAATTAGAAACTGAAGAACAATTCCAAAAATCTTTAGCTGTATGTAAAAAGTTAAATATTTCTGCTGTTGTAATTATCGGTGGAGATGATTCTAATACAAACGCAGCTTTATTAGCTGAATGGTTTGTTAAAAATAATGCAGGTATTCAAGTTATCGGTTGTCCAAAGACTATCGATGGCGATTTGAAAAATGAACAAATCGAAATTTCTTTCGGTTTTGATACTGCAACAAAAACTTATGCAGAACTTATTGGTAATATCCAAAGAGATGCAAATTCTGCTAAAAAATATTGGCACTTTATCAAAATTATGGGTAGAAGTGCTTCTCACGTTGCATTAGAAGCTGCATTACAAACTCAACCAAATATTACTTTGATATCAGAAGAAGTTCAAGAAAAGAAAATGTCATTATCTTCAATCATTGATTATATGACAAATATTATTGTAAAACGTGCTGATATGGGTAAAAACTTTGGTATTGCCGTAATTCCTGAAGGTTTAATTGAATTTATTCCTGAAATGGGTTCAATGATTTCAAACTTAAATGATATTATGGCTTCTTTAGAATCTGATCCAAGTTTTGTTAATACAACTACAATTAGAGAAAAATTTGATATTGTAGAAAATAGATTAGATTCTGCAAATGCAAAAGTTTATAATTCATTACCTGCATTGATTAAAGAACAATTACTTGCAGATCGTGACCCACACGGTAATGTTCAAGTTTCTAAGATTGAAACTGAAAAATTGTTAATCGAAATGATTTCAACTCGTTTGGATGAATTAAAAGATCAAGGCGAATATATTGGTAAATTCTCAGCACAATCACACTTCTTTGGTTATGAAGGACGTTGTGCATTCCCATCAAACTTTGATGCTGATTATTGTTATTCTCTTGGTTACAATGCATTTGCATTGATTAACTTTGGTTTAACAGGATATTTATCATCTGTAAGAAATTTAACTCAACCAGCAGATCAATGGATTGCAGGCGGTATTCCATTAACAATGATGATGAATATGGAAAAACGTCACGGTGAAATGAAACCTGTTATTCAAAAAGCTCTTGTAAGACTTGATGGTCCTGTATTTAAACAATTACAAGACAACAGAGAAGACTGGGCTATGAATGACAGATATTTATTCCCAGGTGCAATTCAATACTTTGGACCTTCTTCTGTATGTGATATTACAACTGTTACATTACAGTTAGAAAGAAGTAAAGAATTAGCTTCTGTATAATTTTATAAAGAAGTTTTATAAAAAGGCTGTCTATTTATTAGACAGCTTTTTTTTGCAAGAATTTTTATGCTATACTTATAGTCGAAAACGAATGGAGTAAGAGAAGATATGAAAGAAAATTATTTTCCACAAGAAATAGAAAAAAAATGGCAAAATGTTTGGGAAGAAACAAAGGCTTTTAAAACTCCTGATGAATCAGACAAGCCTAAGTATTATGCTCTTTCAATGTTCCCATATCCTTCAGGAAAGTTGCATATGGGCCATGTAAGAAACTATACAATCACAGACGTTATTGCACGTTTTAAAAAAGCAAATGGATTTAATGTTTTACATCCAATCGGTTGGGATAGTTTCGGATTGCCTGCAGAAAATGCTGCAATGCAACATAATGCAGATCCTGAAACTTGGACTGATGAAAATATTGCTTATATGACAAAACAATTAAAAATGTTAGGTTTGTCATATGATTGGGACAGAGAAGTAACTACTTGTAAACCTGATTATTATAAATGGACTCAGTGGTTATTTTTACAACTTTATAAAAAAGGTTTAGTTTATAAAAAAGAAGCTGCAGTAAATTGGTGCGATAAATGCGGTACAGTACTTGCAAACGAACAAGTAATTGATGGTAAGTGCTGGAGATGTGATAGTGTTGTTGAGAAAAAATATTTATCACAATGGTTTATCAAAATTACTGATTATGCAGATGTTTTATTAGAAGATTTGGATAAACTTCCTGGTTGGGGCGAGAATGTTAAAACTATGCAAGCAAACTGGATTGGTAAATCTAAGGGTGCAATTTTTAAATTCCCAGTAATAGATGCTCCAAACGGTGAAAAAATGGAAGTTCCTGTTTATACAACAAGACCTGATACAGTTTTTGGTATTACATATCTTGTTGTTGCTCCTGAGTATAAAGATATTGAAAAATTAACAACTGCAGAAAATCAACAAGCGGTTGAAGAATATAGAGCAAATGCTCGTAAAATGACAGAAATTGAAAGATTATCAACTGAACGAGTTAAAACAGGTGTTCCTTTAGGTACACATTGTAAAAATCCGTTTAACGGTGAAATCTTCCCATTATGGACAGCTGATTATGCTCTTGTTGAATACGGAACAGGTGCAGTTATGGCAGTTCCTACACATGATACAAGAGATTATGATTTTGCTAAAAAATATAATTTACCAATGAAGGTTGTTATTGAAGATCCGCAAAATCCTAGCGATTGCTCAAAAGAAGCTTATACTGAACCTGGTGTTTTAGTAAATTCAGGTGAATTTAGTGGAATGTCAAATGAAAAAGCTAAAGGAGCAATTACTCAGTGGGCTGTTGATAAAGGGTTTGGAGAATTTAAAACTCAATATAGACTTAGAGATTGGTTAATATCTCGTCAAAGATATTGGGGTGCTCCAATTCCGGTTGTTTATTGTGACAAATGTGGAATTCAACCTGTACCGGAAGATCAATTGCCTGTAATGCTTCCAAAAGATGTTGATTTCAAAGTTGTTGGAAAATCTCCAATTACAACTTCAAAAACATTCAAAGATACAGTTTGTCCTGTATGCGGCGGGCATGCGGTTAGAGAAACTGATACAATGGATACATTTGTATGTTCAAGTTGGTATTATCTAAGATATTCTGATGCTAAAAATTCAGAAAAATGCTTTGATAAAGATAAAGTAAATCACTGGCTTCCTGTTGATCAGTATGTTGGTGGTATTGAACATGCAATATTACACTTGTTGTATTCAAGATTTTTTACAAAAGCTCTACGTGATTGCGGATTGTTAGATTTTGATGAACCGTTTAAAAACTTGTTAACTCAAGGTATGGTATTAAAAGATGGTTCTAAAATGTCAAAATCTAAGGGTAATACTGTAGATCCTGACGAAATATTTGAAAATTACGGAGCTGATACAGCAAGATTATTTATTCTTTCTGATTCACCTCCAGCTAGAGATTTTGACTGGTCTGATGCCGGTGTTGAAGGTTGTTATAAATTCTTAAATCGTGTTTGGCGATTAATTTCTACAAATGCTAATAATATCAATCTTAATTATCAATTGAACTTCCCATTACAAAAAGATAATGATGATTTGGTAAGAGTTGTTCATATGTCAATTAAGGGTATTACAAATGATATTTCTAACGACTTCCAATTCAATACTGTAATTTCAAAATACAGAGAATTAACTAATGCTATATATGATTGGCAAGCTAAGAAAAAAGATTTGTCTGACGAAGATAAAAATGTTCTAAGTTTTGCTATCGTTTCACTTATCAAACTTATGTCACCAGTTGCAGTTCACTTAACAGAAGAAGCTTGGCATGAGTTAGGTGGTGAAGGTTCAATTCATAACCAACCTTGGTGCGAATGGGACGAAAATCTTGCTAAATCAAGTTCAATTACTTTGGTTGTTCAAGTTAACGGAAAAGTTAAAGATAAAATTGAAGTTGATGAAGCTTTGGATCAAGATGCTTTGAAAGAAGTAGCTTTAGAAAGTCCAAAAATTAAAGCATTAACTGAAGGAAAATTAATTGTTAAAGTAATTGTTGTTCCTAAAAAATTAGTTAATATTGTAGTAAAGTAAAAATATGATAACTAATTAAAAGACCCTTTTTAATAAAGGGTCTTTTTTTATATGTTATATTTTGTTGGTATAAAATGATATACTAATAAAAATGTTAATATAATTATTAAACCAATGGTTTTGAATTTGATAATTATAAAAGATACAATTGCAGCTATTAAAAGGGCTAAAATTACTCTTATGATAAGTGTTTTAATTTCTTGGCTTATTTTTCTTTCAAGACGTACTTCTTGAGCCATTTTTTCAATATTAGATTGTTCTTTGGCTAAAATTTCTGTAGTTTCATCTATAATATTTTCTTCTTTTAATTCATCAACAGCATCAATGTATGTTCTATTTATGAATCTTTCTACTAATGATAATACAACGGGTTCCGGTGCATTATTTTTAGCGCAAGCATACATAACTTCCCAAGTTGTGTACCAAATTTTTTGCATTACACTTTTCCAATATTTAGCAGGAATGCCTGAACGGAATAAATCAATTTCTTTATGGAAAGACCATTCAGCCATCACTTGAATGTAAAAAGTTTGTTTATCAAAATCAAGTGTTTTGAACTCTTCGGTATCCTGCATAGAAGAAGCTAAAAGAGTTGCTGATTTGCGAATGTTTGTTAGAAGGTAATTCTTTTGCAACTCATTGATGTCTTCCGGTAAAGTTTGTGGAATTTGTTCAACAAGATTATCAATAAAGTCTTTATATTTTTTATCTATAACTACTTCTTCCATTCTACTATTATAGGTAATAAGTAATTATAATTTGTCATATATATAGACTAAATATTTTTATTTATTTTTTGTTTTCTGCTTGTCTATATTGTGCTGTTCCAGGAAATTCGTTTGATCCTGTTCTCCATTTTGTAATTTGGTATTGAAGTTTTGGTATTATTGTTGATAAGAATAATGCCGATACTACAAAACCTGAACCCCAGTTTATAGCATTCATTTTTAAGTTATTATTTGATGCTTTTCTTATCATTTTTAATGTAACTTCCTTGGCATCAGATTTTTTAGCTGTGTTAATAATTGAATTTACATAATCAATTAATTCTTTTTTAATTGCGTCTAAATCATTTTGTGCAACATATGTATATTGATCCATAAATTTGCTGCCAAATCTGTTTTTATAAAATTCTTTTAAGAAATCAGGGTTATTAATATGTCCTTTATTTAGAACATCTTTTACTTGACCTTCTGTTAATATAGCTTCTCCAACAACTTTTGGTTGTAGTGTTGACATTTTTTCAGCAAGTTGTTCGAAATTGCGAAGTTCTGAATCTGGAACTAAGTGTTTTAATTCTTCTTTGAAGGTATCTAGTGATATTATTTTTATTTTTTCACCTTTAAATTTGTTTTTCAAATCTGACGGGATTTCTGAATTTTTACCTAAGAAGTCTTTGGCAAATTCTTCTACATTAATTTTATCAATATTTTTATCTTCAAAGTAATTTTCCATGTATCTTGTTGTAAATTCTGCGGAGACTGGATCTAATCTTGAACCGTTACCTTTTTGTTCAAGTTTATTTAACCAATTGTTCATATTATACATATTGAACATATAGAAATATATTGAACTTAAATCTCTAAATAGAATTTCAACTCTTTCATCATTATTTCTTGCAGAATATGCTCTACCAGATGCGGTACCTGCATCTACTGCTAAAAGTTTATAGTTTCTATCACTTTCAAATTTATTTGCTATTGAAAGTAAATTAATACCAAAAGAAACATCTTTTTTATCATCTTTTTTATCTGATTTGGAAATAAATGTATCTATTGTTGGTCTATTAGTTTTTATTTGACTATTTTGTTGAGGTGTTTCTTTTTTATTATGATATGAGCGTGTGATAGCTTGGTTAATTTTTGGAAGTATAAATCCAATAAAGGCATTTGCTATTAAAACACTTGAAATAACTTTAATGAATTTAAATTTGGCCATAGTTTTTTCAAGAATTTTAGCACCTTGTGTTGTTCTTTCTTGAGCTAAATAATTTTGTAATGGTTTACGAACATCATCACTAGCTATATCAACAATAGTTTTTGGTAATTTAAGAATTTTTTGTCCGATTTTTTCAAATAACCAGTTTAATGCAGTTACTCCGCCTAACCAAAATACTGCACCGGAAAATTCTTCTGTAATTCTTTCTCTTGCTTCATCAAATCCGCCTCTTTTGTAGGCTTGATATGTTCTTCCACCTTCTACAAAAGCTTCCAAGGCAATTACCGGCAAAAACCCGTCACTTGCCATTTGTTTTACGATGTTTCTGCTCATTACGTTGTTTGTATTTGCTAATGGTATTCTTATAGACATGATTATTTAAGCTTTCGATATAACAAATTTTCTAAAGTTACTCAAGATATTTTTTTGCTTAACGATTTTGTGTTTTTAATAAATTGTTACATTATTTTTTGTTTTTAGTTATTTAGAATAATGTAACAAATATTTAAAGTGGTATAATCATGTTAGCAAGAAAATTTTTGTTCATATTTTATTATGGAACAATTAAAGGATTTTAAAATGAATAGCAATCTTAGAATAACTAGTGTGGGTAGCCAATATAAATATCAAAGAAAAGAAAATCAAAATTCTTCTCCTAGTTTTACACATAATTCTTCTGCTAATAATCTTTCAACAGGTAAAAAAGCTGTTATTTTAACAACTTCTGCATTGGGAATAGTACCTGTGATGGCTGTTTTGGCTAAGCAAAAGGCTTTCTCATTAAATCCTTCTAAAATTTTAAAAACTCCTGTTAAAGATTGGGCAATATTTAAATTTAGACCAAAAGAAACTTCTATCGAATTTGAAGAACCTCAAATTATAGCTGTAGCAACAGGTTCTGTTGCTGGTGGCTTTGTTGGGGGCGCAATAGTTGATAAATCTAATATTAAAGCTAAAAAACGTGAGGCTTTAAATCAGATTTTAGGTAATGTTTTAATTCCTGTAGGTTGCGTAGGTTCAGGTTCTCGTATTTATGAAAAATATGCTGATAAAATTCAAGGTATTATGCCACAAATTAAAGGTGATAAGAAAATTATCAAAATCTTAAATAAATGTTTGAAAAATCTTCCTAATGCTGCATTAACTGTAGGTTTATTAGGTGTTGGTATATATCTTGGAAACAGAGTTTCTAATTTTATTAATGAAAGAATTTATAACAAAAAAGTAGATAGAAACATTAAAGCAAGTGATTTTGCTCCACATGTAGATGATTTATGTATGGCAACATCAATGATGAATAAAGAATCTGAATTTGGTTCAAAACTTGCAAGAGTTATTCCTGTTGCTTTATTAGTTCCAGGGTATCAAACAGGTATTGCTCAAGAACATTAAAAAAATATGCATATAAAAAATCCGGAGTTTTAATCTCCGGATTTTTTTATTTAAATGTATCAAATTTAATTATCCAATTACTGGAGCAACAAAAGTTCTTGCAGCAAGTTCTTTATCAAGCATAAATAATGCTTTTTTATCATCACCAATAAGTTTTAAATTAGCTAAAACGCCGCCAACATTTGATTCTTCTTCAACTTGTTCTTTTAAATACCAATCTAAGAATGATAAAGCTGCTCTATCTTTAACTTCTTCTGCTACGTCCATTAAAGCATTAATTCTTGAAGTTACGTATTCTTCATGTTCTAACACTTGTTCAAAAATTTCTAATGGTGTAGAACCTTTAACTTCCGGTTTTTCGATAGCTTCTAATCTTACTTGACCGTTGCGTTCAAATACATAATCAAACATACCCATAGCATGTGCTCTTTCTTCTTGTACTTGTACGTCAAACCAGTTTACAAAACCAGGTAAATTAAGTTCTGCAAATATACCTTTCATTGCTAGGTATAAATATTCAGAGTATAATTCTTTATTTATTTGATCGTTAAATGCGTTTTCTAATTTTTTGTCTAACATAGTTTACCTCTCTTTTATTATATTTCCATAGTATCAACAATAGCTTTTGCTAAAAGTTCTAATTCTTCAATTTGGTTTTCTTTTAGTGCAGATTTTATACTGAATTTATTACCAATAATTTCGGTATTTGGAATTTTAGTTATAATATCAGTCATTAATTTGCCAGATACAGGAGCCCAAGAACCATTTTCAATAATTGCAATTTTACGTTTTTGAATGTTATGTGCTGCAATATCATGTAATAGGTTTTCCATAGATACAAAAATTCCATTGTTATAAGTTGTTGATGCAAATACAATGTGTGAATATTTAAAAGCATCAGCAATAATGTATGATGCATCAGTTACAGATGTATCACAAATTTTTATATCTTTAACTCCAAGTTCGGCTAATTTTGCAGCTAATATTTCAGCTGTATTTTGAGTTCCTCCATATACTGAAGCATATGGAATTAATACAGATTGAATTTCTGGAGTATAAGTTGACCATTTCATGTATTTGTCGATAAATTTGTTTAAATCTTTTCTCCAAATAAAACCATGCAAAGGACAAATCATTTTTATTTCAAGATTTGCTGCTTTTTTTAATAATGCTTGAACTTGCATTCCGTATTTTCCAACAATATTTGTATAATAACGTCTTGCTTCGTCCATATATCTGTTATCAAAATCTACTTCGTCTGCATATATATTGCCATCAATTGCTCCAAATGTTCCAAAAGCATCTGCTGAGAATAGAATTTTGTCTGTTTTATCATATGTAACCATTACTTCAGGCCAGTGAACCATTGGTGCAAATACGAATGTCAATTCGTGTTTACCTGTATTTAATGTGTCACCTTCTTTTACTAAAATTAATTGGTTTTCCTGAATTTCAAAATCAAAAAATTGACTTATCATTGTTTGAATTTTTGCATTACATACAATTTTTACTTCAGGGAATTTATTTAAAATTTCCGGAATTTCTGCACAATGATCCGGTTCCATATGGTTAATTACTAAATAATCAAGTTTTCTGCCATTTAAAACGTGATTAACATTTTCCATAAACTGATGTACAACTGCTTTATCTGCAGTGTCTAAAAGTACAGTTTTTTCATCCATTAATAGATATGAGTTATAAGAAACTCCTATTGGAACAGGATATACTCCTTCAAATAGTGATAATCTTCTATCATTTGCTCCAACTAAAAATAAATCATTTGTTATTTTTCTAGTATTATACATTTTCCTCTCCTATTATTATCTTTATAATATCACAAAAAAATGATAGTAATTATCAATATTATATTATTAAAAATACCCAATTGGGTAGTAGTATTTGCTTATAAATTTTAATATTCTTATAACACAAGGAGGCTAAATGAAAAAAGATTATCTATTTATATATAGAAAAATTCAATTCACAAGGGTCGTTTTCTGAACTCTGAATTGGTAAAAATGTTTTAGGGTGTAATTTAGTATGAAAAAGTAACCATTAATTCCTTTTTAATTGTTGATACTTTCTATCATATTTGTTTAGAAATATAAGTATTATATCCAAATTGTATTTAGTATATCTTTAATTAATTTATAAACATTTAAATAATATAATATAATAATGAATATTATTACATTTATATATTTATAAATATTTCTGAATAGATGGAGAGTATCACAATTTTATTTTTTTAATTATCTTTTTGAGTGAAAAATTCTAATATTTTTTCATTGTATCTATTATCCACAGCACTAAATGGGAATACTTCTCCGCCAAATTCTTTTTTTACGTGTGATAATGCCTGTTGAACTTTATTTTTTGATATACAATCCATTTTTGTAACAACAGTAATTATTGGTAAATTATATGCTGCAACCCATTCTCTCATCTGAAAATCATTTTTTTGAATTTCATGTCTTGCATCAATAAGTTGTACTAAATATTTAATCTGTTCTCGTTTCAACAGGTATTCTTCTAAATATTTTTGCCATTTATTTTGGGCCTCTTTTGAAACTTTAGCATATCCGTATCCAGGAAGGTCTGCAATCATAAATTCTTCTGAGAAATTGAAAAAATTGATTAATCTTGTTTTTCCAGGTGTATTAGATGTTCTTGCTAATTTTTTATTATTTGCAAGTCCATTGATAAATGAAGATTTGCCAACATTTGATCTTCCAAGTAGCGGATATTCAGGAAGTGTAAAATTTGGACACTGACTTAATTTTTCTGCACTAATTATAAATTTTGCATTAATATATGGTCTCATTTTGTTAAGGCCTTTTCTTTTTCTTCTTTTAATTTTTTCTTATACAATACTGTCTGGAATAGATTATACATTTTTTCATTATTAACAACTGTTAATTGTGTTTTATTATTTACAAAATCAACATTGAATGATGATTCTTGATTAAATATATTTGATTGTATATTTACGATTTGAAATAGCCCCTCAGTTAATATACTAAGAGGCTCTTTCAAAAATGTTTCAAATGTTTTTCTAATATCAAATTTTTTCATTGTAATTTATGAATTAGATTTTTTGCTGGAATACTGTGATTCTTTGCATAACAGCATTTTTATCAGATGCGTTAGGGGCAAGAGCTAAGTATTGAGTATAATATTTTACTGCACCTTGATAATTGCCTTCTGCTTCATATGATTGAGCTTTTAATTTTGCAATTGATGGTGCATTGTGATAGAAGTCAATTGCTCTGTTACAGTATTCAATTGCTGAAGCGTAATTACCTTCTTTATATTCTCTTAGAGCGATTTCAAAGAATTCATTAGACTTCATTTCGCATAGGTCGATAT
Organism: Candidatus Gastranaerophilales bacterium; assembly: GCA_944325085.1. Taxonomy (GTDB): domain Bacteria; phylum Cyanobacteriota; class Vampirovibrionia; order Gastranaerophilales; family Gastranaerophilaceae; genus Zag111. Next base: position 73,813 of record CALUYT010000032.1, on the reverse strand, counting down.
AGTGAATACCGTTTGCTGCAATTCTATTATCAGCATCTGTCATTAAAACTTTTTGTAAAGCTTTTCTTGCAGTTCTGAATTGTTTATGTTGTACAAGAATTTCTGCTAAATATAATTCATCATCGATACTGTTTGCAAAGTTAATTGCATTTTCAAATGTATATACAGCATCTCTTTCTCTACCCAATGAAAGATATGCTTCACCTTTAATTACAGTATCCATAAGACTGTTACTTGCTGATTGAATTATGTAATTAAGATTTTCTTGTGTCAATTCCATCTGGTGGGTAATTTTTCCTAATTTGATTTTTGCTAAATGTAATTTTAAATCATTAGGTGTTCTTTGGATTGCTTCATTAACATAGTCATATGCTAAATATACATCTTTGTTAGTTGTGAAATCATTACTGTCAGCTGTATCTTTAGCCATTTCATAATATGTATTAGCCAATCCTATAATTGCATTATTGTTATAAGTTGCATCACCTAACAATCTTGAATAATATTCAAGTGCTTGTTGGTATTTTTTAGTTTCTAATGACATATTAGCAACTCTGTAAATACCTTCTTTATAGTTAGGATTTAAAATAATTGCAGTTTTTAATTCTTCCATTGCAAATTCGTGATCAGATCTTCTTTCATATACGCCTGCAAGGTTTATATATGGACGAGAATTTTCCGGTTTAACTTGAATTGCTTTTTTGAATGAATTGATTGCTGCAGGTTGGTTACCTTGTTTTAAGTATAATTCTCCTTGCAAATTCCAAGCAGGTGAAGAATTTGGATTAATATGCAAAGAGTGGTTTAACCAAGTTAAAGCTTTTGTATAATCTCCACGTCTTGCTTCCACTTGTCCCATATGGTACATAGAAGTAGGGTTGTGAGAGTTACATTTGATTGATTGTAAATAGTATTTTTCAGCTTGATCTAAATCTCCATCAAGCATTGCAATATTTCCTAAATTGTCGTAAGCAGGTGCAAATTGAGGATTATTTTTTAGTGCTACCTTAAATAAATCTTGAGCATCTTTTTTGTTACCTAATTTTAAAGTAGCTACCCCCATTGCGTTATAAGCTTGATAATAAGTGCTATCAATACCAACAGCTTTTACAAATTCTTGTATTGCAGCATTAGAAAGGTTGTTGATATTTTTAATGTATTCAACATCAGATGATGTTTGACGCATCAAATAAACAAGACCTTGTGCGTAATGCAATTGTGCGTTATTTGGGTATTTTTTTAATAATTTATCTAATTCTGATTGTGCCGGGGCTAATTTGTATTGTTTAGCCATTGATACTAATTGTAAACCTTTTGCGTTTAGATCATTAGGATTTCTGCTTAAAATTTCTTTTAATCTTTCATCAGCAGTTTCATAATTGTTATATTCGATCATTCTGTTAATATCAACGTAACTTTTAGATACTTGAGCTTTTATAGGTTGGGCAGCAAACGAAGAATTTACGTAGAATATAGAAACTGTCAATATCATTGACGTAACTAATAATTTTTTACAATTCATGTTTTCACCTACTTTTTAACTTATAACTATTCTAAATCTTCTAAAAGTATTGTATAATAGTTATCAGAAAAAAGCAATAAGGTAAACGTATGGTATTAAACTTAAAATCTAAGCAGGATTTGGAAGATTTTAAATCGTATATATTGGTCGAAAAGAATTTTTCTAAATATACCGCAAAGGCTTACTATGCTGATATTTTGAGCTTTTTAATTTGGTTAGATAGTCAGGATTGCGAAGATGTTAATTTCCCAAAAGTCAGGGAATATCTACATTATATCCAGATTTTTAACTATAAAAAAACAACTGTAGCCCGAAAAATAGCTTCATTACGTACTTTTTACAAGTTTTTGCATCGTGAAAAGAAGATAGATAATAATCCTGCAGAGAATTTAATATCCCCTAAACGACCGAAATCGTTGCCAAAATTCCTCACTCCGGAGGAGATTGAACAAATTTTAAGTAATATAAATATTGATACTCCTGCAGGTTATCGTAACCGTGCTATTTTAGAATTATTGTGGGCAAGTGGAATGAGAGTTTCTGAATTGAGCGGTTTAAATTTTGGAAATTTAAATCTTGAAAATAATGAGATTACAGTTTTGGGTAAAGGTTCTAAAGAAAGGATTATTTTAATTACCGATCGTGCAAAAATGTATTTACAAGGATATATTGATTATGCAAGGTCTTTAATTGCAAAAGGGTATAGTCTTGATCCTATTACTGATACGACTCCTGTATTTATAAATAAGACAGGTTATAGGCTTCAGACAAGAATGATAAGAAATGTTATAAATGAAATTGTTGATAAAATTGAATTACCTAAAAAAGTTACTCCGCACATGTTCAGACATAGTTTTGCTACCCATTTAATTGAAAATGGTGCAGATTTGAGGGTCGTTCAAGAACTTTTGGGACACGCGAGCATTTCTAATACTCAAATATATACGCATATATCTATGCAGCATATGAAAGAAGTTTATAATGAAACTCACCCTCGAGCATAGATTTAATGTAGTTAACATTGACTAGCTCTGTTAAATGTGTTAAAATAAACCTATAGGGTTGATGGATTTATGGCTATGAAATTTTATAAAAAGAGTGCATTTACACTGACAGAAGTTATGTTGACAATTGCGTTGCTTGGTTTTTTGGCATCAATGACATTATCAACAGTTGGGGCTTCAGTTCAACAAAGGGCTAGACTTGCTGAATTCAGAACAGCTTATGCAAAAATGGATGCAGCATTAAGAAATGTTGTTATTGATGAAGGTAAAGTTTACAGTTGTTATTCGCCTCCTACAAATGACGAAAAGGATGAATATGGTTTAAGAGTTGCTGGGGGTGCAAATTGTAATGCAAATACTGAATGCGACGATTTTATGTTAGCTTTTGTTAAAGCAATGGGCTCTGTAAAATCTTGTGAAAATAATTCTGTGAATGAAGGTTGCTTACCTAGAAATTATCCATCAATAAATAATTGCTTTACTAATATTGAAAATAGTAATGCTTATGTTTTGGATAATGGTATGATTATTTTTGATGATAATGGCTCAGGAATGCAAAAATTTGCAATTGATGTTAATGGTCGTAAAGGTCCAAATAAGTGGGGACAAGATATATTTCCTTTTGCAACAAAAGTTACTGAGGCAAAGGTTATCAGAGGTCGAACATTTATTCAAACAGTTGGGATTTTGCCACCTGATCAAGCATGTATGAATTCTGCAGCTTTAGGTTCTTCTTCTAAGACTACACATCGAATGATGAAAGAATCAGCCGGTGTTAGGGATTAGTTCTTAACTTATCAAACTTGCAGTTTCATTATACATTACCATGTGGAAGTCTGCACTGGTCATATTTGGATTTTGTTTCATAAATTTTTTGACATCAAATTTTGATAGAAATTTGTTTAATTTTTCTATAGTTTTTGGGTTATCTTCGTTTTCAGAAATCAATTTTTGTATATAATTTTTTGTCATATACAAAATTTCTTCTTCTGTTAATATTGGTAATCCACCAATTTTTACTTCATCTTTTTCATCATTTTCAAGATATCTTTTTTCTTCATCTTTTTGTTGTTCTTGTTGATTTTGTCTTTTTTCTTGTCCTGTTGACACTGCAGATTCTATTCTTTTACCAAAAGGATTGTTTACAGAATTAAACATAATGACCTCTTTTAACTTATAAATGAACTTTTTGTTATATCGGACAGATAATAAAAAACTTTAGAAAATCATATGTTTGGTTGAGCAGGTGTTTAAACAATAAAAAAGCCTGTTATTACAGGCTTTTTTATTTATCTATTTATTTTAAGTTTACTCAACATATTCTTCTAGGCGTTTTTTACGATTTGGATGACGTAATTTTCTTAAAGCTTTAGCTTCAATTTGTCTGATACGTTCACGAGTAACACCAAATAACTGACCAACTTCTTCTAATGTTCTTTGGCGTCCATCGTCCATACCAAAACGTAATCTTAATACATCTCTTTCACGAGGTGATAATGTGCATAGAACTTCTGCCAAGTCTTCTTTTAATAATTCGGAAGCTACCATCTTAACAGGAGCATCTGCTTCTTTATCTTCAATAAAATCGCCTAAACGAGAATCTTCTTCTTTACCGATAGGGGTTTCTAAAGAAAGAGGTTCTTGTGCAATTTTAATAATTTCACGAAGTTTAGGAATTGAAACGTTCATTTCTGCTGCTAATTCATCTTCGGTTGGTTTTCTAGATAAATCTTGAGCTAATTTTCTTGTAACTTTTTTCAATTTGTTAATAGTTTCTACCATGTGAACTGGTATTCTAATTGTTCTTGCTTGGTCTGCGATTGCTCTTGTAATAGCTTGTCTAATCCACCAAGTTGCATATGTTGAAAATTTAAAACCTCTTTCGTGATCAAATTTTTCTGCAGCTCTGATTAAACCTAAGTTACCTTCTTGAATTAAGTCTAAGAATAACATTCCGCGACCAACATATTTTTTTGCAATACTAACAACTAAACGTAAGTTAGCTTGAACTAATTTTCTTTTTGCAATTGCACCAGGTGTGCCACCTTCTAATATTTTTCTTGCTAATTCGATTTCTTCATTAGCTGATAATAATTTAATTCTGCCAATTTCTCGTAAATATAATCTTACAGGGTCGTCAATCGCAACATTTTTTGGCAGTTCCAGATCGTTCGGATCAGGTTCATCAACATTGTGAAGCATATATATATCTTCCGGATTGACTTTGTCACCCATTTTTGATGTAACGATATCCTCAATATTATCGGTTGAAATATCAACATTCATATAATTAATAGCATCATTTTCAGCATCTAAAACTGAATCCTCGCTAATATCTTGCAAATCTAATGTTTCATCTTCCATTACACTGACGATTGAGGAGCTTGATTGTCTTTTTTTTGTCATCTAAATTTTCTCCGATTTTTGTCTGTTTTTCTTTATTTTATCTCTTAGTTGTATTTGTATTTTAAGGGCTTCGGGATCGTCATCGTCAATCCCTTTATATAAATTTTTAATACGTTCAGTTTCTTTAATTTGTCTGCAATGATTAATTTTATTTATGGTTTCTTGTATCACACTTTTAAAATCTTCATCACTTAGACCTTTATAAACTTCTGAAATTGCGATTAATTCAGGTAGAAGGCTTTGAGCTTCTGCGTTATCAACAAATTCAGTATATAAATGTTCGATTAATTCTTTCACATTATTTACGGTATATATTAATTTGTCAATTGTAGATTTTACATTTATTAATATTTCATCATCAAATGTAGTATCGCCTATCATTTCATTGATTTGAGTAAATGTGAAATTACTATCGGATACAAGAAAAACACTCAATAAATTTTTTTGCGCTTTTTGCAAAATTGAGTCATTTTTTGTTACATTTTTAACAATTCTTTCAACTTGAGGAGCGTTTGCTCGTTCAAAAACCCTAATTTCACTGCGTATTGCGTCAGGATTTATTGAAAGAATTTGGGCTACCATATCAATATATTCAGATCTGATTATACGGTTTTTAATTTCTGAAAGTATTGGTATAAGTTGTTTGATAAATTGAGCTTTTTCTTGTGGTGTTGTGTATTTATCTTTGTTTTGTAAAATGCTGTTTAATTGGAAATCAATAAATAATGGTGCATTTTCCATATACATTTTGTATGCATCTGCTCCAACCGATCTGACAAATTCATCAGGATCTTTTCCTTCAGGTGGTGCAATTACTCTTATTTCACAAGCATATCTGTCTTTATCTGAAGAAACATAGCTTTCATCAAATTGTTTTATATCTCCTAAGCCGGCAAATACATCTTTTATTATTTGAGCACCTCTGGCTGTGGCTTTTTGACCTGCTGAGTCTGTATCAAAAGATAAGTATATTCTTCTGGATTTTGTATATCTGGATAAAAGTTTTACGTGTTCCGCGGTTAATGATGTTCCGCAAGATGCAACGCAATTTTCTATGCCGTGTGCTTGTGATGAGATAACATCAAAATATCCTTCCATTAATATTACGGAATCTTCTTTTTTTATAGCTTCTTTTGCTGTATATAAGCCATATAGAATTTTACTTTTGTTGTATATCAATGAGTCTGAGGAATTTAAATACTTTGGATTTTGGTCTTTTTCTAATGCTCTTGCTCCAAAGGCTACAAAATCTCCGTTTTCATTTTGTATTGGGATAATAACTCTATTTCTAAATCTGTCTATATATCCGCCTTTTTCACTTTTTAATATCAATCCTGATTTTTCCAAGATCTCATTTGAAAAATCTTTTCTTAATTCATCATATAATGTTGTGTAGGATTTTGGTGCAACTCCTATATGGAATTTTTTTATAATATCTGCCCCTATTCCTCTTTTTGTCAGATATTTTAGGGCTATTTGTGCATTTGAATCTTTTTCTCTTATTAATAAATCATGATAAAATTCTGCAGCAACCATTGTTGCGGTTGCCATTTGTTCTTTTGTATCTCTTAGTGATGAATTATTGCTGTTGTGTGATTTTGGAACTTCAAATCCAAATTTATCTGCGAGTTCTATGATTAGGTCTTTAAATTCAATGTTTTTTGTTTTCATTATGAATTTTAATGCATCACCTGCTTCTCCACAGCTGAAGCATTTATAAATTCCTAAATGTGGGGTAACACAAAATGATGGATTTTTGTCCTTATGGAAAGGACATAATCCCCAATAGTTATTTCCTCTTTTTTTCAATATAACTTGTTCAGATACTACTTCTACAATATCTAAACGTTCTTTTATTTGTTGTACTAATTCTTCCCACGTGCCTGCCATAATAAAATTGTATCATTAACATTTAGTTTAGAAAAATTTTGAAATAAATTTCATATTTTTATATTACAAATGTATTTATTTAAAATAATACGTTAAAGGCTCATATAATAATCTTTTAGAATTTTTGTATCTGTTTCTATATTAGGACTTTCACATACAAGTGCACCTTTTACGTGAAATTCTTTAAGAGCTTTTAATAAGTCTTTATAGTTCATATCAGATTCTTCCAAGATTAAATGACATTTTTCACCTTTTTGAGTATATTCAATACCTGCTAAGTGTGCATGGAAATTATTTAGCGCAAATTCGCCAAGTTCTGTTCCTATTCTTTCTAAGATTTTACAAAATTCATCATATGTGTTGTATTCGCCTGCTGTTCTGGCATGAATATGTGAAAAATCAATACAAGGCAAAACTTGTTCAAATTCTTTTGAAAGTCTGATTATTTCTTCATAATCTCCCCATTGAGTTGCTTTTCCTGTTGTTTCAGGTCTTATCCAAACTTTTAGATTATTTTTATCTATTACGTCAATAATTTTTTGAGTTTGAGTGCGAACTTGGTTATAAACAGTTTCTTTGTCTAGGCCCATATAAAAAGCTGCATGATATGTTATACTGTAGCCTCCAAAATCAGATGCTGCTTGTGCTGTTTCAATAATTCTTTGGACACTTGCTTCAATTTTTTCTTCTTCTTTTGAATTTAAATTTATATAAAAAGGTCCGTGAGCGGTTAATATAAGATTATTTTCTTTAGAAGTATTTTTGAGGAATTGTCTTGTATCATCTGACATTCTAACGCCATGTACAAATTCAACTTCCATACCATCTAAATTCATTTCTTTTAATATTTCGATGGCTTTTGGATATCCTCCTTTACCTGTTGATAAAGGCATTCCGGCTGTTAAAAAGTTTAATTTTTCTGGTTTATAAAAGTTTTGCAAAATATCCTCCTAAATACACGCTTAGTAATCCTATAACTATGCTTGCTACTATGTATAATAAAGCTGTTAAATATTGGTTATGTTGTATCATTTCAAAAATTTCTAAAGAAAATGTACTAAAAGTTGTAAAACCTCCACATAATCCTGCAATTAATGCGTATCTTACTATTGGAGAAATTTCTAATTTTTCTGTGAATAATACATACAAAAAGCCAATTAATAAACAACCTGTAATGTTTACTAAAAATGTAGCCACAGGTAAATTGGTTCTTATTTTATGTACTAAAATAAGTCCTGTTAAGAATCTTAGGACAGCACCAATTCCTCCTCCAAAAAAAACTGCAGTAATGTTAAGCATTATACTTTTACCTTCATCATACTTTCAAGAATATCACAAGCATCTGAAACAAATTTTGAGCAATGTTCTTTTTTAGCCATTCCTTCAAGTCCTGCATTAAGAACTTTGCAGCAAGTAACTTTATTACGTTTTTTAAATTCAGATACCATATATGCAGCTTTTTCTCTTGCTAATATCTCGTTTCCGAATTTATTATTACGTCCGAAATGATATCCAAGAACTATTTGAGATGCTGTTACTGCTCCGCAGGCACAACCTGATGACATTCCACCACAAAATGTTGATGAACATGGCAGTAAACTTGGATCGCATAAACCTTCATCTATAAAAGCTTGAACTACAGATTCAGAACATGAATATCCATTTTTAAAATATTCTACTGCTTTATCTTTTATCATAATTATTCCCTTTATTTACAGATTAATTTCTTACATAAAAATATGCTGATGTCAAAATTTTTGTTGGGTTATCCCTAGAGTAAACTTTCATTATATATGCGCCAGGTTGGTTTAAGACAATATAATTTGTATAATAATATATTTGTTCATCACGGATTTTTACGGTTTTCCCCCAAACTAACTCATATCCTAATCTTTCGGCTGATCCACCACCTACTTTTACTATTTGAATCATTAATAATTTTGATTGAACCGGTTGAGGGAGTGTAATGAGGTAAAAAATCTTGTCCCCAGGCTTAAAGAGGTTAGTGTTACTATTAGAATTTATAGTTTCCGAAGTAAACCGATATTTATTAAATAATATAACGGATTTTTCGTTGTCACATGCACTCGTAAAAATGGCAAGAAATATTGTTATTATTAAAATTAAAAAATTTTTTTTCATTATTTTTGTAACTGTTTAATTTTTGCTTGAACAGTGTTAATTAAATTCTTATCATCATTGTGCTTTGTGAATAATTTGTAATTTTTAATAGCATCATCGGTTTTGCCTTGTTGTTCAAGAGCTAAACCTAATGCATAGTATGCATATCCGCTATTATAATCAGAATCAAGCGAAATTACTTTTTCAAAGCTTTTTTGTGATTCTATTAAATTATTTTCATTTGCGTACGCAAGTCCTAAATTAAACCAACCGTCTGTATAATCAGGGTTTACAATGATTGCTTTTTGGTAATAATTAACTGCTTTTGTATTATCATTTTTTAACTTATAAATGTTTCCAAGTTTCAACAATGTAACTGCATCGTTTGGAATTAACTGAAGTGCTTCTTGATAGTTTTGTACAGCAGCATCATATTTATTAGTTTTATAATTTTTATCTCCGGCAAGGATTAATTCCTCATTTTGTTTTGCAATTACTGATGAAGTTTCTGTTTTGGCTTGTGTTTTAACTTCATTTGTAGTTGCTGGAGTTTTTTCTACCTCATCTATTGTTAAATTAATTGATGGTAGTTCTTCTTTGCCGTTTTGTGTTTGTTGAACTGTAACTTGTGGTTTGTATAGTGATGAAATAAATTCACTATATTCTGCGGAATATACTGTTTTTTCAGGATCTATGGATATTGCTTTTTCATAATTTTCAGAAGCTTTTGTATTATCACCTGTTGCTCTATATGCTTTTGCTAATCCATAATATACATAGCCGTCAGTATATCCGCCTTTTATTGCTGTTTTAAAATCTTCTATAGCACTGCCATAATTATTTTGCTCTATAAGTTCATGACCTCTTGCTACTAGTGCAGTATTTAGATTTTCTTTTATGGTTTTATCATTTTTTATTGGTAAAAGTTCGTCATACAAACTGATAGCTTCACTATATTTTTTCAACGCATGTAATGCTATTGCTTTGTTAACTTTGATATTATAATCGTCAGGTTGTGATGCTAAAATTGTATTATAATATTTCAAAGCGTTTGTATAATCTTTTTTATTATGGTAGCAAAGAGCTATATTTTTCTTTAGTTCTATATCATTATTATCTTTTGTTTCTGCAATAAGATAATTTTCAAGTGCTTTGTCATAGTTTCCAAGTTGTTTATAAACTTCTGCAATGTTTTTGTAGCCGTTTATGTCGTTTGGAAAAGCTTTGATATACATATTATATTGTGATATGGCTTCTGTATTTTTGCTCATATCAGCAAGTAAGTTTGCGTAATCAAGTCTTACGGTATTTAGATTTGGCACTTTTGCTAAAACAATTTGGTATTGTTCATATGATAAGTCATTTTTACCTAAATCTTGATAAGCTTGCGCAAGACCTAAATGTGCAGAATTATTTTCAGGGTCATTTGCTATTGCTTTTTCAAGCATTTCAGCTGCTTTTTCAGGTTCATTTGCGTTTAATAAAGCTATACCGTATTGTGAAAAATTTTTAAATGATTCAGGGTTTTTGTCATATATTGTTTTATATTGTTTTGCAGCATCATCATAATCTTTGATTGCTAAATATGAAGCTGCAAGATTTTCTCTTGATTCATTGTGTTGAGAGTATGTTTCTAAAAATGTATTATAACTTTTTATTGCATTTTTATAATCGTGTAATTGATATTGTACATTTGCAATGTTGAAATAATTGTATTTATATTCAGGATAAATATCTAAAGCTTTTTCGTAAGCTTTTAATGCGTCATTGTATTTTCCTTGAGTTTCATAAATACTACCAATACTGATATATATAAATGCGTCATCAGGTTTCATTTCGATAACTTTTTTGTATGTTTCTAGAGCTTTTTCATTGTTATCGATTTCAGAGTATAATCCGGCAAGTTTTGTATAAATCATTACATCTCCACCGGAAACTTTTATAGCTTGTTCAAGTTTTTCAATAGCTTCTTTTAAATCTTGTTGATGTTCAGCACTGCATGCTTCTTGATATAATGCACTTGCTTCAGGAGATAATGCAAGTGTAGAAGGTACTGCACTAAATATTAAAGTTGAAACCAAAATAGTTGTTAATAAATGCTTTCTAATTTTTTTACTCCTCAATTTGTTTATTTGAATTCTACCATAAAACTTATACCTGTGTAAAGCTGTCAGAGTATATTTTTTTATTCAATAAAATTGTGGCTGTTTTAATTATATTTTGCTCATCAATTGAATTTTTGTCAAATTTTATTTCTGTTAAATCTTCAAAGTTTTTTATCATATTTGCTAAATTTATATACAAATTGTCAGTGCTATCATTTGGAGAATTTGTTTCTAGCATTTTTATGATTCTTACAAGTTCCGTATCTTTTGCATCTATAATTGCAGCGTCTAAACCTGCGCCAAATGCTAGTACTAAATATACTCTATTAACGAGTTGTTTGATGTCTTTAGGTAATCCGTTTGAAATGTTTGATAATCCTATAATAGTATTAACTTGCGGGTCAAAACTTTCTTTTACTATTTGAATTGTATTTAGAGCTTCTAAAGCTTGTGATTGGTCAACATTGAGCGGTAAAATCAATGGGTCAAAGAAAATCTTGTTACTGTCAATTCCTTTTTCCATACATTTTTCATATATTTCAAAGATTATTTCCATTCGACCATCGGATGTTTTTGGAATTCCTGTTTCTTTTGACAAAGACAGTGCGATAAGATTACATTGGTATTTTACTGCCAAGTCTGTTAGTTTTTCTAATTTTTCTTCATCTTTTGATGTACTGTTTATAAAACAATTTTCAGGATTTTGTATAAGTTTTAAACCTTGTTCAATGGCATCTGCATTTGTTGAATCAAGTGAAATATTTTGATTCTTTACTAGTGGAATTAGCCATTGAAATATATTGTCAAGTTTGCCTCGGCTGGGACCGATATTTAAATCTACGCAGTTCAAATTTTCCTGAATTTTTATCAAATTTTTAACAAAATTTTCATCTCTATTTTCGAGAGCTTCTCTGACCGATTTTGAGATAATATGTATGTTTTCGCCAATTAATATCATAAAAAAATTTTACCACAAAAATGCTAAAATTTTAACAAAATTTTTGTTTAAAAAATAAAAGTTTATAAAAACAAAACTTCTTCACAATTTTTTACAATGAATTTTCTTTTATAATAACAAAATTTTTTCCAACATTGTTTTATAGCTAGAAAATGCATGCAAAATGTGTTATAATAGAATGGGGTTCTAAATTTTTAAAGTGTAAAAGGAGTAGGTTCTATGTCAACATCAATTTCAGAAAAGGAAACACAAAAAGTTAAGTCCAAATTCAATGATGAATTTGAAAATTATTTGAAAAGTCAATGTACTAAAACAACATTTAATGGTACAGAATTAGAATCATTTTCTTGGTATAAAAAGGTTCTAGGACTTATGTAGGCTTATTTCTCAACCAAACTTCAGGCTTATCCGACCATTGAGGTCGGGTTTTTCATGAAGTTGGTGAGATTTAACTTTTTTATTTAAATAGGTGTAGTGAGAACAATTGTGTTGAATTTTTTGAGACATTCAATTGTTGTGGGCATTATTTGTTGGGACATTTGATGAAAAATATCGCAGATATTTTACATCAAATTTTTTTTATATATAATCGTATATATGAAAACAAGAGACAACGTAAGAAATTTTTGTATAATAGCTCACATTGACCACGGCAAATCAACTTTGGCAGATAGATTATTGGAAAAAACCGGTACTGTTTCTCAACGTGATATGCAAGATCAATTATTAGATTCTATGGATATTGAGCGTGAACGTGGTATTACAATAAAATTGAATGCTGCTAGAATGCTTTATAAGGCTTCTGACGGTAAAGATTATGAATTAAATTTGATTGATACTCCAGGCCACGTTGATTTTTCTTATGAGGTTTCAAGATCTTTAGCTGCATGTGAAGGTGCATTGTTAATTGTAGATGCGACTCAAGGAGTTGAAGCTCAAACTTTGGCTAATGTTTATCTTGCTATTGAACAAAATTTAGAAATTATCCCTGTAATTAATAAAATTGATTTACCGTCTGCCGATGTAGAACGTGTAAGACAAGAAATTGAAGAAATACTTGGTATTGATGCATCTATGGCAATTCCTGTGAGTGCAAAAACAGGTGTTGGTATTGAAGATGTTTTAGAAGCTGTTGTTAATTATGTTCCTGCTCCTATTGATAATTCTGATAAACCTTTAAGAGCTTTAGTTTTTGATAGTGTATATGATCAGTATTTAGGAACAGTTTGTTATTTCAAAGTTGTTGACGGAAGTATATCATTAGGTGATAAAGTTAGGTTTATGGCTTCCGGAAAAGAATATGAAGTTGTTGAATTGGGTTATCAAACACCTGCAAGAATGCCTGTTAAAAAATTAACTTGCGGTGATGTTGGTTATTTTGCCGGTTCAATTAAAGAATTAACAAGATTCGTTGGCGATACTATTACAAATGTTGATAGACCTGCTAATGAACCTTTACCTGGTTATAAAGAAGCTTTGCCTATGGTATTTTCAGGTATGTATCCTGTTGATAATGAGGATTATGAAGATTTAAAAGAAGCATTAGAAAAATTAAAACTTAATGATAGCAGTATTACTTTTGAACCTGAAACTTCAAGTGCTTTAGGTTTTGGCTTTAGGTGCGGTTTTTTGGGTATGTTGCATATGGAAATTGCCCAAGAAAGATTGGAGCGTGAATATAATTTATCGTTAGTTACAACAGCGCCTTCTGTAGTTTATAAGGTTCATAAAACTAATGGTGAAGTTGTAGAAATTGATAACCCTGCAAATCTTCCGGCTGCACAATATAGAGATTATATAGAAGAACCTTACGTAAAAGTTCAAATAATTACTCCAAATGAATATGTTGGAACTTTGATGGATTTGGCGCAAACAAAACGCGGTATATTTATTAATATGACTTATTTAGATAAAGTTCGTGTTGATTTAGCGTACGAAATTCCTTTGAGTGAAGTTATTACAGATTTTTATGATCAATTAAAATCAAGAACAAAGGGGTATGCAAGTTTAGATTATGAATTTAGTGAATACAAACGTTCTAAACTTGTAAAACTTGATATTATGCTTGCAGGCGAGGTTGTCGATGCTTTATCTGTAATTTGTCATGAAGATAGTGCATTTTATATTGGTCAAAAATTGACAACAAAATTAAAAGATATTATTCCGCGTCAACTTTTTGAAGTTCCGGTACAAGCTGCAATTGGCGGACGTGTTATTGCAAGAACTACTATCAAAGCTATGCGTAAAAATGTTCTTGCGAAGTGTTATGGCGGAGATATTTCCCGTAAACGTAAACTTCTTGAAAAACAGAAAAAAGGTAAAAAACGTATGAAATCTGTTGGTAGTGTTGAAGTTCCACAAGAAGCATTTATGGCAGTACTTAGTCTTGATGAAGATTAAAAAGGTCATTTTCTTTTGCGAACATTGACGCATCTAGTCTGTTTCTGACACCAAGTTTACGTATAATTGCTGCAACATGTGCTTTTACTGTGTGATGTGTAATCATTAAAATTTCTGCAATTTCGTTGTTAGTTAGTCCTTGCATTACGTATTGTAATACTTCTAATTCTCTTTCTGTAAGTTCTTTTCTTTGATTAAGAATTCTTTTTGTTTTAAAAGTGTTCAATTTTAAATAATCCTTTATATTATACTTCCATGTCCATATTACCATTCCTAGTTAATATTGCTATTAGCCATATGGTTAGTAATATCAATAATTTGGGAATTATGTTAAGAAATATTAATATACTAAATGATAAAGGCAATTATTTACGAATGAAATACTTTATATATATACGAGATGGAAAATCAAATGATAGGATGATTATTAAAATAAATAAGTTTATCATTATTTGGTGAGTATAAAAGGAGATTCGAAATGGTACACGGAATTAGCGGAAATGACGGTTTTAATCAAGTATATGGTGTTGGTAAAGCTAAACAAACAAGTGAAGTTAAAAAATCACAAAATGTAGTTTCAGCAAAACCTATTGAATTTAAAAATAGTATTGATAGAGCTGATTTATCATTGACTCTTGAAACAATTTCAGGCAAAGTTAAAACTAATTCTCCGGAAGGTCAAGGTTTAGCTTCTGCAAATGAAGTAAGTAAAGGTCAATTAGTTTCAGGATATCACTTTGATAATATCAACTCATTGGGCGGAAAATATGATCAAAAATTATTTGAATTAAAATATTCAAATACAGATGCAGCAAGAGTTGCAGATGGAACAAAAGAAGCATCAAAAGGTGTAGAATATGCTTTTGTAGCATCTCACCTTCAAGATAAAAGCTTTCCTTTTGCTGAATTATTTGCATAGTTCAATAAATTATAATTTTATACTCACATATTTAGGTCAACTTAATCAAGTTGGCCTTTTATTTTTGTATAAATATAATGTAAACAAATGTTACAAAACTATTGTTAAAATTGAAAAAAAGCTAAAGATTCTTAAAATACATGCCGTATCTTATTATGTGAGTAAAAGATAAGGAGAACCGACATGGCAATCAAGTTTAACGACTTCAACAACAGTTATAATAATTATAACTTTGCAATCGGTCAAGGTGCTTCAAAAGAAGCTAAGAAAGCAGAAGAAACAAGGGAAAGTGTTAGTACAAATTCTACATTTAAGGGTTTGGAAAATGAAACCGATTTATTAACAAAAAATACTCAATATTTGTATGGTGCTCAATTAGCTAAATTTACTAAAGAGGATATGGATTTAGCACAAAGCACAAATGCAATTTTAGCAAGTTTGGGTTATTCAAATTACAAAGTTTCAGCAGCTCAAGTGGCAAGTGTAACAAATGGTGTAAAAAATGTTGTTTTGCCTGGCATGAAACTTGCTGAAGATGGTGCAGTTGCTGCTCATATTCAAGATCCAAACGGTCCGTTTGCTGATTTATTTGCATAAAGACTTATAAATATATATTTACTCACACATTTCTAGGCAGATTGGTAATGAATCTGCCTTTTAATTTGCTAAATTTTTTGATAATATATAGGTATGAAAATATTAGGTATTGATCCTGGAATGGCTATAGTCGGTTATTGTATTGTTGATTTTGATGGTAAAAATCTTGTACTTTTACATTCAGGATCTATTCAGACTCCTAAAGAGAAAAAAGAATCTGCAAGATTATTAGAAATTTTTAATGATATGTCTTGTATTGTTGAAAAATATATGCCTGATGTTTGTGCTATTGAAAAATTGTTTTTCTTTCGAAATCAAACAACAGTTATGCCGGTAGCCCATGCAAGAGGTGTTATTTTGACTGTGTTAGAACAACATAAAATTCCTATATATGAATATACACCTATGGAAGTTAAGCAAATTCTTACAGGCTATGGGAGAGCCAGTAAAAAGGAAGTTGAACAAATGGTTAAAATAAGTTTGGGATGTGATAATTTGCCTAAACTTGACGATACTGTCGATTCAATTGCTATTGCGATTTCATATTCAAGAAGTGCTGATGCTATTGAAGATTTGAAAAAAGTTTGAGTTTTAAATCTATGAATGTTAATATGTCAAAGGATTTGGTATGAATAAATTTGTAGTAAAAAATATTGTTATTTTAAGTTTAATATTAGGAGTTTTCCTTGGTGTATTAGCGCCTATTCCTTATGTTGGAATGATAATGCTTTTTAGTATTTTGCTTTTGGCTGCGCCTTTGGTAATTGTTTATATGATAATGGCAGATAGAAATTATGATATTAAGTCGCCTAAAGATAGTATTATAACCGGTGCATTAATTGGTTTTTGTTCTAATATGACATTTGCGTTTTGTTATTCTGTTTTGATGGTTATTTTGGCTAAGGTTTTCCATTATACACCGAATTTTTTCTTAACTGCAATGCTTACTAATTCTCCAATTTGGTTAATATTAGTATTTATAATCTTTTTAGGTGTTTTATGTGCAACGACAAATTCTTTTTCGGGTTTTGCAACGTATTATATTATTAACTTTATTAGAGATATGTATGAAAAACATTATTCAAATTCAAATATTGATAATAAAGATTTAAAATAATGTATAAATTGTTTTTGTTTTTGATAAAGTAGTATTTAAGATATTAATTTGAAATTATTTATTATATAAAGGAAATAAAAATGGCTGAATTTAAATCAAAAATAAAAACAATTGAATGGATTGATACATATTCAAAAATGGTAGATCAAACAAAATTCCCTGATAAATTTGAATATATTAATATTACATCAGGACAGGATATGTTTGATGCAATTAAACATATGATAGTTAGAGGAGCTCCTGCAATTGGTATTGCTGGTGCGCATGGTGTAGTATTGTATGCTCAAGAGTTAGAAAAATTAAACCTTTCAAGAGAAGATTTTATTAAACAATTATTGGAAAAAGCAGATTATATGGCAAGTGCAAGACCAACAGCTGTAAATCTTATGTGGGCTGTTGAAAAGCAAAAAGATATAATTAAAAATTCTAAATCAGATATAAAAGTTCTTATAAATGAGTTAAAAGAAAATGGAAAGAAATTAGAGCTTGAAGATATAGAAATAAATAAAAAAATAGGTGACTATGGTGCTGAAATTGTACCAAAGGGTGCGACGATTTTAACACATTGTAATGCCGGAGCTTTGGCTACTGTTGGTTATGGAACAGCTTTAGGTGTTGTTCGTTCAGCATTTGCAAACGATCCTACAGTTCAAGTTTTTGCAGATGAAACAAGACCAAGACAACAAGGTGCAAGAATTACAACTTTAGAGCTTACTATGGATGGAATTCCTGTAACTTTAATAACAGATGGTATGTGCTCATATTTTATGAAAAAAGGTATGATAGATATGGTTTGTGTAGGTGCTGATAGAATTGCTGCAAATGGTGATGCTGCCAATAAAATTGGTACATATACAGTGGCAATTGCTGCAAAATATCATAATATTCCATTTTATGTTGCCGCACCTTTATCAACCATTGATACAAGTATTAAATCAGGTGATGAGATTGTTATTGAAGAAAGATCTCATGATGAAGTTACTCATATCAACGGAAAACCTATTTGTGCTCAAGGTGTAAATATTATTAATCCTGGTTTTGATGTTACTCCTAATGAACTTATAACCGGAATTATTACTGAAAAAGGAATTTTGAAACCTGATTATAAAAAATCAATTGCAGAAGCTTTTAAATTATAGATGATTGGAGGTCTAAATGAATAAGAGTAAATTTTGGACAATTTTAATATCTGTTGTAGTTGTAATAATTGCAATTAGTGTGGGTGTAGGTGGTTCTGTTTTAATTAATAAGCACAAAGCTATTTTTGAAAGATCTAGTAATAAAATTGCTTTAAAGACAATTAAGACTGAAAAAACTGAAAGAATTGCAAAACAAAATAATTCTGAAATTACATCTTATATGAAGACTACTCAAGTAAAAATAAAAAATAATTGGAAACCGTCATCTGAAAAATCCGGTAGAGTTGTTATTTCATATAAAATCAATAAAGATGGAACATTAAAAGATTATAAAATAATATCTTCTTCCGGAATAAAAGAATTGGAGAAAGAAGCAGTGAATGCTTTAAAAAAATCTTCCCCATTTGGGCCTTTACCAAAGGCTTTTGATGGTGAAAATGTTGATGTCCAATTTACATTTGATTACAATGTAGAGAAAAAATAAATTCTTTATATATAATTATATTATCTATGATGAACGGAGGATATGTATGAAAAAATTATTATTATCTATTATTACATTAGCAATGCTAACTTTAACTACACCGGTAGCTTTTGCTGGAACTCATGGTACTAATGGTCAAGTTAGTGCAACTTCAGTTGGTGCTGCAGCATTATCTTTATTAATATGGCCAGGATTGGGTCAAGCAGTTAATGATCAATCATTTGAAAAGAATATAACTCACGCTTTATTGGGATTAACAGGTATTTTTAGAATTTGGTCTTGTTATGATGCTTTTGTTGATCGTCAAGGCGGAGTTTGGCATAATAGAATATAATATTCTTAGTAATGTAGAATTTATAAAAAAGGAAGATAAATATTTATCTTCCTTTTTTAATTGAACAAATTAAAAAAAAAGGCAGCTACAAGCTGCCTGTCTTTATCTAAACTATCTCTCTTCTCATACCAAATATTCTATTGTAGAGATGTTCTCCACAAAGAATCATTAAATTTGCTTTGTTGAGCAGTTGTATCTGCTGATAATGTTACATTACTTGGAGCAAATACAAATACTAAATCACCAACTTTTTTTGGATTACCGTTAAGTGCTTGTGATGCACCACAAACAAAATCAATTGTTCTTTGAGATTGTTCTTTATCTAACAAGTGAAGGTTAAGCATAACGATTTTTCTATCTTTTAAGTGTTGAACAATTGTGGCAGCGTCATCAAAAGAACGAGGTTCAACAACAACAACTTCACTTCCACCTCTATTGATGCTAGGGTGATTAAGAACTTTTGTTTCATTACGTTTTTCCATTGTAGGGATTGGAGCATATGCAGGAGCAATTTCTCTTACTGCATTTCCATCTTCTACATATTCATAATCATCTTCGTAACCATCTTCATCATTCATATCTACAAAAGGATTTTCCCCACGGAATCCATCCATTACAAAATCTACAACTTTTTTGAAACTATCTGTTATTGCTGCCACCGCTATTTCCTCCGTTTATTATTCAAATAATTTTCTACCTACCCTAAGCATTGTTGAACCTTTTTGAGCTGCTATTTTGTAATCTTGGCTCATACCCATTGATATCTCTCTTAAATTGCAGTGAAATTCTCTCTCAAGTTCATTTTTTATTTGAACTATTTCAGAAAATAAATTCCCAATCTCATCTTGTGCTATCCCGAACGGTGCCATATTCATAACACCTGCTATTTCAATATTTTCGAGATTTAGTATTTGTTCAAAGTCTGCAAAAACACTATCTTTTGAAAATCCGAATTTTTGTTCTTCATTTGCATTGTTAATTTGAATTAGTATTTTTTGAACTTTGTTGATTTCAGAAGCGTGCTGTGAAATACATTGTGCAAGTTTAACCGAATCTACAGAATGTATGTAATCAAAGGTTTTAATTGCTTGTTTTACTTTATTTGTTTGTAAATGGCCTATAAGATGAAAAGTCGAATTAGTTTTTATTTCCTCCGGCAGACTATTAATCTTTTCGGATGCTTCAATTACTCTCGATTCTCCAAAGTCTCTAAGTCCTGCATTATATGCTGCAATTATTGCTTCTTTGTCAAAATACTTTGTAACTGCAATTATTCTGGGTTTACAAGGTGCGATTTCGTCTTGTATTTGTAAAAGATTTCTTTTAATTGTTTCATACATCATTTCACCTCTACAAGAACAAGCTCATAACAAGAGCATAGTTTAATTTTACTCTATCTTTTTTGCATGTCCAAAATATTTATTTCTGTTAACTATTGGCGTTAAATAAATATGGCTGAAATCATGTCACAGCCATGGTTTCAGCCAGAAAGGAGTTTGAGTCTTTGTGTTTACATATCTTAATATATGTTATATATCTTTGATTGAAAACGCTTATGATGATTGAAAGGCATGCTTATTTTGCATAGTAGTATCGAGTTATGAATTTTTACTTTTAATTTTACAAAAAGTTACGTAATATTCTGTTTATATTCTTGTTAGAATTCTTTGGTATTGTTCTTGTCTTGAATATCCCAGCATAATCCCTAATATAAAATCTTCCTGTGGTGTTATTTCATTTAATTTTGTACTTGAAAAATTTTTTAAGATTTTCAAGCATAGAGGGTTCCCAAAATATATATTTACTTTGTTTTCAGGTAGTTCTGTTGTTATGTATTGTGTATTTAGTTGGTTTAGTATTTGGGTGTATGTTTGCAGATTTGACTTGTTACAGGTATGTAATGACAAATCTCGCATTCCTTTTTGATATTCATAAATTAGATTTTTAAATAATTCCATATAATCCTCTTTCATACTCTTTAGGTTTAAGACGGTTGTTTTATAAAAAAGTTTCTTTGTGGTACTATTATCTGGAAAAGGATATATTTATATGAATTTACATAATAATTTTTCATTAGCATTTTGCCTCACAATGTTTGCGGGTTTAACTACTGCAATAGGTGGTGCAGTTGCTTTTATTACTAAAAAGGGTAATTTAAAGGCTTTATCTGTAGGTCTTGGTTTTTCAGCCGGGGTAATGATATTTATTTCGTTGGTTGATATTATCCCAAATTCTGAAATGCTTTTAAAAGCGAATTTCCCACACATGTATCAATGGTTAGTGTTTGCGGGATTTGTTGTAGGTCTTTTGATTTCAATACTTATAGACTATTTTTTACCGGATCACGTTGATACTGAAGAACTTTTACATCCTGATGATCCAGTTGCTGAAGAACATAGTTTTTATAAATTGAAAAGGGCAGGTTTTTTAACTGCTATTGCAATATGTATTCATAATTTCCCTGAAGGTATGGCAACATTTTTGACAACCACTCAAGATATTACATTGGGGCTTTCTGTTGCATTTGCTATTGCTATTCACAATATTCCTGAAGGTATTGCTGTTGCATTGCCAATATACCATGTTACAGGTAAAAAACGCTATGCAATGTTGTATGCTGCTTTGTCTGGTATAACAGAACCAATTGGTGCATTAGTTGGAATGTTTATATTTGGGTTGTTTGTACCTCAGGTATTGGTTGGTGTTTTGATGGCTGCTGTTGCAGGAATTATGACATATATTTCATTTGATACGTTATTACCTTTAGCTAAAGAATATGGAAACTGGCATTTGTCTATTGTTGGTATTATGTCAGGAATTTTATTTATTTGGCTAAGCCTGATAATGCTTGGTAGCTAACTTTTCCAAATTTGGAAGTCGGAAGAACTTTTTTGGGATTGAGAAATTGTGTTACAATAGTACAAAAACTATTGGCAAATTATTATTTTTGTTGTATGTTAGGGCTACATGCAGAAATATAAATACAAAAGGAGAATTGTAAAATGCAAGTTATATTAAAAAAAGAAGTTCAAAATTTGGGCGAAGTAGGCGACGTTGTTAATGTAAAAGACGGTTATGCTAGAAACTTTTTACTTCCTCAAGGTGCTGCTGAAATCGCTACAGCAGGTGCTTTAGAAAATAGAGAAAAAAATATTGCAAGAATTAAAGCTAAACAAGAAAAATTACATCAAGAAGCTTTAGAAAAAGCTGAAGCTATAGAAAAATTCGGTAAATTAGAATTATCAGCTAAAGCTGGTGAATCTGGTAAATTGTTTGGTACAATTACTACTAAGAAATTAACTGAAGAATTATTAGCTCAAGCTGGTATTGAAGTTGATAGAAAATCAGTTTCTTTGAGTGCTCCAATTAACAAAATTGGTAATTACACTATGTTGATTAAATTAACTTCAAAAGTTAAATGTGAATTAAACGTTTCTGTTACAGCTTCTGAAGTTTTAAAAGAATCTATTGAAGAAGTTGAAGAATCAGCTGAATAGTTATCACATTGTTTAAGGAGTGTAAATGAATCAATATCCTAACTTAAAATTACAAGCTCTTGCGATTGGTTCTTTACCTCACGATAATGTTGATGATGCTATGAATTTGGTTAAAAAGGATTTTTATAATATTCCTTTTTTCCCACAATTGGCAAATGTTAGTAAAAACGAAGACATGATTATCCAATTTTTGGAAGGATTGCCTTCGTTTTTGCCTTATAATTTCGAAAATTTTTCTATTGATAGTGAGAGTGAAAAGTTTTTTGAAGATTTAGAGATATTTTTTGCTGATTATGAAGAAATTATTGAAAATCCAAATTCTGAAATTATTGAAAAATATTCTATTAGTGAAAATTTTTCATCTGCATTTCCTAAATTTGAACAACTTATAAAAGAAACAAAGCCAATGTATGCAAAAGGACAAATTGTTGGTCCTTTTACTCTTAGCACAACAATAGTTGATAAAGATGGCAAATGTGCAATTTATGATGATACATTGCGTGAAATTATTGTGAAGTTATTAAGTTTAAAAGTTTTATGGCAAATCAAGCATATTAAAAAGGCTAATGCTGGGACTGTTCCAATAATATTTATGGACGAACCTTCTTTATCTCAATTAGGGACTTCGGCATATTTAACTGTTTCTGAAAAAGAAGTTGTTGGAATGTTATCTGAAATTTGCGAGGTAATTAAGGCAAATGGTGGTATTTGTGCAATTCATTGTTGTGGTAAATGTGATTGGACAATTCCTATTAAAGTAGGTGTAGATATTATAAATTTTGATGCTTATGCTTTTGCTCAAAATCTTTGTATTTATTCTTCAGAAATAAAAGAGTTTTTATTAAATGGTGGTAAGCTTGCTTGGGGAGTTGTTCCTACGTTAGATAGTGCGGCTTTGGATAAGATAAATATTTCAGATTTGATTAGTATTTTTGATGATTCGGTTAAATATTTGACTAATAAAGGTGTTGATGAGAAACTTATTATAGATAATTCTTTAATCACATCATCTTGTGGTGCAGGTTCTTTAACTGTTAATTTAGCTGAAAAAGCAATGGATTTAGTTTGTGAATTATCAAATGAATTGAAAAAGAGGTTTTAATTTTGACTGTAAAATTGGCAATAACCGGAAAAGGTGGAAGCGGAAAAACTACAATAGTTAAAGCTTTTATGCATATTTTAAAAGAAATGTTTCCAGAAAAATCAATATTACTTTTTGATAATGATTTATCAAGTGAATTGGGACATAGTTTTGGGTTAGATATCAGAAATACTATTTATGGTATTAGAAGTGGAAAACACGAGTATAAAACCGGTATTCCTGAGGATATGACAAAGCAAGAATATATAGAATGGGCTATGGAAGATATTTTGGTATCATTAGATGATAATGTTGATATTATTGTTTCATGGTTTGTAGGTTCAAAAGATTGCAGATGTCCTATTACAAAGTTGATTAATGATGCTGTAAATAAACTTTTAAATAGATATGATATCGTTATATTTGATTGTGAGTTTGATTTGAAATATTTAAATCAACTTGTAGATACAGAAATTGATTCAACTTTAATTGTTGCAACTCCAAGTGAAGAATCTGCACATTTGGCAAACAGAATTGAAGAATTTAGTGCTAAGTATGCTGCAGGTAATCAATTGGGAGTGATTATAAACAAGGTTGATAATAATGATTTGTCATCTGTTTATGAGCTTTTGAATAAATATGATTTAGATGTTTTGGGCGTAATTCCATATGATAAAGAATTGGAAAAACATCCGATAACCAGAGAATCTAAAGTTGTAAAAGATGCGATAGAAGAATTTTATTTTAGGTTAAATCTTCCACAAGTGAAACAGTAGAGGTTTTATGTCGGTAATATTAGACGGAAAAAAATTAAGAGAAAAATTATTAACAGAATTAAAGTTGAAAGTCGATTCATTTAATAAAAAACCGACTTTGGTAGTTATTTTGGTTGGAGAAGATCCTGCAAGTAAAATTTATGTTAATAATAAGAAAAAAACTGCTGAAAAATTAGGTATAAATTCACAAATTATTAATTATCCGTATGATGTTACAGAAAAAGAATTGTTGGAAAAGATTGAAGAATTAAATAATAATTCCAATGTAACAGCGATATTGGTACAGCTTCCTTTACCAAAACATATATCAAAAGAAAATATAATAAATGCAATATCGCCTAAAAAAGATGTTGATGGTTTTACTCCATATAATTTTGGGAAATTATTTTCAGGAGAAGAACCTATTGTTTATCCTTGTACACCAAAAGGGATTTTGTTATTACTTAAGGAATACAATATAGATATAGAAGGAAAACATGTTGTTATTGTTGGCAGATCAAATATCGTTGGTCATCCTTTAGCTCAAATGCTTTTGAATAAAAATGCAACGGTAACGGTTTGCCATAGTTATACAAAAAATCTTGCGGATATAACAAAAACTGCAGACGTTGTGATTTCTGCAGTGGGGAAAAATATTATAGAAGGGGAAATGTTAAAATCTGGTTGTGTAGTTGTAGATGTCGGTATTTTTAAAGATGCTTCAGGAAAAACCCGAGGAGACGTAGATTTTGAAAGTGCATCTAAAATAGCATCATACATATCTCCGGTTCCTGGCGGTGTAGGCCCAATGACAATTACATCATTAATGCTTAATACCGTCGAACTGTTTGAAAAAAATCTAGTTTGATTTACTATGAACTTATTAGGTTTAATGTACAACTTGATTTGATATTGTTGTTTACTAATGTTTTTAAACCTGAAATTTCGTTTTCAATTGCTGTTAATTGTGAATCAATAGAATCTTTTTCTGTTTCTAATTGGTCACTTAAGTCTTGATAGTAAATGTAATCTGCATCTTCAGTACAGTCTCCATTGTTTGCCGCATATTCTCTTTCAATTGCGGTCATTTGAGCTGTTGCTTGTTGTACTTGGTTTTGAATTGATAAATATTGGAATTGTAAAAAGTTTTTTTGCAATGTCAATAAACTCTTTTGACTTGCTAATGCTAAAAATGCCATATCTCTCGTCTCCTTATTTTATTTAAAGTTCTCTCTTCTATATAAAGTATTTTGAGATTGTCTAATTTCAGTAGTCGTTATTTTTGTAACATTTGTTTACATATTCTAAGATGTTATATATATTATTAAATTTAAGGATTTAAGTATGTAAAAATATATGTAAATAACTTGATTGATGTTTTAAATTGGAGTATTATATTTGTAATATTGGGGAGGACTCGGGTAGGAATGCCGAAATTAGCAAGAGAATATGATAGTAGTGTATATTCTGAATATCGTATTTCTTCTGAATATTCACGCTATACATACAGACACAGCGAGCAAAGTTCTCATTTTGCCCAGTTAAGGCAACATAATAAACCGTTAAAAAGAAAGAATAAGAAAAAAAGTTTATTCCAGTTTTTAGTTTCTGTTTCGTTTTTATTATTTTTGATGTTATATGCGATGCCTTATTCTTTTAATAATATAACTAAGGCTATGTTTGTTCCGACTCCTTATAAAAATATTTCTACAGATATGAGAGAATTAAGTTTCCCAACGTATAAATATTTATCAAATTCTTGGTTTAATGGTCAAAATTCTTTAAGTTATTCTGCAGATGAAAAATCTGCACAAATGGAAGCTTTAAAAGAAAATGTTAATATGCCGGTTTTACATAGTGAATTGTTAAATTTGGCTAAACAATTTCCAACAGTTAAGCCTGCAATTTTTGTTTGGGATTATGAAACACAGAATTATGTTGATATAAATGCTTCTGAAATTTATTCAACTGCCAGTATTATAAAAATTCCTGTTTTGATAGATTTATTTAAATCTATAGAAGCCGGTCAAGTTTCTTTATCTGATAAGATGCCATTGACAGAGTATTTTAGAACTGAAGGTTCTGGAAGCTTGCAATTTAAGGCTAGAGATTCAAAATATACAATTGATGAATTAGCAAGACGTATGATCACAGAATCTGATAATTCTGCTACTAATATGATTATGGCTAAAATAGGTTCAATGACAGATGTTAACCAATCTATTCGTGATTGGGGGATAAAACATACTAAAGTTAATACTTGGTTACCTGATTTAAAGGGAACTAATTACACAACAGCACGAGATATGGCTACTATGCTTTATAATATTGATGAAAACAGTTCATTTTTAACTGAAAAATCAAGAGCAAGAATGCTAAATTATATGGGACATGTTCATAATAACCGTTTGATTCAAGCAGGGTTAGGTCCTGGTTCTGTATTTTTACATAAAACAGGAGATATAGGCACTATGCTTGGAGATGCAGGTATTGTAATTACTCCAAATGGTAAAAAATATATTGTTGTTATATTAGCAAACCGTCCACATAATGCTGTAGCTGGTAAAGATTTTATAGTAAAAGCTTCTGAAATTATTTATAACTATATGGTGAGATAATGTTAAAAGAATTATTAGAAACACATCATTGTTTTAAATTAGTTTGTGGTGCCGGGAATGAAGATATTGAGGAAATAAAAAGATTAGTATATGTCTATGCTATTGCAGGTTGTAGATTGTTTGATTTGTCTGCAAATAGTGATGTGATAGATGCTGCGCGTGAAGCTTTAGATTTAGCAAGAGTTTATGATGCTTATTTATGTATTAGTGTAGGCATAAAAAATGATCCACATGTGAATAAAGCTGTGATTGACTATGAAAGATGTGTGAATTGCGGATTGTGTGAAGAAATTTGTCCACAAGGAGCTATTCATTACGCAAAAGTCAAAAAAGAAAGATGTGTCGGTTGTGGAAGATGTTGGAGAGTTTGTTCCAGAGCTGCAATTTCATATGTTGCAGAAGAAAAAAATCTTGATGATGTTTTACCATCTATTGTTGATAAAGGAATTGATTGTATTGAATTTCATGCAATGGGTTTGGATGAAGATGAAATATTTAAAAAATGGCAATATATTAATGATAATTATGAGGGATTATTAAGTATTTGTATTAGTAGAAGTAATTTGGGTGATGAGGCTTTTCTTTCAAGAATTAAACGTATGATAGAGCAAAGAGAACCTTATAGTACAATTATTCAAGCTGATGGTATTCCATTGAGTGGTGGTGATGATAATTATAAATCAACGTTGCAAGCTGTTGCTACTGCTGAAATTGTACAGAATGCGAAATTACCTGTATATTTGATTTTGTCTGGTGGTACAAATGCTAAAACCAGTGAACTTGCAAAGATGTGTGAAATTTCATTTAATGGTATTGCTACAGGTTCTTATGCAAGAAAAATTGTCAAAAAATATATTGATAAAGAAGATTTTTGGAATAATCCTCAAGTTCTAAATGAAGCTTTAAATGTTGCAAAACCTCTTGTTGATTCGGTTATATTATAGGTTGGAATATGGAATTATATTATATAAATAAGAAAGAATTTTTAGAATCTATTGATAAATTGAGTTTGGACAATTTTTGGGATGGTCGAGAATATGCTTGTAAAGAAAAGTATGAAGAGCATATTTTAGGTTTGTTTTTAACAAAATTTATTGCGAAACATATCTATGGTGTTAAAAATTTGAATATAGAATATGTGAAAAATAAACCTAAGTTTATGAATGGAGGGATTTCTTTCAGTATTTCGCATTCAAAAAATATTGTACTTGTGGCATTTAATAATGCAAATATAGGTGTTGATATTGAATTTATGCAGGAACGTGATTATAAAAAAATAATGCAACGTTATAAACAAGACACAGAAAATCCTACCAAGGAAGATTTTTATAGATTTTGGACATTGCATGAAGCTGAAATTAAATTAGGAAAACAAATCCGATCATTATATTCAACTTTTTTGGAAAAAGAATATATGATATCTTGTGTTTCTTCTGATGTATTAGTTACTAATTTATTAATAAAAAAACTTGTTTGTATAGGTGGAAATAATATTAATTTGTTGGAAGAATTTCAACATCCGAAAAATCTTAAAGTTGTGTATTAAAAATATTAAAGTTGCATAAACGTTATATTTCTGCGATATTATAGACAACGTTATAATACTATATAAGGGGAGAAATAATATGGATATAAAAGCCGTAATTTTAGCTGCAGGTAAAGGTACAAGAATGAAATCTGAAACTACTCCTAAAGTTTTACATGAAATTATGGGTAAAACATTGTTAGGGTATGTTTTGGATAATGTTAAAAATTTTGTATCGGAAGAATTTGTTATTGTTGGGCATCATGCTCAAGAAGTAGAAGATTTTGTAAAAAATAATTATGATAATGCTAAAACGGTTTTGCAATCACCACAATTAGGAACAGGACATGCAGTGTCTATGGTTTGTCCTAGTTTAGAAAATTATGACGGTTTAGTTTTAATTTTATGTGGGGATACTCCACTTGTAAGAGAAGAAACTTTAAAGGCTTTTGTAGAATTTCATAAATCTCATAATTCCGATTTAACAGTTATGAGTACAATTTTTGATAATCCGACAAATTATGGAAGAATTATTAGAGAAGCTGATAATTCATTAAAATGCATTGTTGAAGAAAAAGATGCAACACCGGAACAAAAAGCTGTGAAAGAAGTTAATGCAGGAATTTATTGTTTGAATTGGGCAAAAATAAAATCTGCTTTTGGTCAATTAAAAAGTAATAATGCTCAAGGTGAATATTATTTAACAGATATTATTTCTTGGGGGAAAGAACAAAAGTTAAATGTAAATGCTTATATTTTAGAAGATAGCGATGAAATTTATGGTATAAATTCAAGATTAAATCTTGCCGAAGCAACAAAAATGATGAATAGAAGAAATCTTGAAAAATATATGATAAACGGAGTTACAATAGTTGATCCTGATTCGACTTGGATTAGTGAAGATACTGAAATTGGTCAAGATACGATAATTTATCCTGCGACTTATATTGAAGGTAAAAACAAAATTGGTAAAAATTGTAAAATAGGACCTTGTGCACATTTAAGAGGTGGGGTTGAAATTGTTGATAATGTAAAAGTTGGTAATTTTGTTGAAGTTAAAAAGGCAAAAATTTCATCAAATACCAATGTTGGACATTTATCATATATTGGAGATGCAGAATTAGGTGAACATGTTAATATAGGTGCCGGAACCATTACTGCCAATTACGATCCACTATCTAAAACTAAATCTAAAACAATTTTAAAAGATAATGTAAAAATCGGTTCAAATTCAGTTTTAGTAGCACCGGTAACGGTTGAAGAAGGTGCAAATGTTGGGGCTGGTGGTATTATTACAAAAGATATTCCATCTTGGGCTTTAGCAATTACCCGTTCTCCATTAAAAATTTTGGAAAATTGGGTTAAGAAAAAAATTAGATAGAATATGTAACAAATAAATAATATTTAGTAATAATATAGCAAATTTTTTTCTTGACTAGTATTACTGTAATAGGCATTAGTAGTAAAAAGGGAAATAATAATGTTAAGTGCTATTCAAGGTTATAAAGTTTCTCAGTCAAATGTTGCATTTAGAGCAAAAGAAAATACTAAAGTTGAAAATACTGAACAAAAGCCTGTGTATAAAACTTATGCAGGTTTAAAAACAGGTATAGGCTATGGAATTATTGAAGGTGGTTTTGCCGGATTATTAGCAACAGGTGCAAGTTTTATGAAAGACATAATGGAAAGTCAAGGCAGAGCGTTTGTACAAGATGCTAATGCAATGGCAAAGACTAGTAAAATGTTGTTATTATATATTCCTGCAGCTATATTAACATCTATAGGGTGTGGTGCTATTGTTGATAGTGCTATTAACAAAAAACATGCTGAGTTTGCTAAAAATATAGAAAATGAAGATAAAAAAGAAGTTCTTAGAAAAGATGAACATGCAGAATTATCAAGAACAGGTGAAGTATATTACCATACAAATATAGGTAAAAAAATGGGTCCTATTTTAGGATTGTTTTTGTCACCATTATTAGCTTTTGGTCAAAATAAAATTGCAGGTGGAAAATTTACTGTGGGAAATTTAGTAACTAATATTGTTGCAGGTGCCTTAGGAGGCTTACTTCTTGGTGCAATCACTGATAAGGTTGCAAATAAGGGTGCTTCAAAGTTTGCTGATAGACAGGCTTTATCTGAAACTGTATAATTTTTAAATATTATATTAACAAGGGCAGTTTTTTATTAAAAACTGCCCTTGTTTTTACTTTACTTTTATTTTTAAAGTTTTATTATAGTGTAAAGATTTGACATTATACGGGGAGATGCTAATTTATGTACAATCCAAAATCAAATAAAGCCGAAGAATTTATAAATCATGAAGAAGTTTTGGCATCTTTAAAATATGCAGAAGAAAATAAGCATAATGTAGAATTAATTGACAAAATTTTAGATAAAGCGCGTTTAGGGAAAGGTTTAACACATAGAGAAGCGGCAGTTTTATTGGATTGTGATATCGAAGAAAAAAATCAAGAGATTTTTAAATTAGCAGAAAAGATTAAACAAGATTATTATGGAAATAGAATTGTTTTATTTGCTCCTTTATATTTGTCAAATTATTGTGTAAATGGTTGTGTGTATTGTCCATATCATGCAAAAAATAAACATATTCCTCGTAAAAAAATGACCCAAGAAGAAATAAAAGAAGAAGTTATTGCATTACAAGATATGGGACATAAACGTTTGGCAATAGAAACAGGGGAAGATCCTGTTAATAATCCTATTGAATATGTTTTAGAATCTTTGAAAACAATTTATTCAATCCATCATAAAAATGGTGCCATAAGAAGAGCAAATGTTAATATTGCGGCTACAACCGTTGAAAATTATAGAAAATTAAAAGAAGCAGGAATTGGAACATATATTCTATTCCAAGAAACATATAATAAAGAATCTTACGAAAAATTACATCCAACAGGACCAAAACATAATTATGCTTATCATACAGAAGCTATGGATAGAGCTATGCAAGGCGGTATTGATGATGTAGGTTTGGGCGTTTTGTTTGGTTTAGAATTGTACCGTTATGAATTTTCTGCACTTTTAATGCATGCTGAACATTTAGAAGCAGTATTCGGTGTTGGACCTCATACAATTTCAGTTCCTAGAATTAGAAAAGCTGATGATATCGATCCTTCAACTTTTGATAATGGAATTGATGATGATACTTTTGCTAAGATTGTTGCTTGTATTAGAATTTCTGTTCCATATACCGGCATGATTATATCTACAAGAGAATCTAAAAAATGTAGGGAAAGAGTTTTGAAATTAGGTGTTTCTCAAATTAGCGGGGGTTCAAAAACTAGTGTTGGAGGTTATGCTCACCCTGAAGATGAATCTGAGGAAGAAACCGCACAATTTGATGTTGAAGATAGAAGAACTTTGGACGAAGTTATAAAATGGCTTATGGAACTTGGATATGTCCCAAGTTTTTGTACAGCTTGTTATAGAGAAGGCAGAGTTGGCGATAGATTTATGGCAATATGCAAAGAACACCAAATTCATAATTTCTGTCACCCAAATGCAATTATGACTTTGAAAGAATATTTAGAAGATTACGCTTCTCCTGCTACAAAAGAAATTGGTGAACAGCTTATTCAAAAAGAATTGAAAACACTGGAAAACCCTAAAATGGAATGTATTGTTGAAGAAAATCTTGAAAAAATTCACAACGGTCAACGTGATTTCAGATTTTAAGTATTATATGTTTTTAGAAAAAATTTGTAATGCTCTAGGGAGAATTCCAAGACAATATGAAATTGTAATACCATAATTTGTTATAGGAATATTTTTTTGTGAAGCAATTAGTATTCTTGATAGAACTTCGCGTCTGTTTGTCATGCAAGCGCCACAATGTATAATTAGTTTATATTGTGAAATATCTGGGAAATCATGTCCTGCAATATTATCAATAATAAGATTTTTGCCTGTTTTTTTTCTCAATAAATTTGGAATTTTTACTCTGCCAATATCATCTTCTATAGCATGATGAGTGCAACTTTCTAATATTAAAACTTTATCCCCATCTTTTAAATTATCAATAGCGTTTGCGCCTTTGGTAAATGCTTCTAAATCACCTTTTAATCTTGCAAATAATATTGAAAATGATGTTAGTGGGATATTTTCAGGTACAATTTCATCTACTTGTTTAAAGGCTTGTGAATCTGTTATAACAAGTGATGGTGGAGTCTTTAGATTTTCAATAGCTTCTTTTAATTCTGTTTCTTTTACAACTAAACTCATACAATTACTGTCTAATAAATCTCTTAGAACTTGTACTTGAGGCAGAATTATACGTCCTTTTGGAGCTTCTTTATCAATAGGTATAACCAAAATAACTGTGCTTTTTTCAGGAACTAAGTCACCTGCGATTTTTGGTGAATTTACAAAATCATCAGGTAATAATTTTACTAAAGTTTCTTTAAATTTATATACCAAAGTTTCATCTGAGTATGTAGATGTTACTAAAACATTTTTACATAAATTATTTAATTCTTCTAAAGTTTTTTCACTTGGTTGTTGGATATCAGTTTTATTTACAATAATCAAATATGGAATTTTTAATTCATTAAATTTTTCCATTAAAGATTTTTCATAGTTGTCAACCCCATTATAATCACATACGATTGTGGCAATATCAATTCTATTTAAAGTTTTCATGGTTTTTTCAATGCGTTCTGAAGATAATGCGGTAGAATCATTGATTCCTGCTGTATCTAAGAAATTTACAGGACCTATTGGTAATAATTCCATAGATTTTTCGACAACGTCAGTTGTTGTTCCTGCGATGTCTGAAACGATAGAAATATCTTGATTTGTAATTCTATTTAATAATGAAGATTTTCCAACATTAGTTTTACCAAAAATACCGATATGTAAACGCATTGATTTTAGTGTTTTCATAAAACTCCTTTTTAATCTAAAAAAAGACCAACCTGAAAAGGTCGGTCTTTTTAAAAGTTTTTCAGATTAACCTCTGATTCCTAATTTTTTAATCAATTCTCTGTATTCGTCAAGATTTTGAGATTTGATGTATGCTAGTAATCTTTTTCTTTTACCTACCATCATCAAAAGACCTCTTTTTGTAGCGAAATCTTTTTTATTTGATTTTAAGTGTTCAGTTAATTCGCTGATTTTTTGAGTCATCATAGCAACTTGTACTGCTGATGAACCTGTGTCTTTTTCGTTCTTGCCGAATTCTTTAACAATTTCTTGTTTGTTTTTTAAGTTAATTGACATATTAGTTTTTCCTTTTCTTGTTGAGTGATTATTGGCGTAAGCACTCTACAAGGAAATAATAATATGTTCAAGGAAAAAAATCAATACATGATGTTAAAAAGCATTAAGATAAAAAGCTCATACCGCTATGAGTTGCATCATGGTATAGGCTTAATGCATAATTAACTTCAGACTGTGCATCGTTGAAATTATTATATGCGCTAACGGCTCCATCTCCAGAATTTTTTAGTACATTATGTTTTTGAGTACCGTTTAATGCTCCGCCATTTTGTGTTGTTGCATTATTTAAGTTTATTGAATATTGTGGTTTATATTCATTCCAAACATTGCTAGCTTTTTTATAATTGGCTAATGCTGTTATATATTGTTCTTTTTTTGCTTGGATATATTTTTCTTTTGATACTGCTATAGGATTTGTAAGGTCTTTTTCTTTTTCCATAATGCTATTTGTTTTGGCAACATATTTTTGATATCCGTTATCGCCATATGTTTTTCTAAGATTAATGGCATAATCAGATGTTCCATATTTGTAATCGTATTCAGATATAATTTTGCCAACCTGTGTACTCATAGATATCCCTTGTGAATTTCCTATATATTTATATAAAGTATTTTTATGCGTAAAAATTGCTTTTTGTAATAAATTTTTTACAAAAAAAAGCCCTGTTTAAACAGGGCTAAAATTTCTACACTACTTTTCTAACCTATTAATCATAATATTCACATTTCTCTTTTCTTGAGGAATCGGAATTATTAACTTTTTTGAGCTGTTCCATATTTACTTCCTGCTTTTTTTGCCATTTTTTCTATAATGGAATCAAATTGTGCAGAAATATCATTGCTAATATAGAAGAAGCTATTTAATTCTTTGTTTATTTGTGCAAATTCTTCTTTGCATTCATCATATACGCCTAATTCTTCTGCTCTATCTCTAAGAGCATTAGCTATTAGTTTACCATATTCTTTTTTCTGTGTTGAATCTGCATCCCACATAAATGCTTCCATAAATGATTCGTTATCATCACCTGAGTGGTATTTATTCCAAGCAAGCATTACTTCTAGTACGTTATCTTTGTTTATATTTGAACATACTAAATTAAATTTTTCATTATCAGTTCCCCATTTGTCGTTTACAGCATCACTGAATACATCTGCCATAGCTTTATTTTCTTCAGAGAAATTGTCGATATTATTGGTAGGAGTAACTGAAGATGGAGTTGAAGTTCCTGGAGTTGATGTTGCTGGTGTTGAAGTGCCAGGAGTTGAAGTACCAGGAGTTGAAGTTCCTGGAGTTGATGTGGTTGGTGTTGAGCTACCAGGAGTTGATGATGTATTTTGTACTAACTCAGAAACTTCATTTATAATTTTTCTGATTTCTTTTTCGATTTCAATAGCTTTATTATATGCTGTTTGTGGATCAAGATTAGTAGATGTTGTTAGTTCTTTTAATTTCTTTTCTTGTTCATCTAGTTTTTCTAATAATTCATTAATTTTTTGTCTTTGAGCACTTGTAATGTTTTCTTGTTGTAACATTGCATTTAATCTTGTTTTAGTCATAGAAATATTTTGCAAACTGGTATTTATGCTAGAACTTGCCATGTTATTTAATATTGGGGTAACAAGAGCTTTTGCATATT
The DNA here is from genome assembly GCA_944325085.1 of Candidatus Gastranaerophilales bacterium. Classification (GTDB taxonomy): domain Bacteria; phylum Cyanobacteriota; class Vampirovibrionia; order Gastranaerophilales; family Gastranaerophilaceae; genus Zag111. The sequence continues at coordinate 38,463 of CALUYT010000032.1, read as the reverse complement.
CAACTGCTGATTGGGGATTGAAACTAGGTAAGTTAAAACCACCACCTACTGATGGTGTAAGCGCAGCTTGACCCATTGGATTTAACATAAGTCCAATGTTAGGGCTTGCATAGTTTGGTATTGTGAAAATTTGAGTATCACCACCAAAGTTTGTCATTCCCATAGGTAGGAATCCCCAGTATGGTGCATTTGCATAAGATAAATAACTTAACATAATGTTTCCCCGTTTTCTTTATTTTGTTCCCCTTATTTACATAAAAAATTTTTTTATTCCAAAATTGCATGCTATACTTGAGTTTTTACTTATATATTTGCCTAAAATGCTTGTCAGATATTACTTTAGGATATTTTTTTTGCAATTGTAATAATTCTTAATATTTATAGGTTTATCTATATGCTATTATATTTTTATGAAAACATTAGCAAGATTCATACAAACAAAACGCGAAGAGTTAGGTTTAACTCAAAAAGGACTTGCCATAGCTGCAAATGTTCCATTAGAAATTGTTGAGGAAGTTGAGGCTGGGAAAGAATTATTTTTAGCAGTTACAGTAAGGCAAGCTTTGGCTAAAGTGTTAAAATGTGATCCTCAGGAGATTAAGCAATTAGAAAAAGATATTTCAAGTAATATCATTTCTCCTGAAATTATAGAAAGTTTAAAACAGTTAATATTAAATGGTGCAGGTGGCTTAAAATGTCCACGATGTGGTGCAACTTTAGATACAAGAATTGCGAAAATGTACGATTTAGAAGATAATTTAGTATTGCACCCAAAAGCACATTGTACTAAATGTCCTTTTCAAATACATTCTTAGTGTTTATGTCCAATTATATCTTTTACCGGTATTTACTTCTTTAATTACAACAAATTTAGAAAGAATAATTTTAGATTCTAAATCTGTACAGTGACAAGGATAAATGTGTTTAATATTTTGGGATTGTAAATATTTGCCTAATGCATTAATTTCGTCACCATCTCTGTTTATTAAATACAATCCGCCAATTAATGTATGAACTCTGTTTTCTCGAGTTACTTCTTTTGCATGTTCAATAATATTTTCTACACCGCTATGTGAACATCCTGAAATTATTATTAAACCTTCTTCTGATTTATATGCTAATGCAGTTTCATCAGGAGCATAGTCATTTTTTATATTACCGTATTTTAAAGGAATTTCTCCTAAATAAATAAGTTTTGGAGTAATTTGTACCGGTTTATTTGTTAATGTTAAATTGAAGAATTTTTCAATTTTATCTTTTGAAAGATGTAGAGAATCATCTTCTGTACCATCTTCAGTATTTTCATTTTTAGGAACTTCTTTAAATACATCAGGGTGGGCTATAACGTTTTTAGGGCTAAGCTCAAGTCCGATATATTTAAATTTTTTATATAATGATTGAAGTCTTAAAAATCCACCAACGTGATCTCTATGGCTATGAGATAGAATAATATCTGTTACATGTTCTAAATCCATATCCATTTTGTAAGCATTTTTAATAAAAGCATCGGTAGAACCGCAATCAAATAAAAGCTGCACGTCACCTTCTTTTATGAAAAATGAGAGACCGTGTTCTGAAATTAAACAATTTCCAACTCGATTGTTATTATCAACTAATACTGTTAACTCCATTCTTCTATTCTATCGTATTTTTATGAAAATGTCAATCGTTAACAGGGGTTAGAAATATTTATTAAATCTATTGATAGAGGGCTTTTTGATGTTGTATTTATTTATTAAATCTTTCAGAAATATAGCTTAAAATTGCTCCTCCAATTTCTTCATTTGGATCGAAGGTTGAATTTGGATTATCAGGTTTTAGTGAATTTTGTATAAGCATTTTGATTAGTGGTCCAAAAGCATCTGGAATTTGTGTTTTACGGTATATCCCTGCTAAAAATGTTTGGATATTTGGTGATTGAGTATTATTAAATCTTGATAAAACAGGATATAACTTATCAATTCCTTTTGTACCATTATCATGCATTCTATCTAAAATGTATAGTGTTTCAGTAATTTGAGCTTCATTATTTGAATGTTTTAAAATTTCTGTCAGGTATGGAAGAGCTTGTTCTTTTTGGTTTACAAAATAATCAACTTCATTTTTATCAAATGTACAGTAATTTCTTGTTGGTGTTGGAAGTTGACAAGATGTACAGGCATAATATGGTTTTGGTTGATAATTTGTATATGGATTTGTGTATGATATGCTTTGAATTTGTTGAATCATGAAATTTTCCCTTTATGAATATACAAATGGAGGACCATTTTTAATTTCAAATAAAATATTTTCTGCCATAGTTTTTAATTCTTCTTTTGAGCGTTTTCCGCTATCAACTTGTTTATAAAATTCTTCTACAAGTGGCATTATGGCAGCATCTTTTTTAGATTTGAAATTTCTAAGTTCTGTTGAAACGAGTCGTTTTTGTAAATCGAGTTCTGTTTCTGCGTTGATTTTTTTCACTTGAACTTCTTTTATTGCATCACCTGCAAGTTTTCCACCGTAGCTTACTGCTGTTATTCCGGTGATTCCTAAGAATAACAGTTTGAATTGCGGGTTTGATGTATCTAAAAGCCAGTTGTAGAAAAATGCTCGATAGTCATCAACGAATGAGTTAAATGCAGGTTTTGGAGTTCCGTCTCCACCAATATTTGGATTAACTTTTGTTGTTGATGTTTTTATTTTGGTTACAATTTTTTTGATTAATTCTTCTTTTTCTTCATTTGTTCCCCATTTTAAGGATTTAATTTGTTCGGTTATGAAATCTTCTGTAGATTCAGAAGCCATAAATAAATGTTCCAAATTGTTCTTATCAATTTCTTTTGTTTTATCTGATGAAGTTTTAACTATTTGCATAATTCCGTCTTTTAATTCTTCACAGTTTTTTTGTAAATTGATTTTACTTTTGGAAAGATTTTTTAATGACAAAAATCCAAGTGATATTATTCCTATTGTTGTTCCAATACCTAAAATGATATTATTTATATTTGAAGTTGTTTTATTATCTTTATTTTCTTTAGATGTGAAAGGAATTTTTAAAAGATTTTTTCTTCCAAAGTTTGGAAGTATTTTTTCTTCATCATTATTTATGTATTTTTCAAAATCGGTTGAATATTTAGAAAGCATGCTTCTAATAATTTGCATTTTGCCTGAAAATGATTGGGTTTCAACAGAGATTAAATTTTCTTGAAGATTTTTTTGTATATCTGCTTCTTTTCGTTTTACCCATATATCTTTGTAGCCATCAAAAAATGTTTTACTCATAAATGCCATGGCAGAAAGAGCTAATACCCCTACTCCGGCAATAAATGTTTTGCGGTTTGGGTTTGAAACCATTTGGTAAAATACTTGAAAATTTTCATTACTTAATTGAACATTTCTTGTAACTGCTGGAAGCCATTTTTCTTTAGCTAAGCCGATAGCTGTTTTGGCACTATGATTTAAAAATAAAGATAACAAAGCTATTGAGCCCATTACTCCAAGTGCAATACCACTTAAAGGAATTAGTTTTTTATCAAGTTTTTTATTTTCATTATATAAGCCATTAGGCATAGGAACTTTATCCGAAATAATATATGTATCTTTTGTATTTGAAAGGGTACATTGAGAGCAGTCTTTGTCTTTAATTAAATTATTAACTAAGACTCCTTCTTTTGTATTTATATTATTTTTTCTTTGTGAATTAGTTAAATTCCTTTGTTGCCTTCTTAATTCAGCATCATTTAACGGGTTAACGTTCATCCTTTTCTATATCCTTTTCGTCTTCTTTTTTGAGTTTTTTGTATAATTTGTGAATAAAGGTTTTTAACTCAAATGTCTTTTTTGTTTCATCAATTTTTTTATCTTCATCATCTGTTTCATCTGTTCCAAATATAAAGAACATTGATTTTAATTTCTTTTTTATATCTGCTGTAAATTTAGAAATTTTTTCACCAATTGCAGCTTTAATTTCTCCATATATAGCAGTTAATTTATCTGATATTTCTGTAAATTTTTGAATTACTGTTTGAATAGCATTTGTAATATTTGTTGGTATATTTTGTATAATATTTAATACTCTGCCTACAATGTTATTCAAAATAAAATTAATGGGTCTTGATATAATTTTTGGCATAGTATTGGAAATCATTGTTGCAAGTTCCATTATTCTTTGGTGTGTTGAAGCTATAGTTTTTTGGAAATTTGCAAGGGCTTGCAGGTGACTTTGTTGTGCTGCTTGAGCTTGTTGTCTGGCATGTTTTTGAGCTCTTAACATTGCGCCTATTGCTGCACATTGATTATATGTCATTTCCCCAACATTACGAGGAGTATTTCTTTTGGTTGTTGAGTTTCCACCAGCCATTCCATTACAAATAGGGCATGCACCTAATGGCATTCCATGTGGGCATGTTCCAATTTTAGCACTGCTATGTGTATGTACTGCTGTGGCACCTAATGACATTAAAAAATCCTCTATGTTTAGAGGACACTGCAAAAGAAAATATTTTATCATATCTAATCAGCACGTAGATAATGATTTATTTCTTTGAGTGTTCCGACTTTTACGGCTGCGGCTACAGTTGAAGATATTCACTTCATTTCCTCTTATTTTGATACTAGTTTAACCAAAAAAACATGTCAATTTTATAGCAGTTTTTTAGCAATATTTGTTACATACAATCAGGGTTATTTTACTTTAACTTTTCCTCTTAATAATAATGTTAAACCTGAAACTATTGTAGTTGCAACAGCTGCTGCGGCTCCTGTTATGAGTGCAGAAATTTGTGATTTTTGTTTTAATTGTTTTTTGAATTCATCAATGGAAATTTGACCGTCCCATAGTTTTCCATCTTTAGTCATTCCGCCAATAGGTAACATTCCGTTTTTAGCATGTTTTTCAGCTTCGTTTACGGCAAATTTGTTTATTCTTGATTGCATGTAATATGAAGCTGTTGCTCCTCCAATTAATCCGGCACCTGCCATTATTCCTAAACATTTTCCTACACTTGCCATATTGACCCTCCTGAATTCACTATTTATTTTATTAAACCTTAATATGAAATTTTTTGCTAAATTGTTACGAATAATATATATTCTTACAAAAATAAAACTTGCTTTTTTCGTGTTATAATCGTATTATAAAAGGGTTAAGTTTTCTTAATCGAATGTATTATTTTCTATTTTATTAGGGTATAATGAACTTATGGCAATTGAAGAAAAATTATATTCGGATATCCCACCGACAAAATTAAGGAATAAAGAGGAGAAATTTAAACCTGCAAAAACTAATAAGTTTTGGCTTACTATTGCTAGTTTATTTTTCTTTAATATGTTACAAAATAGATTTTATGCATTTAGATATAATGGGGTAGAAAATTATTTGCAAAGAGATGTGAATGCTCCAACTATTTTGTTTGCTCCTCATTGTAATTGGTGGGATGGTATTGTTTTATATAATATTGCTCATAGAATTTGTCATAAAGAAATTCGTTTAATGGTTGAAGAATTAAATAGATTTCCATTATTAAGACGTGGCGGAGCTTATTCTGTTAACAAAAAATCAGCTCAATCTGCTATGAAAGCTTTACAATATTCTGTTGATTTATTAAGTGATTTGAGAAATCTTTTATTTATTTTCCCTCAAGGTATAATAAGACCACCACATTATAGACCTTATAAATTTCAAACAGGTTTGACTTATATTGCTCAAAATGCTGCAAAAAAATATGGCAAGGTTAATTTGATACCTATTTCTATAGATTATTGCTTTTTGAGAGATAATAGACCTGAGGTTATTTTAGATTTTGGAAAATGTATTGAATTGACTGATCCAAATATTGATAGAAAAGATTATACAAAATTTTTAGAAGCTAAATTGACTGAAGTAAGTGATGAACAATTTAGAAATATTTCTCAAGGAAATATGGATGATTACAAAATTTTGTTTAAACAGCATTTAAAATGGTACAGACGTATTGAACAACGTTTGAAAAGTATAGATTTACCTGATGTTTCAGGTGTTTAATTATTATTTCGGAATATAAATTTTATTTGTAGTAGCAAAATATTTTGTTTATGTGTTTTGTATCGGACAAAGGAGAATATTATGTACATTACACCGGTTGCTGCAAATTATAATAATGCAAATGTTTATAGACAAAATAAAATAACAGCTCCAAATTTTAAAGGTGCTTTGAATGAAGCTCAAATGGAGCGAGTTATTAAACTTTTAGCTCAGAAGAATAATGAAGTTTTTGAAGATTTTTCCGGCTTAAAATTAAAAAGAGTTATGGATAATCTTATGGCAAAATATGAATGCTTGGGTATTCGTTGTGTAGGTATTCAAATTCTTGATAATAAAGATTTGCCAAAAGTTTTAGGTAAAGATGCTGCAAAGTATGATATAAAAGGTAAAATGGGTTTAAGTGTTGCAGTTGGTGACAAGTTTGGACCTTTAGAAAATATGAATAATATATATGAAGCTAAAACCTTCTTATTAAAAGAAAGTGATTTAAAAAATTTAAGATAATTTGAGTAAAATAAAAAGTGCGATTATACGCACTTTTTATTTTAGATTTTTTCTAATAAAACTACTGCATTTGATTCAATTGCCAATTTTTGTCCAACAGCATCAAGTTTTTCTTTCGTTTTAGCTTTTATTGAAAGATTTTCATGTTGAATATCTAAGATTTTACATAAAACATCTTTCATTTTTGGGATATATGGCATCATTTTAGGTGCTTGAGCAATAATATTACTATCTATATTAACAATTTTGTATCCCTTATTTTTTATTAATTCATAAACGTGTTTTAGTAAAATTGTGCTATCAATGTCTTTATACTTAGGATCAGTATCCGGGAATAATGTTCCGATATCATCTAATGCAAGAGCGCCTAGCATAGCATCAATTATTGCGTGAATTAATACATCAGCGTCTGAATGTCCTAGTAATCCGGTTTCATGGGTTATTTTTATTCCCCCAATAATCAGATCTCGACCTTCAATAAGTTTATGTATATCATAACCAATTCCGATTCTGTACATATTATAAACCTTTCTTATTTATTAATTATAACATAATTTTTAAATAATATGTTATAATGCATAGGGTATGCGAGTTGGAGAAAAATATGGGTATTGAGCAATATTTAAATAATAGTGTAAAAGTTACTAGACCTACTCAAAATATTCAAACAGGAACAACGGTTCCCGAAGATGAAAATTCATATGCAGATTTGGGCTTACCTTTTTATTATTATCATCCTAAATTGTCGATATTATTTATAATTGTGGGTATAATTTTATTTTTTGCAAATCTTTTTGGACCATTGCTATTGTTGATTTTAGGAAAGCGTAAAAGATATAGATGTGTAAGATGTGGAAGTATTGGGAATAATGGAAAAAAATGTTTTGTTTGTGGTGGACCTGTTATTCCTTTGCAGGATAAGCAGTTATAAAATATATAATAGTATATTTATATGATGATAACTTAGTGTAAATTAATTAGAATTATGGTGCGGTATAAAAGGAGTTTTTAAATGCCTACAGTAAGACAATCAGTTACAACAACAAGACAAATTAATTCAAATAACAATAACGTTCAGACTACCGTAGAGGTAGATACAACCACATATACAAGAAAAGCAGATATTTCTGATTACATTTGTCTAAGTGTTGTTGTATTTATTATAATATTGGGAATTATTGGTTTTATTAAATCTGTAAGATCAAGAAAGTATTACAAGTGTCCTGTTTGTGGTGAATCTTTTAGATCAGAAAATATGGAATCAAAAACTTGTAAAGTTTGTGGTGCTAATTTGGAAGAAACTGATGATACAAATATTACAGACAAGACTAAGTAAAAATTTATTATATTATTATGTTTTTTATAAAAATTTTTATAAATTTATTTTTTTACATAAACCCTTATGTGAAAAATATAAATCAAATACTTTAAAAATTTTTGGACTGTATGTATGTAGAAGTTGTTTATTGCTATATACAGGCTTTTTTATTTCGCTAATTTATACAATATTAACAATAAAAACAGTTCATATAGATAAATATTTTTATTTAGGTTTGCTTGGGTGCATTTTAACTTTTGCAGTATCATACCCGCCCATATATGCAAGGTATAGAAGAATAACAAAAGATTTTATAAGATTTTATGATGGTATATTTTTAGCAGCATTTTTTGTTATTTGTTTTAAATTTAATATTTATATTGGTATAGCTAGCATTGTTGCATTTTTAGTTATGCGTTATTTTTATAATAAGAAACGTCCCGGTGCTAGAATTTGTAAGGATTGTCCAAATTTAATTGAGGGACAAACTTGTGAAGGATATATTCAACAAAAAGAAGCTTTACTTAAAGTAGAAGAAGAATATTCAAATATAATGACAGCGTGGTTAATGAATTCAAGGAAAGGAATTTAGTTTTATGATTAATCGTGAAGATCTATTGGCTGGAACAAGACCCGAAGTTGGAAGTAGGGTTTTAGTTACGGAAAAGGAAAATTTTGAAGGATATCAAGTAATGGATTATAAGGGTGTTGTATGGGGCATTTCTATGCGTGCAAAAGATGTAATCCAAGATACTATGATGGGTTGTAAAGATATTACAGGTGGTGAATTAACTTCATATACAGAATTGTCAGATGAAGTAAGACAAAGAGCTTGGGATAGAATGGTTAGCTCTGCAAAAAGAATAGGTGCAAATGCTATTATTAATTTCAGATTTGATATCACTCCTGTTATGTATGGAGCAGGTGGAACAGCTGAAGTTGTTGCTTATGGTAACGCTGTTGTTATTGAGCCTATTAAAAATTATGTACCTCTTGGAGGTTTAGGAAATATTTTAGCAGAATTTGTTGATGGTTTTCATGGAGGTAATGCAGATACTGCACCTGCAAAAAAGCCTCAAAATAAGGTTTCTCCAAAAGCAGAAATAACATCAACAGGAGAATTTTCTTACGCAGTATGTCCTGAATGCAAGTTAAAATATAAATTGACAAAAGACGAAAACGGACAAACAAGAGTAATGGGATTAACAGATGTTGATCCTAGTGAAGACGGATTACAAATTTTCTGTTCAAGATGTGGAACAAAATTTACAATTCCAGAGGAGTAGTAATAAATTTTTCAACAGCTTTGACAAATCCGTCATTGTCAACAGTATCAGTTATGAAATCGGCACATTCTTTTAATTCGGGTGTGCCGTTTCCCATAGCTACACCTATACCTCCTGCTTGAATTAGGTCAATATCATTATTTTGATCACCAATTGTTAATACTTCTTCTTTTTTTATTCCCCAGAGATTGCATAGAAACTGTACACCTAATGATTTTTTTGCTTCTCCAGAACCAATTTCACAAAAATAAGGAGTTGATTTAACAATATATAAATCCGGATATTTTATTCTTAATTCATTTACCCAATTTGTAACTTTGTCAGGATTTTTAAGATCAATTGCGAGTATTTTATTAACATTTTCAATCTCTAAATCATCAAAAGAACATACTGTATAATCTATAAACTTACCATCTGTGTATGATTTTACAATATCGTTATCTTTTTCAACATATAGTTTGTCATCAAGATATAAATTGATATGAATATTGTTTTTTCTTGCCCATTTTATTATTTCTTTTGCATATTCATTTGATAAATTTTTTTGAAATAAAGTTTTGTTATCACAATCTTTTATTAAGCCGCCTTGGTATGAAATAATTGGGGTGTTTAATCCTAATCTTTGAGCTACAGGTAATGCTGCAACATGCATTCTGCCTGTAACAAGAACAATTTTTATACCGGATTTTTTTAATTTTTCGATGCATTCAATCATTTTAGGGCTGAAATCTAATCCCCATTTTAAGATTGTTCCATCAATATCTGTTGCAATCATTTTTATCATATTAAAACCCCTTAGAAAATGCTCTTGTTAATGCACAAATTGTTTTGGCATCATTGATTTCACCATTTTTAATCATTTCAAATATGTCAGATAATTTATATTCAAAACATTTTAATATCTCACCTTCATCAGGATGTTCACCAACAAATTCTAAATCTTTTGCTAAATATAAATATAATTTTTCAGTACAAATTCCTGGTGTAGTATTTATATAACCTAAAGATTTCCAAGATTTTGCTTTGTAGCCTGTTTCTTCTTCCAATTCTCTTTTGCAGGCTTCATTAGGATCTTCATCTTTTTCGAGTTTGCCTGCCGGAAGTTCAATATTTACATGTTTTAGTGGGTATCTGTATTGTTTTACAAGAAGTATGTGTTCATCATCTTTCATTGCTACAATAACTACTCCACCACTGTGTATTACTACTTCTCTAAAAGATTTATGACCATCTGCAACTTCAACATCATCTTTTATTACTGTGATGACTTTTCCACTATATACAGTTTGAGTGTTTAATGTTTTTTCTTCGTAATTCATATAAAGATGATAGCATAAATTTTTTATATAGTTAAAATTTGCGAATTGTAAACAAATTTTAATCTAAAAACAGATTAGTATTTCATTTTGTAAAGTGTATTTTTAAATTTCAATCTTTGGATTGAAATTTTATTTTTTTTCTATTTTTTAAAATGAAAAGTGGCATTATAAGCGGGATAGAACCCATTTTCAAATGTAAAGTTTTGTTAAAATTATTACAAGGATAGTAAAGAAACATGGAAATTTGACCGATACATGAGTTATAATATATATAGAAGATATAAAACATAAAATCGCGATTAATAGCCATGAAATATTTTGGTATAATCAAAATAGAAAGGCAGCGAATATATGAGCAACTTACAATTTCAAAATGATTTAGACAAATTGGTTGAGATTCTGCCAGACAGGATTAAATGCTACATTGACTATCAAAAAATGGAAGATGTTATAGAAATTGTTCTGGATATAGGTAGGCCTCCGGAGATCAGGCATTCGGACGGAAGAATTGAGTATATTGATACCTCCGAAACGACGTATGAGGATATTGATTATATAACCTCAAGGGTACAAGAATTTACTTCAGATAATCGTTCAGGGATCCCCGGAACACTCCACAGAATCAGCGCAATAAGAAATAGGCAAGGAAAAGTTGTAGGTCTTACGTGTAGAATTGGTAGAGTAGTTACGGGGACTATTTCTTGTATAAAGGATATTTGTTTACAGAATAAAAGTATATTATTTTTGGGCAGACCGGGTGTAGGTAAAACTACAAAGTTAAGAGAAATATCACGTCTTGTTGCAGATGAATTAGGTAAAAGAGTAGTTATAGTTGATACCTCAAACGAAATTGCAGGTGATGGTGATACTCCTCATCCGGCAGTTGGTCATGCAAGAAGAATGCAGGTAAGACAGCCGGAATTTCAAAAAGATGTGATGATTGAAGCTGTAGAAAACCATACTCCTGAAGTTATTGTTGTCGATGAAATTGGGACAGAAGCAGAAGCTCAGGCTGCAAGAACTATTGCAGAACGTGGTGTAATGCTTATTGCAACAGCTCACGGTAATAGTTTAGAAAGTTTGATTAAAAACCCAACATTATCAGATTTAGTTGGTGGAATTCAATCAGTAACTTTGGGTGATGATGAAGCAAAACGTCGTTCTTCTCAAAAAACTGTTTTGGAAAGAGAAAAGCAACCAACATTTGATATTGTAATTGAAATATTAGACAGAAATACTTTAGCTGTATATAAAGATACAGCAGAGGCTGTTGATTATATCTTAAGAGGATGGCCAATCAGACCGGAAATTCGTAGAGTTGATAAAGTTTATAACTTTGCATCTACTCAAGCTCCTGCTGTAGAAAAAGAGCCAACTGTTATTGATAAAATTAATGCTTTAGATAATAAAATTGAACATCCTGAAAGTTTAAAATTCAGTTTTTCAAGACAAAAATATGTTGATGAAGTTAAAAAATTCAAAAAAATCTACCTATATGCAGTATCAAGAAGTATTGCAGAAAAAGTTATTGAGCGTTTAGATCTTAATGCAGAGGTAACAAGGAATTTGGATGATGCAGATATTGTAATCGCTCATAAAAACTTTGTTAAAGGTGGAGCTAAAGTTTTAAGTACAGCTGAAGAAAAACGATTACAAATATTTTATGTAAAAACAAATTCAATGGCTCAAATTCAAAAAGTCATAAAAGAAGCACTGGATATTGCAGAAATAAATGAACGTCAAACTTTTTACGATATAACAGAAAAAGCTTTAGATGAAGCCAAATCTGCAATAGAAAAGATTTTGGCCGGTGCAGATGATATTGAGTTGAAACCACAAAATCAACATATTCGTAAACTTCAACATGAACTTGTAGAACAACACAATTTGGAAAGTAAGTCTATAGGTGAAGGTGATAGCAGACATTTACGAATTGTTGGTGGTCAAGATTATAAAGAAAAATTAGGCTAGATGCTTATATATAACAAGTTTGAACCCTTTCTTGAAGTGCGGGGAAATACGTCATTCCGACAATCTTTGAGAGGGGGTTCTCGTTTGTTTTGCTTTCATTCTTGATTTTATCTTAGACTTGAAAAGACTTATAAAAAGTTGTATAATTTGTATATACGTATTAAAACAGGATGATTAAGAGTATGAGAAAAGCCCTTACAATTGGTGAATTATTAGTTACAGTTGCTATTATTGGTATAATTGCTACACTTGTTTTACCTGGGTTTTTAGAAGATTATCATAAAAAATTGTATGCTACAGGATTGAAAAAAGCTTATGAAATGTTGACAAACGCTGTTAACCAAGCTTGTACTGATAGTAATGTTTCATATTTTTATCAAACAATGTACGTGCGTCCAGAAATTAATCCTGCTACTAACAAATCATATCAGCAAGAATTTGTGAATAAATATTTTAAGACAGTTAAGTTTTCCGGAACTAGCCCTTTTGCAAATTCATATAAAGCTATTCAAAGTAATGAGAACACTCTAATTGCGATTGTTCGAAACGCTGGAATTGCAAAGCTTGCTGGTGGTGAAGCAATATATTTTGTTTGTGATAATGCAGATCCATATTGTGCATTTTTGGTTGATGTAAATAATCAGGCAGCTCCTAATCTTGCCGGTAGAGATTTATTTACAATTTATATCGATAAAAAAACAAATAAATTATACGATCCAAATGATGCATATTCTTGTGGTCTTAAAAAAGAAGGTGAAGATACTGTAACATATTCAAATGATGGTACAGGTTGTTTAAGCCGAATTATGGAAGATAACTGGGAAATGAAATATTAAACGGAAGGAATATATATGAAAAAAGGCTTTACTTTAGCAGAAGTTTTAATAACCCTTGGAATTGTAGGTATTGTTGCAGTTTTAACAATACCGGCTGTTATGAAAAATTACAAAAATAGATTATATACGGCGCAATTAGAAAAGGTTTATGCTCAAATTTCTGATGCTGCAACTGCTGTTATGAACGATGAGCATGTTGATAATTTTTATGAAACAACTGCTGGTCAAGCAAATGCATGTAGTACAGATGGACAAACTTGTACTGCTGGTATTGGTTACTTTTTAACTAAATATTTTAAATCTGTTAAAAAAGATTGTGTAACTGGTGATGATAGTTGCGTTGCAGGTACTGCTGTAGGTTCTTACCAAAAAATTAGCGGTGCTAATGCTGGTGGATTTGATGAAAACGACTATTGTATTCAAACTGCAAGTGGTGCTTCTATATGTGGTAAATATGTTGCAGCTCCTAATAAATGTATGAGCATTGCTGTTGACGTTAATGGTCAAGCAGAACCAAATATTGTAGGTCGTGATGTTTTTGCTATGGACATACATAAAGATGGTTCTATTTCTGATTATAACAGTAATTGTGCAGATAATAATTTTGGTTGTAACGCAGAGGATTGTAACAATCGTAATGGTACTAATGTATATACTACTTCATGTGGTTGTTTAAATTCTATTATTGATGCCGGCTGGAAAATGGAATACTAGAGGATATTGACATGAAGAAAGGTTTTACATTATCAGAAGTTTTAATTACTTTAGGAATTGTTGGTACTATTGCTGCATTAACAATTCCTGCAGTTGTGTCTAATTATAAAAAGAAAGTTTATGTTACTCAATTGAAAAAAACTTATAATCAAATTTATGATGCAGCACACGCTATAATTAATGATGAGAATGCTAATAATTATTATGCAACATCTGCTGGTATAGCTCAAGATAATGATTCAGAGAATTGTAAGACTGGTCCTTGTTATTTATTAAATAATTATTTTAATGTTGCAAAAAGTAATTGTCAAGCTGATGATGGAGGCGAATCAAAGCATGATATATGTTTCCCTGCAAATTATAAGTCATTAAGCGGAACTAATTTAGGAAAAACATTGTCAGGTTATTGTATTCAAACAACTAATGGTGTAACTATTTGTATGACACATAATACAGGAAATCATGTTACAAGTGTTGTTGTAGATGTTAATGGTTTAGATGAACCTAATATGGTAGGTCGTGATGTCTTTTCTATGGATATCAAAGAAGACGGAAGTATCTCAGATTATTCAAGCGGTTCTAATGAGCTAGGTTCATACGGTGAAGATTCTGAAAATTGTGGTAAAAGGAATGCTGATGAAGGATTATATAGCGCTGCAGCCGGTTGCTTGAATAAAGTTATAGAAGATGGTTGGCAAATGACCTATTAAGGTTTTTCTTGCACTGAAATCTTTTTTAATATAAAATACCACGTGTAAGTGGTACTATTAAAGGAGATTGTATTATGTCAAGAAAACCAATTATTGCAGGAAACTGGAAAATGAACCTTCTTCAAGGTGAAGCTAAAGCTTTATATGAAGGTATCAAATCTTTTGTAGATAAATTTAATGCACCTCAATTACCTACAGTTGTAATTGCTCCTGTATTTACTTCATTAAATCAAGTTGCAGAAATTCCTTGTAACTGCGGTTGTGAAGGATCTAAATTATATGTTGCAGGACAAAATTGTCATTGGGAATCATCAGGTGCTTATACTGGTGAAATTTCTGTTGAAATGTTAAAAGATGCTGGTTGTTCATTTGTAATTATTGGACATTCAGAAAGAAGACAATATTTTTCTGAAACAGATGAAATGATTAACAAAAAAGCTAAAGCTATCTTGGCTGGTGGTTTAATTCCAATCATCTGCTGTGGTGAAACTTTAGAACAAAGAGAAGCTGGTGTTACTGATTCTCATATAGCATCTCAAATTAGAGCTGCTTTAGATGGAATTTCAGCAGAAGATGTAGCTAAATCAGTTATCGCATACGAACCAATTTGGGCTATTGGTACTGGCAAATCTTGTGATGCAGATGAAGCTAACAGAGTTATCAAAATGATTCGTGGCGTTGTTGCTGAAGTTGCTGGTGCAGCTGCAGCTGATGCTATTAGAATTTTATACGGTGGATCTGTAAAACCTTCAACAATTGAAGAACAAATGTCAAAATCTGATATTGATGGTGCTTTAATTGGTGGAGCTTCATTAAAAGCTGATAGCTTTAACGAAATTATTGAAAAAACTATGAAAGTTGCTGTTAAGTAGTTTTTAAATAAGTTTTGATTGACAGTCGAAGAAAACCTGGGTTATATACTCAGGTTTTTTTCATGTTAAATTATAAATATGAATATAACGGCAGGTAAATATAAAGGGCAAAAAATTACAGCTCCTGATGAGTCTATAACTCGTCCTACTTTATCAAAAGTTAGAATGAGTGTTTTTAATACTTTGCAATCAATGTTAGATTTTGATGGTGCAAGTTTTTTGGATATGTATGCCGGTTCAGGAATTATGGGGTTAGAAGCTTTATCAAGAGGTTTTTTTAAAGTTGTTTCTATTGAAAAAAATAGAAAAGTGTATAATGTAATAAAATCTAATTTTAAAAAATTTGAAAAGGATAATGATATAAATTTAATATTAGGTGATAGTTTAAAAGTTTGTCAAAGTTTGTCTGAAAATTTTGATATTATATATATTGACCCTCCATATTTTTCAAAAGTTTATGAAAATTCCCTCAATGCAATATCTAAAATTGCCTCAGGGATTGTTATTTTAGAACATGTTGTAGATGTTGATTTTATGGATTTTGAAGTTATTAAACAAAAAAAATATGGTGATAAATATATAACTTTTTTAAAAAAGATTTAACAATAGACGAAATTATACTTTTGAAATATAATTGATATGTTGACTAAGGATTGACGCATGGATAATAAAAAACAAAAACTTTTACTTATAAAATTATCATCTTTAGGTGATGTTATTTTTAATGTACCATTAGCAAATGCATTAAAAGATGCCGGTTATGAAGTTACTTGGCTTGTATCAGAAAAAGGAATACAAGTTGTTGAAAATAATCCTTGTGTAGATAAAGCTATTTTAGTTCCTATTCAAAAATGGAAAAAACGTGGTTTTTCTATTGAAAGTTTTAAAGAATATTTAGCTATATTAAAACAAATCCGTGCTGAGAAATTTGATATTGCAATAGACTCTCAGATGATGTTAAAGAGTCTTTATTGGATGTTATTTTGTGGAGCAAAAAGAAGAATTATATCAAAAGAAGCTAGAGAAATGGCAATATTAGGTGGTAATGAGTGGATTGATGATATATCTTATGCCCCTGATTCTCCAATAGTTTTAAATTATTTAAGATATGCTAATTATCTTGGTGTAAAACCGGAAAAGATAAAAGTTTCTTTGCCTCCAAGAACGGAAGAACAAATCAAAAAAGTTGATGAACTTTTAATGGGCTTAGATATGGATAAGCCATTAGTAGTCATAGCTCCTGCAACTACTTGGAAAAATAAACATTGGAATAAAGATAATTGGAAAGCTGTAGTTGATGGAATTGCAGATAAATGCAATATTGTATTTACCGGGGGACCAAATGATAATGAACTTATTGAATATATTGGTGGCGGTAAATTCTTAAATTTAGCAGGGAAAACAGATATTATGGAATTAATGGAAGTTTTTTCAAGAGCAAATCTTGTAATGGCACCTGATAGTGGCAGTGCACATTTAGCTTGGGCAACTGGTAAACCTGCTGTTATAACTATTTTTACATGTACTCCAAAAGATGTTTTAGCTCCTTATGGTGATGCTTCAAAATATGTTGCTTTAGGTGGTGAGGGATTACCTTGTCAGCCTTGTTTTAAAAGAAAATGTCATTTGAAAAAGAATATTGATGCTTGTACTAATTTCCCAAATCCGCGTGAAGTTCTCAAAGTTATTGATAGCTTGATATTTTAATTAAAAAGTTGTATAATTAATTTGCCTGTAATTAAACATAAAAGGATTTTATGGGGTTATTTGATAAGTTCAAAGAAGTTACGCGTAAAGTTTCTGAGGTAGAACATAACATCTACCATGAAAAACGTGACTATTTAGAAATTTATGAACGAAATCTTGAACTTGAAAAAGAAATCGCAGAACGTACGGAAGAGTTAAATGATGCAAACAAACGTATGTTTACGCTTCAGCATATATGGGATATGATGAATTCTTCTACTCCTTTGGAAAATGTGTTAGAAGCAATTGTTAATAGTACTCAAGGTGAACTTGGGTATATGCATTGTGTAATTATCAAAAAATGTACAGATGAAGATGGCGAATTTATGCGAATTTTGGCTCAATCAAATGATGCCTTAATTGATAGATTAAACAGTCTTATTGGTCCTCCTGGTATTCAAACAAGACGTTTGAATTATGCTAGTGAAAGTGTTTTTGCTGATACGATGAGACAAAGAACAATTATACAAACAAAGTCTATTGATTTGTCTTTGGAAGCTGTTTTGCCAGATTTATCTAAAGAAATTGTTTCTAAAATTTTATCAAATCAACCAATTCGTTCTGTTATTGTTGTTCCTTTAGTTGCTCAGAAAAAAGAATTTGGTTGGTTTTGTGTATTTTCTGCAAGAGAAGAACTTGCAAGTGCAGAAATGGATTTTTTAGGATTATTTGCTAAACAAATCGAGATGGCAATAACAATAGCAGATTTGTTCCAAGCTGTTCGAGAGCAAGCTGTAACTGATGCTTTAACAGGATTGTACAATAGACGTTACTTTGAAGAGGCTCTTGAAAAGGAAGTTCAACGTGCTAAGCGTCAAAAACAACCTTTTTCAATTATCGGTATTGATTTAGATTATTTGAAAAAAATCAATGATACATACGGTCATTCTTACGGTGATTTAGCTATTAAGACTATCGCTGAAGTGTTAAAAGCAAATGCCAGATCTGTCGATGTTTCTGCCCGTATTGGCGGGGAAGAATTTAATGTTTTATTGCCTGGTATCAATTCAGAAGGTGCAATGATTGCTGCAGAGAGAATTCGTAAATCAATTGAAAATGCTGAAATTGATACTGTTGGTCATATTACTGGAAGTTTAGGTGTTGCTACATATTTTGAACATAGTGAAAATGTAGAAGAACTTTTAGAATTAACAGATCAAGCAATGTACACTTCTAAACGTGAAGGACGTAATAGAGTTACATTGGCCAAACCAATTTCTGAAACTTATTGGCAAGAAATTGCAGTTAATACATTTATTGATATTTTATCTAAAAATAGAATACCAAAAGCCAAACATTTATCTAAAGAATTATGCCAAAAATTGAAGGCAACTAATAAGGATGAAGTCTCAAAAGAAGCTTTATATACAGTTGCTGATATGCTTACAAAAATATATAATCCAATGCATACTTCCGGCATTATTAAAAAGAAAGTCCAGATGGCAGTTAGTTTGGCAAAAAGATTTGATTTACCTAAAGAAGATATTGATAATCTTAGGGTTGCAGTATTATTGTATGATATTGGTAATTTAATGCTTCCTTCTGATTTGTTACAGAAAGCTACCCCTTTAACTGATGAAGAAAGAGAAACTATAAAAAATCATCCAATTATTGCTGCTAGAGATATTTTAAAACCAATATCTTATATTCAAGATGTTTTACCAATTATAGAACATCACCATGAAAATTGGGATGGTTCAGGATATCCGAATAAAATTTCAAAAGAGGCTATTCCTTTAACTTCTCAAATTATTCTTATTATTGATGAATATTTTGCATTAATTGAACAGCGTCCTTATCGTGCAAAATTATCAGGAAAAGATGCTTTAGAAATTATAAAGACTGATATGGGTAAAAAATGGAATGAAAATCTTGTAAGAGAATTTATTTCATTAATTGAGCATGATATAGTTTAATTGTGTTATGAAAGAAAAAGATTTTATATCAATAATTAAACAAATTTCAAATTCTGAATATATTGGAGATGATTGTGCATTTCTTGAAGATTTGGGAATTGTTGTAACTCAAGATAGTTTGGTTGAAGATGTTCATTTTTCTATGAAATATATTTCACCTTATCAATTGGGTTATAAATCTGTTATGGTGAATGTTTCAGATGTTGCGGCAAGTGGAGCTGAGCCTAAATATTTAACGATTGCTTTATCTATGCCTGCTGATGTTGATGATGATTTTATAAAAGAATTTTATAAAGGTGCAAAATCTGCTTGTGGAGAAGATATAAAAATAGTTGGTGGAGATATTACAGGCGGTGATAAAATTTTTATTTCAGTATGTGCTATTGGGGCTGTTGGTAAGAGAAAAATTTCATCAAGAAAAAATGCTAAAGTCGGTTATGATGTTATTGTTTCCGGAAATCATGGTTCTTCTGCTGCGGGATTAGAGTTATTATTAAGTGGACAAAATGTAGAGAGTGATTTTATTAAAGCACATTTAGAACCTGTAGCGCAGGTTGAATTTGGTAAAAAAATTGCGCAAAATGTTCCTTGTGATTATGCAATGATGGATACTTCTGATGGTTTAATGGACGCGCTTTCAGCAATTGCGAATGAGAGTAATGTTTTATTAGAAATAGATTTTGATAAAATTCCGTATGATAATAAAATTAGTCGTTTTCAAAATTGGCAAGATTTGATTTTATATGGTGGTGAAGATTATCAGCTTGTAGCTGTTGTTCCAAAGGGTTTAGTTGATTTTGGATTTGTTATTGGTGAAGTTAAAGAGGGTTTGGGTGTTGATTTGAAAATGAATGGTAATAGATTTCATTTGTCTAAGTCTGATATTGAAAATAAAATTTTTAATCATTTTGTTAAGGGGTAATATATTATGAAATTTGGAGCAATAATTACAGCTGGTGGTACATCTTCAAGGTTTGGTAATACTAATAAACTGCTTGAAAAAATTAATGGAATTGAAATTATCAAATATACGGTTGATGCTTTTGTTAATGCTGAGGTTGAACAAATTGTAATCTGTGCAAATTTAGCTATTATTTCTGATATTGAACAGATTTTTAAAGGTTATAAAAATATAAAAATTGTAGAAGGCGGAGATACAAGGCAGGCTTCTGTATATAATGGATTGAAAGTTATTGATTGTGATTTCGTTTTAATTCATGATGGTGCAAGACCTATGATTACTTTAAATATTTTAAAAGATGTAATGAATGCAGTTGTTGATAGAAAAGCTGTTTCAGTCATGACTAAAACTGTTGATACAATAAAAGAAGTTGATTGTGATGGGAAAATTATACGCACAATTGATCGTTCTAAGTTATATAACACTCAAACTCCACAAGCTTTTGAATATAGCTTAATTAAAAGAGCTCATGATAAATTTATTAATCAAAGTTTTACTGATGATGCAGGTATGGTTGAGGCTTTGGGGCAGTCTGTTTATATTGTTGATGGTGATTATAGAAATATAAAAGTAACGACAAAATCAGATATGGCGTTGGCTAAAATATATTTAGAGGAAATTTATGGAAAATAATAACTTGGCACAAATTATTGATTTTTATAAGAATATCAAAGATGTAGAAGCTATTGCCATAGGAGGTTCAACATCTGCTAATAGTGCGGATAATAGTTCTGATTTAGATTTGTATGTGTTTGTAAGTAAGCCCATTTCAATCGATATGAGGTATGCATTTGTAGAAAAAGTTTCTTCAAATTTTGAAGTCGGTTGTGAATATTTTGGCTCTGGAGATGAGTATTTTGTTGACAAGATTAACAAACAAATGGATGTTATGTATTGGGATAGAGGTTGGTTTGAAAGTGTAGTTTATAATGTTTGGGAAAAATTTTATCCCTCAAATGGTTATACAACTTGTTTTCTATTTACGTTGAGTAATTTTAAAATTATATATGATAAAAATAATTGGCTCTTAAATTTGCAAAATAAAGTACGTACAACTTATCCCGAGCAATTAAAAACTAATATTATAAAACGCAATATGATGTTATTGAAAGATAAACCATTTGCTTCATATTATGAACAAATTTCAAAAGCTATAAATAGAAACGATATAGTTAGTGTTAATCATAGAATAGCAGTATTTTTGGCAAGTTATTTTGATATTATTTTTGCTAAGAATGAGTTATTGCATCCTGGAGAAAAACGTTTAATTTCTTTTGCAAAAAATAATTGTAAAATTTTGCCTAAAGATTTTGAAAATAATATTCAAAATCTATTAAAACAACCCAATTCTAATACTTTGTATATTTTAGATGAAATGGTTAAAAATTTACGTGATATTTTATAATATTTGAATTATTAATAATTGTTACAATATATAAAATCTCTGAAATTTGGTTATATATTTATTTTTATATTTAATAGATATGTATTTATAACCGAGGAGAGATTATGGCAGATAATGTAGAAGATATAAAATCAGTTGACGAGTTGCGTAAAGCGCAAGCTGCTGCGCAAGCACAAGGGTCTAGTATAACTAATTATTCTCAGTGGGAACAAATTCTTCAAGATTTTGATACTGCAGGGATTCAATCTACCGGTACATTCAGTGGTGATGTACAATTACATAGCCAAGTTATGCAAAAAATAGAAGCCTTTATCGAAGAAGCTCAGCAAATCCAAAAACAACAAGAACTAAATCCTAAAAATGATGAAAGTTCTAAAATGGATAATCAAACAGCACAAGATAAAGAACAAGTTGTAAAAGCAAATGTAGCTAATGGTACAAGTTCTGTTATATTAGCAGATTATATGAAGTACTATCATATGCTTAATTAGAAATTTTATCTTCTAATTGGTGTAAGATTTTTATTCTATTAAGTGGCCAAAAGATTACAACAGCACGACCAACAAATCTATCACGTTTTAAAGTTCCCCAATATCTGCTATCTTGGGAATTACCTCTGTTGTCACCCATCATAAAGTAGCTGTCATTAGGCAAAATAAATGGTCCACATTTTGCAATACTTGTATTTGCATACATTTCGTCGGTAACTTCACCTTTTTGACAAGATGTGTATTCATAGACACTTTTTATGTAGTCTTCTTCATACTTTTTGTCGTTAATATATACATATGCTTTATTGTCTTTTTCAAATTTAATTTCTACCTTATCGCCAGGTAAACCTATAACTCGTTTAATATATGCGACATCTTGACAATTGATACCGGTTAGTCTTTCTAATAATGGTAGAGGTTTTCTTGATAGTTGTGTTGATGGTGGATAAAATACCATTATATCGCCACGTTTTGGTCCTGTGAAAAATCTTGAAAATCTTTCTACAATAATTCTATCATTTTCAATAAGTGTTGGATTCATTGATCCTGATGGTATCCAGCGAATTTCTCCAACAAAAAATCTTATGATTATAACCATTACTAAAACAAATACAACAGTTTCTATGATTTCACATAGAGTTGTTTCTTTGTAATTTTTATATGCAGTTTCAGTTTTATCAAGAAAATTTTGAACATTTTCAGGCAAGCCTGCTTTGAAATGCATCCATTTTGCGGCTTGTTCTTCTTTTAGTCTTTTTTTATAATTTTCCCAAAAATTAAACATAATTAAGTAGCTCCAAAAACTCTTCTAGTGCATTTTTAAAATTATTGTCAGGTAATGTTTGTATTTCCTGTTTTGCACTTTTTACATAATTATTCAACAAATTTTTAGTTTTTTCAATACCTTGTGTGTAATCACTTACATCTTGGCTATATATGATAGGAGCATTATATATCCCTTCGGTTATATCATTATTGTTTGGTTTTGTTTTGTCTGTATTTGTAAGATTTAGTAAATCATCTCTTATTTGGAATGCTATTCCTGTGTTGATTGAAATTCGATTTAGTTTTTCTAAATCATAATTATTTTTAGAGAGCATTGCAGTACAAATTAGTGCTGTTTCAAATAAGTAGGCTGTTTTATTTTTAGTTTTTTCTATATATTTATCTATTGTACCTATTTTAAATCTGTCAAAGTTTTGGTTGATTTCTCCTGTACACATTTTTTGTATTGTGTATGAAAAATTTTTGATAATTTCTATATTATTTAATTTTGCAAGTTCTTCCATTGCTATTGATAAAATGTAATCTCCGGAAATGATTGCAAGTTTGTTATCAAATTGGTTTGAAATTGTTTTATGTCCACGTCTTAGTTTGCTTTCATCAATAACATCATCGTGTATTAACGATGCATTATGTACCAATTCTATTACGGTTAATAATTCAAGCTGTTCTTGAGAAATATTTTCGTTATTTGCTTTTAAATACAATAGTACAAAAACAGGTCTTATGTGTTTTGATGGTCCGGATAAAAAATCAACAAGATATGTTTGCAAAGGTTCTTGTACATTGATTTTTGAAACCATATTGTTTTGTATTATATCAAGTTCATTTTGAACAAGTTTTTTTATACTGTTATATTTTTCGTTAAATTTCATTTTATTTCTTATTTTTTCTGTAATTTTAAATAATTTACTTTATCCCAGCTTAAATCAATATATTTAATTTTACTATCCACATCTTGGATTTGTGGAAGAATAGTATAAATTCTTTTAATTCTTTCAAATACAGTACTGTCAAGCGTTCCAAGTCTAATGCTTGTTGTTTGTATTTTTACATATACATCATTTGGAATACGCATATCAATATATTCAACTTTTTCATTTGAATATGTTTCTACGGATTTAACTATTTGTTCAATATATTCAACTTTTTTTACAGACAATTCTTTTTGAATGTATTGTGGATTTGTTAGTATTTTCAAAGTATTACCTGTATCTGCAAGATTCATATATTGTTTATTTGTTACTAAAACGCCATCAGATGTGAAAAATGCTGTAGGTTTTGCTTTTAAATCTGTTTTGATTACTGCAATAGGAGTTCTTTCCATTACAATAATTTGTATTCTTGCAGGGAAACCATAGCGTCTTACATACAAAGTTTTTATAACTGGAATTTTAAATATTTCTTTTTTGATTGGTTTTACTTTTACCAAAAATATTGGGATTTTAGCTATCGGAATATTTTTTAATGCATTACGAATTACATAGTCTGGAATGATTTTGTTATTTATAATTTCAATTCTTTCACTATTTGGATTTTTGAATGTATCTGCTGGTAGGTACCAACCAGAAAGTGTAAAAAATTCATATGATAGAAAAATTATCAATAATAATACAACAAATCTTAAGAAAGACTTTAGACGATTAACTCTTTTTCGTTTTTTTCTAATCTTTCTTTCTATTTGTTTATGTTTAACCGAATGTTTAGGAAGAGTATATTCATCTTGATTTTCATCGGTTGTATTATTATCTGAGTTATTTAGTTCTTCATATGTCATTATTTATTTAATCCTGCACTATTTAATATAATTTGCACTAAGTCATCATAACTAATACCCATAACTTTTGCTTGAGCAGGTAAGTCACTTGTTGTTGTCATTCCAGGTGATGTGTTTATTTCAATAACGTATGGAATTCCATCTTTACTTATCATAAAATCTACTCTTGATAGGCCTCTGCAACCTGCTGTTTGATGAGCTTTTATTGCTATATCTTTAACTTTTTGGGTTAATTGAGTATCTAATTCTGCCGGCAAAATAAATTCTGACATTCCAGGTGTATATTTTGCTTCAAAATCATACCATTCATTTTTAGGTCTAATTTCAAGAATTTCTGTTGCAAAATCTGTTCCGTCTTTTTCTAAGACTCCAACAGTAACAAAAGCTCCATCTATAAATTCTTCAATTAAAACATCATCGTTATATTTTACAGCTTCATCATACGCAGCTTTTAAATCATTTATTGAATTAACTTTTGTCATTCCAAAACTTGAACCTTCAGAAACTGGTTTTGTAAATACAGGAAATTTTAAATTCTTTGTTTTTTCAATAACATCTTCACCTTTTTGTACAAAAACAGATTTTACAAGTGGGATATCTGAACATGTTGCAAGAATTCTTTTTGTAAATTCCTTATTCATACAAATTGAAGATGACATAACTCCACAACCTGTATATGGAATTTTTAAAATTTCTAAAATTCCTTGTATGCAACCATCTTCGCCATATTTACCATGAAGTGCGTTGTATGCGTAATCATATTTTCCATTTTTCAAAACTTGAGCGATGTTTTCATCAACTTCAACAAGTTCTGCATTTTTATATCCTAATCTTATTAAAGCATCATAGCAGCCCTTGCCTGAGCGTCTTGAAATTTCTGCTTCTGATGATAATCCTCCACATAATACGGCTATTTTTGAATTTTTATCTATTTTTTGTACAATATTTTGCATAATTCATTTTCCCTTTGATTCTTTCCACCCAAAAATATTATTTCAGGTTCTAATTCTATATTATAATTTTCTTTTACTTTTGTGAACATTTCAAACATTAATGTTAACACATCTAAAGAACTTCCTGAATTATTGTTAACAATAAAGTTTGCATGGTTTTTCCAGATTTTTACTCCACCTATAGACATATTTTTAGCCCCAATAGAATCTAATAATCTTCCTGCAGATTCTCCTTGAGGGTTCTTAAAAATACTGCCACAATTTGGCAAGGATAATGATGGTTGATGTTCTTTTCTGAATTTTAGATTTTCATCCATTTGTTGTTTTATTAGAGTTTTATCTTTTTTGTCTAAGATAAATTCTGCTTGTAAGACTATCAGATTGTCTTTTTGACAACGAGATTTTCTATAGCTAAAATTCATTTCTTCATTAGACAATTTTAAAATTTTCTTCTCTATAGGAGAATAGCAAATTGCAAATGATAATTTATCACTTATTGCTTGGGAATTTGCTGAGGCGTTCATATAAACTTCGCCTCCGATTGATCCGGGAAAGCCTATCATAAACTCTAGTCCTGAAAGGTTATTTTCACAGGCAATTTGAGCAAGTTTAGGACCTTTTACTCCACAATCGGCTATAATTTTATTATCATCTATTTGAACAGAATTCATTTTTGTTGTTAAGACGATTTTGCCATCATATCCGCTGTCAGAAACAAGAGTATTTGATAAATTGCCAAAAACTTTAATATTAGGGTTTTCGTTTAAAATTTGCTCAAATTCATTTATATTTTCAGGAAAATATACTTCATTAATTAATCCGCCAATTTTAAATGAAGTTAATCTTTTAATATCAAAGTTTTTTTCGCAATTAATTATCAACTCCTGCTTTCTCCTTGTTTAAAGCCAGTAGTTCTTTTCCTAAATTTGTTATAGTTCCGGCTCCCAATCCTATAACTATATCTCCTGATTTTAATGTTGGGAAAAGTTTTGTTGCAACTTCAGAAATGCTTCCTGATAAATGTTCACATGGAATATCAATTTTTTCTTTCAATTCATCAGTAAAAGCTTTTGAATTTACTCCTTCAATAGGCTCTTCACTTGCTGCATATACATCTGTTACAACAATTCTATCTACATCTGAAAATGCTTTCATAAAGTCATTCCAAAGATTTTGTAATCTTGTGTATCTGTGAGGTTGGAATACAGCAATTACATTTCTGTTTTTGAAAGATTTTGATGAAGATAATGTTGCTTTGATTTCAGTTGGGTGATGTGCGTAATCATCATAAATAGATATTCCGTTAAATTCACCTACCTTTTGAAATCTTCTTCCCATTCCACAAAATGTTGCAAAATGCGGATTTACAAGTTCCATATCTACGCCTGATTCGTTCAAACTTGCCCATACTGCAAGTGAGTTATATACATTATGAACACCTTTTAGACATATTTTTAAATTTGTCATAAGCTGACCATTATGTATGATATCAAAAGTAGTATAGTATTCTTCATATCTAATATTTCTTGCACTATAATCAGTATTTCCACCAATTGAATATGTTACAAATTTTGCATTATGTGCTAACGGGGTAATGGAAAAATGTTTTACAAGTCTTTTTACACCTTCATTATCGGTGTTTGCTAAAACAATTCCATTTTCTCTAAGATTAGATAAAAATGTTTCAAATGTTTCTAAAATAGATTCTAATCCGTTTGTATAAAAATCTAAATGGTCAGGTTCTAAGTTATTTACAACAACAAGGTTTGGAGAATATTTAACTATTGTTCCATCGCTTTCATCCAGTTCTGCAATAAAAAATTTATCTTGTGTTGCATTAGCATTCGTATTAAGTTCAGGAATCATTCCCCCAACTACATATGATGGTTTTAATCCTGCTTTTTCCATAACGTATGAACATAATCCACTGGTTGTTGTTTTTCCGTGAGTTCCTGAATATCCTATGAAATATTGTTCATCTTTAGAAATTTCTGCAAGTAAATCTGAACGATGCCAAATTGGTAATCCTAAAGCTTTTGCTTTTTGCATTTCTGGGTTAGTGTCCCTAATTGCTGTACTTGCTACAACGATGCAATCGTTTGGAACATTGTTTTCATTATGACCGATATATACTTTTGCACCTAATTTTTTTACTTCTTGTACATATTTACTGTCGTTTATATCTGAGCCGGATACTTCAAAGCCTTTTTGCAATAAATATTTTGCAAGTCCGCTCATACCTACGCCGCCTATGGCTATAAAATGATATTTCTTTTTCAAAGCTATAATCCCTACTATTTATATCTACTCTTCTTTATATAATTATAATACCAAAATAAGATTTCTGATTGATTTTTATAAATTGTTAACAATAGAAATATTATTAATATTTTATATAATTTTTTGTAAATAATGCTTCTGCAGATATCAAAATTAAAATTTAGATGCTTTATATAAAATATGAATATTGCAAAATTAAAATTCCCTCCATTAAAGTATAACTCTCCGGCTAAACTTCCTGAGAAGCTTATTTATAGAGCTCAGACAAGTTATTTTAAGAATGAAATTGATCAATTTATTATGTTTTCGACAAAAAAAGGATCAAATGACCGTGCTATTATGAGGTGTTTTCCACAATTAATTTCCCGTGACGGAAAGAATAATGTACCATCTTTGTATGTTTGGTTTTTAACTTCTAATTGCTCAGGAAAAGGCTTTGGAACAGCTATGCTTGATTTTGCAATTAATTACAGTAAAAAAATCGGTTGTAAAGGAAACTTACATTTGACATCTGATGTTAGTTTTACTCCAAATAGAATTCCTCATATTTTTTACAGAAAATTTGGTATGAGTACTAAAAAAGCTTCTATGGATAAAAAATTAGATTCATTTATTGCAAAAAATAAGAATGCTACATACAAAGATTTCGATACTGTAGAAATGTTTTATCCGCCAATAGAACATAAAAAAGATAAGTTAGATAACTTTATTTATAAAGGTTTTAAATTAGGATTAAAAATTCTTTTTGGAACTAAAGATTAGGACGTTATATGAATATATCAAGTGATGTAAAAGGTTCATTATTATTTATCAAGCCTTTAAAAACAATGCCTGATAGGTTAATATATAAAACAAAAACAACAATCCAAGATTGTATTCACTCTAAGGATTCTAAGGTATGTAAATATCCTGCATATATTTATAATATGGTTGATGTGAAAAATGGTGGAAAATTTGTTGGTAAGATGATTGCTGCACCTATTTTATATCAAAATCCATCAATGCGATTTTATCAAATTCCTGCACCTTACAAATCTTTTTATATAGAGTTATTAAAAACATTTGAAAGAGGGAATGGTTATGGTAAAGAGTTTATAAATTTTGCAAAAATTGAAAGTAAAAAATATGGTTGTGATGGTCGAATTCACTTAATTGCAAGTAGATTATACGATAGATTAAGACCTCCGCATGTGTTTTATAAAAAATGTGGATTTATTTCTAAATCAGCTTTGATGAATGCTTATTTAGATAATTGTATAAAATTAAATCGACCAATAGGTTTTGCAATGTCAGATAATTTGGATATGTTTATGCCTTTAGTTGAACATACCGGGAATTTGTTGATTAAAGCATTTAATTTGTGGAAATTTATAAAAAAATAAAATATAAGACGGAGTTTTTCCGCCTTATATTATTTAGGTATTTTAATTATTTTCTTCAGTGATTGGTATTGTTATAATATAGTAGTGACCTTCTGTACTTTTTGTTAATTCGTCTAATTTAACATTGTCACCAAACATATAATTTTGTTGAAATTCTGAGATTTGTTCATTATGTTTAGATTTTTTTATTGATTGCCCGTTGATAGTTAAAATATTTCCGTTAGTTGTAACATTTAAGTTATTTTCGTTATTGTCAAAGGCTCTTAAATCTATCATTATCTTATATACATTGTCTTCTTGTGTGAAATGTATAATATCTCCGGCTTTTTTAGCCATTTTGCTTTCTTTTTCAAACATATGATCCATTGATCTCATTTGTTTTTCCATCATATGTTCAATTCTTCTTGGGTTATGCCAAAATCTTGGTTGAAACATATTTTTAAAGTGCCAATCTGCAACTACATAAAATGCGCAAAATGCACCTAAAAAGATTAATATACCTATAAACAATGTTTTCATAATAGGATGATTTGAACACATTGGAGCTGGTTCTGTTGTGATTTTTGTTTCTTCATTTTTTTGATTTTCTTCCATATGAACTCCTTTCAATTTTATTTTATTCTATTTCTTTAATTTCATTTTGCAATATCAAAATGGAGGTAGTTAAGTGGGTAGTTTTAGGTTGATAAAACCTTTTTAACATGTTATAATACATGCCAGAAAGGGTTAGTATATGGCTAAAATTTTAGTGACAATGCCTGATGAATTTTTAAATAAAGTTGATGGGCTTGCTGATACAGAACGTTGTTCAAGAAGTGAATTAATTAGAGAAGCTTTGAGAAATTATATGCGCAGAGTGTCTAAACAACAATTGCAAAACGCTTCTCGTAATGCTGAAATTTTAGAAAACATTCTCAGCTAATTTTATCTTGTGCCGTTTAATAAGTTTTCAATTGTTATTAAATGTATTAGACATTAGTTGTTAGAGATGGAGCAATTGAAATAAACTGTCTAACAAGGTCTGGATCCCATTGTATTCCGGCACCTTCTTTTAGAATTGCACAAGCTTTTTCTATAGGCATTCCTTTTCTGTATGGTCTGTCACTAACCAGTGCGTGATATGCATCTGCTACAGATACAATTCTTGCGGCTAGTGGTATTTGGTTACCTTTTAGTTGTTCTGGATATCCTTTTCCATCTAGTCTTTCGTGGTGATATTTTACGATAGGAATTAAATCTCTTAATGCTTCATTTGGAGCAAGTACCTTTTCAGCACCAATTGTAGGGTGTTGTTTCATGATTTCCCATTCTTCATCATTTAATTTTCCCGGTTTTTTCAATACGGATTCAGGGATACCAATTTTACCTACGTCGTGTAGCATTGCTCCTATTTTAATTCTTTCAACTTCATGTTCAGGAAGATTTACGGCTCTGGCTAATGCTTCTGCATATCTTGCAACAGATGTTGAGTGACCCTTGGTGTATGGGTCTTTTGCATCAATTGCACCAGCTAAAGATGTTACCATTTCCATTAGGTGGTTGTGGTTAACAATTTCTTCCTGGTTGAATTTGTGTACTAATTCTTCTTCAAAATTTATGCCTATTTGCGAGTGACGTTTTGCTAATACTTCTGCAAATGAATTTAGAGCAACATCATCCCAGAAATTGAAATCAGATGAACTAATTATTGCAGACATTCCTTCTTTATATCCTTTTGCTTGGGATATAAACATAGCTTGTTCTGCTAAAATTAAAAGTTTTTCTTGGTCAATTGTACATTCTGGGTATGTAGAAATACCTACCGAAACTTTAATTGGACCTACATCATCTACAAAGCAGCAAGATAAACAGTATGTGATATATTCTGCTAAGTATTTTGCATCTTTTGTATTTGTTTCAGGCATGATAACAGCAATTTCATCTCCGCCATATCTTCCTGCAGAGTCATTTGCTCGTATGTTTTGTTTGATTTTTTCTGCAATTGTCTTGATTACTTCATCACCTTTTGCGTGTCCAAGTTCTCTGTTGATTTTTGAAATGTTATTAACATCAAACATTACAACAGATAGTGGTGTATTTGTGTCTTTAGCTTTTTCAAGCTCTTTTGCAAGTATTTCTTGGAAACCTCTATGATTGTATAGTGATGTAAGGTTATCTGTATTTGCAAATTTGTTAGTCTGTTCTTGAAGTTGAACATTGTGAATATACATTCCCATATAGTTGCTGAATAATGATACTAGATCGATATTTATATTGGAAACATTTTGTCCAACTAATAATACACCAATACATCTGTTTATAGACATCATTGGAATGATTACGGAACTGGTTTTCATAAGATATGGGATATTTAAGTAATTTATATTGTCTTTGTGGACAAGTGATTTAGATGTAAAACATTTGATTATCGGATTGTTTTCATCTGATAAAAATATTTTTGAGGTATATGAATTACCTGTTTTACTGTGTATTTTTAAATTTATACATTTTGATTTTTCGTGATACAAACCAAAACCAATAAAATTCCATTTGGCTTTATTTATGAAAAGACTATTTAATTGAGCGAATAAATCAGCAATACTTTTATTGTTTTGAAATGCTGTTAAAATTCCTTTCATAATATCAAAATAATTGATATTTTGATTAATAACAGTATTGTTGGTATTGTAGTTATTTGAATATAATTTAGGCTTTGTTTTGCTTGTATTAAAATTATTGATAGTTTCAACTATACTATCAAGGCTTGATTCTTCTGCAACGGATATTGGTTTGATTATATTATCAAGCTTTTTCTTAGTTTTTTTAAGCTCTTTAACTTCAGGTGTATCTTCTTTTGTAGGCGCAGTATTCTCTTGTGGAACAGAAATCATTTTAAGCCCTTCTATCGGGTTTTTCATTTTTGCGATAGGATTAGAACTTAATTGTTTCTTTTCTTGTTTTTGGTTTTTCTTTATTTCTTTATTACTTAAATTTTCCAAAACAAATCTACCTACAATTTTTTTTTATAAACCGAGTAATTGAAATTTTTTGACCTACCAGTCAAATTTTTTTACATTACTAAACAATTTTAGCTTATATTTAGATAAAAACAATCCTGCAAACAGACGGAATAAAGCTGAATTTTACAAACTTCACACTAAAATCATTCTCATATTCACACTACTACAATCATAGTATAAACTATAATCTTTGATTTTACTAGCTTTGAGGTAAAAATATTAATTTATGTGAAATGTATGTTTGTTAATATATGTAACAAATGTCCCCTTAAGTTTAAAGATTTTATAAATTGCATCCGACATACACTTTGTAATCAGAAAATCTAAGGAGTGTATAAAATGTCAGAGAAAAAGATTATGGATGTAGAAGATTTAATGGTAGATTATGCTGAAATGACAAGTTTTGATTTTGGGTCATTAAGCAATGAAGAAATGGATACATTAAATAAAATTACAAATAATGAATATGCAAAAAAGCCTTATGCATTTAAATATGGAAATTTCAAATTGGTTGACTTTTTCCATGAGTTATTAACTGATAAAGGCTAATAGCTGTAGATTTTGGAGATATGTTGTATGAATGAAAGAGAACTTTTTGAAAAAGGTTGTTTTCTACCAAGTTGGACCGAAGATATTGAAGATGATCCAATGCCAATATCAACAGTTTATACTAGGCACAACAAAGATATGAAAACCCTTTTGCAGGAATTAGATGCTATTAAAGATCGAATTCAGGAAATTCAAGCAAAACAATGGCATTTAGCTAAGTTATTGCATTTCCATGAAAATGAATTTGCAAAAGAATAGTAACGACTACCAGACACATAAATAATAAAAAGCCATAAACTAATTTATGGCTCTTTTTTTTGTAAAAGTTCGGTTCAGGGTTGTCGATTGTTTTAAGCTGTCTTTAATTTTTGTTCAGGTTCGCCTACAGTTTTTAGTAGTGTGTCGATTACTTTAGGCATTTGACATATGAATGAGTAATGCCCGTTTCTTAAAGAACATTGTTTGCAGTCACAATTGATGTAATAACATTCCAAAGCTTGCTCTGTCCAATTTTGGGTTATAGAATCTGACATTTCATCATTGCCCGGCAGATACATATCTATATCTTGTAATACAGTATTATCCATATATTCTCCCAAAATTCTTAAAACCTACCCACTATTATTTTAAAAGATGAAGTTTTTATTTCCATCCTCTGTTTATAGGATTTTTTAATTGTTAAGTTTTGGTTAAAAAAAACGGGTTTTATGGAAAAACGAACAATAATATAAGTGTAGTTGATAAGAAAAGAAAATTGAAAGGAGTGTTGATTATGAGATTTTTAGTAAAGAAAGCACCGGAGAATTTTATCAAGACTGTTAATGACGAAATTAGTTCAATATTAAACAGACATTTTGACAGTTTTTATCCTGAATATGGTTATGAGGATTTTGAAAAATTATCAATGCCTGTCGAGGTGACAGAAAAAGAAAAAGAATATGATATTAGGGCTGAGTTGCCTGGAGTTAAAAAAGAAGATTTAGATATAGATATTGATAAAAATTATCTTACTATTAGAGCTAAAAAAGAAGAAGAAGTTTGCGAAGATAAAAATGCTTATAAAAAATCAGAATTTAGATATGGTGAATTTTCTAGATCTGTTTATCTTCCACAAGATATCGATATGGAAAAAATTGATGCAACTTTAGAACACGGTGTTTTAAAAATAAAAGTTCCAAAATTGGATATCAATAAAGATTCTGTTAGAAAAATTACAGTAAAATAATTTGTTCTATAATTTAGCAAAGTGTAAAGGGAAGAATTATATTCTTCCCTTTTTTGGTGTTTGGAGATACTTTATTTTATAGGTTTTGTTACAAAATGTCTTTTTTATAAATACTTTGTATAATGTAAGATATTTGGTGAAATATAAGAGGTAGTATGATTTTAGTAAATTTAATTATAATTGTATTTTTGTTATTAGCAAATGGTTTTTTTGTTGCTTCGGAATTCGCACTAGTAAGTGTGAGGCAAACCAGAATATGCCAATTGGCAAATGAAGGGAATAAAACTGCTGAAATTACAGCCGGAGCGTTAAAAGAGTTAGACAAATATATTGCTGCAACCCAATTAGGTATTACAATAGCAAGTATTGGTTTAGGTTGGGTTGGTGAAGCTACTTTAGCAAGAATCATAAAGCCATTATTTGACTTTTTACCATACGTTTCAGAAACTATTGCTACTCATACTATTGCTGTTGCAATATCTTTTGTATTAATTACATTTATGCATGTTGTATTTGGAGAATTGATGCCAAAGTCTATCGCTTTGCAATATCCTGAAAAAACAACATTAGCAGTAACCAGACCATTAGTATTTTCAGCAAAATTATTTACACCGTTTATATTTTTATTAAATGGATTTGGAAATTTTGCATTAAAATTATTTGGCATACCTCCTGCTCACCCAACTCATGGTGTTCATACAGAAGAAGAAATTGATATGATTATTGATGCAAGTTATAAAGGTGGAGTATTAAATGAAACTGAGAATTTTATATTGAAAAATACTCTAAAATTTACTGATTTAATTGCAAAACAAATTATGGTTCCAAGATGTAATGTTGTAACATTACCTATAGATATTGAGATGGAAGATTTAGATAAGATCTTGGTTGAAAATCAATATTCCAGATATCCTGTTCATAACGGTAGTTTTGATAATATTGTTGGAATTTTACATATAAAAGATTTGTATCCATATATTCGTGATAATAAAAAACTTGATATATCACAAGTTTTGAGAAAACCTTTATTAATCCCTGAAACAATGACGATGGATGTTTTATTGAAAAATTTTAAAGAAAATAGAACTGAAATAGCTGTTGTAATGGATGAATTCGGTGGAATGTCAGGTATAATTTCATTAGAAGATGTTTTAGAAGAAATCTTGGGTGAAGTTCAAGATGAATTTGACGATGAAGAAGTTCAAGATATTAAAAAAGTTGGAGAAAATAAGTATATAGTTAACGGTTTATATCGAGTTGAAGAATTTTTCGAGTTCTTTGGTATTAACCAAAAAGAAGAAGAAGTTGAAACTGTTGGCGGTTTAATCCCAAAAATTTTAGGACGATTAGCTAATCCGAATGATGAATTAGAATTTGAAGGTTTAAAGCTAAAAGTTATAAAAATGGATGATCTTCGTATTGAGAAAATTCTCGTTATACAACAAGCTAAAGAGCAAGTATAAATTTTATTTATTATTTATCCAAAATTCTACTATAATTGCATAAGTTTGAGATGCTTTATAGTTTAGATTTTCTGTTGTTATGGTTAGAATATTGTCTGTTGTATTTTGAATTATGCCATTTTTTATTAGATATCCGTTGTCAGGATTAATTTCTTCTGTGTAGCTTGGTATTTTTTTTACGTTATTGCTATTAGGATTTATAAATATATTTGAATCTAATTTGGGTATGTTTTTTTCAATGGTATATGGTTTTGAGGCTTGTATAATTCTAAAATTTATATTAGCATTATTGAATTTTGGCAGTTCAAAAAATACGGTATTAAAAGTTTTGGCTTTTATTTCCGTATCTATCTGCATATGCTTTACTATCAAGTGTTTGGTAAGGACATTTTTGTCCGCAAGCACAGCCGGTTTGTAGTCCTTTTGAATTCTTATAAAAATAGTATCCAATGCCTGTTAAAATTCCCAAACCTCCAAAAGTTGAACCTAGTGCAATAGCTGTTATTGCTCCATCGCTTAATCCGTTATCTTTTTTGGTGGAGTTTTTTTTAGGCACATCTTGTATATTGATCTTAAAAGTATTTAAGCTTTGATTGCTGTAACAGCATAAATGAGAAGGTGCTAAAAATAAAATTAATAAAAATATTACCCAAAATTTTTTCATAATACCCCTAATGTAAAAATTTTGTTATTTATACTAATTCAATTTAAAACTTCTGCTATGGCAAATGTGGTTGTCAAAAATTTGGGTGAAACAATAATTTCATCAAATCAAGTTACAAGACAAATTCAAGTTCAAGAAGATTCTTTTGTAAGTTTGCAATTTCTGATTAAGGTAAGAACGTTAGATTCTTTTATTTCTAATAGTTCAAATCCAAAATATAAAATTCCGATTAACCAATTATATTTAAGTGATGGTGAAAATGAGTTTCAAATGTTACCAAATGCTGAAATATTATTACTTTCTCTATCCGGGTTACAATTTTGGGGATATACAAAAAATTATAATTGTATAATAAAAAACATTGGAGTTTTACCTCCTGGGACATATTCTACAAGATTGCAATTTCAAACACAAACTGCTTTGTTTACATATAATACAGTTTATAATTTGTCTTTTGTTATTCCTACTACACAAGAGGTATCGTGTGTTACCAATCCTGTAAATATAAAGCTGACTCCAGAAAATGTATTTGAAACTAATTTGAATATTTCAAATGTAACTTCACCACAAGTTTTAATAAAATCAAATGATAACTTCATCCGTTAGACAGGTTCTGTATTCATTCACAGAAACGTACTTGTAATTAGGAATTAGCCTTGTGTAATCCTCTGTTCCGTCTAAGCTTGCTTTCCAACGATGCAGGCTTCCTCGTGAGATTTTACCTAAAACACTGAAAAGGTAGGAATTTGAGCTATTATGCAGTTTGACAAAATCATAGTCTGCTTGAAGCTTGTTGACAGCTTTACGGCGAAATTCTTGCCATTTACGGATTAAATCAAGTTTTGCAAGAGCATTTTGTTTTGCCTTCTCAGGGGTGTATTTGACTGTCTTAACTTGGTTTTCCATTGTCTCAAAATCCTTGTAATGCTTTGTGCAACACATTCATCACTCGTTTTGAGACAGAAGTCAAGTCCTGAAGCTTTTAGTTATCTTGTTTATTTACAATATTAAAAATATCCTTTAAATACCCATCATTGACAAGTTTCACATATAGTCTTTTTTCTATAAAATAAGGATAATCCCTACTTTCAATCATATATGGAGTCACCTGTAAAGAGACTTTGTTGTCTGATAAAATATCCCATACCCACCAATTAGCTGCCAAGTCTGGAAAAATAATAAATATATTACTAAATACCTTAGTATCAACATATTTAGATTTTATATCTTTAAAAAAAAGTTCTCTTTTATAATCTGTAATAAAATGTGTATATGAGCCATATTGGTCAGAAACCCAATCCAATTTTTCAATTAAACATAAAACACATAAATGAATATTAGATAGGGAATATTGTT
This sequence comes from Candidatus Gastranaerophilales bacterium, assembly GCA_944325085.1. GTDB lineage: Bacteria > Cyanobacteriota > Vampirovibrionia > Gastranaerophilales > Gastranaerophilaceae > Zag111. Next base: position 979 of record CALUYT010000032.1, on the reverse strand, counting down.
TTTTTGACTTGTCTTCTATCTGTTGTCGAATATAACAGATTAAATCATCCTCTGAATCATCAGTTGTATAACTATAAGTTCTTAATTTATTAATAAAATTATTTTTATTATTTTTCTTACATTTATCTGATGCAAGTGTAAATTCGAATGGAATATTATTAAAAATATAATCAGGCTCTTTAAGTTCATGCTTTCCTTTTTGCCAATTTCCATCCCCTAAAACACTTTCCATAACAAGTTTAATAAATTTTTCATTTACATCTTTGTTAAAAAAATTTTTAGGTAAAAAAGAAAGCACATCAAAGGTTGGTGGTATTAATTTGCTTTTCATATTTCAAATTTAAATCAAAAAACAACCCGTTTCAAATCAAAAACGTTTCTAAAATTTTACCAAATCCCAATTTTATTGATAATTTGTGGTATCTCAATTTGCAAGTAAAAATAAAATTGCACTTTTTTGCACTTTATTGCACTGGGTTTAACATCAAACACCAAGCCGATTTTAGCCTAATGTGGTCTTAAAATTTTGCAAATGGAGTGCAAAAGAGTGCAAGAAATGAGTACTTGAGTGCAAGAAAAGACCCATACATCTCAATACTAAAAAACAGCCTCAATCGTGCTGTCTGTTTGATTTTTTATTAAATTTTCTTCGTCTCAATGTCCCAGAAACCTATTAGTCCCGGAAACCTATTAAATATCTTCTGTTGAATAATAATTACTATCACTAAAATAATAATAGTATTTTACAGTCCCAGAAACCTATTAAAAGGTTCATAATATATAGATTTATATATTTATACATGCACTCAGTGGACTGGGACCATCAGCCCATATCTATTCAGTTAAAAATGTAATTTATCTTAATTTGTTCTTTTTTAATACCTCCTTATAAACTTTTACATACACATTAATCGCTCTTGTAGCAATAAAAGTCAAGTCATTTGCTCAAAACTTTTTATTAAGAACTTATTAAGAATAA
>CALUYT010000031.1 GCA_944325085.1 Candidatus Gastranaerophilales bacterium | reverse complement strand
ATTAAGGTATAATAAAGGAGAATTTCATGGCTAAGAAAGCGATGATTAACAAAGAACTTAGACGAGAAAAACTTGCTGCTGCCGGCAAATACCCAACAGTAAGACTTCACAACAGATGCAGTATCTGTGGAAGACCTCACGGATTTCATAGAGATTTCGGTTTGTGCAGAATTTGTTTAAGAAAAATGGCTCACCAAGGTTTATTACCTGGTGTTACAAAAGCAAGCTGGTAGTCTTAAGTTTGTAATATTAAAGTTAATTTAAAAAGGACAGATTATATCTGTCCTTTTGTCTTGACATAAATTAAAATAGTAATGTATAAATCTTTTAATTAAAAATTGGCAATATAAAGGTAATGATTGTCCATTTCCTTGCTTATTTATAATATTTTTTAATATTTATCAATATAAACTTGTCAATGAAGTTTCTTTGTACTAATATATAAATGTCAGACTGTCGAAAGAAGCCTGCACTGAATATTTTTCAGAAAATGTCAGGCAACATTGATTCGATAAGTGACGAGTACATAAAAATAAAGGAAAATAGATTATGGCAATGACAGATCCAATAGCGGATATGCTAACAAGAATTAGAAACGCTAATATGGTTTCACATCCAACAGTTGATGTTCCAGCATCAAAATTAAAAGTACAATTAGCAAAACTTTTAAAAGAAGAAGGTTTTATTGCTGATTATGAAGTTAAAGAAGCTGGAAAATTTAAAGTTATTTCTATAACTTTGAAATATGAAGCTAATGGCAAACCTGTAATTACAAAATTAGAAAGAATTTCTAAACCAGGTTTGAGACATTATTCAAAAGCTAAAAACTTACAAAAAGTTTTAGGTGGTATGGGTGTAGCTATCGTTTCAACACCAAAAGGTTTATTAACAGATAGAAAAGCAAGAAAAGAAAATGTAGGCGGCGAAGTTCTTTGCTACGTATATTAATCTTTTGTGTTAATAAAACTAAGTGCCGAAATTTTTAATAATTTTGTGCAAGTTTATTAAATCTGAATATAATTGGTAGAAAAATTCAGATAAAGTATCAGATATACCAAAGGAGAAAAGAAAAATGTCAAGAATTGGTAAAAAACCGATAGAAATACCTCAAGGTGTAGAGGTAAAAATTGAAGGTCAAGTAGTTACAGCAAAAGGACCTTTAGGAACTGAAGTTGTAAATGTACGTCCTGAAATTGAAGTAAAAATCGAAGACAATCACGTTGTATTATCAAAAGTAGGAACATCTCGTGAAACAGATGCTTTATATGGTTTATCAAGAACATTAGTAGCAAATGCTATTCACGGTGTAAAAGATGGCTTTGTTAAAAAGTTAGAAATCAACGGTGTAGGTTACAGAGCACAAATGCAAGGAACAACTTTGAATATGGCTTTGGGTTATTCTCACCCTGTTGATATTGTTCCTCCAGAAGGTATTACAATTACAGTTGAAGCTAACACAAAAATCACAGTTAAAGGTTCTAACAAACAAAAAGTTGGTGATGTGGCAGCTTTAATTAGATCAAAACGTCCACCTGAAGTATATAAAGGTAAAGGTATTAAATACGAAGGTGAATACATCAGACGTAAAGCTGGTAAAGCTGGTAAAAAATAGGGCTTAACCGGTCTTAGTAAATGCCGAAAGTAATTATAGTAAAAAAGCCCATATAAACCCTTGAAGTGGTTTTTCAAGAAGGTTTGGGTTATGAAAGGAAAGAAAAATGATTAAACAAAGAGCAAGAAAACCATTAGTTCAAAAAAGACATAGAACAATCAGAGTAAAAGTTTCAGGTACTGCAGAATTCCCAAGATTGGCAGTATTTAGAAGTACAAAACATATTTATGCTCAATTAATTGATGACGTAAATCATGTTACTATAGCTTCAGCATCATCAAATGATAAAGAATTAAAAGAAAAATTATCTCACGGTGGTAATATTGAAGCTGCAAAAGTTGTAGGTGAAGCTATTGCTCAAAGAGCTAAAAAAGCTGGTATTGAATGTGTTGTATTTGACCGTGGTGGTTTCTTATACCATGGTAGAATTGCAGCATTAGCTGATGCAGCTAGAGAAGCTGGTTTAATGTTCTAATTTTTGAGAATATTACAAAAAAGCGTTTAACTTATTTAAGTTAAACGCTTTTTTTATTATTTCATTAAAAATCCGTCTAATTCTTTTCCTGTGATTTCTTGCAGTGTAGGAGGTTTTTCCATTATGAAATTTCCGGCTTGAATTTTACCAATTACGAAATTTCCATTTAGTGGTCCTATATTTACTTTGTCAGTATATATTCCATTAAATGTTGTTACTTGGGTATCTAAATCATTTCTTTTTATTTCATTTAACAGATTGCCTGTTTGTGAATATGTACTTTCGTAGGTTTCACCATTAGGTAATGTTTCAATTGTTCTATATGTTCCGTTTGCACGTTGTGGAAATTGTTCTAATTTCCCTCCATGAGGCCCGGCATCTAATACAATTGTTGGGTTTTCATTAGGTCTTTTAAGGGGTTCTTTTGCTCGATCTATAATATTATGAATGTTAGTCTCTTCTTCAGTAATTTTTATTGAATATGTTGAAGGGGTTTTGGTTTTGAAGTTTGTTAATAAATCAATTTTTACATTAATATTATTTTCTTCTTGTAATGTTTTAAATAATTTATGGTTTGCATTTTGGGAGCTTGTTTTATTTAATTCTGTTTTAGAATATTGATTTGAATTATTATCGTTGCTACCTATTCTAACCATAGCGTTTCTCCTTAGTTTTGTACACTAAGGCTTTATCGGTTATATTCTAATAATCTTTAATATTATTTTGATAATATTAATAAATGTAAATTATTCAAAGTTTAGTTTTATTTGGTTTAATGTTTCCAATGCTCTTTTAGAAAGAAGTTCACCTTTTAATTTTTTATTTTTTCGTTCTTTTTTAGGAAGTTCTATAGAAGGCACAATTCCCCAGTTAGAATTAATAGGTTGGAAGTTTTCGTGCTCTGGGTTTGTAATGTAATGAGTTAAGGCCCCAAGCATTGTTTCTTGTGGTAATTCAAGTAACGGTTGGTCACTTAACAGTCTTGCCATATTTAATCCTGCTAATAAACCTGAAGCTATTGATTCTGTATAACCTTCGGTTCCGGTTATTTGTCCTGCAAAAAATAAATCTTTTCTGGTTCTTGTTTGGAGTGTTGGATTTAAAAGATTTGGCGAATTTATAAAAGTATTTCTATGCATAACGCCATATCTTACAATATTCACATTTTCAAGTCCGGGAATGGATTGTAAAAGTTCTTTTTGAGCTCCCCATTTTAAGTTTGTTTGAAAACCTACAAGATTATATAGTGTTTTTGCTGAATTATCTTGTCTTAATTGTACGACTGCATAATTTTTTTCTTCAGTTCTTTTGTCGATAAGCCCAACAGGTTTCATAGGACCAAATCTTAGGGTATCAACTCCGCGAGAAGCAAGTACTTCTATAGGTAGGCAGCTTTCAAAAAATTTTGCACCTTTTTCAAAGTCATGTTGTTCAATTCTTGGAGCATGAATTAATATATTATAGAAATTTTCATATTGTTCTTTATTCATAGGGCAATTGATATAAGATGCTTCGCCTTTATCATATCTGCTGGCCCAGAATGCAATATCAAAATTTATGCTGTCTTTTTCAATAATTGGAGCAATTGCATCAAAAAAATGTAAATATTCGCTATTAGTAAATTTTTTGATAGCATCGCAGAATTTTGAACTTGTTAATGGTCCTGACGCTATAATTGTTGGCGTGTCAGGAATTTCTGTTATTTCTTTTCTAATTAGTGTAATATTTTCATTTTGTTCAATTTTTTGAGTGACAGTTTTAGAAAATAGGTGTCTATCAATAGCAAGGGCATTCCCAGCTGGTACTTGGCATGCTTTTGCAATTTCAATTAATTCTCCACCTAATACTTCCATTTCATGTTTTAATAAACCACTGGCATTTGTAATGTCGTAAGAGCCTAAACTATTAGAGCATACAAATTCTGCACAATCTTTTGTTGTATGAGCTCCTGTGGTTATATCAGGGCGCATTTCGTATAAATTAACTTTAAACCCTTTTTTTGCTAACTGCAATGCAGCTTCTGATCCGGCTAAACCCGCGCCTATTATGTTGATTGTATTACTGTCCATGTCTGTAGTTTATACAAGATATACCGCGGTGTCAAACAGCAAATGTGTACTTATGTTACAAAAATGTTATGATTGTAGTAATTTTTCTTGCTATTAATGTAATGATTAAGTATAATAAGTACACTTGTTTTGAAATTTCGAAAATGTAAAAGTTTTGAAACATTAACCGAAAGAAATGGCAATTAAATATATTTTGTTGTTTTTTTTCATATTGTGTAGGTGATTTTTAATAATAGTAGGGATTATGTCAGTACAACCAATCATACCAAGTATAGACTCAAGTAATAGAAATTCGAATAAAATAAAATTAAATGTTGTACAAAATACAACTTTACCCAATAATAATTTACCTCAAGCTAAAAATGTATCATTCAAAGGTGCAGGCGGAGTAAATCCTATTGTTGGTTTAATGGATTTTATTGAAACAGGTGGATATGCCGCTTCATTTTGTATCCAAGACGGATTAGGTTTTGTATTCCCTCGTGTTGGTAAGGGCTTAGTTCGTGGTGGAAAAAAGAAAAAAGATGAAAACGGAAACGATATTTTAGATAAAAATGGCAAGCCAAAACGTGAATTAAACTGGGCTTATGCCAGAAAAGAAGCTCTTAGAGAAATAATTACAGGTCCAAGTGCATTTTTAATTCCATTGGGCATGTTAGCTGTAATTAATAGAAAATTTGGATACGGTAATAACGTAAAATTAAATTATATTGATAGTTTTAGAGCTCCGTTTACAGATTTTGCAAAAAATAATATCGAAGCAATAAAAGCTGGATCAGCAAATAAAACAGAATTTTATGAATCAGTATTGCGTGATGCAATTAATAACAGTATTAATTTACACTTACCAGATGCTGAAAAAATGAGTTCAGAAGAAATTGCTAAAGTTGCAAAAGAATTTACAGATAAGCAACTTCAAATCGAAGCAATCCAAGCTAATAAATCTTTAAAGAAAAAAGAAAAAGCAGCAAAGATTGCAGAAATCGGTTCTGTTGAAGATGCATTCATGAAACTTAAAAAAGGCAAAGTTGGTGGTACAATTGATGAATTATCAGTACAGATAACTTCATCTAATGGTGGCATTAAACATGGTAGCATCGGCGAATTATTAAAAGCTATGGATGATTACTTTGGTGATGCTGTTAATAACACTAAAAAAGCAATATCAAAAGATGCATCAGCAGTGCTTGAAAATGTTGTAAAAAGTTTTACTAACAGAAGAATGGGAACAAGAGTTCTTACTAATTTGGGTATATTTGGTGTAGTAGCAGCTTTCTATACTCAAATTCCTAAATTGTATAATATGGGTACAAATGGTAAGAACCCAGCATTAGCTCATGAAGAAGAAGAAGCTGCAGCAGTAGCTCAACCACAAACAACGGTTGTTTCTGATAGTAAACAAGCTCCTGCTACTGATGCAAAACAACAAGTAGCAACAGCTGATGCTAAACAAGCTGATAAAGTTCCTGCTCAAGAGAAAAAAGATGTTGCATTTACCGGCGGTTGGGCAAGTATGCTAGAAAAAACCGGTGAAAAAGTTTTCAATGGAAAACATGCAAAATCATTCTCTGATGTATTTGAACTTAATGGACCAATAATGTCAGGTAATGCAATGGCAACATTATTATATGCGTTCTGCATACCTCCAAGACTTGCTAATGCTCAAGATAAGTACGATTATGGTGAAATTGTAGTTCGTGATATGACTGCATTTACCGCATTGTTGTTCGGAGCAAAAGCTCTTGCAAGATTATTCTCTGATGGATTCACAAAATTAACAGGTCTAGCTTTGAATAAGAGAAATCTTGAAGGTAGAAATGTATTCCAAAAAGTTATTGATTACCTAAATCCAAATGATACAAGACACAGTGTTCTTTCAAGTAAACAATTAAATTCTAAATATACACATCTTGAAGAATATAGAAATGGTGTTGGTGGATTTATGGAATTTATCGAAGGTAGCGGTGGAAATGTTAAAAAAGCATTTGCTCAAGATAAAGAAGTTAAATCTGCTGTTGAAGAAATTTTAAAAGATTTTAATGGCAAATCATTTAAAGAAGCTACAGCTAAAGAAATCAAAGATGCGTTATTAGCAGCTGATAAGGATAAGAATAATTTGATTAAAAACTTCTACAAATTATTCGAAGGTGATAATGGCTTGTTAAGAAAAGCTAAAACTTGTAATAGTGCATTTGGATTCTTATCAACATTAGTATTAGTGCCTGGATTAATTATATGGCTTACAGATTTCTGTGAAAAAATGACAGAAAGACGTTCTAAAGAAGATAAGGCATTAGTAGCAAAAGCTGAACAAGAAAAAGCTGCAGCAAATAGAGCAAAATCTGCAATACCATCAGCAGCACCAACAATGGCAGGTTTTTTGCACTCATAAGTTTAAAATATAAAATCGAATCTTTTAAATAATTAAAAGCGGTTTTGAGTATTACTCAAAACCGCTTCTTTTCATATAGACTTATTAATTATTCAGCATCGATTAAAGCATTAATATCTGCAACCATAGCATCAGGATCGTATCCGTGAACTTTAGCTCCAGCTTCTAAGTTTTCAAATCTTGCTGCTGCACAACCTAAGCAACCTAGACCATATTTATGGAAAATTTCAATACTTGCAGGATATTTTTGTGCGATTTCTAAAATGTTCATATCTTTTGTAACTTTTTCAGACATATTCTTATCTCCTTTTTGACTTTTTAATCTTTATCATTAAAGTTGTTATTAAAGATATTATACATTAAAAATGAGAAGGAAGTGTATCTATATGGAATTGTTAAAATTTTTTTTCAAAGATGAGGTTCCTGCAGTAGGTTTATCAAAGTTTAAAGATAAAAAAGATAAATATGCCTATTGTGAACAGCCAAAGTTGAATTTTCGCAGGCAGGTATTTAAACCAAATTATAGTAATAATTTCTTTTTATTATAAATTCGTTAATATTTCTTAATAAACGGCTTTATATTTGTCAATTTTTATTTAAAAATATACTTAAATAAGTATAGGGAAAAATTAGGGACAAATATGGGTATTGAATTAGGGAAAAATTTATTAGCAGTATTTGGTGGTTCGCCTTCTTATTCAAATGGTGTAGCATTATCTCGTGGCGTTATTCCGGCTTATAAAACTGCTCCTTATGCTGCAATAAAAGCAGAAAGAGCTCCTCAAGTATTAGATACAGTACCTACAACAGATGCATATGGTAATCCGCTTTTGGCAGGTTATTCTACACCTAAAAAAGTTTGGGTTGCATAGTTCGTTTTAGAATAAAGTATCCAGTTTGTTACCTTTATTCGAATTTGAAATGTTTGGATGCAATAGATTATATGTATTTTGATTAGCTAATTGAGAATTTGTTTCAAACAAATTTTTCTGTGTTGCTTTTGAATTATTGGTTTCAAAAAGCTTGACAGGCTGAACTGTGTATATGTATTGTCTTTTAATTTCGTCTATTGCGCTAAACATATATATCTCTCTTTGTATAAATAAAGTATAATATGATATTTAGATTTCAAAAAAAGAAGGAATTGTTACATATTTAACAATCCCTTCTTTTTATTATTATGGAGTTTTATTATTGATCACTTTCGTGGTGATCATTATCTTTCATTAGTTTTGCAAAATCTGAAGGTTTAATACTTTGAACAAAGTTTTTAAATTCTTCAGCTTCTTGAGCATCTTTAGCACTGTCTGTAGAAACAGAGCCATTAGATAATACATTAGCGGTCACATATATTGGCGCATCAATTCTTATAGCGATAGCTATAGCATCAGAAGGTCTTGAATCAATTTCAATTTCATTTCCATCTTTGTCTTCAAGAAATATAGTGGCAAAATATGTTTCTTTTTCGACATCATTAATTTCAACTTTAGATATTTTGTAACCTGTTTTATCAATAATGCTAATTATTAAATCGTGTGTCATAGGACGAGTAACACTAAGATTTTCTATTTTTCTAATAATAGAGCTTGCTTCAGCAGAGCCTATCCAAATAGGCAAAGCGCGTCTATTTTCTTTGTCGTGAAGAACAACAATAGGAGATCCAGTTCTTGTATCTAGAGCAATGCCCATAACTTTCATTTCAATCATAAATACCTCTCTTATATAAGTAATATTATAGCTTATAAAAATTTTTTTTAAATATCTTTTCAAATAAAAATCTTTATGTTAGAATATTTAATATAGCATTGGCAAGGAAAATTTGCTAATTGTTTATGCGGAGAAGTGGCCGAGTGGCTTAAGGCGGCACCCTGCTAAGGTGTTGTGTGGGGTAACCTGCACCGAGGGTTCAAATCCCTCCTTCTCCGTTTTTTAGTCCGCAAACTGAGAATCAGTGCAGATACAAAATTGAAAAACCGCCCACTGTGGGCGGTTTTTTGCATGTAAAAATTTTAAGAGAATTTT
>CALUYT010000030.1 GCA_944325085.1 Candidatus Gastranaerophilales bacterium | reverse complement strand
AAGTTCTTCGTGTTTCGCATATTATAATATGCTCACACACCTAGTTTTCAGCTATTCTGTTTTCAATGTCCGATTCCTTCGGTCTCCAACGTTTCAACCTTTTCTCCTAGGTCTCCACTATCGGGGTAATCAGTAAACCGTTCTCTCACGGTTCCTTTATCTTACTACTTCAATTTTTATTGTCAAGTAGTTTTTTAAATAAATTTTAAAAATGCTATTTATATTTTCAAAATTCAACTGTGCCCTTTGCACGTCTTTCATTCTAAAATAAAAAAAATTTAAAATCAAGTATTTTTTTTAAATTTTAAAAAAAAATTTTTAAACTCTTATTTTTGTCCAAAATTCAACATATATAAGGCTTTTTCTATATCTATAAAATGAAAATTTGAATAATTCTATTTAAAATTTATTAATTAATTAAAAAAAATTTTTTTCACATGACACAAAAAAATAGAATGCATGTTCCATACATTCTATTTTTAGCATGCGTTATTTTTATTATTTTTATTCTTCTGAAGAGGATTCAGGATTACTGTTCACAACTTGTACTCCAAATCGGGTACGGAATAAATGCTTAACAGTATCACTTTGGATTTCATACATCATGTTATTAAATAAATCATATGCTTCTTTTTTGTATTCTATCAATGGATCTTTTTGACCATATGCTCTTAAACCTATTCCATCTCTAAGCATGTCTATATTATGTAAATGATCAATCCATTTGTTATCTACAACTTTTAATAAAACATCTTTCTCAAGCTGTCTTACAATATTATGCTCCGCGAATGGTTCTTGTAGTTCATAACTAGCGTTGTATTGCTGCACAACTTGATTATAAAAATTTATAATTTCTATTTCATGCTGTTTATATGCATCAATTACAAAATCTTTTATTTTTTCATACATTGGTTCAAAACGCATGTTCTGAATATCTGCAACTTCAAAAGATGATAATTGAGGTACTGTTGAATGAAGTTCTTTTATCAAAGTCTGTAAATCTTCATATACATATTCTTCTACCTTTTGCTCCGGAGAAATATAACTTCTTAAAAGTCTATCAACTTCTCGTTCCATCATATAATATATATCATCTCTCAAACCTTCACCAGCCAAAACTTTACGTCTTTGACGGTAAAATTTCTCACGCTGAATATTCATAACATCATCATATTCAAGAACAGATTTTCTCATATCAAAGTGGAATGTTTCAACTTTCTTTTGAGCTGATTCAATTCTTTTTGTAATTAGAGGAGAATCAATTGCCATGTTTTCTGGAACATTTAGAGCTGTCATAAGTTGTGTAATTTTTTCACCACCAAATATTCTCATCAAATTATCTTCCAATGATAAGAAAAATCTTGTTGAACCAGGGTCACCTTGACGAGCTGCACGACCACGTAATTGGTTGTCTATACGACGAGATTCATGACGTTCTGTTCCTATTACGTGTAAACCGCCTACTTCAACAACCTTGGCATGCTCTTCTTCTGTAATTTGTCTTGCTCTTTCTAGTGCATCATTTTTTAATTCTTCGTAATTTGGAGTATTTTCATCTATACCGCGTTCTTCTAACTCTGCTTTTGCTAAGTATTCAGCATTACCACCTAACAAAATATCAGTACCACGACCTGCCATGTTTGTCGCAATTGTTACAGCACCCCATCTACCTGCTTGAGCAATTATATGTGCTTCTTTTTCGTGGTGTTTAGCATTTAATACGTTATGTTTAATTCCTCGTTGACGAAGCAATGATGATACATATTCTGATTTTTCAATACTAATTGTACCAACTAATACAGGTCTGCCCATTTTGTGCTGAGTTATAATATCATCTATTACTGCCAAGTATTTTTGAACCTCTGATTTATATATAACATCAGGATAATTTATTCTTATATCAGGCTTGTTCGTAGGAATTGTTGTTACTTCCAAATTATATATTTTACCAAACTCAGCTTCTTCTGTCATAGCTGTACCGGTCATACCTGATAATTTTGGATATAATCTAAACAAGTTTTGGAAAGTTATACTAGCTAAAGTTTGGGTTTCATCTTGTATTTCAACTCCTTCTTTAGCCTCTACTGCTTGGTGTAAACCATCTGACCAACGACGACCTTCCATTAAACGTCCTGTAAATTCATCAACAATCATAACCTCACCGTTACGTACAACATAATCGGTGTCTCTTACAAACAATTCTTTTGCTTTTAATGCTTGCAATAAATGATGTGCAAATTGAGTTTGAATATCAAATAAGTCTTTTACACCTATAAGTTCTTGAGCTCTATCTATACCTTCTTCTGTTAAAATTACATTTTTATTTTTTTCATCAACGGTATAATCTACATCTTTTTGCAACTGTGGAGCTATTTTGGCCATCATTTGATAAGTTTCAGCAGATTGAGCTAATCGTCCACTTATAATTAATGGTGTTCTGGCTTCATCGATTAAGATACTATCAACTTCATCAATAATTGCATAATTAAATGGTCGTTGAACCAACATTTCTTGACTACCTGCCATATTATCTCTCAAATAGTCAAATCCAAATTCGTTATTTGTTCCATATGTTATATCACATTGATAAGCCGCACGTTTTAAATCAAAATCTCTTGCACCTTCACCATTTGACAAAACTACCCCAACAGTTAAGCCTAAAAATTTATAAATTTTGCCCATCCATTCACTATCACGTTTTGCCAAATAATCGTTAACTGTAACAACATGAACACCCTTACCTGTCAAAGCATTCAAATATGCCGGTAAAGTTGCTACCAATGTTTTACCTTCACCAGTTCTCATCTCTGCAATATGACCATTGTGAAGAAAATATCCACCTATCAATTGAACATCAAAATGGCGCATATTCAAAACCCTTTTACCTGCTTCTCTTACTGTAGCAAAAGCTTCTGGCAATAGTTTATCCAATGCTTCTTTTTCTAATTTTAAATCTTCTTTAAAATTCTTTGATGTTGGTCTTTTTGCTAATATATCTTTAAACTCTTGAGTTTTTGCTTTTAACTGTTCATCTGTTAAACTAGCAAATTCAGGTTCCAAAGCATTTATATGCTCTACAATCCCCATCATTGCTTTAACTTTCTTTTCATTTGGATCGCCCAAAAGTTTTAATAAATATTTTAACATTAATTAGTACCTCTCCAAGTCTATCATTGCTTAAAGTGTAACATAAACATAAAAATATTATAAAATCTTAAGAAAAAAATAATATTTCATAAAAAAAGAGAACTTGAAATTTATCAAATTCTCTTTTTATTATTACTATTAATTATATTAATATATTACTTTGATTTCTTAATTTTTAAATTCAAACACTTTGCAGCATCTTGAACAATTAATTCCGGTGTTAAATGATATTTCTTATTTAAAGTGTCTAATGGAACTCTATCTGTAAATTCTTTTTTAGCACCATAGTTTAACACTTTCATATCACTTGATGAGTAAAATCTTGAAATCTTTTCTCCAAAACCACCATCTATAACTCCACTTTCTAAAGTAATTACTAATTTATGATTTCTTTTTAAAGATTTTAGCAAATCTTCGTCCAAACCTGTTAAATACCTAGGATTAATTAAAGTTGCCTTGATACCTAATTTTTTAGACAGCTCATCTTTCACTTTTTCTCCAAGTTGATAGTAATTACCAACTGCGATAATTGCAATATCTTTTCCTTTTTCTTCAACTTTAAATTTATTCAATTTAGAATAATCTGTAGTATCAGCTACTCCAGTTGAAACAACATCTCCAGTTGGAACTCTTATTGCTACTGAATAATCTTTTTGTGAGGTTGACCAATTTAACATAGCAATATATTCTTCTTTTGTTGTAGGAGCTAAATATACAATATTTGGAATATTACTTATTAATGGAATATCAAATATCCCTAAATGTGTCATATCAGCATTTGAAATACCTCCTCCAAAAACCAAAATTGTGGCAGGAGAATTATTCAATGCTAAATCTTGTGATAATTGATCGTATGTACGTTGTACAAAAGAACTCATAATTTCTAAAATAGGTTTACCACCATTTTTGGCAACTCCTGAAGCATATGCTATTGCATGCTCTTCTGCAATACCTACATCTGTATAATTTTCACCTAAAATATTTCTTATTGGTTTATACAATCCGGTAGCTGCAGGAGTTGCCGGAGATATAACCAATATTGATGGATCTATTTTTTGTTTTTCCAAAATATAACTTGTAGTTATACTATTATATGTTTCAACTTTAGGTTTATTAGCATCATTATCTTCATCTAAGGTTCCAGGTGCTATATAATGGTAAGCCTCTTTATTTTCAACAGCGGCTTCTAAACCTTTGCCTTTTAATGTATGAATATGCACAATCACAGGGTGATTTACATCTTTTACCTTTTTAAAAGCATTAATTAATTCAGAAATATTATTACCGTCTTCTACATAATAATAGTCAAAACCTAATGCCTTAAATATATTGTTCCAAGATTTTCCATTTGTTCTTCTTAAATTTGCAAGATTTTTATATAAACCACCATGAGGCTCAGCTATTGCCATTTCATTATCATTTACAACTATAATAATGTTACTTCCTAAAACTGCAGCATTATTTAAACCTTCATAAGCTTCACCGCCGCTTAAAGATCCATCTCCAACAACTGCAATTACATTACCTTTTCCACCTGTTAAATCTCTACCTTTTGCAAGACCTGTAGCTAAGCTTACACCTGTTGATGTGTGACCAACTACAAAAAAGTCATGCTCGCTTTCAGCTGGATTAGAATATCCTGAAATTTCTGAATATTTATCAGGATTTAAAAAACCTTCTTTTCTACCTGTCATCATTTTATGTGGATATATTTGATGCGATACATCATATACTATTTTATCCTCCGGAGAATTAAACACATAATGCAAAGCTATTGTAGCTTCTACAAATCCTAAATCAGGACCCAAATGTCCACCTATCGTATTTGAACGCTTCATTATCGCATATCTGATATCCTGTGCTAACAAATTCATTTCTGATAAAGATAAATTTTTAACATCTTGAGGTGTATTTACTTTATCTAAAACTTTTAATACATAATTATCATTTGTAACTTTCTCGACTTTTTCAACCTTTTGAGATGCATAACAACAACAGCCACTGATTACCATAGATGTCATAATGGCCAATGTAACCAATAGTTTCTTTTTCATACCAGCCCTCCCTTATTATTTATTCATATTTTTAAATTAAATCTATGCAGATAATGTAAAGATTTCGTAGATTTCCTCGTCTGAAAGTTCTGTAATAATCTTTTCACCTTCGTAAACGGCTAAATCTGCTAATTCTTTTTTAGATTTTAACATTTCATCAATTTTTTCTTCAAATGTTCCTAATGTAATCATTCTATGTACCATTACATTCTTATCTTGACCAATACGATATGTTCTATCTGTAGCCTGATCTTCCACTGCAGGATTCCACCATAAATCGTAATGGATTACATTTGTTGCACTGGTTAAGTTCAAACCAGTACCGCCAGCTTTCAATGATAAAATCATAACCTTTGAATCGTCTTCAGTTTGGAACTTCTCAATTAATTCTTCTCTTTGAGGTACAGTTAAACTGCCATGGAAAAATAATGGTTCTGTATTACACTCTTGAGCAATAACCTTACACAAAATATCACCCATTTCCTTGTATTGCGTAAAGATTAAAGTCTTTTCACCATTATCTATAATACTTTGAACTAAATCTATACATTTTTCCATCTTACCGGACATTTCTCTGCCCATTTCACCTGACTTCAAGAACTGATATGGGTGATTACATATTTGCTTCAACGCAGTAATAAGCTTGAAGATATTTCCACGTCTATTTACACCAGTAAATCCACTAATTTTTGTCATCATTTCATTAAGAGTTTTTTCATATAAAACAGCCTGCATTTTTGATAAGTAACAGTATTCGTTTAATACCATCTTTTCAGGCAAATCAGAAATTACATGTTTATCTGTTTTCAAACGTCTTAATACAAATGGAGATATAGACATTCTTAGTTTATTGGCTCTTGAATGTTCTTTAAATCTCTCAATAGGTATAGCATAACTCTTTTGGAATTCTCTTAATGAACCCAAATAACCTTTGTTAATAAAATCAAAAATACTCCATAACTCAGTTAATCTATTTTCTACAGGAGTACCTGTCATTGCAATCTTGACATCAGATTTTAACATCTTGATTGCAAGAGTTTGTGCGGTATCAGGGTTTTTAATATTCTGAGCTTCATCAACAATTATGACACTCCAAGCATGTTTTTTCAATTCTTCTACATCGATTCTCATAATTGCGTAAGTAGTTAAAATTACATCATGCTCAACATCAAGTTTTCTATCAGCACCATGATATATTGTCGCATCTAAAGATGGAGCAAACATTTGTAATTCTTTCATCCAATTACCCATAAGAGTTGTTGGACAAATTACTAATACAGGCTTTTTCAATTTTCCTTCTTCTTTCATTTTTAGGATTAAACTGATAACCTGAATAGTTTTACCTAATCCCATATCATCTGCCATACAAGCACCAAAACCTTTTGAAACATTTGTCCATAACCATTTCAAACCAACTTCCTGATATGGTCTCAATTCGCCTTGTAAATCTTTTGGAACAGTCATTTCTACAGGTTTTGTAAAATCAGACAATACTCTTGCAAATGCTGCATCATAATCAAAATCATATTGATCTAATTGACCTGATAATGAAGCATGAATCAATTCCATTCTTGACATAGATTTTAAATTTGATTTAGCAATTTGTTCAAAGATTTTCTTACTTTCTTCTTGATCAATAAGTACATATTTATTTTTGTATTTTATTAAACCGTTATTATTTTCAAGAAGCTTTTTATATTCTTCAATAGAAATTTTTTCATTACCAATTGCAATTTCATATGAAAAATCTAAAATATCATCTAATGAAATCTTAGAAGCAGATGTATTATTATTGATTAAATCTGCTAAATCACCAGATCTTGAAGCCTTAACTTTTGCATTGATAGAGGCTCTTGGAATAATAATATTTGATAATTCTTCCGGCAAAATAACTTCTATTTGCGCTTTTTGAAGATAATACGCAGTTTGAGTAATAATTTTATATACTTCATTTAAATTTAAATCCAAATATAATTTATCTTCATCTTCAAATAAATCTTCCAATTCAGGCATATAACGAAGAGCATAATTTAATTGTTTTTCAACAATTCTTGAAATATCAGAAGCTTTCGCTCCAAAAACATCTTCATCTGTATATAATTTATCAATTAATACACTTTCATCGGTTTTTCTATTTTTAATGTGAACTTTTAATCTAAATAGTTCATCTTCAACTTTTTCAATTTTGAAAAATGGTATAACGTCATACTTACCTAAATAAAGTTCATCAAACCATTGAGCAAAGCTTTCGGCCAAATCTTTGCCTTTCAACACAGCTCGTTGTTCCAAATCTTTTAATAAATATGTACCGGATTTAACATCTTTAAATCTGTACATTTTTATACCTAAAAATTTATAAATCACATAATTTAAATAAGTATAAATAAATTCATAAACAAAATCTTTTGGTTTTTCACCTTCTATAAACAAATCTTCAGGCATACATTCTTCGAACTGATTAATAATTCTTGCCATTTTTTGGTTATTAATAATCGGTTCATAAACAATACGGAACATTTGGTTATAACGTTTAACGGTCGGAATGAAATATAATTTTTCAATTAACTTCATTACAAAATAAGTAAGCTTGTTCAAATAAATAAATGTTGGCGATAAATCAGCTAAATCAACAATATTGCCAAAGCCGCCAAAATAATCCATTACCAAATCCCAAGCCATAAAATAACCTACTTTATCGCCTAGAACATCTGACTTAAATCTAAATAAAGAACCTTTTGATTTTAGATAATATTGAAAATTATTAGTTGGCGTAACAAAAAACGATAATTTACCGGCTTTATTAATTAAATAAAAATTAGTGTTACGAGTTGGAGGATTAGGACTTAGAAAAACTCCTGCAAATTCATCTTCTATAATCTGATAAATCATGCTCAGAGTATAACGAAAATCTTTATTTTTAAAATTTTCAGGGTTTTCGCTTAAATTAAAAAACAATTCATCTACATTATTTTTTTTAAACGAAAAATCAATATCCAAATCTTCTATTTTATTACTCATAATTTTCTCTTACTAACTTAACTTTTAACCTGAAAAAGGTTAGGCTAAAAAGCCCAACCTTTTTTAATAAATTATTTTATCAAAGACTTACCGGTCATTTCTTTAGGTTGCTCAATACCGAACAACTGCAGAACAGTTGGAGCAACATCACATAAAGCACCAGTTTCTCTTAATTGCATTTCTTTTGGCGCATTAATCAAAACAAATGGAACATCATTTGTAGTGTGAGCTGTGTGAGGTTTGCCGGTTGATTCATCTACCATTTCTTCTGAATTTCCATGATCAGCTGTCAACAACATAACAACATCATGTTTTTTACAAGCATCGGCAATTTTACCAACGCATTCATCAACGACTTTGCAAGCTTTTGTAGCAGCTTCAATAACTCCTGTATGACCAACCATATCAGGGTTTGCAAAGTTGACTAAAATGAATTGATATTTCTCATCATCAATAGCTTTTAATACGTTGTCGCAAACTTCTTTAGCACTCATTTCAGGTTGCATATCATAAGTTGCAACTTTTGGAGATGGAACAAGTACTCTAGTTTCGTGAGGTTGAGGAGCATCAATTCCACCGTTAAAGAAGAATGTAACGTGAGCATATTTTTCAGTTTCTGCTGTTCTGAATTGATTTATACCGTTAGCTTCCAAAACATCACCTAAGATATTCACTAATTTTTCTTTAGGGAATGCTACAGGGAATGTGAATGTAGCTTCATAACTTGTCATTGTAGTGTAAAGAATGTTTTTAAGAACTTTCTTTCTCTTAAATCCGTCAAAATCAGCAAAGTTGATAGCTTTTGTAATTTCTCTAGCTCTATCCGGACGATAATTAAAGAATATGATTGAATCATTATCATGAATTCTTGATTCTTCGCCACCGATTACAGTTGGTAAAACAAATTCATCAGTTTCACCTTTTTCATAAG
>CALUYT010000029.1 GCA_944325085.1 Candidatus Gastranaerophilales bacterium | reverse complement strand
GGAATAGCAAATTTATTCATGTTGATTTTTTATTATTACTGTGATAGCATAAATTAAGAAAAAAGGAAAGTAATTTTATGCCAATTTCAAATTTAAAGTTAAACACTCAATCTTGGTGGTGCCTGTTAAATAAGACAGGTCTTTTGAGTTGGCGATAATCTGATAATAATAGTTTTATTGTGAATAAAGTGACCTGATCTTATTTAAGTCGGGTCACTTTTTTGTTGTCAGATTATAAGAGGAATTTACAAATGCAAATAAATAAAGTTAATAATAATAAAGTTACATTTACCAATGCTGATACAATAGGGTTAGGATTAAAAGCTGCAAGTAAAATTGTTGCAATACAAGAAGGCGGTGCAGGATTATCTAATATTAGATTTATTCAAGATAGTGCAACAGGACTTATTCCAAAGGCTGTATTTGCAAGAAGTAAGACAGATTTAGGAGAAAATACATTTTTAGAATTATCAGAATCTGTTTTGGTATATTATTGCCCTGCAATATTAGGTGAAGGAATTTTTAGAAAATTGTATTCTAAAAAACTTTCAAATGATTTAAAGTCAAAAGTTTCAATACCTGCAAAAGATTTATTAAAAAACGGTAAAGTATTAGAAAACAAGAAATTGATGCCGGTAAAAGCTGCATTAGCGTTGAGTGCATTTGCAATTCCTCTAATTGAATTTACCCTAAATTATTTTAAAAATTTAATGACATTAAAAGTTTTTAAACAATCAAATTTTGAAAATATTGCAAATTTAGATAAGAACAAAAAAGAAGATATTAAACAAGCTCAAAAAGTAGAAGATAGTGCAAAGAAAAATATTAAAAGAGCAGCAGGTATTTATGCCGGTTGTTTAGCTTTATCAGCTTTACTTTTGAAAAAGGGTGATGGTTCAAAATTTTTGCAAAATATTTCTGAATTGATTGTTGCACCAGGTTCAAAATTATTTAAGAAAAATCAAAAGAAAGCAGATTTTGTAAATAAATATTTTAGTTTAGATTTCGCTGATAATAACGGAAAATTAGCTTTAAGCAAGGGTCAATTAACCTCTTGTGTTTTAGTTGGTGGAGCAGGATATTTTGGTGCGTCTAAAGATAGGGGTAAACAAAACTTTTTAGAAACTCTATTTAGATATCCGCTTGTAGGGTTTTATATAATTTGTGGTAATGAATTGTTAGAAAAAGGCTTTAGAAAACTATTATATAAAAGTGGAAAGTGTACAGATTTAATTAATGAAAAATTAGAAGTTCCTGAATTGAAAGATTTAAAGGATATTGCTAAACAAAAGGGTGGAAATTTTGATCAAGTGTATAAAAAGTTATTGAAAGAAAAAGTTTTCATTGCAGGTATTCCATTACTGTTTGGAATTGGTGTAATGGGCTTTTTTATCGCAGGTAGTTCTAATTTATTTACAAAATTCAGATACAACCGCGATATGAAAAAACAAGAAAATCAAACCTTTCAATTTGTAAAAAGTTCAAATCCTGTTCAATTTCAAGCTCAACATCAATCAAAGTTAAAATTCAATGTTTAAAATAATAATTTTCACATTTTACAAGTAAGTATATTTTGTAATATTATTAATCAGGAGGACAAAATGAAAATACCCCGTATAAATTTAGGTCAAAATTTGAAGACATTAGCTAAAACTAAAAAATCTGTTAAAAATATTGAAAATTTAGTTCCAAGAAAAAATTGTGAAGTACAAAAACCTGTAAGTATGATACCGGAATTTATGAAGAAATCAAAATCAACAGGTCTAACAACTCCGCAGTTAATAGATTTAATTTTGATGAATTTGTAATTCTATTTAGGTAAAATTATTTTTGCATCGACGCTTTTTGCAGCTTCTATACTGTTATTAAAACCGTTAAGAAGCTCTGCTGCAGTTTGAGCGTTATAAAATTTGCCGCTTGTTACTAATGCTGTACATTCCAATTGTTCAAGATCATCTTTATCTTTTATATTAAAAGCTATTACATCTATTTTTACGTCTTTTCTAATTCTAATAAGGTTCATTACAAATGTACACGGACTTTCATCGCAATTTTCACCACCATCTGTTAGAAGAATTATATGTTTTTTGCCTGGAAAACCCATAAAGTCATATTTAATAGCTTGTTTTAAGGAATACGTAATTGGTGTCATTCCTCTTGGTTTAGCGTGAGATAGTTCAAAACTTATATTTTCACTGTTGTTTGTTGTAATTGGTGAGACAAGTTTAGATGCTCTACAGGCTTCCATTGGGGTAAATCCCATTCTGTGACCATAAATTCTTAATCCTACCCAAGTATTAGGATTGATTTTTGGTAATATTTCTTTCATTGTTTCAATCATTAAATCGACTTTTCTGGCTCCATCTAGAGATTCTGTCATACTGTTTGAAAAGTCCATTATAAATAGTAATCTTTCCTGTTGAGTTGCGTTAAAATTTTGTGTATATTTGTTTGGAGAATATACGCCATATTGAGAACAAATTGCAGGCAGAGTGGTTATTATTAATAATGTAGTTATAAAAAATATTATTCTATGCATAGATAAATTTTATATTGTATATTTAAGTTTTTTTATTGCTCTTGTTGATAATTTTTTATTTGTTTTGCATATTAATTTTTGTAAATTAGTTGTTATATAAATATGCAATATTTATTTAATAAGATTGTTATATATATATAACAATAAAACATTTGGGAGATATTCTAATGGGCGAGTATGAAGTTAAACGAGGCGATAATTTATATAATATTGTTAAAAATCAATATAACTTAAAAGATAAAAAAGCCATTATGAATAAAGTCAATGAATTGGCTAAAAATAATAATTTAAAAAATCCTAATTTAATTTTTTCCGGACAAAAGTTAGAATTGAATGAGGAATTAAAGTTTAATAGTGCTCAAATAAAAAATCCTGAAACAGGAAAGACAACTGAATTACAAGATAAAACAGGTAATACCAATTATTACAGAGCTAATAGCGTATTTGGCGATATTGCGACCAAACCAAATGAATATAAAAACCAAGGCTTTCAAGAATCTAAATTAAAAGAAATTACGCAATCTACACCCGAAGTCGAAGACGTAATGATTGATATTGACGCTGAATTTACATCAAATACAGCAAGAGATTTGCAAGCTTATGATATTGCTGCAAAGTCTGCTGGAGTTGGTGGTTTTAAGGATATGAATAATTCAGATGCTTATAAATTATTTTTAGATGTTAATGGTGATGATTTTACCATGCGAGAAACTGAATATAAGGGTAAAAAAGAAGTAAAAGCATATTTGGATTCTGATAAAACCGATGGTGTAATTACCGTCTTTTCATCTGAAATAATTGATGGTAAAGAATATTTGACAATGCGAGATAAAGAAGGTAAAGTTCATTATTTTGATAAAAATCAAGGATTAAAAGAAAATAATTTAGATAATTAATTAAAAATATACCCTTTGACCTTTGCATATGCTTGGAATACAATAGCCATATAAAAGGAAAAGGGATATGAATACAAGTATAGAAATTATAAAAAAAGCTGAAAAAGAATTAGTAGAACAATTTGAAATAGTAAATGATATAAGAGATTATAATCAAGAAAAAGTTTTGCAAGCTTTTATTGATAATAAAGTAGCGCCTGAGCATTTTTATACGGTTTCAGGTTATGGACATGATGATTTAGGTCGAGAAGTTTTAGACAAAGTGTTTGCTCAAGTTTTCAAAGCTGAGAAGGCTTTAGTAAGAATACATTTTGCTTCCGGAACTCATACATTAGCGTGTGCATTGTTTGGAAATTTAAAAAGTGGAGATAAATTAGTATCTGTTGCTGGAGCTCCGTATGATACAATGCAAGAAGTTATCGGAACTATGGGTGATGAAGAAACAAAACGCTCATCATTGATTGGAAATGGTGTTTTATATGATGAAGTTCCATTGTTAAATGATGAAGATATAGATTTTGAAGCTTTAGAAAATAAGATAGATAATTCAACTACTATGGTTTTAATTCAGCGTTCAAAGGGCTATTCAACGAGAAAGTCTTTATCTATTGAAACTATAGAAAAAATCTGTAAAGTTGTAAAACAAAAAAATCCTAATTGTATATGTTTTGTTGACAACTGCTATGGTGAATTTGTAGATACAAAAGAGCCACTAGAAGTTGGAGCTGATTTAATAGGTGGATCATTGATTAAAAATCCTGGAGGCGGATTAGTGGAAGCCGGCGGGTATATTGCAGGTAAGAGCTTATATGTAGAACGTTCTGCAAATAGATTAACTGCACCAGGTATAGGTTCAGAAGGCGGGGCTATGTTTAATCAACATAGATTAATTTTCCAAGGTTTATTTATGGCGCCATCTGTTGTTAGTGATGCAGTTAAAGGTGCAATACTTGCAGCTAAAATTTTTGATGAAATCGGGTATAATTCGACTCCAAAGTATAACGAAAAAAGAACTGATATAATCCAAAATATCACATTTGGTCAAGCTGAACCATTAGAAGCTTTTTGTCGTACAATTCAGTCATTTTCTCCTGTAAACGGTTATGTTACACCTATTCCTGAGTATATTCCGGGGTATGAAGATCAGGTTATTATGGCTGGAGGAACTTTTATTGAAGGTTCAACAATTGAATTGTCTGCAGATGGACCAATGCGCGAACCTTATGTTGCTTATATGCAAGGTGGTTTAAACTATGCGCATATAAAGATTGCATTGAAAATGTTTTTGGATAAAATAAATAAGTAATAAAATTTAGGGATAAATATTATGCGTGTTGATTCTGTTAGTAGGGTTTCTTTTAGTGGTAAAATTATAGATTCTCATGGACATATTGGTAAATGGGGTTCTACAATGTTTGAACCTGAGAGTTTAGATATATTTACAAATAGTACATTATTAAATGGAGATGAGGTAGAAAAAATTATTGCCTCAAATTCAAGTTGTATAGATAACGAAAATATATTAGATGAACTTGTTGGTAATAAGCAAATGTTGGAATATTCTTATAGAAATCCGAAGATTGCGCCATTAGCAGTATGCCAACCTAAATTGACTAAAGGTGACACAACAAAAATAGAACAGCTTTTGACTGAAAATCAAAATAAATTTGTAGGTTTTAAATTTCATCCAAAATGTATGGAATTACCAGCAGATGATGCCAGTTATGATAATTATATGAAGTTGGCAAAAAAGTATAAATTACCTTGCTTATTTCATTCAGACAAAACATATGATGTAGTATATGGAGATGGTTCAATAGGTCAAAGGTGTGAATATTCAAGACCGGAACAGATATATTCATTAGCTAAAAGACATAGCGATGTTCCTGTTATATTAGCACATATGGGCGGAAATGAGGGTGATAATGCCCAAAAAGCTATAGATGTAATTATAGAATCTATAGAAAAGGGAGATGCAAATTTATATGCTGATATTTCATGGGTAAATGCGGATACTGTTGACAAACCAGATATAGTAAAGGCAATTAAGCGTTTACAAAATACAAGTAAAGGTGATAAAACAGATAGACTTTTATTTGGCACGGATGCTCCTTTGGGTGAATTTGGACATGGTGGAATAAATGGAGTATCTCCAAAAGAGGCGTATTCAAATCTTGTAGTAAATATAAAAAAATCAATAAAAGATGCATTCAATGAGCAAGAAGCAGATGAAATAATAGATAAGATATTTTATAAAAATGCTAAAAATTTATTTTTTAAAGATTTGAATGATACAAGTGAAGTCAGTAAAAATGTTAAAAAATCAGTATTATCGTTAAAAAATGCAGCAATAGCTTTAGGTATAGTTGGTTTAGCCGGAGCTATGTATAAGTTTTTAAATCACAAATTTGCGAGTCAAAATAAGAAAGGTTAAGTATATATGTAAA
Source organism: Candidatus Gastranaerophilales bacterium (assembly GCA_944325085.1). Taxonomy (GTDB): domain Bacteria; phylum Cyanobacteriota; class Vampirovibrionia; order Gastranaerophilales; family Gastranaerophilaceae; genus Zag111. Next base: position 2,810 of record CALUYT010000029.1, on the reverse strand, counting down.
GATTTATAACCCGTAAAAAGCACATTAGCAGGGCTTTTTTAAATAAAATTATATCAAACTACTGTTTTTTTTATTTTTGTATGATACAATGTCAAAGCACGTTATGTGTACATGAAAAATTTAGTGTATTAGAAGTTATAAAAGAAGAGAAAAGAGGTAAATTTATGACATTACCAAATGTAGCGTATTTTTCTATGGAAATAGCTATGGATCAATCTTTAAGCACTTATTCTGGAGGCTTAGGATTTTTAGCAGGATCTCACATGTTATCTGCAGGTTATCTACAAATGCCAATGGTTGGTGTAACAATCCTATGGTCATATGGTTACTATGATCAACGTATAGATCATCAAGGCAATGTAGAAGTTGCTTATATTAGAAAGTATTATGATTTCTTAACTGATATAAATGTTCAAACTGAAGTAGATATATTTAAAGAAAAAGTAAAAGTAAAAGCATACAAGGTAGAACCAGAATTATTTGGAACTTGTCCTGTTTATTTATTAACAACAGATATCGAAGGTAACAGTGATTGGGCAAAAAGTATTTCTTATAAATTGTATGATGGAAATGAAAAAATCAGAATTGCTCAAGAAACAGTATTAGGTATTGCCGGTGTAAGAATCTTACAACAAGTTGGTTATCCGTTCGATGTAATTCATATGAACGAAGGTCATGCATTACCAGCTGCATTCGAATTATTGAGACAATATAATGGTGATTTAAGCGAAGTTAAAAAACGTACAGTATTTACAACACATACACCAGTAGCTGCTGGTAACGAAGTTCACTGGGTAGATACATTATTAGAAGGTGGATTCTTCGCAGGCGCATCAAGAGAAACAGCAGTTAATTTAGGTGGAGAAAACTTCTCATTAACAGTTGCAGCACTAAGAATGTCAAGAATTGCAAACGCAGTATCACAATTGCATGGACTTGTTGCAAATAAGATGTGGGAATGGGTAGATGGCAGATGTCCAATTAGAGCTATTACTAATGCCGTAAATTTACAATACTGGCAAGATCCTAGAGTAAAAGAAGCTCAAAATAATCCGCAAGCATTGTTAGATGTTAAACGTGAAATGAAATCAGAATTATTCAAATATGTTGCAAACGTTGCAGGTAAGAGATTTGATCCTGATGTATTAACAATTACTTGGGCAAGAAGATTTGCAGATTACAAACGTGCTTGGTTGATTTTAATGGATAAAGATAGAATCGGCAAATTGTTGGATGAAAATAAAGTTCAAATTATCTTTGCTGGTAAATTCCACCCAGATGATGTAATGGGTAAAGAAATGTTCAACAAATTGTTGAATAGATCTCATTCATTAAAGAACGTAGTAGTACTTCCTGGATATGAATTACAATTGTCAGGCATGTTGAAACGTGGTACTGATGTATGGTTAAATACACCACTAAGACCATTTGAAGCATCAGGAACTTCAGGTATGTCAGCAAATGCTAACGGTGCAATTCACTTATCAATATATGATGGATGGACTGTAGAAGGAACATTCTCAGGTATTAACGGTTATGCAATTGAATACCCTGAAATCGATGATGAAATGTCTTGGGAAGAAAGACATTGGAAAGATCATAAGTGCTTAATGAGCATTATAGAGGATCAAATTATTCCAACATACTATGAAAACAAAATGGAATGGGCAAGATTAATGCGTCAAGCAATCAGAACATCTGAAGCATACTTCAATTCAGATAGAATGGTTATCGAATATTACAATAGATTGTATAAACCAATTGCTCATGATGATGAATGTTCAGGAGAAGCAAAGCATGAAATGAAGATTACAGAAGCACCTACATTTGATGCTTGGACATTCTCTAATATTAAATAGTTGAAATAAAATACAATTTAAAATAGTACAAGATATTTATAAAATACCTTGTACTATTTTTTTTTGTAATATATTATCTAGGGTATAAAAGTGAAGGGGTAATTATGAATATTACAAAATTTTTTATAGGAAGTATATTAATAGTATTTTTAGTATCAATTTTTGCAACTGTTTCAAATGCCGTAGAAGATCAGGTTGATCTTGAAAATTTAGATACCGGGGCAGCTTTTGTACTATGTACTCCTAATAAAAAAACATGTACAGTGGGTAAAGTTACAATGAGAACAACATCTAGTGAACCTTTACATGTAGAAGATGGAGTAGTTTGTACTCCAAATAAAAAGAAGTGTACAAATGGATATAGAACCCTAATTTCAAATGGTGGACAATTATATACTGCGGCAGGGGTTATCTGTACTACAAACAAGCATCTTTGTGCAATAGGTAAACGTTCAATGAGTTCTTCAGGTGCAGAATTATATGTTAGAGATGGTATAGTATGTTCTCCAAATAAAAAAACATGTACAAATGGATTTAAAACAATGACATCTACAGTACCATTGTATTAGACAAAACAGTCTAAAACGCTTATGTTAACGTAGTTACAGTGAAATGTAACAAATTATTAAGAAAATAAAACAAAATACTTGAAACTGAATTTTTTTAGCGCTAACATAATAGATGTGCACAGCGCACAGACAAGATTTTATAAAACCAGATACTTAGAAATTTTATCTAAAAACGAAAGTTTTATTAAAGATTAAGAAAAGTTATCTACAAACCGAAAAGGGAAGTAAGTGTAGGATGACAAGTGAGCAATCACCACCCCGATAGTGGAGACCTAGGAGAAAAGGTTGAAACGTTGGAGACCGAAGGAATCGGACATTGAAAACAGAATAGCTGAAAACTAGGTGTGTGAGCATATTATAATATGCGAAACACGAAGAACTT
>CALUYT010000028.1 GCA_944325085.1 Candidatus Gastranaerophilales bacterium | reverse complement strand
ATAAATCCATTTTAAATCCTTAATATTTCTTATTTATCTGTTGAATTAGCTATTTTAATTTATATAATTAATTTGGTATTTTACTATAAATTTTTTATTAGTAAATTACCCGTATAGCTATAATATTTGAAAGATAAGTAAATTGGTTGTTGGAATTGGTAATAGCTGTGATATAGTCAAGGATTTTCCTGTAGATATTGTATATCTATGGTGTGATTCTCATGATAAGAAATGGTGCGAGAAAAAAAATAATGAACTTAAAAAATACGGTAAATCCTTAGATAAAGATTCTACTGGGGAATGTCGTTTTATTGAAAATGATGAATTAAAATATTCCCTGCGTTCTTTAGAAAAATATGCTCCTTGGATTAATAATATTTTCATTGTCACAGATAATCAAATTCCAAGCTGGTTAGATACTTCAAACCCTAAAATTCATATAATCGATCATAAAGATATTTTACCAACCGACAATTTACCAACGTTTAATGCATCCGCTATAGAATCTGCTATTCATAAAATTCCAAATTTATCTGAACATTTTCTTTTTGCAAATGATGATATGTTTTTTGGAAATTTTGTTTCTAAGAAATTTTTCTTTAATGAAGATGGCTTACCAATTTTTAGATTTTCAAATCGTCGAATTATAAATAAAGTTTATAAACATTTGTATGGGTATATGATTTCTCATGCCTATAAATTAGTAAAAAAGAAATATGGAAAATCTGTTCCTTATTTCCCACACCATAATATTGATGCTTATAGAAAATCTGATATTGAAAAATGCTATATGGAATATAAAGAAGGTTTTGAAAATACTGCAAAGCAAAAATTCCGTGAAAAAGATTGTATTCAGCGCTCAATTTATGAGTATTATTCTTTAGCAAACTCTCTTGGAGAATATAAAATTGTAAATAATTTTAGTGCAAAACTTAATTCACTAATTAATAAAAAACCATTAGATTCTATTATGTTTGAGTTAAAAAAAGAAAAGCTTGAATATATAAAGAAAATAAAACCATATTTATTTTGTTTGAATGATGGTTTAAAAACGGATAATGATGATAGAATTGCTATGAAAATGTTTTTAGAACAAGCTTTTCCGGAACCTTCCACCTTTGAAAAAGATAATTTAAAAAATGCCGATATATTGATTTGTTATCATAAAGAATTTAATTTAATTCAAAATGAAATATTAAAACCGATACAAGTCGGTGCTGAAATTTCGAATATTGATTTAGGGGTATTAAAGGACAATTCAGATGATAATATTTCTGCTAAAAATAAATATTATTCAGAATTAACAGCATTATACTGGCTTTGGAAAAATTCAGATGCTTCATATAAAGGCTTAATGCATTATAGGAGGTTATTTGATTTAGGATGTGGAGAAAAAAGATGGTATCATAAATTCCCTGAAAATATTGAGGATAAATTATTTTTGAATAAAGAATACTTAAACTTTTTATTATCGGACTATGATATAATTTTGCCTATGAAAAGGGTAATTTCAAAAAGTAAATCCATATATGAATATTATAAAAAGAAGCATTATATTAATGATTTAGATAGAGTTCTTGAAATAATAAAATCAAAGACTCCTGAAATCTATCCTGTAGCCGAAGATATTATAAAAAATAAGAATGAAATGTATTTATATAATATGTTTGTTTCAACAAAGGAATTTTTAAATGATTATGCTTCTTGGTTATTTGATATTTTATTTACATTAGAAGCTGAAATTCAATCAGATATTGAAAATAGAGATTTATATCAACAAAGAGTTTATGGTTTTTTATCCGAAAGATTATTTACTGTATATGTTGAATACAGAAAGAATAAAGGTTTAAAAGTAAAGGAAGTTCCGGTTGTATATTGTGAATTAAATAAAAAACGTTATGATATATTTCAACTGCGAACAAAAATATATAAGATTATTACAAAGTTTGGAATAAGAAAAAAACACTGGAAGGAGCAATATGGAGTATAAAAATACAAATCTTGTTGTAGGTGCCGGTTTTTCAGGTGCTGTTATTGCAAATTTATTAGCAACAGAGTTAGGCGAAGAAGTTTTAGTTATTGATAAAAAAGATCATATTGCAGGTAATTGTTATGATTATCGCGATGAAAACGGAATTATGATTCACAAATACGGTTCTCATATTTTCCATACAAAGTCTGAAAAAGTTTGGAAATATTTGAAGCGATTTACTGATTTTAATACTTATATGCATAAAGTTGTTGGGATTTTAGATGGTATAGAAACTCATATTCCATTCAATTTTAATACTTTATATGATGTTTTCCCACAAACTTTAGCAAAAAGATTAGAACAAAAATTATTAGATATATTTGAAATAAATAGTAAAGTTCCAATTTTGGAATTCCAAAAACAAGATGATGATGATTTAAAATTTTTAGCAAATTATGTATATGAAAAAATATTTTTGCATTACACAACAAAACAATGGGGAGTTTCACCAGAAGAAGTTGATGGTGCAGTAACTGCAAGAGTTCCTGTGTATTTAAGCAAAGATAACAGATATTTCCAAGATAAATATCAAGGTATTCCTTTAGATGGATATACAAAAGTTGTAGAAAGAATACTTGATCATAAGAACATAAAAGTTAAATTAAATACTGATTATAAAGAATTAAAGAATGAAAAATTTAAAAGAGTTTTCTACACAGGACCAATTGATGAATTTTATGATTACAAATTCGGGCAATTGCCATATAGAAGTGTTAATTTTAAAATGGAAACATACGACAAGGAATATTATCAATCAAATGCTTGTGTAAATTATCCTTGTAACTATGATTTTACAAGAATTCACGAGTATAAATATTATCTTGACGACAAATCAGATAAAACTGTAATTGCCAAAGAATATTCTGAATTTTTTGAATTAGGTAAAAATGAAAGATATTATCCAATTCCAAAAGAGGAAAATACAAAATTGTATGAAAAATATTTAGAAGAATCTAAGAAGTTAGAAAATGTATATTTTCTTGGCAGATTAGGTGATTATAAATATTATGATATGGATAAAGCAATATTAAGGGCAATTGAATTATTTGAGGAGATTAAGTAATGATATTAGTAACAGGCGGAGCTGGATATATTGGAAGTCATAATGTTATAGCATTATTAAATGCTGGATATGACGTTGTTATATTTGATAATTTAGAACTTGGACATATAGAAACTGTTAATACTTTAAAAAATATTGTTTCAAAAGGAAAAGTTATAGATTTTATAAAAGGTGATTTACAAAATCTTAGTGATATTGAATCTGTATTTGAAAAATATCAAATTGATGCGGTAGTTCATTTTGCAGCGTATTCACAAGTTGCAGAATCTGTAAAAAATCCTCAAAAATATTATTTCAACAATGTATATGGAACAATGAATTTGTTATGTGCAATGCTTAAAAATGATGTAAAACGAATAGTATTTTCATCAACAGCAGCAACTTATGGCGAACCTGATTATGTTCCAATTGATGAAAATCACCCTCAAAAACCAATAAATACATACGGCAAAACAAAATTGATGATTGAAAATATAATGGATGATTATGACAAAGCTTATGGTTTAAGAAGCGTTCGTTTAAGATATTTTAACGTTGCCGGAGCAGATAGTCAAAATAGAGTGGGAGAATGGCATGAACCTGAAACTCATTTGATTCCTAATATTTTGAAATCAACATTTAGCGGCGGAAAAACATTCCAAATGTTTGGTACTGATTATCCGACAAAAGATGGTACTTGTGTAAGAGATTATATTAATATTGAAGATTTGGCTAATGCTCATGTATTGGCATTAAAATATTTAGAACATGGTGGTAGCACAAATTACTTCAATTTAGGAACAAATGAAGGAAACAGTGTAAAAGAAGTTTTCGTATCTTGCGAAAATGTTACCGGTAAAAATATTACGTTGGAGGAAAAACCTCGTAGAGAAGGTGATCCTGCAACATTAATTGCTGATAATAAAAAAGCGAAAACGGATTTAGGTTGGGTTCCTGAAAAATCATTAAATGAAAGTATAAAAACGGCTTACGATTGGGAATGTAAATTAACAGAAAATATTAAATTAGGTGTATAGATTATGACATTAAAAGAAAAAGTATTAAGTTTAACAAAATTGTTTGATAAAGATGGTGTAATGACTAATTATATGAAAGTTTTGCCATATTTTAAAAAATATTGGTTTAGAACGGCATTAGCTTTAGGATTAGCGATTCCAATAGGTTCATTAGATGCTGTTATTGCATTGTCTTTAAAACCATATATGGATATAGTTATGGTTGATAAAACTGTTCAATCACCTTGGTACATCCCATTATTGATTGTTGCATTTACTTCAACTCAAGGGTTTTTAAATTATTTGTCAACATATATGAATGCTTGGGTTGGCGGTAAAGTTACCAATGATTTGAAAAAAACTTTATACAATAAATTAATGCATAAAGATGCAACATTTTTTGATACAAAAACATCAGGGGATATTATTCGTTTATTTAATAATGATGCAAATACATCTTGTAGTAGTTTGTTGAATAATTTGAAAACAGGAATATCAAGAGTATTTTCATCAATTTCACTTGTAGCTGTTTTATTGTATAACTCTTGGCAATTGGCAATTATTGCAATTTTAGTCTTAATATGTGCAGTAATTCCTTTAACAAAAATGAGAGAGTTAATAAAATCTATTACAAGCAAATCCGAATCAGCTGGTGGCAGAATTATTACGGCATATAATGAGGCTTTTGCAGGGAACAAAGTTGTTACTGCGTATAATTTGTATGAACATCAAAATAAAGCTTTTGATAAAGATTTGGATGTTCAGTTTGGATTGGGTATGAAAATTACTCAAAAAACAGGTTGGTTATCTCCAATGATGCATATTATGGTATCAGTTGGTATTGCCGCTGTTATTGGTTTAGGTAGTTATATGATTGTAAAAGGTACTATTACAAGTGGTAACTTTGTTTCATTTATAACTGCTTTAATTATGTTATATACTCCTATAAAATTACTAGGTAACAATGCAAAAAATATGCAAAATGCTTTATTAGCTTTAGAACGTGTAATTAAACAATTGGATGCTGTTCCAAGAATAAAAGATAAAGCTGATGCAAAAATATTAAAAGGTTTGAATGATTCTATAGAATTCAAAAATGTAAAATTTGAATATAAGAAAAACAAACCTGTATTAAAAGATGTATCTTTTAAAGTTCAAAAAGGTGAAACTTTTGCGCTTGTTGGAAACTCAGGTGGTGGTAAAAGTACTATTGTTAATTTAATTCCGAGATTTTATGATATAAAATCAGGAAATATATTAATAGATGGTATAGATGTTAGAGATTATACATTAGAATCTTTACGTAACAATATTTCAGTAGTATTTCAAGATAATTTCTTATTTTCAGGAACTATTAGAGATAATATAATGATTGGAAATTTAAATGCTACAGAAGATGAATTGAAAGAGGCAATAAAAGATTCTTATTTAGAAGATTTTATCAATAGTCTTGAAAAAGGTTTAGATACAAACATCGGAGAACGAGGTGTATTGTTATCAGGCGGTCAAAAGCAAAGAATTGGTATTGCAAGAGCCTTTTTGAAAAACGCCCCAATATTGATTTTAGATGAGGCAACAAGTGCTTTAGATAATGAAGCAGAAAAAATTGTTCAACAAGCTATTGAAAATTTGATGCGTGATAGAACGGTATTTGTTATTGCACATAGACTTACAACAGTTCAAAATGCAGATAGAATTGCTGTAATTAAAGATGGCAAACTTGTAGAGCTTGGTAGTCACCATGAATTAATGCATATTGAAGATGGTGTGTATAAACATTTATATGAATCTCAATTTGCAAAAGTTGAAGCATTTGTATAAATTTTATAAGGTAGCAAAAATTTTTATTAGCAATTTTATATATTGTATAATTGACAATAAAAATTTATTATTATATTATGTGTTCGAAGGAAAGTAATATGAAAAATAACGCAACAATGATGATGCAAATGATGATGATGCAAAGCCTAAGTAAAGGTGGTTTTTGTTGTGTTGATCGAATGTGCTAGAGATTAAATGATTAAACGATATAAAAACCGCCTTTCAAGGGCGGTTTTTTTTGAGTTAGTAGTTTTGAAACAGAATAGGATATAAATAAAATGATTACATCAATAGATAATAATATTATTAATAGTAGAAAATATAGTTATAAAAAAAATAATAATAATGAAACTTCATTTAAAGGTAATGGAGGTTCAGGTTTAGTAAAATTTTTAGATACGTTCATAAAATCACAAGAAAATTTATCTTCTACAAGATTTATACAAGACACTGCTACAAATTGGTTGCCAAAAGCATTATTATCACGTAGTAAGGCTGATTTTTGGGAATTTACATTTTTAGAGTTTTTGGAATCCGGTTTATTTTATTATGCTGCTCCGTTTTTTGGAGAACATTTATTTAGAAAAGGTTTATTTAAAGCTATTCAGCCTAAAAATATGAAAGAAAATATTGTTAAACATATACCTGACAGTTTAGAAACTATTAAGAAATCTAATTTAGATAAAAATTTAAAGGGACGACTTATTAATACAAAAGCAGGCATGGTTTTAGGTTGTTTAGCAATTCCGGTATTAGAATATTCTTTGAGTTTTGCTAAAAATTTATTTACATTAAAAGTGTTTAAAATAAGTGATTTTAATAATATTGCAAATCTGAATAAAGACAAAAAAGAAGATATAAATCAGCAAAAGCGAGTTGAAGAGCATTCAAAAAAAGAATTATTAAAAGCAGGAATAATTTCAGCTGCAGGTGTTGGCGCAGGTTTAGCACTTGCTGCAAAAGGGCATAAATCAGAAAAGTTAACAAAGTTTTCTGAATATATTTTAGAACCTGGTGAAAAACTAGCGAATGGATTAAAGAAATTGGGTTTAAAATCCCAAAGGGTTGAAAATTTCTTAAAAGAATATTTGAAATTAGATTTTGAAAACAATGCAGGGAAATTAGCATTAAGTAAAGGGCAATTAGCAGTGATTTGTACAACAGGTTTATTTGGATATTCAAATGCTGCTAAAGATAGAGGGAAATTAGATTTTTATGAAGTTTGGACAAGAGTACCTTTAGTTGTTTTATATACTATATTTGGATCTTCAATTTTTGATGAAGGCTTTAAAAATATTTTAGCTAAAAAGGGTAAATTTCCTGAACTTATAAAGAAAGATGAAAATGGAATTATCAAAGTTCCTACACGTAAAGAATTACCTCAAATAGCTGAAAAATTAGCATTAAAGAATAATTCATCTGTAGATAAAGAGTTAGAAAAATTAATCAAACAAAAATCAATTATTACAGGTGTTCCATATGTATTTGGTTTATTGGTAATGGGCTTTACGCTTAGCGCAGTAACAAGAATTTGGACAAAATATAGATACAACCATCAAGTAAAACAATCTCAAAATAGTGATACTAATCTTAATAGTCTAAATAATATGATTTTTGTAAAGGAAAGTCCTGTATTTGAAGGTTTTAGAAAGTCTGTAAAATAAATTTTGCTAAAGTTTCTGCAATAATTTTATGGGAATCTTCGCTATAATGTAAACCATCATATATACAGGGCGAAACAATTTCATTTAAATCTAAATAAAGACAATTGTTTTCTTTTGCGGTTTGTTCAAATGTAGGAAATATTTGTTTGATTGTTTCTATGGAATTTTTATTAAACATTAATGAAAAACCACTGTTTAAAATGTTTTCTGTAATTTTAACTGGCGGTATAATAATAATTTGAGTATCTGAATTTGTATCTTTTATTGTAGAAATAAGTTTTTCCAGTCCAGTTTTTGTAATTTGGCTATTCAAATTATAGAAAAATTGAGCATCGTTTGTTCCCAAAGATAAAATACAAATATCAATATCTTTATGATTTTGCAAATATATTGGTAAATATTCACTTCCGCTTTGTTTTAGACCTTCAGGGTTTTTAAAAAATCCGGTACGATTATTCATACCTTCTTCAATTATTTCAAATTTATTTTTTAAAAGTTCTGATAAAATTCCGCTCCAGCGTGTATTTTTGTCATACCTTTTACAATTTTGCGGATTAAATCCGAAAGTGTTTGAATCTCCGTAACATAAAATCTTTTTCATAAGTTTTATTATATAATAATCTCAATTTGAGGACAAATGTTATGAACAAATTTAATTATAAAACTTGTATTGGTGAAATTTGGATTGCTGAAGAAAATAATAAAATTGTTCATGTAGCTTTTTCAGAGATAAACGGTATCAAAAATGAAACTCCTTTAATTATTGAAACTTTTAAACAATTAAATGAATATTTTATTGGAGAAAGAACAAATTTCAATGTTCCATTGAGTTTAGATGGGACTTTATTTCAAACAAAAGTATGGAATGAATTGATGAAAATTCCGTATGGTCAAATCGTTTCATATAAATATATTGCCGAAAAAATAGGTAATCCAAATGCTTCACGAGCAGTTGGACTTGCAAATAATAAAAATAAAATAGCTATTATCGTACCTTGTCATCGTGTTATAGGTAGTAATAAAAAACTAGTCGGGTATGCAGGAGGATTAGATATAAAAAAATATTTAATTAATCTTGAACAAAAATATAAAAAATAAAATGGATTATCTTTAAGATAATCCATTTTATTTTATTTCTAGTAATATGTTACACCATTAATAGTTTTAAGCCCATTATCTTTTTTCCAAAATTGCCAGCTCTTAATATAGTTTATGTTTTTCTTTGTATCGGTTTTAGCCGTTTGACTTGAGGTAGTCTTTTCGGTAACTTCTTGTTTATTGTTGTTACTGTTATCATTACTACTATTATTAGTATTTATATTTACTTCAATTTTATTGGCATTTTCAAATTGTTTATAATATGATTTTTCGTTTTCGATATATCTTTGATTAACGCCAGCTTGTACTCTATTTGCAGGAGTAAATGCTGCATTTGAACCAAATGTATTTTGAGTATTATCTTTAATTGCTCCTGCAGGTGTATATTTTACTACTGCTGCATTTGCACTTAGTGCGCATACAGATATAACTCCAAGAATTAAAAGATATTTTTTCATCTAACGACCTCTTCTTTTTTATTTACATGGATTTATTGTACCATAATATGTGACTCCACCACAAGATATTTTTTTATTATATTGTGCTATGTTGTGATTTTTGTTGAATCTGGAATCCATACTTGTAACTGTTGTTGGTTCTGAAGTATATAAATATCTTTGTGCATTTAATTTTCTTCTGTATGTTCTGTTTAAAATTCTTTTTTGATTGATTTCATAAGATGTTTTTATTCTTGGTCTTGCAAAACAATTAACAGGTTTTGCAAATCTGTTTGTAACATATCTGCGATTTTGTCTTTTAACTTGAGGATAGTAATCATGATAGTTGTTGTAATTACCGTAATATAAATAACATTCGGCATTTACACAATTACCTGTGGCTACTATTATTAGCGATATAAATATTAAAAATATTTTTTTTATCAAGACTATTTTTTTATTAATCATAATAAGTAACTCCACCACGAGTATAACTTCTTTGTGGTTGAATAGTATTTTCTTTATTAAATCTTGATATTTCAGGAGTTGAAGCTGATGTATTAATTGTAATTTGATGTTTGTTTCTATTGTTTAACGCATTGATCATTGCGTTTTCATATTGAATTGCTCTGAGTCTTTGACCTGCGCGAACTCTATTTGCAGGAGTATATATAGCGTTGTTTCCAAATCTATATGTAGATTGTCCATAACGTACCATAACAGTTCTTGCTGATGCAATATTACTTGTTAAAAGTAATACAAAAAATAATGCTAAAATTTTTTTCATAAATACACACACCCTTTACTAATTTTCCTTTTACCTGCTTATATAACGATTGTCAAATAAAAAAGTGCATTTTTTATGATAAAAATTTACTATTCTTAATATTTAGTTTAATATTATTAATCCTAAATTTAAATATAGTGCAAATATAACTTGTAATAGATACGGTATAAGTAAAAATCCTGCAATTTTGGACAATTTAAAAAAGTATATTATTGTGAAAATTAAAACTATAAGTAAGAAAATTACATCAAGTAATGCAAGTCTCATTGATTGCATTTCAAAAAATACATAGCTCCAAGTAAAATTTAATATTAATTGGAATAAAAATAAATTTACTGCGATATATTTATGTTGGCTATGAGGCTTAGAAAGAACAATAAAAAACGCAATTGTCATTAAAGTATATAAAATACCCCAAGCTATTGGAAAATATGAAGCAGGTGGGGTTAGTGGCGGTTTTTTTAATGCTTGATACCAAATATTCATATTTATTTTTTTAATAAATATTTTTATTTAGTACAATATACTTTTAGCTAATAAACATGTTTATATATTTTCTACTAAAGTAAATCTTAAACTTTTACTGGATTCTATATATTCATTCCACATGAATTTTGGACGAACCCAAATTTCATTAGTGTTTATTGATTGATACACAATCATATCTTCCATGGTTTCTGAGTGTTTTGCTATTGCAATTATCTTATATAAATTGCCCTTATAATGTTTATATATTTTCCCTATTGTTATTTCTTGCATATTTACCTTAAACGAAGAACTGCACTATGTCTGTTAGTTGTTGCATTTTCTTTTCTGTATGAATAGAAAAGATCATTGTTACAAACTGTACAATAAGGGCAAACATCGATTTTTTTAAGCCCTATTTCTTCCAATTGACGTTGATTTATACCTTTTAAATTTACGAAAATATTACCTTGTCTGATTTCTGAAAGTTTATCAAAGTTTTTTACTGTAGCAGATAATTTTTCAAAAACTTCTTCGCCAACATTGTAGCAACAAAAGCCGATTGCAGGCCCAATAACAGCTATGATATCTTCAGGTTTTGAATTGAAATTATCTACCATTTTTTTTACTGTTAATGGTGCAATTTTTTGTGCTGTTCCTCTCCATCCGGCATGAGCTATTGCTCCGATATTTTGTTTTTCGTCATATAAAATAACCGGTGTACAATCTGCAAAATTTAAAAATATTCCTAAGTTTTTGTCTGTTAAAATTAACGCATCACAATCTGGGTAGTCATGCCTTGATTCTTTTGCTAATTCTATATTTGCGGTATGTGTCTGTGATGGCGAAATTAGGTTTTTTCTGTCTATTTTTAAGTAATTACAAATTATATTTTTATTTTCTTCAACAATATTTTGCATATTATCTTCTTTTGATTTTATGCAAATTTCTCTTGTTGTGAAAAAGGCTTCAACATTGGCTAATAAGTCAGATTTTAAGACCTTTTTGTTATTTATTTTGTCATAGTAAAACATATTATGATTATATTCTATATTTTAAAATTTACATAATTTTTATCATTACTTAATCAAAATTTTTGCTAAATTTTACCCATAAAAATTTAAAATTTTATTAAAAATATAAATTTTTCATAAAATGTGCTGAATGTTTGATTATGTCTGTATTTTAGCCAAATATTAAAAAAGTCTTTATTTATGCAATGTTTAGTAATAATTTACAAGTAGGCTTGACGTTAAAACCCTTATATAGTCAAACTTACAGCTTTTGTAAAACTTAATGTAAATTTTTATTAAGAAAAATGAAAAATTTTACCAAAAATCATGGCATATTACCTTGACTATAGATATTGATGTAATAAGATGGAGTAACATGCAAAAGTAAAGTTGGGCGAAGTGTGCCTAAATCTTGGAAGTTTGATTATGAGCGGATTTGACCAACTTTAACAGAACATTAACAATTGCAGACATTTACCTAAAAATAGGTAGAGGGTTTACAGCCTTAAGTTAGAAAAATAAATTTTTATAGTACGTACACCATTATTTAACGAGGTGAATTGATGTCTAAGACAAAATATGCAAAAAGAGTAACACCAATGGGTATTCCTCATACTCGTTTGGATGATTTACCGGACCTTATTGAAGTGCAAAAAAAATCGTTTGAATGGTTTTTAAAAGAAGGTTTGAAAGAAGAATTACTTTCATTCTCTCCAATTAAAGACTATACCGGAAGATTAGAGTTACACTTCTTACCAAATTATACTTTTGACAATGCAAAGTATACAGTAGAAGAAGCAAGAATCCATGACGCAACATATGCAAAACAATTGCGCGTTATGATCAGACTTGTAAACCGTGATAGCGGTGAAATTAAAGAACAAGAAGTTTACATCGGTGATATCCCTACAATGACTGACAAAGGTACATTCATTGTAAACGGTGCAGAACGTGTTATCGTATCACAAATCGTTCGTTCTCCTGGTGTTTACTTTAAATGTGATCCATCACCAACAGGAAAACGTTTATATAACGCAACAATGATTCCTAACCGTGGTGCTTGGTTAAAAATTGAAACAGATTCTAACGATATTATTCACGTTAAAATCGACAAAAATAGAAAAATCTTAGCTACAACATTGTTGAAAGCTATGGGTATTACAGTTTCTGAAATGGAATCTAAGTTTACTCACTTTGAATTCTTGAAAAAAACATTAGAAAAAGATCCAACAGAAACAACAGATGAAGCATTAATTGAATTATATAAAAAATTAAGACCAGGCGATCCTGCATCACCACAAGGTGGGCGTCAAATCTTAGAATCAAGATTCTTTGATGAAAAGAAATATGACATAGGTCGTGTAGGTCGTTATAAATTAAACAAAAAATTAAACTTAAATATTCCAAACAATCAAAGAACATTAACAGTAGAAGATATTGTTTCAACAATAGAATATTTAATTAATTTAACATATGATGAAGGTCAATTGGATGATATCGACCACTTAGGTAACAGAAGAATTCGTTCAGTTGGTGAATTGTTACAAAACCAATTCAGAGTTGGTTTATCAAGAATCGAAAGAATTGTTAAAGAAAGAATGACACTTCAAGATTCAGAAACATTAACTCCATTGAACTTATTAAATACAAAACCATTGGTTGCATCATTGAAAGAATTCTTTGGATCTTCTCAATTATCACAATTTATGGACCAAACAAACCCACTTGCTGAATTAACACACAAACGTCGTATTTCAGCATTAGGACCTGGTGGTTTACAAAGAGAAAGAGCAGGATTTGCTGTTCGTGATATTCACCCTTCTCACTACGGACGTATTTGTCCTATTGAAACTCCGGAAGGTCCAAACGCAGGTTTGATCGGTTCATTAGCAACACACGCAAAAGTTAACGATTATGGATTTGTAGAATCTCCATTCTTCGTTGTAAAAGACGGTGTTGTAACTGATGAAGTTGTATATATGACAGCAGATGCTGACGAAAATTATCGTTGTGCTCCAGCTGACGTTAAATTAACAAAAGACAGAAGATTTGTAGAAAAAGTTGTACCGGCAAGATATCGTTCAGAATTTATTATGTGCGATGCTTCAAAAATCGACTTTGTAGGTGTATGTCCTATCCAAATCATTTCTGTTGCAACATCAATGATTCCGTTCATCGAACACGATGATGCTAACCGTGCATTGATGGGTTCTAACATGCAACGTCAAGCAGTACCTCTTTTAATTACACAAAGACCAAGAGTAGGTACAGGTCTTGAATCTAGAGTTGCAAAAGACTCAGGTATGGTAATTGTAGCTGATGTTGACGGAACAGTTGAAAGAGTTGTTGGTGAAGAAATCGTTGTAAGAGATTTACAAGGAAAACCTCACATATACACTCTAATGAAATATGTAAGATCAAACCAAGATACATGTATTAACCAAAGACCAATCGTTCACGAAGGTGACAAGGTTAAAGCAGGTGATGTAATTGCTGATGGTGCCTCTACTTGCGGCGGTGAATTATCACTTGGTAAAAATATTTTGGTAGCATATATGCCTTGGGAGGGTTATAACTTCGAAGATGCTATTCTTTTATCAGAACGTTGTGTTCACGATGATATATTTACATCATTACACATCGAAAAATTAGAAATCGAAGCAAGACAAACAAAACTTGGACCAGAAGAAATTACACGTGAAATTCCTAACGTATCAGAAGATGCATTAAGACACTTAGATGAACGTGGTATTGTTCGTATTGGTGCAAGAGTTTATGCAGATGATATTTTGGTAGGTAAAGTTACACCAAAAGGTGAATCAGAACATCCACCAGAAGAAAAATTATTAAGAGCAATCTTTGCAGAAAAAGCAAGAGATGTTAAAGATAATTCACTACGTGTACCTCACGGTGAAGGCGGTAGAGTACTTGACGTTAAGGTATTCGATAGAGAAAAAGGTGATGAATTACCACCAGGAGCAAATACAGTAATCAGAGTTTACATCGCACAAAAACGTAAAGTATCAGTAGGTGATAAACTTTCAGGACGTCACGGTAACAAAGGTATTGTATCAAGAATTCTTCCAAAAGAAGATATGCCATTCTTGCCAGACGGAACTCCTGTAGATATCGTATTGAACCCACTTGGTGTTCCATCACGTATGAACGTTGGTCAAACTTATGAATTGTTGTTAGGTTTGGCATCATACTTAACAGGTGATCACTACGAAGCTCCGGCATTCGATGAAATGTACGGTGAAAACCAATCAGAAATTGCAACAAAAGCTGAACTTTTAAGAGGTATAAAAGAATCAGGTTGTGATTGGGTTGGCGAAGACGGAAAAGTAATGTTAATTGATGGTAGAACAGGTGAACCATTTGATAGACCTGTAGCTGTTGGTTTAACATACTTCTTGAAACTTGTTCACTTAGTAGATGACAAGATTCACGCAAGAAGTACTGGTCCATACTCACTAGTAACTCAACAACCATTGGGTGGTAAAGCTCAATTCGGTGGTCAAAGATTTGGTGAAATGGAAGTTTGGGCATTGGAAGCATACGGTGCAGCATATACTCTTCAAGAAATGTTAACAATCAAATCAGATGATGTTAACGGACGTAACAGAGCATATGAAGCAATTGTTAAAGGTGACAATATCCCAAGACCAGGTATTCCTGAATCATTTAAGGTACTTGTAAGAGAATTGCAAAGTATCGGTTTAGATATCACAGTAGCTAAAAAAGACGGTCAAGAAGTAGATTTGATGACAGATATGGACGATTTGAGAAAAGCAGCTCCAAAACGTACATTGTCAGATGTTGATTCAGAGTTATTAAATATTAATTTCTTTGAAACACCAACTACTTTCGGTGATCTATAATATAAGGAGAATTAAAATTGTCTACAAGTATTGATTATTTTGATTATATACGAATAAGTATAGCGTCTCCGGAAAGAATACTTCAATGGTCACACGGTGAAGTTACTAAGCCGGAAACAATAAACTACCGTACATTAAAACCAGAAAGAGACGGTTTATTCTGCGAAAGAATTTTTGGACCTACAAAGGACTGGGAATGTTATTGCGGAAAATATAAAAGAGTAAGACATAAAGGTATTATCTGTGAACGTTGCGGTGTTGAAGTTACAGATTCAAAAGTACGTCGTCACAGAATGGGACACATTAAACTTGCAGCTCCAGTATCACATATCTGGTTCTTGAAAGGTATCCCATCATACCTAGGCTTATTATTAGATATGACATTGAAAGATCTAGAACAAGTTATTTATTTCAACAGCTATGTTGTAATAGATGGCGGTGATAGTGATTTCAAAAAACTTCAATTATTAACTGAAGAAGAATATGAAGATTTTATGGCTGAAAACGAAGAATCAACATTAAAAGTTGGTATCGGTGCAGAAGCTATAAAAGAACTTCTTTCAGAAATTGATGTAAAAGGATTGGCTGAAGAAATAAGAGTAGAACTAGCAGGTAATGTAACATCTGTTCAAAAGAAAGCAAAATTAATTAAGAGATTAAGATTGTTAGATTCATTAATTTCTTCAGAAACAAATCCAACTTGGATGATAATGGATGTACTTCCTGTAACACCACCAGATTTAAGACCAATGGTACAATTAGATGGTGGAAGATTTGCAACATCTGATTTAAACGATTTATACAGACGTGTAATTAACAGAAATAATCGTTTACAAAGATTATTGGAAATGGGTGCTCCAGAAATCATTGTAAGAAACGAAAAAAGAATGTTACAAGAAGCAGTTGATGCTTTGATTGATAACGGTCGTCGCGGACGTACTGTTGTTGGTCCTAACAACAGAGCATTGAAATCATTGTCTAACATTATTGAAGGTAAACAAGGTCGTTTCAGACAAAACTTATTAGGTAAACGTGTTGACTACTCAGGTCGTTCAGTTATCGTAGTAGGTCCTTCATTACAATTGAATCAATGTGGTTTGCCAAAAGAAATGGCAATTGAATTATTCAAACCATTTGTTGTTAATAAACTTATCGAAAGAGGATATGTTCAAAACATCAAATCTGCTAAGAAAAAGATAGAACGTTCAGAACACATTGTATGGGATATCTTGGAAGAGGTAATCGATGGACACCCAGTATTATTGAACCGTGCTCCAACCCTTCACAGATTAGGTATTCAGGCATTCGAACCAAAATTGGTTGAAGGTCGTGCAATCCAATTACACCCACTTGCTTGTACAGCGTTCAACGCTGACTTCGACGGTGACCAAATGGCTGTTCACGTTCCACTATCAATTGAAGCTCAAGCAGAAGCAAGAATGTTGATGTTGGCTACTAACAACTTGTTAGCACCTGCTAACGGAAAACCTATCGTAACACCTTCTCAAGATATGGTATTGGGTATGTATTACCTAACTACTATAAAAGATCCAACTCAAGAAGTGAAAGGTTACTTCTACAATTTCCAAGATGCAATTGCAGCTTTAGAAGTTGGTGTAATCAAGCTTCACGATAAGATTATAGTAAGAGACGATAAAGGTGAAAGAATAGAAACAACAGTTGGTAGAATTATCTTCAACGAAGAAGTTAGAAAAGCACTTGTATAAGTGTAAAAATCAGTGTAAAAGAAACTAATTGAAGGAAAATTAGAATGGAAAGAACATATACAAATACTAAGAAAACACCTGATTTCATTAATAAACAAATGGACAAAGGTTCGTTGAAAAAACTCTTAGGTCAAATGTATTTGGAATACGGCGGAGCAAAAGCTGCAGCATTAGCTAATGCTTTGAAAAACTTAGGTTATAAATACGCTACTATTTCAGGTACAACTATTTCAATTGCAGATTTGTCAGTTCCATCTGTAAAAAAAGAGTTATTGGAATCAGCAGAAAAAGAAATTGAAAAATCAACAAACAGATACTTAAAAGGTGAAATTACAGAAGTTGAAAGATATACAAAAGTTATCGATACTTGGTCTGAAACAACTGCAAAATTGACAGAACAAGTAGTTGAAAACTTCGACAAATTAAACCCGGTATATATGATGGCATTCTCTGGAGCTCGTGGTAATTTATCACAAGTTTCACAGTTAGTTGGTATGAGAGGTTTGATGGCAGACGCACAAGGTCAGATCATCGACTTACCTATTAAATCTAACTTTAAAGAAGGTTTGTCAGTAACTGAATACATTATTTCATCATACGGTGCTCGTAAAGGTCTTGTAGATACAGCGTTGAAAACAGCTGACTCAGGATACTTGACAAGACGTTTGGTTGACGTAGCACAAGATGTAATAATCAGAGCTGATGATTGTCATACAGAAAAATATATTAATATGAAACCAATCACTGATGGTGATGTAGTTATTGTTCCATTAATTGATAGATTATTAGGTAGAACAGTCGCTCAAGATATTGTTGATGCTGAAGGTAATGTATTAGTTGCTAACGGAACAACTATGGATCGTGATGATATCAAGAAGATCTCTGGTTTAGATTTACAAGAATTAAGAGTACGTTCAGGTTTAACTTGTGGCTTAGAATATGGTGTATGCCAAAAATGTTACGGTTGGGCAATGACAACTCAAAAACTGGTAGATATCGGAGAAGCAATTGGTATTATTGCAGCTCAGTCAATCGGTGAACCTGGTACTCAGTTAACAATGAGAACATTCCACACTGGTGGTGCTGTTGGCGTTAAAGAAGCTAAAAAAGAAATTATTGCTCGTGAAGCAGGTACAGTAATTTCTAAAATTAAAGCAAGAGAACTTAGAACTCGTCACGGTGATATCGTTCAAGTTTCAATGTATGAAGCTGATATTGAAGTTAAAGGTGAAAAAAGAACAACTAAATATCATATTCCTGCTGGTGCAACATTATTTATTACAGACGGAATGGAAGTTGCTAAAGGTCAAAAAATGGCTGAACACGCACCAACTTCACAAGGTGACAGCTCTCGTTTAACAGAAAAAGCTACAAAGGATATTACAACTGATATCTCTGGTGAAGTTGTATTTGAAGACTTTAAAGCTGATGAGAAAAAAGATAGACAAGGTAACGTATCAAGAACTACAAATAAACAAGGTATTATTTGGGTTTTAGGCGGTGACGTTTATACATTACCTGGTGGTTCAAAAGTTCTTGTAAAAGATGGCCAAAAAATATCTGCCGGTGAAAAATTAGCAGAAACATTAACAATTTCTGAACACGGTGGTGAAGTAAGAGTTGGCAGCGATTTAGTTATTGAAGATGATACATTTGATGGTAAGAAGATTAAGAAAATTGTTCAAGGTAAAGAATTAACAATTGTTATAGCTTCATTACAACCAGAAAATGCAGCATTTGAACAAACTAAAAAAGAACAACTTTGGACAGTTGATAAAACTGGCGAAAAATATATCGTTAAAGCTCCTGTAGATACTACAGTTGAAAATGGTATGATTATAGCCGAACTTATCGATGATGAATGCGCTGTTTCATCTTCTGGTGAAATCAGATATGTTGATGTAGAAGTTGATGAAAATCAAATTATTACAAAACCTGGTAAAGTTGTATTTATTCCAGAAGAAATTCATCAAATTAATAAAGATAGCACATTAAAAATGGTAGAAAACGGAACAGCAGTTACTGCAGGTACAGAAATTGTAAAAGACGTTTATTGCCATATAGATGGTGTTGTTGAATTCAAAGAATACAACGATGTAATTCATGAAATTACAATTAGACCTGGTGAAGTTCATACATTATCAAATATTTCAGAATTGAAAGTTGATGAAGGTGAAGTAGTTAAAAAAGGTACACTTATTGCTGAAGGTATCAAGGTTAAAGAAACTTCTATCGTTACAATAATGGATTCTTCAGTAGATAATTTACCTTTAGATGATTTAGATGAAGAATTAGATTCAGCTTTATCATTAGATGACGATTCAATTGCAAATCAACCAGTTCAAATTCTTGTAAGACCGGTTCAAGTATTAGAAGTTACACCAAAAGATGTTTCAATTAAATTTAATACAACAGATGAATTAATTGATATTATTCCTGTAACTCAATTACAATACAAAGATGGTGCAAGAGTTAGAAATGTTGATGGTGCAACAATTACAAGAACAAGTTTAGTTCTTCAAATGCAAGGCTATTTATCACACCTTAAAGGTATGGTAGAACTTGATGCTCAAGGAGCTTTGAGAATTGTTGTATTAGAAAACTTAATTGTACGTCGTGAAATGGAAGGTTCATCAAAATCATCTTCATTACAAACTGAGTTATTGGTAAAAGATGGTGAAACAATTGATCCAAAAACTCCTGTAGCAAAAACTCAAGTATTAGCTATGCATGATGCTGTAGCTTCTATCAAGGGTGATGATGAAGATGTAAGAAGACTTCTTTTAATTTCTGACAGTTCAGAAACAAAAGTTGCTGTAAAAGGCAAAGCAGTAGTTAAGAAAGGTGAATTTATTAAAACTGATAAAGTTTTAGCTGAAAGTGGAGAAACATCTCCTGTTTCAGGTATCGTAACTGCTGTTAATAAAGGCGAAATTTCTATTAGAAATGGTCGTCCATATTTGATTAGCCCAGGTACAATGTTACAAATCGACTCTGGAGCGTTAGTTTTAAGAGGTGATTTACTTGCAACATTAGTATTTGAAAGAGAAAAAACAGGCGATATCGTTCAAGGTCTTCCGAAAGTAGAAGAGTTGTTAGAAGGTAGAAAACCAAAAGATTGTGCTATATTAGCAGAATATGATGGTACAGCTAAGATTGAAATTGATGACGATGGTTTACCAAGATTGTTCTTAGTTGATAATGATGGATCTTCTGTAGAAATTAAATATGCGATTGATTCAAATGTAATTGTTTCAAACGGACAAAAAATTACAAAAGGTCAACCTCTAACATCTGGACCTATGAATCCTCATGATGTAATGAGATTATGCGGTCCTGAGGCAGCTCAACAATACTTAGTTGACGAAGTACAACGTGTATATCGTTCTCAAGGTGTTGAAATTGCTGATAAGCATATTGAAATTATCGTTCGTCAAATGACTAAGAAAGTAAAAGTTATTGATGCTGGCGATACAAACTTGTTGCCTGGTGAATTGATTGAAATGCAAACATTCGAAAAAGAAAATAAACTTGCTGAAGAAGCTGGTAAACAACCTGCAAAATGTGAATACATGTTGTTAGGTATTACAAAAGCTTCATTAAATACAGAAAGCTTTATTTCAGCAGCATCATTCCAAGAAACAACAAGAATTCTTACAGAAGCAGCAGTTGATGGTAAGAAAGATATGTTGAGAGGATTAAAAGAAAACGTAATTATCGGTCGTTTAATCCCTGCAGGTACTGGCTTCCATCACCTAATTAACGCTGATGAAGAACGTGACAGAGAAGAAAGAAAACGCGCTGTTGCACAAAGAAATCAGGCTAGAAAACCATCTGCAATTTTAGAAGAAATTGAAGGTATGTTTGGTGCTCCTGATTTTAATGTAGATGATGAAAATTAGTTTATTTAATCATATACAATATAAAAAAAGCTCCTATATTATTAGGAGCTTTTTTTTATATTAAATTTTTTATTAAAGTGTCTGTGATTGGATAACCTGTCATATTTTCAAAATGAACAAACATTGGTGCCGGATTTGCTTCTATAAATACATATTCTCCACTATTACTTAATCTAATATCTATACCGGAATATTTTAGACCAAGTAATTTCATAATTTTTAGACAATCTTTTTGTATTTTTTTAGGCAAGTTATGTTTATTTATTTTGGCGTTTTCATCTGCTCTAAAATCAAGACTTTGAGCAAGAATTTCACCTGCGTATATTTCACCGGTTTCAAAGGCATAAACTCTTATATCAATACCGTCAATGCATTCTTGTAATTGACAAGGGCAATTAATAAGAGATTCTTTTCTTAGCAAATCTTCATCTTTTAATTTTTGAGTATAAGCGCCACCTCTTACCGGTTTATAAATAATATTTTTATTATTTTCGATATAAAATTTTTCAAGAGCATTTGCATCGTTTGTAACAATGGTTTTTGGAATTCTAATTCCATTATCTTGCATTATTTTGCTTTGTAGTCCTTTTTTTCTATGAAGTTCTACAGCTTGTAATGAATTCCAACTAATAGGTTCAACTGAACATAAAAAGCTTTCTAGCGCGGATGTTTTTTCTCTATATACAATATCAGAAGTTCCAAAAGTCACTCCATAATACCATCTCCAGTATATTCCTGTGATATCTTTTATGTATATTTTTTCTTCATCAAGAATAATATAATCTTGTTCTCCTTCAGGAGACCAATTAATAATTGGGAATTTTCTGGAATCAAGATATTTAACTTTAATATTTTGTGTCGTTAGTTTATTAAATACATATTGAGAGTGAAAGTCTTCTTTACTTCCTATTACAATAATCATTTGAACCTCCTTATTTATCTTAATGGATTTTCACTAATATTGCCAATTGTTACAATTTTAAAATTTCATTAAAGTTTGTACTAAATATTTCCGAAGTAATCGAAGTGTGCAAAATTTTGAAAGGAGCAATTATGACATTACGAGTAGATGGTACTGGAGATAATTACGATAAAGAGTTGAAAAAAACTAAAGCTCAAGGTAAATCTCAAAAAAATAACAAACCTACAAGTAAAGAAATAAAAGAGGCACTTGCTAATTTAAATAAAGAAGCTAATCTGAAATCATCTGAAAATGACTTAAAAGTAAAAGTAAAAGGCTTTTTTGTTGAACAAAATCCTGATGATAATACTTTTGTAGATTATAAAGATGGTGCGACTAAAAATATACAAAAAGAAAATAAAAATATTGATAAAATAATTGATGAATATTTAAAAAATGGCGGCAAAATGACTACCATGGCTGTAGGTGAGGAAGGTGGAAGTTCCGGTGCAATTTCCAAATCTATAGGCGAAGAAGGTAGCACATTAGTAACTTATGCACTAGGTGAAAATGGTAGCAGCGCAGATATTACTACTAAATCTACAGGTGAAGAAGGCGGTTCATTAGTAACCTATGCACTAGGTGAAAATGGTAGTAGCGCAGATATTACTACTAAATCCACAGGCGAAGAAGGCGGTTCATTAGTAACCTATGCACTAGGTGAAAATGGTAGCAGTGCAGATATTACTACTAAATCTACAAACGAAGAAGGTGGTTCTAATTATACCACACTAGCTGTAGGCGAAGAAGGTGGAGAGTCAATTAATATTGATGATAAAACCAAAAAAGAAATTGCTGAGCTATTGGATAAATATTTAAAAGGACGAAAATATACTACTCAAGCTATAGGTGAAGAGGGTGGCAGTGCAGATGCAACTACTACTAAAGCTATAGGCGAGGAAGGTGGTTCTAATTACACTACAATGGCCGTAGGTGAAGAAGGTGGTGGTGTGGATTCTGCTACTACCAAAGCTTTAAATGAAGAAGGTGGTTCTAATTACACTACAATGGCTTTAGGCGAAGAAGGTGGTGCTGATTATACCACAATGGCCGTAGGTGAAGAAGGCGGAGATCCAATTAAAATAGATCCTAAAATAAAAGAAGAAATACAAGAAATATTTGATAAGTATATAAAGGACCAAAAGCTGACTACTCAAGCTGTTGGCGAAGAAGGCGGAGATCCAATTAAGATTGATGGAAAAACAAAAGAAGAAATACAAAAAATATTTGACGAGTATATAAAAGAACACAGATTAACTACAATAGCTACAAGTGAAGAAGGTGGCTCAGATATTATAGACCCTAAAAAAGGTTTATTATAAAATTTGTATAGTGTTGATTATATAAAAAGGCAGAACTAATATTAGTTCTGCCTTTGAGTTATTTGTAGTTATTTTTTTATATATTCATAGCTTTTAGGATATCATTTAAGTCTGATGTAGTTTTCTTAACTTCATCATTAGAATATTTAATAGCATTATCAGGATCTTTTAAACCATTTCCTGTTAGAATACAAACGATTTTAGAACCTTCTTTAACTTGGTCTTTTACTTTGATAAGTCCTGCAACAGATGCAGCTGAAGCCGGTTCAGCTAATACGCCTTCACAAGATGCGATAAGCTTATATGCTTTAACTATTTCTTCATCAGTTACATAGTTTATCATTCCATTACTTTCATCACGAGCTGCTTCAGCGAATTTCCAACTTGCAGGGTTACCAATACGTATAGCAGTTGCAAGTGTTTCAGGATTCATAATTCTTTTGCCTTTAACAATTGCCGCAGCGCCTTCAGCTTCAAATCCCATCATTTTAGGTAAAGCTGGAATTTTGCCTAAATTAAACCATTCTTTATAACCTTTCCAGTATGCTGTAATATTTCCGGCATTTCCTACAGGTATAAAGTGATAGTCAGGTGCTTGACCTAAGGCTTCACAAATTTCAAATGCACCTGTTTTTTGACCTTCAATTCTATATGGATTTACTGAATTTACAAGAGTTATAGGGTATTTTTCAGCAATTTCTCTTACAACTTCCAAAGCTCTATCAAAATTACCTTGAATTGCTATGATTTCTGCTCCATACATCATTGCCTGAGACAATTTCCCAAGTGCTATGTATCCATCAGGAATTAAAACATAAGTTTTTAAACCAGCTTTAGCACCATATGCAGCAGCTGAAGCTGAGGTATTTCCTGTTGATGCACATATTATTGCGCCGGAACCAGATTCTTTTGCTTTTGTAACTGCCATTGTCATGCCACGGTCTTTGAAACTACCCGTTGGGTTACAACCTTCGAATTTTAAATAAATTTCTGCATTAATTCCGATTTTTTTAGCTAAATTTTCAGCTTTAATCAAAGGTGTATTACCTTCATTTAATGTGACAATAGGAGTAGTGTCTGTAACAGGTAAATATTCTTTGTATTTGTTAATTAATCCTTGATAGTACATAATACCCTCGTTCCTTCTATTTTTATTTGAATACTGTTTCTTTTTTATACATTGAGTGTATCAACGTTTGTTTGTGTTCTTTCTTTGTCATGAATATATGTGTCAAATAATGCAAATTGACGTCCTTTGCTATCATTACAACCTACAGTATATAAATATACTTTTGCTGTTGAACAACTCATATAATTCCTATGATTTAGACTTGTACCCGGATAAGACTATTTACAGATGTGATAGCAGAATCATTATTGAAAATATCAATAACTTTTTGCATATCTTTTTCTTTACATACATCTGTAATTACTCTAATATGTGCAGCATTATCTTGAGAAACTTCTTTTTGAACAATGCTTGCCAAGCTGATTTGATTATCTTCACAAGCTTTACCTATTCTACCAATAACACCAAGACTATTTTTTGCTGTCATTGAAATATAATATTTATTTCTTGTTTCAGAAATATCAATAGGTTCAGCATTTTCGTTGTGTTGACATCTCATCATTGGAAGTAAGTAATCAGTTTTGCCGATTTCTGAAGCTATTGCTAAAATATCACCAACAACAGAGCTTGCTGTAGGGAATTCTCCAGCTCCAGGACCAGATAGAGTTACACTACCAACAGGGTGTCCTGTTAAAGTAACAGCATTAGTTACATAATCTATATGTGCCAATGGATTATTTTTTGAAATTAGCATAGGATGAACTCTAACATCTGCTTTATTATCTTCTGTAATCTCAGCTGATGCGATAAGTTTAATTTTATATCCCATTTCATTGGCTGCTTGCATATCTTCAGGACTGATTTTTGTTATTCCTTCACGATATACATTTTCAATTTTAACTCTTTTGCCAAAAGCAATAGTTGCTAATGTTGTAATTTTATATGCTGCATCAAAACCTTCAACGTCTCCTGTTGGGTCAGCTTCAGCATAACCTAATTCTTGAGATTCTTTTAATACATCTGTATATGATGCACCTTGTACATCCATTTTTGTTAAAATGTAATTTGTTGTACCGTTTAATATTGCTTTGATTTTGTTGATTTTATTACCTGCAAGAATTGTTTTTATTGGCATTATTAGTGGAATACCACCAGCAATTGCTGCTTCATATAGAACTACTTTGTTATGTTCTTCTGCATAGTTGAATAATTCTTCACCATGCTTTGCTAGTAATTCTTTGTTAGCAGTAACGATATGTTTACCATTTTTTATTGCAGTTTTAATAAGATCAAATGCAGGAGAAACTCCTCCTACTAATTCAGCTACAATATCGATTTGAGGATCATTAACGATTTCATAAGCATCATCTGTTATTATGCTTTCATCTAATCCTTCAATGTTACGCTTTTTACTTTTATTGCGTACTGCAATTTTTACAACTTCAACATTGTCAAAGTTTTTTAGAGTTTTGAATACTCCAGAGCCTACTGTTCCAAGGCCAATTAATCCGATTTTTATTTTTTTACTTTCCATGTGACTATTGTATCATAAACATTTTTATTGTGAGTGTTTATTGTTCACATTTTCTATGTAAACCATTTTTAACAAGTTACTTGCAAAAATGTATTTTTGGGATATCATGGGTTTATTGAAGTAATAAACTAGCTAGAAAAGGATAAATAATTATGGCAAAACATTGTGACATATGCGGAAAAGCTCCAATTAAAGCAGCTAAATTGACTTTCTCTCATAAACAAATTGTTCATACACAAGAACCAAATTTACAAACTGTTAAAGCTGTTGTAAACGGTTCTACTAAAAGAATTAGAGTATGTACTTCTTGTTTAAAAGCAGGAAAAGTTCAAAAAGCTATATAATTTTAATTAGAATATGAGTTTTATAAAAAAGACCTCAATCGAGGTCTTTTTTATTTTTGTTTGAAAGCGTTTTATAATAATATTTTTGTAAATTTTGACCTTTACATTTCTTTATGATTATCAAAATTTATTTGCCAGTTTTTTATGAATGTAATAGAATGATGTTGGGAATGTTTTTTAAGGGATAGATAAGAATGATAAAAGACAGATTAAATGAGAGAACTTTGACACCTCAAGAGGTTAGAACTATTTTAAAAGCAGACAACAAGGAAATTGTTGATTTATGCAAAAAAGCTGCAATTAGACCTAGAAAAAATGCAAAAGGTCATACTTATTTTTCTTATGATGAAGTTAAAAACTTAAGAAAAATTCAAGCTCAAGTAAAAGGATTAGTTACAGATCCGATTGCTGTAAGAACACCTGCAATGGCTTCTAGCGCAGCTCAAAGCAATAGTGCTGCTGTAAGAAGTATTTTAAATACTCTTCAAGAATTAGAAGTGAAATTAAGCAACAAAATTGCAAAAGTTATTGATGAAAAACTAGAAGGCATGGACGATGTTGTAGTTGAATTAATTCGTTGCAAAACTGATAATGAAACTTTAAAACAAAAAATCGTTGATTTAAATAAAGAAGTTTATCAGTTGAAAAATGAATTAAATAGCTATAAACCGGTTGCTCTTGGTTTTTATAAGAAAAAAGAAGTTTACGTTTGGGAATAAGAGGAATATATAATGGCAGTTAAAGAAGAATCACCTGCAAACATTAGCGAAGAAAGAAGTAAAGCGCTAAAGTTAGCTATCGAGAAAATTGAAAAGGATTTTGGTAAAGGCTCAATAATGAAGCTTGGTGATAAGACAACTGTCAATGTTGATGCTATCCCTACAGGCGCATTGTCATTAGATGTAGCTCTTGGTATTGGAGGAATTCCAAGAGGCCGTATTATTGAAATATATGGTCCTGAAAGTTCTGGTAAAACAACTCTTGCCCAACATATAGTTGCTGAGTGTCAAAAGAAAGGCGGAATTGCTGCGTTTGTTGATGCTGAGCATGCTCTTGATCCTGAATATGCAAGAAATTTAGGTGTTCAAGTAGATGATTTATTAATTTCTCAACCTGATACAGGTGAGCAAGCTCTTGATATTACTGAAGAATTAGTTCGTTCAGGAGCTGTTGATATTGTTGTTGTTGACTCTGTTGCTGCTCTTGTTCCAAAGGCTGAAATTGAAGGTTCTATGGAAGATCAACAAATGGGTTTACAAGCTCGTTTGATGTCTAAAGCGTTGAGAAAATTAACCGGTATTATTGGAAAAACTAACACTACTGTAATTTTTATAAACCAATTGAGAATGAAGATTGGTGTTATGTATGGTAATCCTGAAACAACTACCGGTGGTAATGCTTTAAAATATTATGCATCTGTTCGTATGGAGATTAAAAAGACAGAAACTCTAAAAGGTGATGATGGTGAAATTGGTAACCATGTTCGTGTTAGAGTTTTGAAAAATAAAGTTGCTCCTCCATTTAGAACTGCTGAATTTGATATTATCTTTGGTAAAGGTATTTCTAAGATAGGTAATATTTTAGATGTAGCTGTAAACTTGGATATTGTTAAAAAAGCTGGTGCTTGGTTTAGCTATAACGATGAAAAATTAGGTCAAGGTAGAGAAAAAGCTAAGGAATTTTTGGAGCAAAATCCTGAAGTTTTGGCTGAAGTTGAAAAACTTGTTCGTGAAAAATTAGCTGAATCTTAATTTCGTTTATTATATGTGTTTTTAATTTGAATTCCGTTTTTAAATTTTGTAACGGTTTGCGTTTAAGTGTAAAATTTTTGAATTATAATAGCAATATTATTCATGTTTGGTTTTAGAATGAAAAGTTATATAACCAGGAGGCACTTATGCGTGTAAGTTCAATAAACAATTATAATTGTCAAAAGACAAATCAAAATTTTTCAAACAATTTAGGTTTGCAAAATGAAAATAAAATATCTGCACAACCTAATGTTTATTTTACAGGTGATGATAAAAAAGCAAGTAGAGCAATGAGAAATACAATTCTTGCGTTATGTATGTTGCCTGCAGCAGGATCTATGGTAATGTCTAGTTGTGATGATGACCCTGCTTATGCTTATGAAGAAGCAAATGCAAATGCTAATGCTGAAGTTTCAATTGATACTACTGGATATCATCATTGCGGAGATACTATCATACAGTGGTATTACAAATATCAAAGACCTCTACCATTGGATACATTGATGAATAATTTCCATAATTGGGATATTGACAGTACTGATATTGATTTAAATGATTCTACAGCTAAAAGAAATATTATTCACTATGAAGGTGTAAGAGAATGGGAATATAATACCAGAGAAATTGGTGATATGAATATTTTAGAATCTACACCTAAAAATAATTTAGTATATGATACTGAAATTGTTGATTATAAAGGTGATCATATTTCTTATGGTAAAAGAATTTTTAGAATTCCAACAAGCAAATTTACTATAACTACAAAAGATGGAAGAACTTTACATTCACCAAAAGGTATTTTTGTAGAAGAATATGAAAATGACTTTGATGAAAAGGGATCTTCTATTTTGGATTGTACACTTAAATCAAGAGCATTTTGTCAAACAAATGGCGATACTTTAAATGTTGCTAAGCGCAAAAATTCAAATGAATTTGTGGAAACAGGTAAAGTTGCAAAAGGATATTTAGGCGCTAATTCAATTTTATTGAAAAATTTAATTGGTGAATATCCAACTGATGATCATGTTGTAGATTTTAAGATTAAAGCTATCAATGATAAAGAGTTACGCTTGAAATATGTAAAAGCTATGGATGAATTAGAAGATTAATTTTTTTAAGGCAATATTTATATAAACCCGAGTGAAATTAAAAGACCTCTTTTTTAGGAGGTCTTTTTAAAATGTAATTTTATCTTCTGTAAGTTTTAATATTTCATTAAGACGATTTTTATCATTAAAATGCCACCAGCCAATTAAAGTTTCAAAGGCAGTTGCTTGTCTGTATTCGGTTTGAATGTTTCGTCTTCCTACAGGAATTGGCAGATTTCTTGCTCGTCTTGTTAACTCTTTTTCTTCTTCTGTCAAATTAGGTTCTATATAGTGCAGTAGTTCACTTTGAAAGTTTGTTTTTACTAAGTTTGTTGTTATTTGGTGTAATTTTTTTGCATTATTTGTTTGAAGAATTGTTTTTTCTCTAATAAACAATTCCCATATGGCATCACCTATGTAGGCATAATTTCTTAAATTAATTTCTTCCATATGCTGATTTTACTACAAATATTTACTATTTGATATTTTTTATGGTTGATGTAAAAATAGAAATACAGTGAGGGATATTTATGATTAAAAAAGTTTTGTTATATATATTTTTAGTAAGTTTAAGTACACAGATTGTTTATGCAGATTGTGTTATTCAGAATTCAAAGCAAAAAGTTACAATTTCAAATTCTAAATCTTGCAATTCGGATTTGCAGTTTAAAAAAGAAGATTATCCTCAAGAAGCTCTAAGATATAAAAAGTACATTATGCAATTGCAAATGGATAGAGCTACAGTTTATAATGCTTTGAATTTAACTGATGAACAAATTCAATTAAAAGAAAAGTTGGTAAACGAAAATGCTCCGATATATGAAGAAAAATTTGATCAGTTGATAAAAGAAAGTCTTAAATTGAAAGTTTTAGAGGAAGCTAATGCTTCATCATCAGATATAAAATCTCAAAAGAAAGTTATTAAAAAAATTAAAAAAGAAATAGAAAAAATAGTAGAAAAAGAAAATAAAACTTTTACAAAATCATTAACCAGTCTTCAACGTACTAAATATAATTTAATAAAAAAATTAGAAAAAAATGATTATAAGCAGGCAGAACACAGAAAAGATTATTATAAATCAAATCCCCAAATGCGTCCATTTGGTGATCCTGCCAAATATGCTTGTCCAATCGGTAGGGAAGAATAGCTGTTAGTTTTAATACTGTAAGTAAATGATGATTTTTGCATAAGAATTATTATAATTATGGTATGAAGCGCTATCGTGTAATTTATTTTTTAATTATTTTTGCGTTGTTTTTTATACAATGCAATATTTGTGATGCTAAGCAACGACCGGAAAGTTTTGATGGTAAAGGTTATGTTGGGACACTACCTGATTTGACAAGAAATTATGAGCCGCAAGAGCCAAAACAATCTACTCCGGAAATGAATCCTGCGAAAGATTTTAATTCGGAAAATGAATTAAAACCTGTTCCAAGGGATAATCCTGCTTTTGTGAATATGATTTTAAAAACCGATAAAACCTCTCAATATGTGAATGATTTGAATGAATTTATTCCATTATTAGAAGATATTTATGACTTGATTGAAAATAATAGTAACGTGCAAATTTTTAATGCAAAAGTTTATTATTTTAATAAAAATGCGGATTATTTCAGAGATAAATATCAGAATAAACCTGAAAGTCATTTTGTTTCATATAAACGCTTGATGGAACTTAGTTTACATGCAAGATCTATAGCATTATTAAGAAATGAGGCAGAAAAATATAATCCATATTTAGCTTACGGTGATGCAGGTTATATATATAATCCAAATAGTATTACAGAACAATTAGGATATTTAAAAACAGAAATAGAGCAAACTATTTTAATTTTGAAAGAATCAAATTAATTCATTTGCTTAAAACTTATTTTTCTATTAAAATCAAAATATGCTCAAAGATAAATTTAAAATAGCTCTGGCAAGTATAGAAGATAAATATAAAAACATAAAAATTTTAGATAGATATATCTTGAAACAGATTATAGAGATGTTTTTGATGGGAGTATTTGTTTTTACTACTATCATTTTTGCATCGGATACTTTTATTACTTTGATAAAACAAATTGCGAAATTTGGTATTCCGTTTAAGGTTGCGTTTATTATAATTTTACTGAATTTGCCATCTGTAATTGTAATGACTATTCCTATGGGTGTTTTATTATCAACAGTAATGACATTAAATAGATTAAGTTTATCTTCCGAAATTACTGTAATGAGAGCTTGCGGTATTGGTTTAAATAGAATAGCAAAACCGATATTTATTTTTGCAGTAGTAATGGCTTTATCAAGCTTTGTAATTAACGAAAGTATAGTTCCTGTAATGGCTAAACAGGCTAAGGACTTAGCTTTGTGGGCATTGGGACAAAAAAATATTCCGGATGGGAAACAGAATTTTGTATTCAAGGAATTGAATGATGATGGCGTTTTAAAACGATTATTTTATGTAGGATATTGTAAAAACAAAACTTTATATAATGTAACGGTTTTGGATAATTCTAAAGATGGAACAATCCAAGTTTTACAGGCAAGAGAAGGCAAGACTTCTCCAAAGGGTTGGGAATTTGAAAAAGGTGCAGCATATACAATTGCAAATGATGGACAAGTTTTGAATACAACTTTATTTGACAATTCGTTGGTTAAGTTTGGTTTAGATTTGTCTAAAGAATTAAATAAAAATGTTGCTAAGGAAATGAATTTTGTATCTTTACTAAAATATATTTCCAGACCGGAAATTAAGCCTGAAGATAAACAAGTTTATACAATAGAATTATTTGATAAAATAGCATTGCCTTTGACAACAATAGTTTTTGTATTATTGGGTGTACCTTTGGCTATTACACCGCCTAGGGTTAGATATAACAGAGGTTTCTTATTTAGTATTTTAATAATCTTTGCATATTATGTAGTTAGAGCATTATCGTTATCATTTGGTGAAGCTGGTTCTTTAGCACCATTCTTGGCTGCATGGTTGCCAAATATTATATTAACAATTTGGGGAACTTGCTTATATTACAAAAAAGTTTACACTATTACTTAATACTTTGTAAAATCATACTTTTAATGGTGAAAAATTTTTTTTTCTTGATTTAAAATGATTGTATGGATAGTAGTGGAAAAAACAATAAAATAGATGGTAATATTTTTAGCCAGAAATATAATTTTTCTCAGGTGAATCCTTTTAGTGGAAATTTTAATCCTGCTGAAATTCCAAACAATCAGCAGTTAAATAAATCTGCTACAAATCCTATCAAGCGTTTAAATGGCTATGATTCTGCTATTTTAAATAAAACTACCTTTGAAGGTTCTGAAGGTGAAGATTTGAGTATTGATTATAGAATCAAAGAAAAAGAGTCTATAATAAAAGATTTGGATGCAAAAATTAAGGTTGCAGATAATTATGGTACCCAAAATGAAGCATTAGGTTTAAAAGCAAAGCGTCAGAGAATTTTGCAAGAATTGGATACTCTAAGAAAACAACAAATGTATGGTGGCAGAGTTTTAGGAGAAAAACAACCGTTTTCAAGTAAAGCTTTCAAAGAGAAAATGCCAATAATATATAAAATACAGTCTTTCATATCTCGTCATATTTTAGCAAGAGTTTCTAAAAAAATAAATTCTGTAATCACTTTGAGCGATTCATTAGATCAATTATCTCAAATAAGTAAAAGTGTTGATGAATTGGTTGAAATGAATGTTCCTTATGGCGAAAAAGTACAAAATTATGAGAAATTAACAGAGTACTTAAATCAAGCTAATATGATTCATTCAAGAATTTCAAAATCTATGGGTAAAAAATTGTAAAAGTTAGGATAGTTGTTGGCTATTCTTTGCTTTTTTACCTTGAGATATTTCATCTTTTATTTTGTTAGCTAAACTCATACTAAGTGCTGTAATTATTGCAAATGATAAGTAACTTCCAAATGAAAGCAAATGGGATTTCGTTAAAGTTTTTAAATTAGCTTTATCAAGTATTTTGTTAGCCATTTTTTGACCATTAAGACTTGCAAGACCTTCTTCTAAAACATTTGGAAGCATAACTATAAATGCTAAAATGCCGCAATTGTTTTTAATTGTTGAGCCAATTTGTGTAAATATGTTATTTTTATGATTTTTCTGATTTTTATCTTGTTTTGGGGTTAATAGTGCTGTTGCTAAGATAACTCCAAGTGCTGCTTTTTGAACAAATGGATTTTTGAAATATTTTTGTAATAATTTTTCAAAGTTTTTGTTGCTATAATTTTTAGCATGACCAAATTCGTGAAATGCAAATATAGGATTTTTTTCCATATTAATAACAACTTGTTCTACAATACGAAAAGTTGCTTTTCCATTTTGAATTTCAGGTTTTGCAATTTTATTAAAATATGCATTTTGACCGTTAAATGTTAATAAATCTAATGTGCGTGCATTTTTTAAAATAAAATTTCTTTTTAAATTAATAATATATTTTTGGATAGAATTTTTAGCGATACTTAATTTGTGGTCATAGAACTGATTTATTAAATTAAGGCGGCTTTTTGAATATGTTTCAAAGTCTAATTTAGATGTATCAAGGATAACCAGACCTCTATTTTTTAATCCCTGTGTTTCATGGACTTGATAAACTGCTTTTTTAAAAGTATCAATTTGTTGAGGAGTTAATTTAGGTTCAAGTTTGTTGATAATCATTCTATTTGTATTAGTTAGAATTTTTTTAGTTCCGTAGTATGCTCCTAAACCTAATCCGATACCTGCTGTATTTTGTATTGTATTTTGAGTTTTGTTGTCCATATTTTTTCCTTTGTGATTATATAAAACTTGAAAAAATAAAATTTGTCATTATATATAATTTTTTTAAATTAAATCTATCAATTATAAGAATGATTGATTTTTGACAAAATAATATTAAGATTATTGTATGAAGCGGGTATTTATAATTTTTTCAATAGTATTTATCAGTTTGTTTAGTATAATGCCAACATTGATGGCAGCAGAAAGTTCGCCTGCTTCTAAAACCGATAATTCTTCTGCTCCTGCTGCTGCTTCATATCCTGAAGATGTAGATGCTGAAGAAATTGCTCCTGATGAATACACAGAAGATATTGATATTGAGCAAATGTATAGAGATTTACCTGTTCCGGATTTTAAATATGTTCATAATATTGATCCCGGAGAATATCAAGATACAATGTATTCTACTTGGTCTCCATATCCATTATTTAGGTTAACTGCGCCTTTATTTTTTAAATCTATAGCAATTGAGCCAGGATATTACCTTTTAACACCAAGGGAACATGAGGGTGCTTGGTATATTTTGTTTAAAGAGGCTGGAAAAGTTAAGTATATTATTCCTTGTTATAAAAAAGAGATGGTTCCTTTGGACTTTTATAAAAATAATTTGCCACAAGTTAAAATGACAAAAGTGCAATTAATTAGAGAAAAGTTTTTGAAATTTGTTGGTAAAAATGTGGATAGTTCAAAAAGGAAACCTATTCCTGATACATATCTTGAAGCATCAGATTTAGATAATAATTTTATATCAATAATTGTTTATTGGGGTAATTATAGATATTATTTTGTATTACGTACAATACAATTGTAGTATTTTCTTTTTATATTTATGTAATATTATATCTTAGTATATGAAAAAAGGAGGGAAAAATGAAACTGTTTATAAAAATATTTATGGTATTAGTAATTTGTTTTGCAGGACTAAGTTCTTTTGCATTTGGCAAATTTTTAAATCCAAATTTAGATATTCATGAAGTTCGAGCAAGTCATGTTTTAGTTAAAACAAGATCAGAAGCAGTAAAAATTAAAAAAGAAATTGAAAATGGCGAAATAACTTTTGAAGATGCTGCAAGACAATATTCTTTGTGCCCATCAGGTCAAAGGGGTGGCGATTTAGGTTATTTTAACAGAAAACAAATGGTTCAACAATTCGCGGATACAGCTTTTGATTTGAAAGTTGGTGAAATTTCCGATCCGGTAGGTACAAAGTTTGGCTGGCATATAATCAAGACAACGGATAAGCGTTAAGGTTTTAGAAATATAATAAAAAAGGTGGAATTCATTATTCCACCTTTTTTATTTATATATTTGGATATTTTTGTTCTAATTTATGTTTATTAATCAAATAACCAATAGCAAGAATTATTGAAGCTGTAACCCAGGCGATTGGTCCTGCGTAGAAAATTCCAAAGTAACTATATTTTACTGCAAGATAAACTGCAGCATATGATCTTACCATAAGTTCTGCAAAAGATGATGTCATAGGTATTAAAGGTCTTCCTATACCTTGGAGTGCATTTCTGAAGATAAAAATTTGACCTAAGAAAAAGTAAAATATTGTACTAATCCAAAGATAATCATGTGCAATTTTAATAACTTCAGGACTTCCATTTCCAATAAATATTTGTACAATATGGCTTCCATAATATCGCATAATAAATGCCATAATTATACTTAAACAAATATTAATAACAGATGCTCTTTTGACCCCTTGTCTTATTCTTTTTATTTCTCCTGCTCCAAAGTTTTGAGCGACGAATGTAGCTAATGCAATACCAAAAGATATCATAGGCATTGTTGCAATTTGTTCAATTCTCAAGGCTGCCGTAAATGCAGCTATAACATTTGCACCAAAGGAATTACATACACATTGAATAATTAATATGCTTATTCCCAATATTGAAAATTGAATAACCATTGGTATTCCAACAGCCAAGTGCTCTTTTGCAAAATTAATATCGTCTTTGTTGTGTATAAAGTCGAATTTCCATTCATCTTTTTTTATGTGTAATATGGGAAACTTGAATTTTATGTATATTACGCATAATAATGCAGAAAATCCTTGAGATAGAACGACGGCTACAGCAGAACCTGGAACACCCCAATGAAATTTTAAAATGAATAATAGTGCAAGAAAAATATTAAGTATAGATGCCAGAATTAGAAAATATAATGGAGTTTTACTGTCTCCTAATGCTCTTACAATACTTGCTAACAAGTTATAAAAATTTACGGTAACAAGACCTAATATACATATTTGAATATACCAAAACGCATTATGCATAATATCTGCAGGCACATTCATCATAAATAAAATTGGTTTCATTAATACCGCAAATATAATTGTAAATATTGCAGTGAATGCGGTGCTTAAAATTGTAGAAAGAGTAACAGATCTTCTAACTCCGACATAATCTTTAGCTCCAAAACGTTGTCCTGTAATAACTGCAAAACCGTTATTCATTCCGACAACTGCAAACATAATAAGAAAAAATAATGGAGCTACTGCGCCAACAGATGCTAAAGCATCGACTCCTAATGTTCTTCCGACAATTACGATATCAGCAAGGTTATATAATTGTTGAAAGATATTTCCAATGAGTAATGGTATTGAAAATAAAAAGATTAATTTTAGTGGTTCTCCCTTTGTTAAGTCTTTAATCATACAAATAATTATATAGCAAAAAAATACTTGAAAAAATTTTTTCTTCATGGCAAAATAGACATACGCGGAGTTATTTCGCAGAAGATTAATAGGAATAAGGTATGGCAAGGTAGCTCAGCTGGCTAGAGCGTTCGGCTCATACCCGAGAGGTCGAGAGTTCGAGTCTCTCCCTTGCTAATTAAAAAAGGACTAGGTTATCTAAGTCCTTTTTTATTTTGTATTACATTAATGATAACATTGGAACTTCAACCGGATTTATTGTGTTAAAACCTAATCTATTTAACATTGTATTTTCTTCAACTGGGAACAATGTTGAGTCACAAAGGAAGAAGTAATTTGGTTTGTGATTAACCATTGTTCTGAAAAATCCTTCACCTTCCCTAGTTCCGTCTTGAATAATTGGGATTCCAGATGTATGAAGTTTAGAAATAATTCTGTTGAGCATAGAATCTTTGCATACTGTTTTTACATAGTTTTTACCATTACATGTGTAACTGCATGATGCAAGTTGTGAGCTTCCCGGAATATCTATCATTTTGAAATTGTTTATAGATATAGGAGGGTTACCAGTTCGGTGGAATAACAAGTTCAGTGTGTTATCAGAATTTTTTCGTAATAACACATTAGAAAAATGCTCATTTTCTACAAATTGATTAATATAATCTGTAATATCTATACTTTTTTTACCGGTAGCTTTTTTAGCTAGATCTAATATTCCGTCAAAGAAACTTTTAAAATGGCAACCTTGTATCCCAAATGTATTTGATACATTAAAGTTTTTGATATGTTGAGTTATGTGTTCACTTATATTTGCGTTTACATTTTTTTGACCCCATAAATGTGATAATGCATCCATGGTTATGTTATACAAACTTTTACCGATTTTAGTATTTTCATCATTTAAAACTATTTTATATATATACTTATTTTCAATATTTGGTTTAAAAATACTATTTGTAGCTTTTTTATACAAAGTATCTCTATAAGATAATTTATGAAAATTTTTATATATTTTATCAAGATCCAGTTTTTTAAAATTTTGTATCATTGTTTCTGGGCCACTTTTTCTTAGTAAGCCCATAATACATCTTTCCATTGCTCCGGCTCTAGTAAATCTGAACATAATATAATTTCCCCTTAACCAAGCTATATAAATTTTTTTATATATTATAAAAGTGGATTTTTGTTTAAGAATTGCAGTATTTTTGTATAATGTAACAAAATATGAAATTAAGTAATGTGTAAAAATTGGTTTAATATATTTATAAAATCTTCAGATGCTTTTGGTAAATATTTTTTCTTGTTGTATATGACACAGAATTTTCTATCAATTTTGAAGCCTTTAATTTTATAGAAATTTGTTTTTTGATTTCTGTATTTTACAAATAATTCCGGGACAAATGCGGCTCCTAATCCTTGAGATACAAAAGCATGTGCGGTTTCTATATTATGGCATTCCAGGGCAATATTTGGTTCAAAATTGTTTTTTAGGCATAATTCTCTGGATATTTGTCCTAGTAATTGTTCTTTTGATAACATTATAAATGGTTTGTCTGCACAATCTGATAAATTTATTTCTTTTCCTTTAAAATGCCAATCTTCCGGTACTTCTAGCAATATGTTTTCATTTATCAGTGGAATACTTTTGTATATTGTGGTATCCGGGTGAGGTGTATCTATAAGTAAGTCAATTTTGTCTTCATCCAGCATATTATGTAAAATAGGAGTTGGGTGTTCTTCTATTATTATGTGGCACTTTGAATAGATTTTTTTAAATTCTTTTATTACAGGCGGTAATATGCAGGTACTTCTATATGATGAAATTCCTATTATTAATCTTATGTTTGTTTGACCTGAAATATCTGCAATTTTAGTATTTATTTCATTATAAGAATTTAATACTTTTTTTGCCCATTCTATATATACTTCTCCTGCATATGTGATTTTTAAGGGTGTTTTTGTTCTATCGAATAACTTTGTACCAAGTTCTTTTTCAATATTGTGGATGCATTGGCTGAGTGAGGGCTGAGAAATATATAATTTTTCCGCAGCTTTTGAGATATTTTGCTCGTTGGCTATTGTTACTATGTATTTTAATTGATTTATGTTCATAACTAAATTATATCATAAATACGATTTATTATAAGAAAAACCTATAATTATTATAATGATTTTTGTATTTTACAAAATATTTTTAATTGTCTAAAATATAATTGGAGATAGATATGCTTACCCCATTACAAAATAAATTTAAAAATTTATGTATGAGCCTTGGAAAAAATAATAAAGCTTTGTATGGAGCTTTAACTATTGCTGTATCTAAAGGAATTTTGCGTCCAACGTTTACAATGATGGATAAAAAACAAGATCGAGATTCCAGGGTTTACACAGCATTTAGAGAAGGGTTGACCGGTGCTGTTGCATTTTGTTCTTATATTGCAACCGACGCAATTGTTGAAAAATTGGCTACTCATATTGCTAAAAAAACTAACCATTTAAAAGAACT
Organism: Candidatus Gastranaerophilales bacterium; assembly: GCA_944325085.1. Classification (GTDB taxonomy): domain Bacteria; phylum Cyanobacteriota; class Vampirovibrionia; order Gastranaerophilales; family Gastranaerophilaceae; genus Zag111. Next base: position 68,428 of record CALUYT010000028.1, on the reverse strand, counting down.
TCCTAAAATGAAATCTACATTATCATTGATTAGTGTTAGCTTAACTGCACTATTTATAATTCCTGCAATATGTAATGCGATTACAAAACCTTTATTAAATGCTTTTACTTCTAAAAATAAAAAATCTATAGATCAACCCGCTCTTGTTAGTAAACAGCCGGTGAAAAATGTTAATTTTGAAGGTTATAAAAATATGAATGTTTATCATTTTAATAATTTTTATAATTCCGGCATGAAGATTGGAGGTATATAATGCTTGATAAAGTTGCTAATATACTTCTAAATCCTCAATTCGTAAATTTTGCTAATAATACAAAATATACAGTGACAACAGAATCTTTATTCAAAGCTACAGGAAGACCTGCTGCTATTATGATGGATAATAAAGTTAGCAAAGATACAAGAAAATATGCGGCGACAAAAGAAGGATTATATCAAGCTTTATGTTTGGTTATTTATCTTACAATGATTCCTTTTATTTTTCAAAAGTATGGTTTTAAGTTAGCTCAAAAATTTATGAAAGGTGATAAGGATTTTCCTGCATTTAAAGATGCTAATGAATTTTTAAATTATACAAAACTTTCTAAAATGGATATTCATGAACGTAAAAATCATAAATTATTAGCAAAAATTTCTGATACGTTAAAAGCTAATAATGATGATAATTTGACATTAAAACAACATTTGTTGAATGATGAAAAACCACCTGAATTTCCATTTCCAAAAGGTGTTATTGAATTAAGTAATTTAGTTGGTACAGTTATTGGTTTAGCCTGGATTGCATCTGAACTTAGCAATTATATATTACACCCGATAATGAATGTTTTAGGGTTTAAGCAAAATGAAAAAGTACAAGATAAACCAGTAGAAAAAATGGATTATAAAAGTTTGAATGAAAATAATAAAAAATTGGAGGCTGTTGCATGAGTGTATTTGAAGCAGGCATGATGGTTTGTTTTGGTATAAGTTGGCCTATAGCCGCATTAAAAACATATAGATGTAAATGTGTAAGTGGAAAAAGTATTCATTTTTCTATGTTAATTTTGTTGGGTTATATTTTTGGTATTACTCATAAAATATTAAATAATATGGATTGGGTATTTTGGTTGTATTTACTTAATACGGCATTTCTGTTACTTGATATGGCTTTATATTGGAAGTATCGCCATAATAAAGTTCCGGTTACTGAAATAGCTCATTAGTTTACAATTTTTTCATAAATAGAGTCTATATTTTCTATATCAAAATGAATTTTATCGAATAGAGTTTTTATATTTGATAAAACAACTTGTTTTGATGGTTTGTACTTGCTGTTAATGGGTAAATAATATAAATCCATTGGTAATAGTTTGTAATTGTTTGGATATAAGTAATTTATATCAAGAAGTTGTGCTCCTAAATTTTTATAAAATTTGATTCTTCTTGTTGTATTTATGTCGTTTATATTTTCTTTCTCAACTTCAAGATAACAACCTTTCCATTTTTGTTGGTTTATTATGGTTTTTAAAGTTTCGGAGCCGTATCCTTTAGAATGAAATTCCTTAAAAATTCCCAAATAATCAATTAAAATTGTATTATCATCAAATTCGAAAGTCGTAAGAAATCCGCATTTTATATCATTATCTGTGTAAATATCAAAAACGTTATAAGACTCAATAGCAAAAACTTTTTCCATAGAAGTTTTTGGTTTGAGTTCTTCTTTAGGGAAAAGTTTTTGCATTTCGGAATATATTTGATTAATATTATTTTGCTTATTCTTGATTAGTTTCATTGTTTTCGATTTGTTTAGGTGTATTATCTTTACCAGGAATAAGTGCTATAATTGCTGGCTGTATAAATAATATAAATATGCCAAGAACAAAAAATGTAATCATAGATGCGTGTAAATCTTTGATTAATTTACAAGCAACAAGACATTCTGTATCGAAAGTTAATACAAATCCTAAAATAACAGATAACCAGATATTATTAGAAATATCCATTAATCTTTTTTTATAATTAAATGCAATCAAAAGTTTGATTATCAATAATGGCCATATAAAATATAATGATGGTAAATTATTTTTGTATATATAAATCAATAAAAATAATCCACCCACAATATATACTACTGTTAATAAAATGTAGTATATAATAAATAAACTTTGATCAATTTTTCCTTTCGGACTCAAAATATTATTATTCATAAACTCTCCTTAATTGACATTTATTATATCATTGAATTAAAAATAAAAAAAGTATATGAAAAAATGTAAAAGGGCTGATTTACTTTTGTAAATCAGCCCTTAACGAACATAAAAACACTTACTGAAAATTAGCTTAATCTAACAGTAACTGATTTTGGTTTTTGAGTATAAGAGATTTTGTCTTCTCTTGATAACCAACCTAAACCCATGTAAGTGAAATTATCATCTAAATCCATATCTTTTCTTAATTTGTTGATAGTAACTTCACCCTTGTCTGATAAGTAATTGTAAATTTTACCTGCAGATTCAATAATTTGAGCTTGCATTTCTTTTTGTTCTTTTTTGCTTGATGTAAACATGTTCGTAACCTCCTTTAAAATCACAAATTTATAATACTACTTTTTTAAAATTAATGGAATAATCAATTTGATAAACTCTGGAAAATTAAGCTATAGCAAGGCTTTGAATGCTTAATATTTCTAAATCTTTTTATAATATATAATAAATTTATAAAAAAAAATTCATAAAAATAGAGTATTTTTTTTAAAATTTTAGAAGATTTGATAAAATTTTGCGATTTTTTGGCTTAAAATAAAAAATTTTTCATATAATTTTTTGATAATTAAAAGTTTAGATGCTTGATATAATTGAAATTGATGCATTTTTTACAATCAAAATTTTAGCAAAATTTTGATAGCCGAAATTTTTATAAAAAACCAATCAAAAGATTGATATTTAGTTTCTGTTTATTATAATTTTATCATTATCCGAAAACATTTGTTGTCTTAAATCTAGTATATAATGGTCAATTTCGTTTTTTTCATAAAAAGATTTTGAAAAAATTATTTTTCTATTATTATTTTTTAAAATAAAATCAAGTAAATATTCCGTATAACCTTGTGCGTATCTATTACCTTTTATTTTCTGTTTTATGTAACTAACATCTGCAATTTCATCATAATTGACAAGTTTTTTAGAACTTTTCATATTTAGCAAATTTATTTTTTCTATATTGCAAATATTATCGATTTTAGAGCATATAAGAGTTTCTTGTTTATAATTAGTTAGTAAAACTATTATTGTTACGAAAATAAAAAAAGCGATAATTGCTATGGTTGTAAAAATTTTTCTATTTTTCATATTTTTTAATCCTTAGAATTATTTTCATATTTAATATATAAAAAATTTGCTATATAATAAACATGAGGTAACAATTTATGAAAAAAGATATTGTAATTTTTGATTTAGATGGAACGTTATTAAATACATTAAATGATTTGGCAGATAGTACAAATTTAGCGCTTTCTCATTATGGTTTTCCTCAGCGTAGTGTTGAAGAGGTTAGAAATTTTGTAGGTAATGGTGTAGCTAAATTGATCGAAAGGGCTATTCCTGATGGTTTGAGTAATCCAAAATTTGATGAATGTTTATCTTTTTTTAAAAAATGTTATGCAGAAAATATGTATAATAAGACTGCGCCATATCCAGGCATAATAGATATGTTGATAGCTTTACGTAATCGTGGTTTTAAAATTGCAGTTGTATCAAATAAATTTGATGCTGCAGTAAAAGAATTGTGTGCAAAGTATTTTGAAGATTTAGTTGATATTGCAATTGGAGAGAATGAAGCTGAAGGAATAAAAAAGAAACCTGCACCTGATACTGTTTTAAAAGTTTTAAAAGATTTTGGTTTAGAAAATGATAAGGCAATATATGTTGGCGATTCAGAAGTAGATATTATGACTGCTGAAAATTCTAATATGCCTTGTATCAGTGTAACTTGGGGATTTAAAGATACTGATTTTTTAATAGAGCATGGTGCAAAAATTATAGTTAATAGTCCTGAAGAGATAATTAAATATTTAGAAAACTAGGTTAAATATATTGTGCAGTAGTATATTTTAGATTTTTACTTTAATTTGTTTTAGTAAATAAATTATGAGGAAAATCAAATGTCATCTGCAATAAAAAATATTCATGCTCGTCAAATTTTAGATTCCAGAGGGAATCCAACAATAGAAGTTGAAGTAGTATTATTTTCAGGCGAAAAAGGTGTAGCGTCAGTTCCTTCAGGGGCTTCGAAGGGTAAATATGAGGCCTTAGAATTAAGGGATAATGAACCGGATTTTGATGGCAAGAGTGTCAATATTGCTGTTGATAATGTAAATAAAATTATTGCTCCTGTATTGTTAAATAAAGACGTAACAGAACAATATAATATAGATAATATTTTATTAGAATTAGATGGCACTCAGTCAAAAGCTAATTTAGGAGCAAATGCTATATTAGGTGTATCATTAGCTTGTGCAAGGGCGAGTGCAAATTATAATGAAATTCCATTATATAAATATTTGGGTGGAATAGATGCCAATATTTTGCCTGTACCAATGATGAATATTATAAATGGTGGTGTTCATGCAGATAATAATATAGAATTTCAAGAATTTATGATTGCGCCGGTTGGAGCTAAGAGTTTTTCAGAAGCAATGCAAATGGGTGTTGAAATCTTTTATACATTAAAGAAAATTTTAAAAAAAATGGGTTTATCTATTTCAGTTGGTGATGAAGGTGGTTTTGCGCCAAGTCTCAATAATAATTCAGAGGCGATTGAAATAATTATAGATGCAATAGAAAAAGCTAATTATACGACAGAACAAGTGAAAATTTGTTTGGATATTGCATCTAGCGAGTTTTATAATAATGGTAAATATTTTATTCAAGGTAATTATTATTCTAATTCTGATTTAGCAGAAATTTTAGAAAATTTGGTAATGGATTATCCAATAATTTCTATAGAAGATGGAATGGCGCAAGAAGATTGGGAAGGTTGGAGATTATTAAGTACCCGTCTTAATAAAAAGTGCCAGCTAGTAGGAGATGATTTGTTTGTAACCAATATTAGCAGAATTAAAAAAGGTATAGAGGAATCTATAGCTAATTCTGTGTTAATAAAGTTAAATCAAATAGGTACATTATCTGAAACTTTAGATGCAATTTGTTATGCTAAGAATTTTGGATATACGACAATAATCTCTCATCGTTCAGGAGAAACTGAAGATACATTTATTTCAGATTTGTCTGTTGGTGTAAATTCAAAACAAATCAAAACAGGATCACTATCGCGTAGCGAAAGAGTTGCTAAATACAATCGACTTTTAAAAATTGAGCAGCAACTTGGAGATAGTGCAAAATATTTTGGAATAAATGCTTTTAACCCAAAAATCCTTTAACAACTGTTCTAGGTGTGGAATTGCTATTGTCCATTTTTTTGTAAATAGGTTTTGTTGAGTCTCCACCAAAACCTTGAACTACAACTCTTTCTTGAGCTAGAATTTCATCTCTTGTCGGTAGTTTTACTGGTTTTGTTGGTATTGAACCTGTTACAGTTTCAGTATTACCTCCAAAGCCTTTAACTTGAGCTCTTTGAGTTGGTATATCATAAACAAAGTGTCTGGATATACGTAATGATTTATAATTTGGGAAAAATCTTATATTAGCTTTATTTTGAGGAAGGCTGATTTTCTTTACTAAAGGTCGTCCTTCATTTGAAAAGCCTGTAACTACCGGTCTGATATTCCAAAAATTGAAATTATTTATTCTATTAAAGTAATTTGTTTCATCTAAGTTTACGCCTCCAAAACCTTTAACAATAGTTCTTCTTTGACCGTTACCTTTTGAAACTATTTTTCTTGCAAATACGTTTAGTGACGGATTTTTTGGAATGCTTTTAGTAATAGTTTTTGCAATAATTTTGTTAATCATAAATAGACCCCTTTTACTTTCTTTTATCCCCTTATTTTTATAAACGTAATTTAGTATATGTAAATTGATTAATTGTAAAATTTTGTATATAATTTACTTAATATTCTGGAACGAGGTAAAGATACACTATGATTATAATTATGGAAAGGGATGCGACAGCTGCTAATATTCAAGCTGTCACAGAATTACTAAAAGAACATGGTTTTAAAGTTATTGTTCACGAAGGTGATGTACATACTGTAATTGATGCTCTTGGTGATAAAACAACATTGTCGCCTGGCAGAATTGATGCTATGGACGGTGTTAAAAAAATAAAATTTATAAGAGAACCATTTAGATTAGCATCAAGAGATAGACAAGCTGAAGATACTGTTATTGAATTTGAAAATGGTGTAAAAATTGGTGGAGCAAATAGACCTGTATTTATGGTTGGACCTTGTTCTGTTGAAGATGATTATGACGGACTTTTACAAGTTGCCTTGGCAGCTAAAGAAATGGGTTGTCAGTTTTTGAGAGGCGGAGCTTTTAAACCAAGAACTTCACCTTATGATTTTGATGGGTTAGGTGAAAAAGCCTTAAAATATTTAGCCAGAGCAAAAGAAGAAACAGGATTGTTGGTTGTTACTGAATTAATGGATTCTGCTGAATTGGATATGGTTTGTGACTATGCTGATGTTATTCAAATCGGTGCAAGAAATATGCAGAATTTTAAGTTATTAAAAGCTGTAGGTCATTGTAATAAACCTATTGTTTTAAAAAGAGGACCGGCAAGTACTATCAGAGAATTTTTACTTGCGGCTGAGCATATCATGTATAACGGTAATGAAAAAGTTATTTTGTGTGAACGAGGTTTGAAAAGTTTTGATAGTGCTTTTACAAGAAATTTACTTGATATTTCAGCAATTCCTGTTATTAAAAAGTATTCTCATTTACCAATTATTGTAGATCCTAGTCATGGTACAGGACAAAGATATTTAATTGAACCAATGGCAAAAGCAGGATTGGTTGTTGGTGCTGATGGTGTTATGGTTGAAGTTCATCACAATCCGACAAAAGCATTAAGTGATGGTAAACAAAGTTTATCTATTCCACAATTTAAAGAAGTGTTTACAAAACTAAATTCACTTATTGAAACTTTGCATTTGGAAAAGAACATTGAAATTCCTTCTTTAGAGTAGGTTTGCAAATTTTATAACTGAGAGTTTGTTAAGAAATATTAAACCTTAATTTCTAATCTTATCAATTTTAGTATGAAAAATTTTTTTATTACTTTGTAAGGTTGAAAGATTAGAAAGGAATTTTTATGTCAGGTATTAGTAATGTTAGTGCGTACGCATATTCTCCTTACAGTGTAACATATACTGGTAATAAATATGGAGAATACCGTGGACCCGAAGATTTTAAGCCGGGACTTTATGATCCTGTGCAACGTGAAAAGGCAGAAAAACGTAAAAAGAATTTAGTTACCGCAGGATTAATTTTTGTTGGTGCTGGTGCTATATGGTTTTTTACTAAAGGCAAGGGCAAAGGTTTAATTAATGAATTAAGGAATTTCTTTACTAGTGGTGGTAAAGCAGGTTCAAAAGCTGCAGCAGATGTTGCACCTGATGTAAAAAATGTAATTAAGAAAACTAAAAAGGTTGTAAAACCAAAAGCTAAAGCTGTTGTGATTGCTGAAAATGCAGATTTAGCTCCAAATACAAAAGTTAAACCAAAAGGTAAAAATTACAATAGAAAAATAAGACATAATAAAAAACAAATTATTGCACAAACCAAACTTAATGAAGAAATGGAAGCATTTACACAAAAAGACTTAGATGCACTTCACAATTCAATGAGAACCCCAGCAACAGCAGAAGAACTTGCATATATGCAAAAGAATAATAAAGCAGCAACAAATTCTTTAGCAGATGTAATGGAATCTCAAGGTATTGTAAGAACTAAAAATAAATCAGGTAGAGTTATTTTAGAGCAAAAACCTAAAGCTCCAACTCCTACAGCTGTACCATTAAATCCAGTAGCTGATAATGCGAAAAAGATTGCAGATTTACAAGCTCAAATTGCAAAACAAGATGAAATTATTGCACAATGGTCAAAACCTGGTATGGAAAAATGGGCACAACATGCTCAAGCTGCTAAAGCTAAGTTAGTGGCAAAATTAGAGAATTTGCAAAAAGCTTCTAACGTTGCGGCATAGTTAAATAAAACAACTTATATAAACATCGATTGGCGATTTAATTTAATCTCATTTATCTGTTCAAGATAATTAGAATTAGTTAAATCGCCGATTGATTTATATAGTTTTAAAAGACTCATTTGTATATTATCAGCATTCATATTTATCATATCATTTGCCATTTCAGGGTTAGACATTGCAAGACGTGTCATATCTCGGAATCCTGATGATGCAATTTCAAGGGCTAATTCATTTTCTTGTGCGGTTTTAAAAATTGCTTGAGCTATTAGCATTGGCATATGTGAAATTAATGCAACGGCTTCATCATGTTTTTGGGGAGTTGTTTTGACAACTTTTGCTCCAAGCTGTTCAATTATTTTTACAAGTTTTTCATCACTCCCAAATACAGGAGTAATAACCCATTTTGCATTTTTAAATAAACCTTCTAATGAATTTTCAAATCCTTTATGTTCAGTTCCTGCCATTGGGTGTGATGGTATAAATTTGTATGGTCGTTTTTTATTACATACAAAACTTTTTAGTGAACAAACATCTGTAACAATTGTGTTTGGACTTATTATTGTTTCAAGCTTATCAAGTATTGATAGAGTTTTGTTCATGGCGGAACATACAAAAATAATTTCACAATTTTTTAATTCGTTATAATCTTTGTAAATATTATTTCCTGTTTGAGATTGTGAAATTCCAATAACATCATAACCAAGTTTTGATAAATCCTTGAATATAGAGCCACCAATTAATCCTAAACCAATTATTCCTATTTTCATAATTACCCCTTTTTCAATTTAAATATAACATAATAATAATTTGTAGCATATATAAAGTACTTGTGCTAAAATTTTTAGTATGGACAGACAAGAATTTATAAATGCAAATAGAATTGTAATCAAATTAGGAACAAATGTATTAAGAAATGACGAGGGTTTTGTATCATTACCAAGAGTTTATACATTTATTGAAGATATAGCCAAACTCGTTAATAAAGGAAAAGAAGTTATTGTAATAACCTCAGGAGCTGTAAGCTTAGGGAAAAAGAAACTGGGATTATCAGATACTCAAGGAACTGCGGTTAAACAGGCATGTGCTGCCATTGGACAAGGTAAATTGATGTCGATATATGAAAGTGGTTTTGAAACTTATGGCTTGACAGCTGCTCAGATTTTATTAACTGAAGATGATTTTTCTGTAAGAGAAAGATATCTAAGTTTGAGAACAACTTTGAACAAGTTGTTAGAAATGGGTGTTATTCCTGTAATTAATCAGAATGATACAGTATCTACTTTAGATGTTGCTTTACGTTATATTAAAGAAGATATGCAAGTATGTTTTTCTGATAATGATAAATTATCAGCACTTGTTGCAAGTGAATTAGATGCAGATTTGTTAATAATTTTATCAGATATCAACGGTTTATATGATGATAATCCTAAAACAAATCCAAATGCTAAATTGTTAAAATCTGTACCGGAAGTTAATGATGAAATATTTGCAATGGCATCTGGAGCATCAGAAGGTGGCAGAGGCGGAATGGAAACAAAATTAAAAGCTGCCCGACTTGTTACAAGATTTGGAGGTAAGGTATTAATTGCAAATGGTAAAGAGCCTTTTGTTATTAGAAAGATTTTTGATGGTGAAGATTTAGGTACAATGTTTTTACCACAAAATGAAAATATGCCTGATAAAAAGCGTTGGATTGGTTATGCTACTAATATTATAGGAAAGATAATCGTAAATGGCGGTGCTAAAAAAGCTCTTTTAACAGGAGAAAAAAGCCTATTACCAATCGGTGTGATTGGAGTAAAGAATACCTTTAAAAAAGGTGATGTAATATCAATTTTAGATGAAAATAAGAATGAATTTGCACGTGGGATTGTTAATTATGATTCTGATTCTTGCAAAAAACTTTTAGGAAGTCATTCTGATAATATTGTTGATATTTTAGGTTTTAAAAATTACGACGCAATTATTACAAGAGATAATATAACAATTTTATAGGTTAAAAATGGAAAATAATTTTATTGAAATTGCACAAAAGGCAAAGGAAGCATCTTTAAAAATTGCAGATTTAAGTACTGAAGTTAAAAACCTTGCATTAAATAAAATAGCTGATGCTTTTGAAGAAAATAAAGAAAAAATATTTGCAGCAAATAAACAAGATTTGTTAGCAGCAGAAGATTTAGTTAAAAATGGTGAAATTACAAAATCTACATTTAATCGTTTAAAATTAGATGAAAATAAAATGCGTGATATGATTCAAGGTGTTCGTGATATAGCGCATTTAGAAGATCCAATTGGTAAAAAACTTTTTGTAAGAGAACTTGATGAAGGGTTAGTTTTAAATAAAGTTTCATGTCCTATTGGGGTTTTGGGAATAATTTTTGAAGCAAGACCTGATGTAATTTCTCAAATTTCTTCATTGGCAATAAAATCATCAAATGCTGTAATTTTAAAAGGTGGTAAAGAATCTAAAAATACAAATAAAGAAATTTTAGAAATTATTAATTTAGCATTGGAAAAAGTTGATGGATTTCCTAAAAATGTTGTACAACAAGTATTTTCTCGAGAAGATGTTGCGCAAATGTTAAAGTGTGATAATTATATCAATTTGATTATTCCGCGCGGGGGAAATAAATTGGTGCAATATATTAAAGAAAATACAAAAATCCCTGTATTAGGTCATGCTAATGGTATTTGCCATATATTTGTTGATGAATCCGCAGATATTGAGATGGCATCTAAAATTGTGACTGATGCAAAAACACAGTATCCAAGTGCTTGTAATGCGGTAGAAACATTGTTAATTCATAAAGATTTCAAAAAGTCAGATGAATTATTAGCTTCATTACAATTATCTGAAATTAAATTAATTTCAAATCCTGAAGCTTGGGATATTGAATATGGAGATAAAATTTTAGCATATAAATTTGTTGAAAATACAGATGAAGCTATAAATCATATAAACACTTATGGTTCTGGACATACAGATTGTATTATTACAAAAAATGTTGAAAATGCAGAAAAATTTATGAATAATGTAGATTCTGCAGGTGTATATATGAATGCATCTACGAGATTTGCTGATGGCTTCAGATATGGCTTTGGAGCTGAAGTCGGTATATCAACAAATAAAACTCACGCAAGAGGTCCTGTTGGTTTAGAAGGACTAACGATTTATAAATATAAATTGATTGGTCAAGGGCATATTGTAGATGATTATGCTAAAGGTATTAAAAGTTTTCACCACAAGGATTTAGCATAATTTAAGCGCGCCAATATTCTTTAGGCTGAATATATCTTAATTTGACCATTAAATAATCATTTATTTCGTCTTTTACTTCTTTTGTATCAAGACATTCAAATTGAGAGGATCTTGGAAAAACTATTTCATCATTAGTTCCAATAATTCCTGTTCGGGATACTCGTGAATTTTCAGGAATTTCAATTTCATAGTATATTCCACGTCTATTTGGCAAATATACTTCTGCATAATTTTTGTCAGATGTTGCATAAGCATATTCTCTCATTGTTATGATATCACCTTTTTTAACATTACGAGCTTTTTGATACTGTTTGTATTCGGCAAAAAACTCCGGTTTTTCGCCTACGCATCTATATGTTGTCATTTTTTGTGTGGTTGGTTTAAGGGATTTAAAATCCCAGTCAGTTTCTCTGATTAATTCTCGGACTGTTAGATCAGAGTTACACGCTGGCATATCAAGATGCTCAGGGTGTGGTGAATGTATAAAATGGTGATTTATACCGTTTAATAACCCGTGGTTTGGTACACTTGTTTTGTTTGTATTTCTTACTATTCTGCTATCAAGTGCTTCTTTCCAATACTCTTGGCAAAACATTTTGTTCGGTGGTGTTTCTTTAAGAGTTTTAGTTACATTCGAACTAATATTGGTGTTTTTACTAATACCTTTTAAATATTTTAATCCTGTAGTTAAAATTGACATATTATCCCCTTATATATAAATAAAGTTTTTTTGTGAAAAAAAATTGCTTAATTTATACAAAAAAAATAACTTCCTATGATTTTATTGATTAGGAAGTTATTTTTCATATCAATTTGTTAATTTTAATGATGACACTTGCCACAACCATGTGAACCACATGTATGCTGTTCATTTCCGTGTTCATGGTCATGATGTGAGCATCTTACATTAGGATTAAATTCAAGATTCCCTGAAATAAGAGCATTTACAGCTTCATCAGCATTACCTGAAACTCCACCGAATAATTTTATATTGTTTTCGGCTAAAGCATTTTGTGCTCCTCCGCCAATACCACCGCAGATTAAAGTATCGATGTTATTATTAACTAAAAATTGTACAATAGCACCGTGTCCTGCTCCTTGAGTATTAACAACTTCTGAATTGATAATTTTATTATCTTCAATATCATATATTTTAAATTGTTCACTGTGGCCAAAATGTTGAAAAATTTCATTATTATTATATGTTACTGCAACTTTCATATGTATCTCCTTATTTTATGTTTGATGTAACTTTGTTTTTATATTCTATTAAGCATTTTGCAAGTTGGTCAGGGCAGCTTGTTGGTTTTGGACCACAGGTAATTCCCTGTAATTTTTCAATAACATCATCAATGTTCATTCCTTTTATAAGGCTTTTTATTCCCTTTAAATTTCCATTGCATCCGCCAAAGAATTCGGCATCTATAATTTTATTATCTTCAATTTTAACTTGCATTACCTGACAGCAGGTACCTTGTGTGTGATATTGTATAATTTCTTCTGACATAATTTTCTCCTTTTTACTTAATTGTATCACGTCAAAGATATAAATTGACAAAAATGCAAAGTAACAAAAGTTAACAATGTATAAATATATAGCAATTATATAAAAGATATATACTTTAATAACATGTGAAGTTACAAAAATGGAGATAAAAATGACAGATATTAATCCTAATATGCGAACAGTTAGACAAGGTGATTGTGCTTGGTCAGTTGCTGCAAATAATTTAAAAGCAAAAGGTAAAAAAGCAAGTAATGCTGAAATTACAAAAGAAATGCAGCGTTTGGCAAAATTGAATAATTGTGAATCTGTTAATGATTTTAATAACAAATTTTTCTCCAAGATTGGTAGTAAATTTGTGATTGATGAAAATGATAACGCCCCAGCAAAGTCTCAAGCTTCTGCTAAATCCCAAGCTTCTGCAAGTTCTAGGGGAAGTGTTGTTGCTGCGGATTCTTCTGTCCATTTAAAACCTGAGGATATGACTGCTATTCAGGATACAACAAGACCACAAAGAGATGTTACTTCATTTTTACCAAAGAAGTATATCCAATCCAAAGAAGCAGCAAAGAAGGCTGAAATAATCAAAATAAACAGTTTAGGTACTGATACTCAAAGAATTATTGAATATAATAAGAAACATGCAAAAGGTAATTATGTAATTATAGACAAGAAAACTTGCCGAGCTACTGTATATAATAAAGAAGGCAGGGCATTAGATTCTTATGAAGTATTATTAGGTCAACATAAGGGAGATAATTTATCTACTGCTTATGCAAAAGATCCTTCCAAAAGGGTATACACAACAGTTCCTGGAGAATTTCCTTTAACAGGTAAATCAGGAACATTTGGTGGATTGTATTATTTTGGTGATTTAAACGGAACTTTTGATCCTGAAGTAGAAATGAGACCGGATGCTCCAGGTAGTGGTGGTAAAAAGAAATTAGCCGGAGGTTTTCAGGCTATGCATGGGACTGCTAACCCAAAAGTTAGAGATCAATTCTATGGTAATGGTAATTTGGCTGATAATAGACAAAGTATGGGATGTGTAAATATCCCTGTTGATAACTTAAAAGAAATGGAAATGAAGTATGGAATAAAAGTTGGTTCAACTGTTTATGTTTTGCCTGAGGATAAAGGTAATAAGCTTGTTTTAAAAGAACAGGAAGATGGTTCTGTAAAATTTGTTACTCAATATAAAAATTCTGAACAAAACAGAAAATTAGCAGTAGTACAGCAAAAAATAAAAAGTAAGAAACTTCAAAAAAGTTTTGCAGGAGCTAATCAAAATATTGCTCAACAAAAAGAGCCACCTAAAAAACAAGATTCCGTTTGGTATAATCCAATGACTTGGTTTAGTGAAACTTAATAAAATGTAATATTTTTATATATTTTGTGAAAAATAAATCTTTTTGGTTTTTACGTAAGTCAAAAAGGTTTATTTATGAATATTAAAAATATATTTCCAACATTATTAATAGCAACATCTCCAATATTTACTACTTGTGGAGAAAAAGCAGTTCCCCGTGTTGTACAGTTAGCTGAAGATCCAAAATTACAAACTATATTGGTGGATACTTTTAGTAAGAAAATGTCTGATATGACAAAAGTTATTGAGTATAATAAATTACTAAATAAGTATGGAATGTCAAACGGTAATTATGTTGTCGTTGATAAAAAGAAATGCAAGGCTTTTGTATTAAGTCCTTCCGGTGATACATTACAAATGAACCAAGTTTTGCTAGGGCGAAATATAGGAGATAAACGTTCAGGCGGATATAAAGTAAAAGGTGCAAAGCTAGCCGCATATACTACTCCTGGTGAATATACTATTGTTCGGGAAGGTGTAAAAAAAGGTTCGAGTGATGAAAAATTATATGGCCAAAGGGTTCTTATTCTGGCAGGTGACCATACCCAAGAAGCTTATAAAAAATCACAAGTATTAGCATTGCATCGAGTTCCAAAATCTTCTATGGGTAAATTAAGAGTTAGTGCTTTACAAAATAAAACTATAAAAGATAATAGAGTATCGTTCGGATGTGTAAATTTTTTAGTAGAAACTTTTGATAAAATGAAATCATTAATTAAGGGTGTTTCAACTAAAGTTTATATTTTGCCAGAAGAAAAAGGTAATTCTTTATATCTTGAAAAACAAGCTGATGGAACTTATAAATTTTTTCAGAAAAAATATAGATATGAGTATCAGGAAAAATTAAAATGATAAAAATTCTTAATATTTTTGTTAAAAGCTAACAAAAAAAATTTTTAGATTACTTATAATCCTCATAATTTTATGGGGATTTTTTATGAAAATATACAATATAAATCCTTTTACACCATATTTTCAGGGTAAAAGACAAGATAGAAAAACAGTTTCACAATTACAAAAAGATAATGTATATGATTTAAATGTAATTAATCAGCGTAATATTTCTAATGCAATTGAAAATTTGGCAAATGTTCCAGGTGAAGATAATGCTAACTTTTTATTAGATGTGTCTGAAAACTTAAAATATGGTACCAATATTGATTTAGGTAAGCAACCATACAATGATTGGCGCGTAAAATTAAATAATGCTGCAAGAAAATCTATTGAATTATCTGATGATAATGTTAAATCAAAATTGTTGAAACGTTTAGAAAAAATAGAAAATTCTCCTAAAGATTTAAATGAGACAGAATTGCAAATTTTAGATTTGAGAAAATCTATTTTATCAAAAGTTGATAGGGATTTATTAAATAGTATTTTAAATAAAAATATAAAAAATTTAGACCGAAATATTGATTATTTTATTGTTTCATCTGAGGTTCCTTTATTTCAAAAATTATATATAATGCAGCGCTTAAATTATTTTATGAGTCCTGATTATAAAATAAATCCTCAGTTAGAGAATCAAAAAACTAGAGCTTTAGCAGAGATTGTTAATGATTTAGTTATTGATACTCCTGAATCAAAGGTTCCTAATATCAAAGCTGTTAACCAAAAGCTTCATGGCATGTGTGCAGCAATTTCTATATGTAGAAAGGCTTTGGCTTATGAAGATAAGGTAAATTATGTAGATATGATATTGTCAGAATTAGATGATAGCGATTATTTACAAGTTTATGATATTACCAAATTGGGTACACATACAAAAATACCTATTGCAAAAGCTGATGTAGATTATGCTTATGCACTTTCAAAAGGTTATAGAATAATTGATGCTGCAGCATTAAATTGGATGAATGTTGCAGATACTGCAGGTGCTGCAAATGAATTTGTTGGAGTTTATAAACCTTTTGATAAAGAAAATTTTGATTCTTTTCATGATTCACATTTAACTTCTGATTTAGATGATAGTTTAGTGTTAGAACAAGATTGGTATAGAAGTTTAGCAAAAGCAAAAGATTTAATTAAGGTTTGTAAGAAAAAGGCTGCTTATGAAAAGTATCAATCAAATTTATATTTAGAATCTAAAAAAGAAAATCTTGAATTTCTTTCTAAATATACCGGATTAATAGCTTCAAAATTAAAAGAGATAGCGCCAAATGCAAATTCTAATAAAATACATGAAGTGGTAACAGATTTATTAAATTTAGAAGTTCCAAATGCTGAAAGAGCTCAAAAAGTAAAAGATTACAAACGTGATTTTGTATATTTACCTAATGAAACTGAAAAGGCTAAGACAGAAAAAATCAAAGCTTTTTTAACAATTGCATTCTCGAGTGATGAATCTGGAAAAATTACTGATAAATTTGCAAATGAACTTTATAATTTATTAGTAGTAAGAAAGTCTTTTGATAAAAAATCTGAAGGTTCATATGTAGCAGAACAAATAATGAGAGCTGAAAGTTTGTATAATGCTGCAGCCGCATATAGAACGCAAAGTATATTCAAGTTGGATATACCTGTTTATCTTCAAGAATCAATTCAAAAAATGAATATTCCTGATGAAGAAACTTTGATTGTTCAAAATATGGATTATTTGATTAAAAAATTAGAAAAAGGAACAATTGATCCAAAATTACGAGCAATTTTGGCTAAGAATTTTGCATCAGACGATGATAATGAAGCTTTGGCAGAATCTTTAAAAGGTAATAAAGAGACTGTAGAAGTAATTTTAAAATCTATGGATGATTTGTATAATTGTTGCCTTGCTGTAGATAAAAAGACTTCATTGAAAAATGAAATCATTGCCATAAAAAATGCTATAGAAGAAGGAAATGATGAAAACGTTTTACTGGATATGGCAGAGAAATTGAAAGTAAAAGATAATAAGAAGAAAGATGTTTTAGAAATTTTAGATAAATATATAAATCAATTATCATCTGAAAATTGTACTGAAAAAGAGTATTTAACTATATTGAATAAAATAGGACATTCTTCTCAGTTGCTAACTTTTAAAGATACATTTAGCAGATTGGGTGAAATTCTATTTAATGAAGATAATAAAAATTCTGTTATATTACAAGGATTTAATTTAAAAAATAACTTACCAAAAGATGCACCAATAGAAGAAACATTAAAAATTTATAACAGAATTGGTGATGTATATAATCAATATGTTGGCTTGATAGGAGCTTACCAAAAGGCATTAAATATTAGAAATGAAGATGGTGAGGTCTTAAATACTGTTAATCCGAAAATGATTATTATTAAAAAAATGGAAAATATGGGTGATGTAATTCCAGTTCGAGATTTAGTTTTATTTAGAGACAAATTATCAAAAATAGAATATGCCCGTACTCAATCAGATGAATCTGCCTTGAAATATGATGAGTTACCTAAAGAATTAACTACATTCACTCCTCGAGAAAAAGCTGTAATGAAACATATTGAAGAATGTATTAATGGTTGGTATTCATATACAACAAGAGCATTAGATGTAGAATATAAAAAATTAAAAGAACCTTTAGCAGATTTGAATCGACAAGCAGGAATTAAAACCGGTAGATATTGGGTAGGCCCTGAAGCTTCAAGTGGTTTGTCTTCTAATCAACAAGTGAAACTTTTTGAACATATGACAGATAGACCATATTATATAGAAAACAATGGTAAGTATGCTGTTAAAAAAATTAAAGCCTCTCCTTATTCTGGTGTTTCATCTACTTCCGTATATGCTATGGCACCAGCTTGGCATGCTCAATATATTGCTGATATAAGGTCTTTACCTGTAAAAACTGATGATAAAGTAGAATTAAAAGATGCAGTTTTCCATGATAATACTTGGGGACCAAGGGAACATAGAAATACTTGGGTTGATGAAAATGGCTTATTAAGAACTGATTATTCATCAAATTATGGTGGAAGTTTAGGTTATATTACGGATGATGAATACTTAACAGGTAAATTGGTTGATAATTTGTTGGGTGAAATAGGTGAATTTAAATCTAAAGATATCAATAATAAAAATTATAGAAGATTAGTAAGTTCATCAGATTATAAATTCCCTATGTTCTGCGATATTATTACTCCTGGAACATATCCAAATCCTGATAAATTTGTTAGACAAATAAGGGAAAATACACTAATACCTTCATCTGTATTTATGCCTCAATTAGAATCACAAGTTAAATCAATGACAAAAAGTGAAGTTAAGGCATTGATTAATAAAGCAGAAACTCTTTCTACGAATTTAGGTAAAGAATACAGTGATTATGAAAATCGTATAAATGGTAATAAACCTTTTGAAAAAGGAATAGAAACAAAACAAGATTATGATAAATTACCAGATAATGATAAGTTGAAAATTCTATTTGAAAAAATGGCATTGATAAGATCTTATAAGGCTATTCCTGATCAAAAGATTTTATTTAAAGAAAATACAATGCCTGAATTGCAAAAAATAAAACAACAAATAAAAGTTGAAGCTCGTAAGAATTTTGATTATACATTTGCAAAAAATATAGATATTGCAAAATATGGTGCTGAAAGTGTAAGAGAAGAAGTCAATTTACTTTTAGATAATTTTGCTCAAAACAATCATATAAAAATTAATAACCAATTAAAATTAGATGTTGTAAATTCTTTGAAAAATATATCAAAAGAAAAATTTGATGGAAGTCTTGATAAAACTATAGATTTGATGATAGAAAGTTTTGTTAAGATATTAAATAAAAAAACTCCAAGTTTTGAAAATAAAG
The DNA here is from genome assembly GCA_944325085.1 of Candidatus Gastranaerophilales bacterium. Classification (GTDB taxonomy): domain Bacteria; phylum Cyanobacteriota; class Vampirovibrionia; order Gastranaerophilales; family Gastranaerophilaceae; genus Zag111. The sequence goes on along the minus strand of CALUYT010000028.1, from coordinate 49,397 downwards.
ATGAAAGTATTGAAAAGTTAGCTAATGGTGTACGTAATTTATTACGTGCAAATATGGGATTCACATTAGCTGATTTGGACAGTTCTTCATTTGCTAGCGATAGTATGAAAAATATTATCGATTGGATTGATGCAACATTTGATCCTTCAACAGATGAAGAACTTGTTCAAATTATAAATAATTTAAGGAATATGACAACATCTGAATTCAATCAGAAATATAATGATAAAATTACTGATCAAGCTATAGGAATTAAAAAAGTAACAGGTTATGACGTATTGTGTCAATTCAAAAATATGGATGAGCGTACGCATAATATGTTGTATAATTTATTATTCAATCAACGTATGGGATTAAATTTAAAAATGAGTGAAACAACTCCTGTATATGATTACAATAAATTGGAACGTAAGCTTAGGGGTGCAAAATATTCAAATGCTAAAAGATCAGTTGATGATTTATATTTAGAATATTATTATGCATTAAAATTATTAACTTTGGATAAGGCATATAATAGATTGAGTGAACAGGCATTTAAAATGTATAGAATGTTTCCTGGTTGTCCAAAATATAATTTTGATAAGAAAGAGAATATTAGTAATATTGCTAAGAAAATTTATAATGATATAAATGATGAAATTGAAGCAATTGATGCATATAAAGTACAAGATAAATCTATCAAAATTATCAATGATTTAGATAAATATATAAATAGAATTTCAGATAATGAGATATTATCAAAAGGACAAAAGAAACATATAACTCAAAATATAAAAGAATTTTTAGAACTTAATGGCGATGATACATCAATACAGGATACAATTGATGCTGCTAATAATTTGCTTAAATTAGATGATAGTGCAAAAAGTTCTGATTATAAGTACTTTATATCTATAATGCGAGATGAATTAAATATGTACCTTTCAACTGCTGATGGAAAGAGTATGACAGATGCAGTGAAAATTTCTCTTGATTCAATCAAAGATATAAAACAAGATATTTTGAATTTAATGAATCCTAAATATAGAGTAAGAGCAGAAGGTCTTTTGAATAAATGGATTTCTGCAAAATATAAAAATTTACCTGATGCAGATAAGTATTATCAAGAGTTTCATAAAATGCTTGATAAACATATTATAACAAGAACTCCGGAAGAAATGTTAAATCAATATCTGTTATTGTTAGCAAAGCCTGATGCAGGTGAAACTTCTGAAACTAATAAGAATACAGAACGAATGATAAATTCATTGCATGATGATATTCGCGGGTTATTATACCAAGCAAGTTTATTAGAAATGCAGCATTTATTTATGTCTTGTGCTAGTGAAGCTAATTTAAATGTTGTTAAAGATGAATTTAAAAAATCAAAATTACAATTAAAAAATGGATCAATTGTAAGTTTAGATTCAGATATAGCGATAGATATTATGTTAGCACCTCTTCTTGCAGATGAAGATTTAGATTCTGCTATCTTATTTTTAGAGCAACTAGGTTTGGCAGATCGAGTTGTTGAAATGGCTCAAAAAAATAATTCTTTTGATAAAGCGTTAAAAAATATAAAAAGAATAAATAGTATATTATCATCTGTATCTAAGCAAACTTCAATAGTAGAAGCTGAACTTAATAATTTGGGTAATATTGATAAGGATCCAAATTACAAAGAAAAAGTTAAAGCTATGGAAGAAAGAATTGTACGAAAATTTAAAAATACAAATTATAGAATAAGTATTAAAATAATACGAAAATCTTTTGAAAACGCATTAAAAGAAATGGAAGAACATCCGGAAAGATCTAAAACCGCGTTATTGTATTTACACATGGAAGAGGCTAAAAGTGCTTCCATTGTGGCGGCTAAGTATAATATAAATTTACTAAATCAAAAATTAATGAAAATTCAAAAAGTAAAGAATTTGATTGTGAATTTAACATTACCAGAAGATTCACCTGCCAATGAGGCACGTAAAAAATATCTTGAAGATTTTAGTAAATTAGAAGAATATATTGCAACACAAAGTAAAAATTTCCCAAATATTGATTTATCGACTCAAAGTGTTGAAACAGAAGATGATTTGTATGATGAATAAAAATAAAAGAGTAAGTGTATTAAACTTACTCTTTTATTTAATTATTTTATAATAATAATTATTCTTTTCTAAGGAAATCAGGAACATCCAAATTCAAATCAGGCATTTTTGGAAAATCAAAACCTGAAGAAGATGTTGAACTAGATGTTGATGTAGATGTTGAAGGTTTACCCTGGAAATACTCAGCAGCTGACATTTGTGGCATAGCCGGAGTTTTTGGTTTTTCTGAGAAACCTGTTGCAATAACTGTAATTTGAATTTCGTTTTGGAATGATTCATTAATTGCAGTACCAATAATAACATCAGCATCATCTTTAACTACATTGTTAATTATTGCAGTAGCATCGTTGATTTCATACAATGTCATATTAGAGCTACCTGTAATGTTAACAACGATACCTGATGCTCCATCAATAGAAGATTCAAGTAATTGAGAATTGATAGCCATTTCAGCAGCTTTAACGGCTCTACCTTCACCTTGGGCTCTACCAATACCCATTAATGCTGTACCAGAATCTTTAACAACTTTCTTAACATCAGCAAAGTCGATGTTTATCATACCTGGGATTGTGATAAGGTCTGAAATACCTTGAATTCCTCTATATAATACTTCATCAGTAACACAGAATGCTTCTCTTAATCCCATTTGGCGTTCAACAACTTGTAATAATTTGTCATTTGGAACTACAAGTATTGCATCGACATATTTTTTCAATTTTTCAATACCGGATTCAGCTTGAGCCATTCTTTTTTTGCCTTCCCAGCTAAATGGTTTTGTGACAAATGCAATTGTTAAAATGCCCAAATCTTTAGCAATTTGTGCAACAACAGGAGCAGCACCTGTTCCTGTTCCACCACCCATTCCGGCAGTGATGAATACCATATCTGTTCCATCTAAAGCTTTGGTAATTTCATCTTTAGCTTCTAATGCAGCTCTTTCACCAGTTGATGGATCACCGCCTGCACCTAAACCTTGTGTTGTTGTAGAACCTAATTGTAATTTGTGTTCAGCATTACTAAATGTTAGTACTTGCAAATCTGTGTTCATTAACCAAAATTCAACACCTGCAAGTTTAGCATTAATCATTCTATTAACAGCGTTCCCACCGCCGCCGCCTACGCCTACAACTTTTATTCTAGTGGGATTTATATTTGATCTTTCGTTACCTTGGTAACTTGATACAATATTTTCCATTATACCTCCTACATTACAATTATATTATATACTAAAAAATCAACTTTTCACGTATTTGAATATTTTGTAATAATTAGCAAAAAGTCATTATATTTAGCATTTTGTATCATAGGAAATATTCAAATAAATTATGCTTGGATATCTAATTTTTTCCCTTGTTTTTCGTTTTTAACAGCTTGAGCTTGCATTTTTATTTGTTCAGCTTGGGCTGCAACTTTATAATCTTGACCTGAAGGATCTGATGGAGCTAATGCTGCTTTAATAACTGTATTAGCGTGGTCAATAGTTTTTTGTGGGTTTTTTCTATCAAGTGTTGGCATCTGTATTGGAACATGACCTGAAACTGGTATTCCCTCAGCATTTCTTTCTATTGAAATTGCACCGGCAAAAACTCCGCCAGCTGCTTTGTGAGCCATTTCATGGTTATAAATATGATTATAATTTTGATTAATTATATCTTGTTTTGATAAACAATTTATTGCCATACACACTCCTTTTATGCTACTATTGTAGCAATTAGATTTTTGTTTGTCAATAATTTTGTTTTTTTATTTTAATAGTTTTTTGAATAAATTTTTCAAGTTATATTTTTTAGCAGGATTATATACATTATCTGTTTCAAACGCACAACCAGGGTCTATTAAATAAATTTTTCCATTTTTTGCTCGCCCGAATTGTTCTACTTTTATTAATTCTTCATCATCGGTACTAAAATGTACTAAATAATCTTTCATTTTATAACCTAAATTTTTTATTTCTTTAACTAAAGCTTTCAATTCTTCTTGCGTAATATCATTTTGAGTTACTTTTTCTTCAAGATAATAATGATAAGGAGGGTATTTTGCTAGCCGGCCGCTTTTAATGATAGGCAAATCAAATTTTGCAGGCTTTCTACCATTTTGGAAATGTTCAATATCTGTAATTTTTAGGACTTGTCCGTTTTCAGTTTCAAATGCTAATGCAAATGTTCCTATACCAATTAAAGATTTTACTTTTGTTTTTCCGATTTCTTGGTTTGATAGAATTTCTCCTATTTCTTTTATACTTTCGATTGTATGAGTGTATCGAAGTAGATTATATTTAATTAAATCTTCATTGGTGTGTGCTATTTCTAAAAAAGCTTTAGAAACTTCAATAGGTTCTTTAAACTCTATTGATTTTAGTGTTCCGTATTGATGTTCATATATTGGAATTATATTACTATTTCCAAACGAGCAAGTATCTATAATTGGTTTATGAATATTTTTGTATTCATTATAATTTTTTTTATATATAGGAGTATTTTGTATATTTGAAATTTTTGGTGTGATTTGTATATTCATAGCTTTTTTAAAATTGCTGAATATAAATTTTTGCCAATAAAAAATAAAAAAGCGGGCAACGAGACTCGAACTCGCGATCTTCTCCTTGGGAAGGAGACATTCTACCACTGAACTATGCCCGCATATTATGTATTTAATTTTATCATGAAAAGTATTTTATAATCTCCAGTTTAGACCACCTTGACAGATAATACCTGTTCTGCCAATGTTTCTTACTGTTGCTTGAGCAAATAGATTTAGTCTATCAGAGAATGTTTTTGTCATACCAAAGCCGTATTGTAAATATCCTTGTGCCATTTTTATACTAGGCAAATCTACATATCCGGCTTGACCGTCTATTCCTGCAAAGAAGTTCCAAGCATATGCTATGGTCGCATATGCACTCCAAGTTTCTCTTTGGAATATAAAGTTAACGCCAGGTGCAACATTGAAACCATTTAAGAAACCTGAACTCATACCCATTTGTCCAAAGTCACTATGCCAATTTTGTTGACCAAACATATTATAAGCAAGTGTTAATGATGGTTGAATTTTGAAATATTTTCCTAAATTCCAATCATATGCAGTTTTACTTGCAACACCAACAAAGTAATTGAATGCATCTTCTGATGTTCCAGCAACGCTCATTTCAGTTCCATAAACACCACCATAAATCATTGCGGTTTCAATAAACTGACGTTTCATCCAACTGCTCATAAAACCAATTTGACCACCGTTTTCCCACATTCCGACACCGTTAAATGTTTGGTGGCCTCCATTATATGCAATGTATGCTGTTGGCATATATGTCCAACCATTTTTTAATTCTCTTAATCCAAAATCAGCACCTACAATAAAGCCCCAAGAGTTGTTTCGAACTTTATCAAGACTATTATTCATTTTTAAAGTTTCAAAGTTACCAAAGACTTCAGTCCATAGACTTCCTTCTTTTAGTGTTCTTTCGTAGCTAGCAGTACCATCAAGAATTGCTGTTTTATTTTTGAATAATTGATCATAGCTTGCGCCATATCGTCTTATTTGTGCTCTGTTGAATAATGTATCATTTACTACAAGTTGGTTCATATAAGAAGCAGCAGTTGCAACTTGTCCTCTGAATACTTGTGGGTTAAATCTTGTTAAATCAAGAGAATAACTTCCATCATTTGCAGATGAAGAATTTAATCTATAGTAACCTATTGGAGTAAATATTTCTTTGTCAGTTGAAGTAAAAGTTACTTCTTTATCTATGTCATCAGCTTTAAATATTTTTCCTAATCTTATGTGTTTTTCGATTGGTGCATCATAACCGTTAATATCTCCGGCAATGTTCCAATCAGAAATGTGGATAGTACCATTTTCGCCTTTTGTTGCTACTTTTATAGAATCTGCACTGAAGGTATCAGAACCTGCATTTCCATTGCTTCTTGCGTATAAATCAATAGCAAAGTTAGCTTGTCCGTCACCGTATTCTCCATTGTTAATTGTCAAATTATTAATAGAGTTGTTTGTACGAACATTATTTGCCATATTAATTAAGCCTGAGGTATCTATATTAATTTGATTACCTTCAGAATATTTAATTAACCCTTTTTCTGCAAGATAATTCAATACTGAGCTGTCATCTATTACTACATTGCCTCCGGTAATTGAGGAACCTCCATTTTTTGTTACTGTTAATATTGAATTATCTGTAATATTTACTGTTCCACCAGAAATTTTGCTATTTGCATCATCTAATATCAAATTAGCTTTTGACATATTAAGGTTGCCGCCGGTTTGTATGTAGTTGCCATTTGCATCTGTGACTTTTGTTAAATCTTCCGATATATATAAGTTTCCATTGGCTAAACCTATACTACCTTCCCATTTATCGTTTTTATTTATATTTACATTTGAATTTTCACCATCTATTTTTAATTTAGATGCTGATTCAATTGAAACTTTAGAATCTGAATCTATCGTTCCTTCTTTTATTGTAAAACTACTTTTACCTTTTATGCCAAAGTTGCTTCCTGTTACATTAAGTTTTGATGAGTGATTTTTACCATTATTAATTTCTAATGTGGAATTTTCAGTTACATTAATTTCACCATCCGTAATAGAACTGTTTGCATCATTTAGTGATAATTTAGATTCTCCTGAAATATTGGTTGTTCCACCTGTTTGAACATAAGAACCTTTTTCTGTTGTTGTTTTATTAAATTTATTTGAAAGATTTAATATTCCGTTTGAAACTTTTAAATGTCCATCGACTTTATCATTATTTCCGTCTAGTGAAATATTTGTTTCATCTCCGTTTACATCAAGTGTTGCATCTTCTTCGACGGTAATTCTGGCATTTGATTCAATGTTTCCTTTAGTTACTGAATATTTACTTCCTTTTCTTATTGAAAATTTCCCTCCAGAGGTGTTAACTTCAGAGCTGTTTTCTGAGGAATTATTTATATCCAGTTCACCTGTATTAACAATGTTTACTGTACCTCCAGTAATTTTACTGTCTGAGGTGTTTAATGTTAATTTTGAATCTTTATTGATATTAGTAATCCCGCCTGTTTGGTTAAATTTGCTTGTTGAAGATGTTGTTTTGTTTGCTCCTGTATTTAGGTTAAGTGTACCTTGAGATACATTTACGTCACCATTCCATTTATCATTTTTATCAAGAGCTACAGTACCGCCATCGATATTTAATGTACTATTTTCGCTAATATTTACAGTGGAATCAGCTTTTATTGTGCCTTGAGATATGGTTAATTCGCCATTTTCTTTTTCTGTTCCAATATTAAGATTTCCACCAGCAATTATATCATTTTTATTATTTAGAGTATTACCTTTATTAGTAACATTTATTGTTCCACCGGTTTGATTTAATATTCCTGAAGGGTTTTTATCTATTCCTGCCAGATTTAAATTACCGCCTGAAACATTAACATTTCCATCAAATTTGTCGGTTTGACCATCTAAAGTAATATTGCCTCCTGTAATATTTAAATTACTTCCTGATGCGATATTTGTAGATGCATCTTTTTCTATTGTACCTTTAGAAACTGTAACTGTAGAATTTTCTGCATCTGTTCCAATATTAATTGTTCCTCCAGAAATTAGATCTTCAGAATTATTAAAATCAAAAGAATCTCCTGTGATAGTTGTTTCTCCGCCGGTTTGAGTAAATTTGCCGGAAGTATTTTTATTTATTCCAACAAGTGCAAGACTTCCAGAATCTATATTTACATTTCCTTTCCAACTATCACCTTCATCTAATGTTACTTTCCCACCATTGATATTTAATGTTGCATTTGTATTTATATTTGTTGTTGCGTCTTTTTGTATTGTACCTTTTGATATGTTAACGGTAGTTTTTTGTAAATCGTTACCTATATTAAAATTCCCGCCAGCAATATTGTCGTTTTCATTATTTAGATCAAAATTACCTGTTATTGTAGTTGTACCTGCGGTTTGAGAGAATGTTCCTCCTTCATCTTTTGTTGCGTTGTTAAGATGAACATTTCCTCCGGTTACATATAATGAACCGTTGTCTTTTATAGATACGTTTGTATTTTGACCGATTGTACCGTTTGAAACAGTCATATTTGATGTATCTGTTCCATTACCTATTTGTAAATCTCCGCCATCTATTTTGTCATTCGAACTGTTTAAATCAAAACCTTTTCCTGTAACGGTTGTTTTTCCACCAGTTTGAGTAAATATACCATTTTTGTTATTTACTCCATTTAGATTGAGGGTTCCATTGTTTATATTAACATTTCCATTCCAAGTATCACCATTATCCAGTTCAACGTTACCACCTGTAATATCCATATTGGAACCATTGTTTATAATAATATTTGCTTTTGATTCAATGTTTCCTTTTGAAACTGTTAATGTTGAAGATTCTTTGTTTCCTATATCAAATGTTCCATCAGAGATCAAATCTTCTGAATTATTTAAGCCAAAATTACCGTTAAGTTCTGTTTTGCCACCAGTTTGAATAAATTTTCCTGATGAATTTTTATCTATGCCGATTAATGCAAGATTTCCTTCTGAAATATTAACATCCCCATTCCAAGTACTATTATTTCCTAAGCTTACATTTCCACCGGTAATATTTAAACTTCCATTATTATTTATATTGATTGAGACATTTGAGTCAATTGTTCCTTTTGAAACTGTTAAATCTGAATCACTTATATTATCACCAATATTAACAGTACCGCCGTTGATAATATCGTCAGAATTATTTAAATCAAGTCCATTGCCTGTTATTGTAGTGTTTCCACCTACTTGAACAAATTTTCCTGATGAATTTTTTGAAGTGTTATCAATAGTCAAATTCCCGCTAGAAATGTTTAAATCCCCAGCCCAAGAAGTTTTATCTCCAAGGTCAACATTTCCACCTGTTATATTAAGACTTGAATTGTGGGTAATATTTACTTCCGTATTTTTAGAAATTCCACCTTTAGAAACTCCCATATTTGCAGTATTTATGCCATTCCCAATTGTAAGTTTCCCGCCGTCAATGGTGTCATATTCATTATTTAAATCAAAGCCTTCACCCATAACGGTAGTTTCTCCGCCAGTTTGAGTAAATTTACCGGTTTTATTATTGCCGTTAATTGCAAGGCTTCCTTCGGTCATGTTGATAGTGCCACCCCAAGTGTCATCAGCATCGATTGCTACGTTTCCGCCTGAAATATTAATTGTGCTTTTGTCATTTAAAGTTACTGATGAATTTGAAGTTATTGTTCCTTTGGATACGTTTAATTGAGAAGGTGTTGTACCATCTCCAATGTTTATAGAGCCACCATCAAGTAAATCGTTACTATTATTTAAATCAAAATCTTTTCCTGATACATTTATTGTTCCATTACTTTGGGTTAATGTTCCTGTTTTTTTGTTATTATCAATGTTTAAAGTTCCGCCTTCAACATTAATATTCCCTTCCCAATTATCAGTGCTATCAATGTTTACTTCTCCATCGGAGATATTCATATCGCTGTTTGATTTAAGGTTTAAATTTGCATCAGAATTTATTACTCCTTTTTTAAAGTTCATATTTGCTGAGCTTGCACTAGAACCAATATTAAATGTTCCACCAGAAATGTTATCTTCAGTATTATTAAATTCAAATGCTCCAGTAACAGTTGTTTCTCCTCCAGTTTGTGAGAATGATCCGGTTGTCGGTTTTACAATATTATCTACAGTGAGTTTGCCACTGGATATTTGAATATTTCCAGCTAAAACATCTGTACCAGAATCAAGGTTTACATTACCTCCGGTTACTGAAAGTGTTGAGCCTTCATTAATTACGGTATGTACGCTTTGAGCAATGTTACTTTGACCTGTTATTGTCAAAACTCCACTTGTAAGTGAGATATTTCCCGCTTCGGCATTTATAACACCATTAAGGTTTGAAGAAGAGTAATTACTAATATCAAGCTGTCCACCATTCATTGTTATAGTGACAGATTTTGGATCAGAATCTGCCCAGACATATGTTGATGTGTCACCTGATTCATTGTCTATTGTAAGGGTATTTGTAGTTCCGTCAGCACTTCCTCTAAAGGTATTTACATTTTCAATTGCGCAAGAAATATTGTATGAATTACTTATTACAGTAATACATGCAGCAACTGCTAAAAATCTCTTTATTCCCTTGATCATCTGACTACTATTTATTTATTATGATACGTATCCCATAAATATTGTAATCAGTATTTGGGAATATTCAAAAATTTTATTATTTCGTAACAATTACATAATAACTCTATTTTGGAAATTTTCTTGTTGAACAATGTTAATTAATTTGTTTAAAAAAGCTTTATATCTTGCTCTGACAGCTTCTCCAGAAAGTACAATGTCAGCATCTTTTTTGCAAGGGCGAATATAAATTTCTGCTTTTTGAGAAGCATTTTTATATATTCCGTCTGCAGAATCACCTAAGTCTCTTTCTGCTGCTCTTACATAAAATCTTTCTTTTTGAACTTCAGCTTTTACATCAACATATATTTTGAAATCAAATGCGTCTTTTATTTTTTCAGTAAGTGCAAATAACCCTTCCGAAATAATAATTTTGGAAGGATTAGCTAATGTGTGATTATCATATCTTTTTGCAGTTCCTGACATGTCATATTTAGGAAGATATACAGATTTGCCAGATAATAATTCTTTAATATGTTTGCTCATAAGTTCTAATTCTAGTGCATGAGGAACATCTAAATCATAGTTTTTTGCAAATTCAGCAAAACTACCTGCAGCTTTTACCATTTCTGAACGATCATAATAGTAATCATCTGTATTTACTCTTGTAATGGCATTATCAATTTCAAATTCTGTCGTAAAAGATTTTATAGTGTCAATAATATCTAATGTAATTGTAGATTTTCCGCTTGCTGTTTCTCCTGCAATACCTATTGATGCTGAACGATTAACGTGACCTGATAAAAATCTTGCTAATCTAGATAATATTTCCGGTTTATAACTAACTAAAATTGACCCTTCTGAATTTAATTCATTTTCAAAAATTTTTTTCAATTGCTCTTCTACAGCTTGAACTCTACTAAACGGAACGGAAACATACATTTTTCTTGAAGTTTGGTTTTGTGTTTCCTTTGTTTTTTGCAATATATATTCTGCCATTACTATCCTTTTTGAATTTTTATTTTACTACATACATAGTCTTTTTCATGACTATACCAGAATAAAATGAAAAAAAAAATATTTTTTGTCAAAATATTAATTTTAGTAAATATAATTTAACATAAAATTTTTTAAAGCAATTTTATAAGAAAATAATACTTTATAAAAATATAAGGGGAAAATAAAATTATGGGGATAGAAAATCTGGATAATGTTTCGGCAGGACAAATATTATTTCAACCGCAATACAAATTGCCAGTGTCAAGAAACGAAGATTCTAAAAGGTTAATATTTATTAAACGTCCTGATGGAAATTATATTGTAATGACAAAAGAACAATATATCAGATATATTGTTGATCACCAGCAAAAACCACAAAAACCGAATAAACCCGTGAAAGATGATCCTTATGAATTAGGTCCAGAAAAAAGCGGAAGAAGAATAATTGATGTAGATAATGTTTCTGACCCTATTCATCCTGGAACTTCGGCTCCAAGGGTAAATAATTGTCCTCCTGAGTTAATTGAAGAATATCATGATAATATACTTTATGATAATGGTAAAATTGATGCCTTTAGACAAGGTAAAAGAGGCGATTGTTATTTTTTAGCAGCTATTGATTCTATTGCAAGAACAAAAGAAGGACAAGAAATTCTTCAAAAAAATATTCAAAAAAATTCTAATGGTTCCTATACAGTAACCTTACCAGGAGCCGTTGCTGCTAGAAATCACTATATTGAAATTGGACAAGGCGACAAGTGTGCGATTACAGGTAGATATACCATAACTGCAGAAGCTGTCAAAAAGGCTAAATCAATGGCAGGTAAGTCTTATGCTTATGGAGATATTGAAGTAATAGTTTTGGAATTGGCAATGGAAGCTTTTAGGGCCGAAGTTTTACAAACAAATAAAGCTCTAGGAAAGAAAAGTCAAAGATATATTGCAGGGCAATTTGGTCCTATGTCTGAGTCTGATACATTATCTAGTGGTCAGATGTACGATGCTGTATTTATTTTAACCGGTCAAAAATCTGATTTATATCAAGCGCCAAAATCAAAAAGACGCCGTGCAAAATTATATAAACCCGGTGAATATGGCTATGTTAGTGATAGTAAAGCTTTAGGACAAAAAGGATTATGTAAAAAGGCCGATACTTTAGTTGAAGTTAACCATATTTATAATAAAGATTCTGATTTGCAAAAAATGTTAGACAAATATAAAGGTCATGAATCAGAATATTCAATTACTGTAGGTGTAATCGTCGGTAAGGATGGTCCTGATGGTTCTACAAAAGCTGGTGGCGGGCATGCATTAACTGTGACTAAGATTACTGATGATTATGTCGAAGTTGTAAATCCTTGGGATACAACTAAAAAAGAACGTATACCAAGAGGGGATTTTGAAGATATGGCAATGAGTTTCAATGTCGCTCCGATTTCGAAATCACGTGTTGATAATTTTTACGCTGATAATGGAATTTCTAAACCAAATAATTCCGGAGTGTTAAATCCTTTTAGTAATATGTATAATTTTATGCGAATATTATTTCCGGGGTTATATGGATTAGACTTAGCATAATAATAGAAAATTTAATTACAATAAAACCTCTGATATTTTATCAGAGGATTTATGTTATAATTACAAAAGAATAAACATGATAAAGAAAGGGAGTTTAACATGAATGTAAATACAAATTACCAAAATATTTCAGATAGCTACTTATTTTCAACTATTGCTAAAAAAGTAAATGAATTTGCATCGAATAATCCTGATAAAAAAATTATAAAATTAGGAATAGGTGATGTTACTCTTCCTTTATGTAAAGTTGTTGTGAATGCTTTAAAATCTGCATCTGAAGAAATGGGTGTAAAAGAAACTTTTAGAGGATATGGTCCTGAACAAGGTTATGATTTTTTAAGAGAAAAAGTTCAAGCATATTATAAAAGTCATAATGTTTCATTAGGTATAGATGAGATATTTATTTCAGATGGTGCAAAATCAGATTTAGGAAATATTTTAGATTTGTTTGATGTTAATAATACAGTTTTAGTACCTGATCCTGTATATCCTGTTTATGTTGATACAAATACAATGGCAGGTAGAAAAATTGTTTATATAAATGCAAATGCTCAAAATAATTTTTTACCGCTTCCTGATAAATCTATTAAAGCAGATATAATTTATTTGTGTTCACCAAATAACCCAACAGGTGCAGTTTATAATAAAGAACAGTTAAAACAATGGGTTGATTATGCAAATGAAAATAAATCTGTGATTTTGTTTGATGCAGCATATGAATGCTTTATTACAGATGAAGATTTGCCACGTAGTATTTTTGAAATCGAAGGTGCAAAAACTTGTGCTATTGAATTTTGTTCATTGTCAAAAATGGCAGGTTTTACCGGAACAAGATGTGGTTATACAGTTGTTCCAAAGGCTATAGAAAATGGTTTGTTAAATAAAATGTGGTTAAGACGTCAAACTACAAAATTCAATGGGGTACCATATATTATTCAACGTGGTGCAGAAGCTGTATTTACACAAGATGGACAAAAAGAAATTCAAGAAAATCTTAATTATTATAAAGAGAATGCAAAAATAATTTCTCAAACATTAGAAAAACATAATATTTGGCACATTGGTGGTAAGCATTCTCCATATATTTGGTTAAAATGTCCTAATAATATGACATCTTGGGAATTTTTCGATTATCTATTAAATAATGTTCAAATTGTAGGTACGCCAGGTTCAGGATTTGGTGTCAATGGAGAAGGTTATTTTAGATTAACTTCCTTTGGTAGCAGAGAAAATACAATTGAAGCTATGAAACGTCTTGATGAATTCCTAAAATAATGTATAATATAAAAAGTGTTTATATTATACATGCGAAAGGGGTTAAGTATTATGATGACAAAAGAAGTTAATGCTTGGATTAAGAAAGTTCAAAGTGGTAATTATTCCGGTTGGGAAATAATGGAAGAGTTTGCTAAATTCTATAATTACTTGACTCCAGAAGAAGTTGAACAGATTAAGGTTCGTCTTGAAAGTAATATGAAACGCTAATATTCATAGCAAACATCTGCAAAATATGTTATAATTTAGATATAGGCTGCGAGGTTTTTTTAATGTCGTATTATGATGTTTTGTTGGAAAAAATACCTAAAATAAAGAAAATTCTTGATAATGATACAAATTATACGATTTATCATTATACAAAACCGGAAAAACTTTTAAATATATTATCAGGTGGAGCTTTAAGATTTTCTAATGCTCTATATCTTAATGATAAAGAAGAAATAGCCTATTCTTACAGATTAATTGTTCATCTGATTGATGAATTTGATGGTTTAAATCCTGATTTGTTTGATAAAATTAAAAATCATTTTCGCAATAAATATAAGCATATTGTTGATGGAAATAATGATTTCGTAAATAAATTAGAATATTTTACTACATCTTTTTCAACAGAGGGTGATAATCTGACGTTATGGAATAATTATGCAAAAGGTAAAAATTATACAGGATATAATATAGGTTTTGATAAGAAAAAACTTGTTACTGAAATGACTGAAAATAATTATTTACCAATTTATGGCAGTGTTATTTATGATAAGCAAAAACAAATAAAAATAATTCATGCAATATTCAAAAAATGGAATATGCTCTTTGAAAGAGCTTTAAAATCTAAAAAAAATAATCAAGTTAAATTATTTGATATTTTATTTGAATTAATTGATGTATTGAGTATTGTTAGTATATTTTTTAAAAACCCACAATTTGAAAATGAACATGAATATAGAATAGTTATTGTTAATGTTTTTGGAGTTGAAACATCAAAACCTACTATGGTTGTTGAAAAAAATGGATTATTTGTTCCCTATTTAGAATATCATTTTTCTAAAGATTCTGTTACTTCAATCAATATAGGGCCTACTTTTGATGAAAATATATTCTATACAAGCACAAACAGAATGCTATTAAATTTTGGGTATCAGGATAAACAAGTTTATCGCTCTAAAATTCCTTTACGTTACTAACTTATTGCAGATTCTGGTCTTAGGGTATTTAGTAAAATAGTTTCTTTAAGTGATGGTGTACCTATTTTGTTTGTATCTTTGAATATTTGGTCAAGAACTGCAAAATTAGGATCGTTTAGAGCTGCTGTTTCCGCATTTCTTGCATTGATTTCTCTAAAGTTTTTGATATAAGAAACTGCAGTTCCATTATTTTTTGCATTGGCTAATTTTTCTATAAATTCAGCTTGTGGGGAATTTGGTTGGACTTTTGGCATTTCTGCAATCATGCTGTTATATATATTTTTGCCTTCATTTGTTAATGTAAAGAAATTTTCGCCTTTCTGAGCGATTATTTGTGCGTAATCATGAATATGTTCTCTTTCGTGTATGGTTACTAAGATTCTTTGAGCTTCTTTTGAAAGTTCTTTTTCCCTTGTATATAGTAGATTATAATTATCTAAAATATCTTTTTCTATAGTTTCAACAAAAGTGTTACCTGTTTTTGTATCAAGGTATGTAATTTCATATTGATTTTTATATCCATTAAAGCGAGAACTTATTTGTTTGAATTGACTAAAAGTATTATTGTTTACAGTCGTTTTATAGTCGTTTAATATAATTGAGCAATCTTTAGTTACAGCAAGACCTCCGGTATCTTTTGGGAGTGTTGTATATGCTAGATGAGGTTGGGTATGAATGTTCCTTGTTCTAGCCCATTGGTTTAAAGTTACTTTAGGTATGTCTTCAATCGGAACATTGTATTCAAGAACATATTGTCTTAAAATTGTTTTTTCAGTATCTGTTAAATTTTTAATCTTTGCTATTGTTTTATCAACAATACTTTGATAGTTTATGTTTCTGTTTAAATTTTTATCATAATTTCTTAGTTTTATAAATTCTTCTTGGTAAGATTTACTTGCTCGTAAGTCTTTTAACATTGCTTGATTAAAGCTAATTTTTCCGTATTTAGCAAAATTTTTAATTCTGGTGATAGCTTTAGGTAAGAAAGGTATAGATAGTGCTAAATCAATAGTATCTTCTCCTAATTTTTCCAGATTATTTTTTGCTAAATTATAATTTCCTCTTTTATTATTTTTAATAAAGTTTATAGTATGTACTGTACTTTTATATGTTGAATATCCTGCAAATCCAATTGCTAAAACCCCTGCTCCTACTGCAGATGGAATACCAATTAAAGGCAAAGCTAATAGGGCTAATGAGGTTGTTCCTGCTATAGCAATTGTTTTTATTGGGTGTTTTACTATTGAAGTACAAATTTCTTTAGCTTGTTTAAAAAGACCATTTGTATATATGTACAAACCTTCTGTAAAGTTAATTTTTTTTCTCTCTCTAGCTAAAAAATTTGTATTTTGATAATTTGGAGCATATCTATTTTTATTTACATTATTATTTATGTAAATATTATTTTGATTTAATTGAGGTTTTAAATTTATATTATTTATCATGTCTATTTATATTAAAATATTTTAGTATATATATAAAATAGAATACAATAGAATTTGCTATATGTATCTATAATTATTAAGTATTATTACTCTAAATGTGAATGTATTTGATATCAAATATATCTATATAAATTATAATAGAAATAAATTAAATTTAGGAGGAATATATGATAGAAGAATTAAATGAAGATAATTTTGAACAAGAAACAAAAAGTGGTTTAAAATTAGTTGAGTTTTATACAACTTGGTGTATGTATTGTAAAAATCAGCGTATAGAACTTGAAGAATTAAAAGATTCGCAAATGTGGATAGGCATTGTTGATGGTGATGAATGTCCTAATCTTGTTGCAAAATATGGCATTAAAGGTTTCCCTACTTTTATTTTATTAAAGCAAGGTGAAAAAATTGCTAAATTTGTAGGTTTCCATACAAAATCTCAATTGTTAAACAAATTGATGGATTATCTTAAGTAAGTCTGTTTAGATCGTGATCTATAAAGAATACTTCTCCGCTATTGTGGTCAAAGTGACATTTTGCAAGATATAATTCTCCTCTATCAACCGCTTCTTTGATAATTTTAGAATGTTCCAAAATGTAGTCTTTAACCCATACGGTATGTTTTTGTGCAACATTATTATTGCAGGTTATTTGTCCGTATTTATCAAAAACCGGATATACGCATTTTAATAAAGATTGAAAATTCTCAGTCATGTTTGGGTAATTTGCATTTGCATATGTCATAACCCCGCAATCGTCATGTCCAAGAAGCATAACAAGTGGTACGTGTAATTTTTTTACTGCATATTCAAGACTTTCTATTATATTAGGTCCTACAGTCATTCCTGCGACTCTTACTACAAATAATTCTCCGATACCGCAATCAAATATTATTTCCGGAACAACTCTTGAATCTGAACAAGTTAAGATACAAGCATATGGTGCTTGATGATTTGCTAGTGATTTTAATGTTCCAAGGCACATATTTTTTGCTGTTGGGGTGCCGTTTATGAAATTTTTATTTCCTTTTAATAGCTTTTCTACTTCTTTTTTTGCAGCTTCCGGTATATTATTTGGTAATGTCATATGTTGCTCCTTATAATTTTTTCTATATATTATAAAATTTAAACATTGTTGTCAAAATCTTTTAGATTGATAATTATAACATTAAAAATCGATTAATTGTATGACTAAAATATTAAAGTTATGGTATATACTTTAATAGGATTTTATTATGAATAATTTATTTTTATTAAAACTAAATAGAGCTGTTTGGATTGCTTTAATTGAGCAAGAAAAAATTGTTGAAGCAATAAGTTATTTTGAATCTTATTATAATAACTTGGAAATGCTCCAATCAGACAAAGATTTGAAAGATAAAATAAATATGGAAATGACATTTTCACGTGATATTTTCCTTTCTAAAATGACAAGATTGGCAGAAGAATATCTGAAAGATTATGATTATTCAGATGCAGCGATATGTTATACTGCAATTTTTAAGTATGAACAGAGAAATATAAATAATATTCGTAATTATATTAAGTGTTTAGATGCTCTTAATCAGTATGATCTTGAAGTGGAGCTTGTACAATATTTAAAAGCGCTCGATTTAGAAAATGAAGATTTGTATAAGTTGTTAAGTGAAATTTATGAAAAACAAAATGATGTTCCAAGCACCATTAAATGTTATGAAAAATATCTTGAATTAAAGGGTGTAAATAAAATCAGAGCAAACGAATATAATCAATTGGGATGCTATTATAACTTGTTATATACAAATGTTACAAATAAGTATGAGGATATAATAAAATCTCTGAATAATTTTGAAAAAGCTTCTGATTTAGAACCATATGTTAGATTATTTCATAAGAATGCAACAATTATGGCATCTAAGGCTAATGAT
This sequence comes from Candidatus Gastranaerophilales bacterium, assembly GCA_944325085.1. Taxonomy (GTDB): domain Bacteria; phylum Cyanobacteriota; class Vampirovibrionia; order Gastranaerophilales; family Gastranaerophilaceae; genus Zag111. The sequence goes on along the minus strand of CALUYT010000028.1, from coordinate 30,799 downwards.
TGGGCTACTTGCAGAAAACATTGGGATAAATTGTTAGAAATAAATGAAATGACAAATGATGATAAATATGATTATGCTGCATTTTGTTTGAAAACAAAAGATTTTGAACAGTGGCATAAATATTTTGATTCAAGATTTCAAAAAGAAAATAATAGAACACAATATCCGAATATGCCAAAGCCAAAATGGAATGGGGTTAAAGATATTTCTAAATCAACATTGCTTGTGCATTATGAACAAGGTTTTGGAGATACTTTTTTAATGTGGGGTTATATGCCAAGATTAAAACAATTGGCAAAACATGTTATTTTTGTTGTTCAGGATTGTATATATGATTTGTTAAAAGATAATGATTGGGGAATTGAAGTTATCCCTAAAAGTTTAGCGAATTTGGAAACTTTAAAGTTTGATTATCATATCCCATCAATGTCTATTCCTGTGGTGTTAAAACTTTCAGGAGATGAACTTTCTGTTGGCGAAGGATTTATTAAACCTGATGAAAATTTGGTAAAAACCTTTAAAGAAAAATATTTTAATAACAATAAGTTCAAAATAGGTATTTCATTTTCCGGTAGTGTAACAGGAAATAAAACAAGAGATATTGCATTAGAGCAATTGTTACCTTTAGATAATTTACAGAATGTAGAAATATATTCTTTTACTAAAGGAATTGATGATAAGGAATTTGAATGTTTTAAAAATAACAAGGTAATTAATATTGCAAAAGATTTTAATAATTTTGCAGATACCGCAGCTGCAATTGCAAATATAGATGTAATGTTAACTTCTGATAATTGTATTTTGAATCTAGCAGGAGCTATTGGTATTAAAACTTTTGCTTTGTTTAATTGGCATTATGAATTTAGATGGTTTGATTTATCTGGGGACAACACAATTTGGCTAACTTCAGTTAAACCATTTGTAAATGATGAAATTAATAACTGGAGTTATTCAGTGAATAATGCCATAAAAGCAATTGAAGATTTAAGAAAGTGATTTAGGCTTTATCTTCATTTGGTTTAGTTTTTGCAAATTCGTCAAATGTAAATGTATGGAAATTAAATCTTTCCATTTGAGGTTCTACGAATTTTTTAATAATAATATTTTCAACAAAAACGTCAATAGGTTTTACAGTTAATAGTAGAGCTGTAAATGCGCCTAATGATTTCCAAGCTTTTAATTTGAAAATTTTATTATCTAATATTTTTTTAGATTCAGCAGAAGTTTTGCAATTATCTAGGATGTTTGTAAATTGTTTTTTGGCAAAATCTTTAATTCTTTCTTCATTAGAATTTGCTATTGCACCTCTTTTACAATTTGCAAGTAATTTATCATAGATTTTTACTATAATATTTTTTTCTTGATAATTGTTTTTCTTATTTTGATAGAATATATCAAAATTGTTTATAAACTTGTTAATGATTTCATCTTTATTGCGATTTTCTTTGAATATATCGTGTTCTGCAATATGTGAATCAATAAATCTTAGAGTTTGTTCTTTTGCATTTGTAGAAATTTTATTTCCTTTGTATTTATCAAGTTGAGAAAAAGCACTTTGTCCTATATGACCAAATACAGTAGGTAAAATAATACTTGCAAATGCTTGGAAAACAGCTTGAGAGAATGCACGTTTAGCATTAGGGTCATATTTATTACCTTTATTTTTATATTTGTCATATACGTCAGCACCAAAATACATTAACGCAGGAACCCAGAATAATCTTGCTGTAGTTGGTGCAATTTCATTGATTGCAACACCAATATCGTTGGTATAGCCCAAACCTCTCATTGGCCAATTGGCTAATGGGTCAACATATTTTTTTTCTTTTTTCTTTTTTTCTGAAGCATCAAAATTTGGATTAGAGTCATCGGCTCTAAACGTTAGGGTATTTTTTACTGAGGTAATTTTCATCTTTTCTCCAGAACTATTATTGTCTATTTTTTAATTGCAGATATTATAATACTGTAAAATAATTTTTTTTTCAATATTTCACGATATATTGAAATATATGTTTACATATATAGTCTAAGTTATTCTATACATCCTGTATCGTCTAGCAAGTTATCGCTATTGGCTGATTGAACAGCCATTTGATCACATCTTTCATTATATTCGTGTCCATTGTGCCCTTTTACCCATATAAATTTGACATTATGTGGTTCTTTTGCTTTTAATAGGCGTTTCCAAAGGTCTTGATTTTTTACCGGTTGTTTATTTGCGCTTTTCCAGCCTTTTTTAACCCAGCCGTCAATCCATTTTTGATTAAAAGCATCAACCAAATATTTAGAATCTGAGGTTAATTCGACATCACAAGGTTTTTTTAATGCCTCAAGACCAACTATAGCTGCAAGCAGTTCCATTCTGTTATTTGTCGTTACTTTAAAACCTTGAGTAATTTCTTTTTTATGGACTATTCCGTTTTCATCTTCGGCAATAAGAATTGTTCCATAACCACCTTTGCCGGGATTTCCGCTGCAAGCTCCATCTGTGTATATTTTAATTAGCATTATGTGTTTACTCCTCTGTAATGTCCCAAACTTCCAGTATATCATCAGGAATATTATCTAAAAATCTTGAAGGTTTTGATAATATCATATTCATTGAATAGTCGTACATATCAACCGGATATGTTATATATAAATTGTTTTTAGCTCTTGTTGTTGCAACATACATAAGTCTTAATTCCTCGTCCATTTCTTCTTCTGAATTGAATGAATATGCACTTGGGAATCTCCCATCAACAGCGCCTATAATAAATACGCTATCCCACTCCAGTCCTTTTGCTGAATGTATGGTTGAAATTGTTAATGCTTCATCATCACTGTTATTTTTATACATACCTTCAACGCTTGCATCAGGCGGTTCAAGGGCTAAATCGCTTATAAAATCTTCCAAATTAGAATATTGTGTTGAAAGATATTCAAAATGGTCTAAATCTTTTTCTCGTTTAGAAAAATCATCATATTTGTCTTTTAAAATAGGTCTATAATATTCAACTATCTCACTAACAATTTCAGAAGGTTTTTTTGTTGGAAGTTTACTTCTTATTTTTTCTAATGTTGTTAATAGTGGAATGATACTTGAAGATTTATTTGCCGGTAAAAGTTTTATGTCAGGATTTATTTGTCCTTTTATAATTGGCATTATATTGTTAACAGTTGCGGCTCCTACACCTTTTAAAAGCAATAGTATTCTATTATAACTAATAATATCATCAGGGTTAATTATTACCCTTAGGTGAGCAACAATATCTTTAATATGGGCTGTTTCCATAAATTTAGGACCACCGAATTTTTGATATGGTATAGCTCTTTTTGAAAGTTCTATTTCTAAAGAATATGACATTCTGGCATTTCTTGTTAAAACGCAAATGTCTGATAAGTTTATATCTTCATCTAATAATTCTAAGATTCTTTGGCATATAAAATCTGCTTCCATTTGTGTATCTTTGGCGCAAATTAGTGCAGGTTTTTGTGGAGATTGAATATTTGAAAAAAGTGTTTTTGCATATTTTTCTTTGGCTTTTGCAATAATTGTATTTGTAAGTTTTAGAATATTTTGAGTACTTCTGTAATTTTGTTCAAGTTTAATTATTTTTGTATTTTCAAATAATTTTGGGAAATCCAGTATATTTCTGTAATTTGCACCACGGAATGAATATATGCTTTGAGCATCATCACCTACAGCCATTATATTGTTGTGTTCTGAAGCTAGAAGTTTTATGACGTCAGCTTGAAGTGTATTTGTATCTTGGTATTCATCAACCATAATATATTTATATTGGTTTGATAGGTTTTTTCTTAGCTGTTCATTATTTTCCAGTAATAATTTTATATATAAAAGTAGATCATCATAATCCAGAACAGAGTTTTCTCTTTTATATCCTACATAGGCTTTATGAATTTCAATAATTTTATCTTCGCAGTGTGCAAATTGTGGAAATTCTTCTTCAATAATTTGTTTTGTAGGTGTTTCTTTGTTTACGCTTTTTGAATATATTTCCAATATTGTGTTTTTTTTCGGAAAACGTTTTTCTTTTTTAGGATACAATTTTCCTGTTATATGGTTTATGATATCTTCACAATCGGTTTTGTCCATAATTGTGAAATTATTTTTTAATTTTAAAAGTTTAGAGTATTTTCTCAAGATAATGTTTGCAAAAGAGTGGAATGTTCCTCCTGCAACTTTTTCACATCTGTTATCAAGGACCAGTGTTGCTCTATTAAGCATTTCTGCTGCAGCTTTTTTAGTAAATGTTAAAAGTAAAATATTTTCAGGGTTTACACCATCTTCAATCAGTCTTGCTACTCTATAGGTTAGGGTTTTTGTTTTTCCGGAACCAGCTCCTGCTATAACTAATACTGGACCTTCTTTTGTCGTTACTGCACATAATTGGGCAGGATTTAGGTCTTGTTCATAGTTAACTTTATAATCTGTTTTAAATGTGTCACGTTTTTTTAAAACATATTTTTTGTGAGTTGGTTTATTTTCTTTTGTTGAAATTACTTCGTTACCCATACAAATATCCCTTACTTGCTTATTATAGTTCAGATTTAGCGTGTTTTTCAATAAAGTATTGTAAAGTTTTGAAAAGAATGTACAAATTTTATTAAATTTATTAATTCTACAAGCCGATAGATTTTATGTGTGTAAGAAAGAAGAGAGTATATGAAAAATTTTATCACTTCATTTTGCCTGGTTTTGATGTGCTTAATTGCTTTTTCAATGGAAGCAAATGCGGATAAACTTGGAAAATGGTTTAATCCTAAATATCTTAAAGTTTATATACCTGCAAGTCACCCTAGGACCGATATGATGAAACGTGCATTTGCAGAGTGGTCAAGAAAGACTAATAATAAATTTGTATTTAACCATATTACATCTCCAAATCCGGCACAAATTGAAGTTTATTTTGTAGATGTCGTTCCAAATGCAGATAGAGAAATAGGATTGACAAGATATAGGCAAACTTCAAGCGGGAAAATGACAAAAGCTGCGATATATATTGCTGATAAAACGGCAGATGGTCGTAGTTTAAGACATAATGAGGTTTATACAGTTATGCTTCATGAAATTGGGCATGCAATGGGTATAACTGAACATTCTAAGGATCCTATGAGTATTATGTACCCGTATGAAAATGATGTTCAGGAAATTTTAAAATCTGATTTACAAACTCTCGGTAACATTTATGGTTGGGATTAATATTATGAAAAAATTTGTTTCTATTTTTTTATTTTTATTTTTGTGTATTGCAGGTGTAAGTAGTGTAAATGCTGCAACTGTACAAAAACGCTGGGCAAATCCAAAGCATTTGAACACATATATACAACCTGGTTTAGAACGTTCCACTATGATGGAACATGCTTTTGCAGAATGGTCTAGGTTAACTAAAAATAAAGTTGTATTTTATTACGTTGATTCACCAAAAGATGCCGATATTGAAGTTATATTTGTAGATAGGGTTCCTGGGAATATGCAAAATGCAACGGGATTGACAAACTGTTTATACTCAGCTAAGCATGAAATGATACACGCGAAGATTTTGATTCCTGCAAAATCAACAGCAGGACGTACGCTTAGTCGTGATGATGTTTATACTTCAATGCTTCATGAAATAGGACATGCTATAGGAATTGTAGTTCATTCTACTAATCCAAATAATATTATGTATCCTTTAATAGATGCAAAAAGAGAAATAACAAAATATGATTTGGCAGAATTATATAGAATTTATGGTTGGCAATAATTAGAAAATGGGGATAGATATTATGAAAAAAAGTTTAATAGCAGCAGTATTATTTTTTGTATGTATGTTTTCCTTTATAGGAAGTGCTTATGCTAATGCGGGTTGGGATAATCCTAAATCTATAAGAACATATATCGAACCAAATGATAAAAAAGAATTAATGAAGCAAGCTTTTGCCAGATGGTCACAAGCTACGGATGATAAAATAGTTTTTCGCTATGTATCATCACCTGATGATGCTCAAATAACTGTAGAATTTGTAAAAGATGCATCAAAAACTTCGAAAATGGAAAGAGCTGCTGGTGTTACATATCCTAGAACTATAGGTAACAGACTTGTTTCAGCCAAAATTCAAATCGCAGATAATGCTCCAAATGGTGCTGCATTTAGAAAAGATGCTGTATATAGAATAATGGTTCATGAAATCGGACATGCTATAGGAATATTTCAACACTCATCAGATCCTATGAGCATTATGTATTATGCAAAAGGAAGTCGATACCAAGATATAAAACCTGAGGATTTAAAAGTTTTAGCTAAAATATATTCTTGGTAATTTAGTTGTCTATATTAATTCTTCTATCCATCCAAGTCCAGTTATTAACTTTGTATAATTTTCGCATATCAAGTTTTAGTATATCTTGAGTTTCACTAACTGGCATGTACATAATACTGGATTTTTTACGATTGGAATCTTCCATACCAAGAGCGTGACCTACTTCATGAAGCATAACTGTAAAAACATAATCTCTTGAATATTGTTTAATTTTAGGGCTTTTTGTTGCAATTTGGATTTTTGCTTTTTTGATTTCTTCCCCTCTAATTGTTAAATCGTATGCTCCAATTGGTCCGTCAGAACCATCAACGCTTTCTGTAAATTCAACTTCAATGTCTGCAGTTTTTGCATCGTTTACAAATATAAATTTTAGCATTCCATATGAGTCTTTTTGCCATCTTTCAAATGCGTGGCGCATTGTTATTGTTTTAGCATCATCTGCTGGTACATATACTGAAATTGGTGATTTTTGCCAGTGAGGTGCTTCTACAGGAATTGCTATAGCTGTTGTATTAAAAAATGTGCAAATAAATGCAAATAAAATTGTTATACCTAATAATATTTTTTTCATTTCTTCCCCTATCTTTCTAAGCCTGATTATACTTTATTTTTAGATAAAAAGCAATAATGTTGTTTGTATTATAATATTAAAAAAGTTTTAAAAAGAGGTGTTTGAATATGAATGAAAGAGAAAAAATGGTCAATGGTGAAGTTTATATGCCATTTTGTGAAGATTTAGAACAAGATCGTTTTAGAGCAAAAGAATTGTGCATGAAGTATAATGCGTTAAAACCTCAGCAGGTAGAAGAAAAAAGAGAATTGTTGGAAAGTTTACTTGGTAATGCCGGTAATAATAGCGTTATTGAACCAAATTTTTTCTGTGATTATGGTTATAATATTGAATTTGATGGTTTTGTATATATAAATCATAATAGCGTATTTTTAGATTGTGCAAAAATAAAAATAGGTTCCGATACTTTTATTGGTCCAAATTGTGGTTTTTATACAGCTATTCACCCTATTAATGCAAAAGAAAGAGTCGAAGGCAAAGAGTGGGCTAAGCCTATTACTATAGGTAAACAAGTATGGATTGGTGGAGGGGTAACTATTTTACCAGGTGTTGAAATTGGAGATAGAGCTGTTATTGGTGCTGGTTCTGTTGTAACTAAAAATATTCCTGCAGATACCGTTGCTGTTGGAAATCCTTGTAGAGTTATAAAGAATATTGATCAATATTAATCACAAATTTAACAATAGCAAAAAATATTATTCAGGTGATTTTTTGTTATTGCTATGTTTATTCAAAATGTATTAAATAGAAATTTTCAATATAATAATCAAAAATTTGAAAATAAGACAAATAATTATTCTAAAAATCAAGTATTTACAGGTAATTCAGAATTACTTAAAAAGACTATTAATTTGACCAGTGAAGAACTTTCAGGGGTCACTTATATTTCTGAAATTTATGATAAAATCCTTTCTATGATAAGTTCTTTAAATGGTATTTATCAAACAAAATTTAAGTCTTTATATCCTAATTTGGTATCTGGAGAGAAGGTTAAAGGGTTTATTTTTGATAGTTTAAATGGTTTTAATAATAGACGATTACAAGTTGTGAGATTTAATTCTAAAAATAATAGTGATGAGCTTTTAACTTTTGGAATTTTAGATAAAGAAAATAAGAATTTATTACGTTATAGAGTTGATAAAAATGGTACGGTATTAGTTACTTCTAAAAAGGAAAATCTTGGTTTAGTTTCGCAGAATCCATTTTCAGATAAAACAAAAATTGAGTCGGCTAAGTATTTAAAAAATTTGATTTCAGAAATGGAAAAATTGAAATTTTATTCTGAAAATTTCAAAACGATTAATAGAAGAACTATAGATTCCAAAGATGATACTAAAGTTTTTGATACGATGAGAAGTCTTTATGAATTAAAACACAGCGAAGGAATTAAAGATGAAATAGGTAAAATTGTATCCAATTATAAACGCTTATCACAAACTTTGAATTTTCGACAAGGAAAATATGCCCTAGCTTTAAAGAAAGCTTATTTTGGAGATTCTGTTAGTGCAAAAGCTAAAGGTATAGTGTTAAAAAATTATAATAAATCAGGAAACACATACAGCTTTTGTCCTTTGCAAAGCAAAGATGATGATAGACTCTTTAGAATATTTATTCTTGATAATGATGATAAAATGACAAATGCTTTTGTATTTTTTGAAAGTGGTAAAGTTGCAAGGGTCAAAACTACTTCTTTAGGTTCTAATGATCTTAGACCAAACAATTTGATAGATATTTCTGATGAAGAAATTAAAAATTATAATTTATCTGAGATTTTAGATACTTTAAATACTGAATTCAATAAATTTGAAGATTTTATTGAAGATTATAAAGTAAAAAGAAAACAACGAAGTATAAATACAAGTGAAGTTGCGCAGGATAGACAATTAAAACTAGAACAAAGGAAAAAAGAACTTGAGCAAAAAGCGCAAATAAAAGCTCTGGCAAAACAAGAAAAAGAAAATCAAAAACAATTAAAACTAGAACAAAGGAAAAAAGAATCAGAACAAAAAGCTCAAATTAAATCCATAGTAAAACAAAAACAAACAAAAACTGAATCAAGAGTAAAATATGCTACAGTAACAACGCAAACTAAAAATGATAAGGTATATTATAATGACAAAGTGTTTAGTCCTGATAATCTAACTGGTCATAATATTGATTCTACAATTTCTTTGTATAAAAACATGACACTTTCAAGTATTAAAGAATTATTAGATAATATATTTAGTCTTCCTGTAGAAAAAAGAAGCACGCAGTTTATACATGAAAAACTTCCTAATGGAAATATATTTGCAGGAAGATTTCATATGAAGGCTTCTGATGGCGCGGATATAACTGTTTCTCGAGTAAAATCGCCAAAATATGTTGATTTTACTTATTATTCCATAAATGTTAAAAAATCTAATAAAGAATATACTTTTAATATTGATCCGGTTGTATCAAAAATCTTAGCATCAGAAAACGGTAAACCAATTATAAATCGCAAATATATGGTTACACATATATCAAAAGATGAATTTTTATCTAAATATCCGGAGGCAATTAATCTGCCAATTTATATAAAAGAATTAAGTAAAGTGGAAACTGATGGTGTTCGCAAATATATTGATAGTTCTTCAAAAATATCATCAAACCAATCAGTTATAAATCAAAAAGAGAAAAAAATTCAAGAAATCTTACAGAAATCAGCAGATGATTTATTTGATTAATCTTCAGTAGAGAAAGAATATATTATTTCTCTATTATATTCATTACCTGATTTAAGAATACCTTTTTCTTTGAAATTTTCTGTATTTATTGCATTTGGATAAAATTGAGGCTCGATACAGAATGCAGAACGTTTTTCGTATCTGCTTCCATCTTTCCCGTTAGGTTGTTGGGTTTTTCCAAGGTGGTTAGCTGTATAGAATTGAAATCCCGGTAGATTAGTTGAAACTTTCAAAATAATTCCTGTTTTTGGAGATTTAACATTTGCTACTTCAATTAAAGATTGCCCATCATAGTTATCAACACAGAAGTTTTGGTCAAATCCTGAACCAATTGCAAGTTGATCAAATTCTTTATCTATATCATCAGATATTTTTTTTGCTTTTCTAAAGTCAAACGGAGTATTTTCAACATTTGCAATTTCTCCTGTTGGAACAGCCATTTTATTATTTACAGTGTATTTAGAAGAATTAGGTAAGGTAACTATATGTTCATAGATTGAATTTTCTTCACTGTGTTCTGCTCCGTCAAGATTGAAATATGTATGGTTAGTCATATTTATAATTGTATCTTTATCAGACTTTGCACTGTATTGGATATGTAAATTGTTTTTATTGTCAAATTTATAAGTTACTTTTGCTTCGACATTTCCTGGATAGCCGCTTTCCATATCTTTTTTTATGTATGTAAATTCAATACCATCTTTTAAAATTTTAGCATTCCAATTTTTGGTATCGAATCCTTGAGTTCCTCCATGAGAATGCGTTTTTCCATTGTCTTTATTGCATTCTAATGAATATTCTTTTCCGTTTATATTAAATTTGCCATTATCGATTTTATTTGCATATGGACCTATAGTTCCTCCGGCATGTCCGATTGGAGCTTCTTCGTATGGAGTTACGTTATCATATCCTTGGGTTACATCTTTTAATTGTCCATTTTTATCGGGAACTTTTATTGATGTAATTGTTGCGCCAAAAGTTGATAAATCGACACTTGCACCGTTTTTATTGGTTATTGTGTATAAAATAACATCTTCGTTTGTTTTTTTAGTTTTGCCAAATGATTTTTGTTCAATTTTTATTCCGTCATATAAAGGGTCAAGCGCTGTTGTATTATTTGTTTGTACATTTTTAATAAAAGTATCTTTACTAGGCTGAGTATTAGTAAAGTATTGTTGATTAATTATTTTTGGCTGAAAAGATTTGTTAAAATTTAATGAAAAAGACGGATTAAAATCTATTGGCATAATTTCTCCTTTTTTATCATTATAATTAAAAAATAAAAATAAAATTAATTGCCTGATTTTAAATTATAGTTTCTTTTTAATTCTTCTAAATTATCTCCGCCATATTTTAATAAAATTTCATCTGCTAAAACCCAGGCTACCCTAGCTTCTGCAACAACAGCACAGGCTTCTACTGCGCAAACATCCGAACGTTCAAAATGGGCTTCTGTTTCTTGCATCGTTTTAGCATCAACCGTTTTTAAAGGTTTTCTCATTGTTGGAATTGGTTTCATAACTGCAGAGACTAACAATTCTTCACCATTAGTCATGCCGCCTTCTATACCTCCGGCATTGTTACTTAATCTTTCAATTTCACCATTTCTAATAACCAATTCATCATGATAATTGCTTCCTTGATAACCCAATGGATTTGTTCCAATTTCAACAACTTTAATTGCAGGAATACTCATAATAGCTTGAGCCAATTTACCATCAATACCTTTGTCCCAATGTACATAAGACCCGAGCCCTACAGGTAGATTTTTGTATGATACAACAAATTTTCCACCAATTGTATCACCTTTTTCTTTCATTACATCGATTTCCTCGTGAAAATCAAAAGGGCAACACGCTGAACCTATTTGTAGAATTTTTGAAGAACCTGTTATGCCTAATTCTTTAAGTAATAGTTTTGCTACTGCCCCAACGGCAACTTCAATTGCTGTTTTTCTGGCACTAGAGCGTTCTAATACATTTCTTAAATCTTTTTGATTGTATTTTACACTACCTGCATAATCTGCATGGCCAGGTCTGAATGTTGAAAATGATTTTTCATCAGTAATATCTTCCGGCGCTACGCTCATAATTTTTTGCCAACTTTCAAAATCTCGATTTTTAACAGCTAATGTTATTGGTGAACCAATAGTTACACCAAATCTTACACCTGAAGTTATTTCAACTGTATCTTGTTCTATTTTCATTCGCTCGCCACGTCCATAACCTTGTTGGCGACGATGAAGTTCATTATTTATAAAATCTACATCTATCTCTATTCCTGCTGGAATACCTTCTATTATTGCGGTTAAACATTTACCATGGCTTTCACCGGCTGTTAAAAATCTAAATTTCTTCATTATTCACCTTTATTTTTATGATTTAAAAATGATTGAACTTTTGTTTGCATCATTTCTTCTTTTATTTTAAACCCTGTATCTGTTTCTTGTACTATTTGATACATTTTTAACCAATATGTTTCTTTTGAGGGTTGTCTTTCTGCACTTATTTTTATACCGTCCGGTATTTCTTGTGCAATAATATTTCTGTATTTATTTTTGTACTTTTTAAGTTTAGCAGTTTTTTGACCAATTTTCAATTCTTTAAAATATCTTCTGGTAGGAACGACTATATCAACAGTTTCACCTGTTGGTTTTACAACTTCTCTAATAATTTTTGCATCAGGTGAATATAAATCTAACAAGTCAGAATTGTAAGTATTTGCATAATTTGTGTACCTATTAAAAAAATCTAATGCGTCTTTTGGCGTTTTAGCCTCCGCTAAAACCGTACAAAATAACATACACAAAGTTAGCATAATAATTTTTATTTTCATAATTCTAATCCTTCGATATATATAATTTTTCTATTTTTCTATTAGAAATTATGAAAGTTTATAAGTTTTTTCAATAGCTGGTAGGGTAGATAAATTTTATTATTTTAGTTAAAATAAATTCGTTATGACAAAAATTTTAATTGTAGATGATGTACCCGGTTGGGTTAGGTTTCATAAATCTAATATTGAATATTTAGCAATAGATAATATTGAAATTGATTGTGCTTATTGCGCAAAAGAAGCTTTGGCTAAAATTGAAAGTTCTATTGATAATCCTTATTCTGTAATTTTTACTGATTTACAGATGGAGAGTGATTTTTTGCCAAAACTTGCCGGGCAATGGCTTATTGAACAAATAAAAACATATGATAAATATTATAAAGATACTAAAATTGTTATCATATCAGCTTCACCTTCAATAAAACATATTGCCGAAAATTATAATGTTCTATATATTCCTAAAGGAATAGTAAGAAATTCTGAAGCTGAAATTTATAAACAATTTATAGAGTAATTTGTTCATAAAACTTTGGATTATATTCTTTTATAGACTTAAACAGATTTACTGCATCAAGATTTCCACTTCCTCGCCCTAATCCGTTTAATGTGACATCAACGCTATATGCACCAAGTTCTATGGCTTTTAGGGTATTTGCTAATGCAAGATTTATTGTGTTATGAGCATGAAAACCTATTTTATTATATCCTATTGAATTTAATATTTTATAATATTTTTCTATATCATTAGGTGTTATTAATCCATAACTATCTGCCATATATATACATTCTAAAATTTCTTTATGCTCCCATTTAGCTAAAATGTTATAAACATTTTTGTCAACATTTTGGATTTCCATAAGCTGAACAAATACTTTATATTTTCTATCATATAAAATTTTTGCAATATCCAAGGTCTCTTGTATTCTATCCGGGTGACCTGCGATCCTAACAAAGTCAACATAATCTTCATTTGCATTAACAAAATCTTTCTCATTGAAACGTTTAGTATCAGTCATTACGCCCATTTGAAGATTGCCCTTAAGCTTATAATAACTTTGGAGTAAATCTTTATTGCATTTGTAAAATGGACCTTTACCTTCAGTGTCATAGTAATTTCTATAACCTATTTCAAAATATTTAATCTTACTATTTATAAGACACTTTATAAAATTTTTTATAAAGTCATCTGAAAAAGTCCAATTTGTTTTATATCCGCCATCTCTGATTGTACAATCTAAAACTTCTACCATAATACTATCCTATCATAATTATGGTTATTTGTATGCGTTTTATTTTGCCAAGTTGGATAATTCAAATAAAATTTGTGATGATTAACATGAATTTATATTGAGAGGAGTTTTTGTGATGAACAGTAATATTTACCAATCAAAAATTGTTTATATGAAAAATCTAAATAATTTATTTATTGAAATGACAGCAAAAAATTGTAATCAACATTGCAAACATTGTTATATTGATTTTCCAAAATATAAAAAAGAAGTTGATTTCATATCAATAGAAAATATAAAACAGGCTCTAAATGATACCACGCAAAATGATATTCATTGTATCTATTTAACAGGAGCTGAACCTATGACACATCCTGATTTTAATACAATATTAAGATTATGTTTAAAAAGATCTAATGTGTGTATTTGTACAAATGGTTCTTTTATAAATGAAAAAAAAGCAAGATTTTTAAAAAAAGTTGAAGATGAATCTAATAACGAAATTATTTTCAAAATAAGTATTGACCATTTTGATGAAGTAAAAAATGATGATATTAGGTATCGAGGAGCATATAGACAAGCAATATTTGCAATAAAACATTTAATTAAATATAATTTTAGTCCCATTATTACTGTCACCAATTATTATAATTTAAGTGAAAACGAATTATATGAAGGATTTGCTAATGTATTTGCAAGAAACAATTTTTCTTTTGATGCATCATATTTACAGATTAATCCTTGGCATGATAATACAGTTAAAAATGAAGATCCGATAGATAATGCTTGGGAAAAGTTAGATTGTGAATATGGACGAATTCTTACTAACAAAGGAATTTATACCTGTCCGTTTTTAGCAAACGATTATAGAGGTCGATGTGGTAGCTCTTTTGCAGATTATAATAAAAAAAGCTCGCTTGAAACGAGCTTCTGTAATACTTGCCTAAAATCAAAAAAACAAATGTTTTCAATTGATTTTCATAAATTTGAATAATTATTTTTGTGCGTATAATTTTACCTTAAAGTTAATCAAAAGTACTCTTTTGTTCTTTTTATAAGGTACAATTTCAGCAGATTGAATATCTAAGAAATGTTCGTGTTTATACATTTCTTTTAGGAAATTGTCATAATTTGAATAATTACCAATCATTTCCATATTCAATCTTGCAACGCTATATTTATCAGATGCACCTTGAACAAAAGCATCATCAGACGGGTTGTAATCATACTTGATTGATCTAACTTTAATTTGGTTAGCACGAATTAATTGTAAAATTTCTGCAAACTCACCAGCAATAACAGCTTCAGTATCTAAGCCTGCCATAACAGGTTTATAGAACGGTTTACCGCTTTTTGCAGATTCTTCTTCTTTTTTTGCAACTTCTTGTTCTTTTCTTCTATATTCGTCCAATTTAGCTTGCTTTTCTTGAATTTGAGTATTTTTTGTTGATATTTCAGATTGCAAACTTGTGTAACCTTGGAAACTTTCAAGCACTTTAGGTGCCAAATAGAACACACCAACCAAAGTCAAGACTACAACTGCTATAGGTACCATAAATTGTTTTAATTTTTCATTATCCATTATATCTTATCCTTTAAATATTTTATTGAGCTGTCTGTGCTGCCGGCTGTTGTGCATTTTGCGCGGTATTAGTTCCAGCATTTGCATTAGCAGCATTTGAATCTGCTGTTGTATTATTAGCAGGTGTTGTCGTACTTGTGTTATTTGTTTGTGCTGGTGCACCTTTACCTGCTAATCTGTTCATAAATTGTTGAAGTTCTCCAACTGTCATATTTGTTATTTCAAATATGTATGGAGCATTGTCAATTGTTGAAACAGTACTGTTAACAACGTTATCTAATGAACCTGATTTTAAATCCAATTTGCTTAATCTTAATTTTGATTCAACTAATGAATCTTTTAAATTCTTGAAGAATACATAAACATCTTCAACAGAATCTGCACAACCTCTAATATTAACTTTACCATCATCACCGGTTAAGAAATATGTTAAATAAAGGTTTTCAGGTATTGATTCACCAAGTGCAGCATATGCCATAATTTTTGTTCTGTTATTTTTCAATACATGTTCAATTTCTGCAACAGGATCGAATGTGTTATCTTCTTTTTTAGTTTCATACTGCTTTAATTGTTCATCTAATTGTGTAATTTGATTATCTAAAGCTGAACTCTCGGCTTGAGCTTTAGCAAACATATTATTTGCAATAAAATATGCAGCTCCTAAAGGTGCCATAACAACTGCTAGTAAGACTATAGCCATAACAGTTGCTTTTGCCGGAGTAAGCTCAAATACTTGACCATTTCCAAGTGGAATTTCTACAACCGCAGAAACTGCAGTGTTTTTACCACCTTCAGACAAAAAGTCAACATCTACTGGCATTAATCCTGCTGGAGACATTGCACCAATAGAATGTAATGAAACTTTAAGATGATCCTCTGCGAAAATGTTTAAACTCATTTCCATCAAAGGTTCTTTTCTAAATTGGTTATCTTCTACAAATATAGTTTTGCCACTGAATTGTAAACGTCCTGCTAAGATTTCTGCAGATACTAAATCTGTTTCAGATAAAACAATCAATGCACTTGAAGGAGTACTCATTAAAGCAATTTGCGCAGCATTTTCAATTGCTGCATAAATTTCTTCACCTTCATAAGATTTGATTGGCAGTGGTTCTTCATAGTATTCAAGAATACGTTTACCTTGCAAACCAAGCATTTGGAATCCACTGTTGTTAATAATCATTAAGCTCCAAGAATAGCCATCTTGCATTTGCTCAGCGGCAATTCCTGTAACAAATAAACCTTTCAAATCAGCGAAAAGAGAACATTCAACACTAACAAGTGTTGCTCCCATAGCTGTTAATATTTCACGAATTTGTGTAATTGCTTCTTTTTGAACAGCAGAATAAAATACATTTCGTGAATCTGAGTTAGAAGAAGCTAATGCGTCAAACCAGAATGGCATTGGTTCTTTACGTTTAAATACGTAAGTTTGTTCAAGTTCACCAACTACAATGTTTGTTATTGCCGCATCATCTAACAATAAAGGTAAACCTTCTTTAGTACCAAACCATACTGTAGGTACACTTAAATGAATTCTGGCATTTGCGGGGTTAACACCTCTCATCTGGAATAATGTTTCTAAACCATTTTTAAAATCTTCATAATTCGCAATTTCTCTTTGAGCTTCATTATAATCTAATGGAACTTGTCCATAAGTTTTAACATTCCCATGCTTATCAACGACAATCATTTCCATACCGCAAGCAGGTGAAATTGTTATATATACTTCTGCTCCTCCGCCCATTCCAAATAAATTATTTAACATATCTACCTTTTTACTCTTCTTACTATATTCTTATTTTTATTATACAATATATTTTATAAATGGAAAAATCTTAACATAAATTTACACCAACTGGAGGATATATTTTTAAATGAATTATATTGAAGAAATAAAAAAATTGAAGAGAGAAAAAAATGCAATTGTCTTAGCTCACTGTTATCAAAATGTTGAAATTGATGAAGTTGCCGATTATGTTGGTGATTCTTTATTTTTAAGTCAAAAAGCTAAAGAAACTGATGCTGACATAATTATTTTTGCAGGAGTATATTTTATGGCTCAAACAGCTAAAATTTTAAATCCTGACAAAACTGTAGTATTGCCAAATTTACATGCCGGTTGCGATATGGCTGATATGATAGATTTAGAGCAATTAAGAGTATTTAAAAAGAAATATCCGAATATTCCGGTTGTTTGTTATATAAATTCAACAGCAGAAGTAAAATCAGAATGTGATATTTGCTGTACAAGTTCAAATGCTGTAGAAATTGTTGCCAGTTTAAAATCAGAAAAAGTTTTATTTGTTCCTGATAAAAATTTAGGCAGATGGGTTGAAAAGCAACTTGGAAATGTAGAAGTAATAACATATAACGGTTATTGTCCAATACATAATAATCTTGAATCTTTAGCAATAAAAAAATCTAAAGAGCAATATCCAAATGCAATTGTATTAGCTCACCCTGAATGTAGAGAAGATTTCTTAAATCATGCAGATTATGTAGGCAGCACTACAGGAATTATGAAATATGTTAAAAATAGTGATGCTAATGAATTTATAATTGCAACAGAAGGTGGTGTAGTAGATAGACTTAAACGTGATTATCCAAACAAGCATTTTTATCATTTAAATAATAAACCGGCAATTTGCCAAAGTATGAAATTAAATACAATTGTAGATATATATAATGCTTTAAAAAATGAAACACCATCAATTGAAGTAGATAAAGATATTGCCAAAGAAGCAATAAAATGTATTGACAAAATGTTAGAGGTTTCAAAATAGTATGGAAAATTCTGAAATTATATATGGCAAAAATTCAATAACAGAAGCTTTAATAGCCGGCAATAGAGAAATTAATAAAATAATTATTTCAAAAAATATTCATACAGATGTAAAAATAAACAAAATTAAAGAATTAGCACAAGAGCGCGGAATTATATTCCAATTTGTAGCAAAAGAAAAATTTCAACCATATGCAGAATATAATCACCAAGGAATTATAGCATTTGTATCACCTATTAAATATGTTGATATAGATGAATTTTTGGAAACACATAATTCAAATAATTCTTCATTAGTAATATTAGATGGTGTTGAAGATTCTCATAATTTAGGTGCAATAATAAGAACATGTGTTTGCGCAGGTGTTGCTGGAATAATAATTCCATCAAGAAGAAATGTTCAAGTTAATTCAATTGTTGAAAAAACTTCTGCGGGAGCAATAAATCATATTCCTATAATAAAAGTCAATAGTCTAATTAGTGCTGTACAAAAATTAAAGGATAACAACTGGTGGATAATTGCAACAGATGCTTCAGCGCAAGATAATTATTATGATGTTAAATATAACGATATGAATTTTGCAATAATAATGGGTGCTGAGCATGCCGGAGTTTCAAAAACACTTTTAAAAGCATCAGATTTTATTGTAAAGATTCCTATGCAAAATAGTTTTAATTCCTTGAATGTTTCAAATGCCTTAAGCGCAATTATATTTGAAACATTGCGTCAAAAATTAACTCAAAAAAAAATAAATAATACAATTAGATGAGCCGAAATATTATTCAAAGTTATATCATAATAAAGATTGGAGATTATTGTGAAAAAAGAATTTGAACATTTTGGAATACTTACAGACGAAATATCAGATGAAAATATCGATTTTAATAAATTACAAGAATTAGAAGGAGATAATGAGGATGAAGACGGAGAAGATGTCTTAAAATCCGTTGAAGATCCAAAAGTCCAAGAAAGTTTACTATCAGTTAATTCAGATGATAGTGTGAAAATATACTTAAGACAAATTGGGAAAATTCCTTTATTATCTTCAGAAGAAGAATTAGATTTAGCAAAAAAAATTCAAGAAAATAGAGATGAATTTGCAAAAGATGTACTAGTTAATGCAAATTTAAGACTTGTAGTAAGTATTGCTAAAAAATATATTGGCAGAGGCTTATCATTTTTAGATTTAATACAAGAGGGTAATGTTGGTTTAATCAAGGCTGCAGGCAGATTTGACTATAAAAAAGGATATAAATTTTCTACATATGCAACTTGGTGGATTCAACAATCAATTACTCGTGCAATTGCTGATAAAGCTCGTATTATAAGATTACCAATTCATATGATTGATTCAATTGGCAAAATTAGACGTGCAACTATTGATTTAACAACAGAACTAGGTCATCCGCCAACGAAACAAGAAATAGCATATCGTTTAGGCTTACCGGTTTCAAAATTAACTTCAATAATAAAATCAGCTCAATCAACAGTAAGTATGGATACTCCAGCAACTTCTGATGATGATTCTTCAAAAATTGCTGACTTTATTGTTGATAACTCTACAATTACACCTGATGGCAAAGTTACTCATGATAATATGCTTGAAGATATCAGAAAAATTCTAAATCAATTAAGTCAAAAAGAAAGAGATGTCCTAATTCTAAGATACGGATTAGATAATAACGGAATGAAGAAAACTCTTGACGAAATTGGTTCTCAATATGGTGTTTCAAGAGAAAGAATTCGTCAAATTGAAAATAGAGCGATTTCTAAATTGAAAAAACTTTGTAAAAATGAAAAACTGCATGATGGCTTAATAAATTATTTTGGTTCATAAGGTTCAAAAAGAAACTATTCATTATTTGGAATTTTTACGCAGAATTCAGTCTGAACATTTTCTTCGCTTGTTACAATGATTTCACCGCCATGAGCCAGTGCGATTTGTTGTGACAAATATAACCCTAGACCTGTACCTACTTTTCTGAGTTTTTTAGCCGCAGAATAATATTTGTTAAATATCATTTTCAATTCTTCTTTTGCAATGCCTTGACCGTAATCAATTACTGAAATTGTCGTATATCCTGGTATTTTACCTATTTTTATATCTATAGGTTTTTGAGTGTTGCTATGGTCAATAGCGTTAGAGATAAGATTTTTTACAACTCTTTGAATTTGCATAGGGTCAGCATATAATGAAGGATTTTTACTATCAGGCGTAAAATTAATACTGATTTTTATATCATTTGCCAAAGGTTCCATTTCTTTAACTATTTCTTCTAAAAACGGATTAAGCAAAAATGATTCTTTTATTGGTTTGATACCTTGTTCTTTTAATTTATATGTTTCAAGTAATATTTGAACAAGTTCAAGAAGATTTTTATTAGAAGTTTTCATACTATCTAGGGCAAATTTTTGTTTTTCGGAAATATCACCAAATTTATTTGCCAAAAATAGATCTATCATATTGGCAGCAGCAACTATAGGAACTTTCAAATCGTGAGTTAATGTTGCTACAAAATCTTCTTTTAAGGTTTCGATTTCTTTTTCTGTAGTGATATCTTTAATAATCAATACAAATCTTTTTTTCTCTAATGAAGATAGTGGTTGAGAATTTATAATAAAGTTATTTGTAGGTGTATGTTTTATAAATATTTCTACATTACTAAGTTCACCAATACTAAAATTGTTATCATTTACAGGTTGAATAAAATCAAATACATTTTTACCAATGATATCTTTTCCCTTTATTCCAAACCATTTCAAAATTTTAGGAGTGGCTCTTAATATATCAAATTTTTCATTAATAATTAAAATACCATCAGATAAAGAATTAATTACAGATTCCAAAAGTTTATTTTGGCGCATTAATTCTGCTTGATATTCAATAATCATTTTTTCTCTATCATTAAGAGTTTCTACCATTCGGTTTATACTATCGGTAACATTTTGATATGTTGGGTGTTCGATTTTTTCAATTTTTGTTGACAAATTTCCATATCTGATAGAATCAACTGTTGTTGTAACTTTCCCCAGATAATCATTAATTTTAGACCAACGCTTGTTTGTTTGTCTGGTAATAAAGAACAAACATATAAACAAAATAATTACAAATATATTAATAATATAAAAATATGAAAACATTTATTACTTTTTTTCTCTCACTATCTAAACTTTTTGCGCTTTATGGTATAATTATAACAGATAGTGTGGAGTTTGTTAATACATAAGGAATTAGAATAAATAAATGTCTAAAATAAAGCTACCAAACTCAATAAAAATGGTCATTACAGATTTTGATGGAGTTGTAACGGATAATTGTGTTTATATCAATGAAGATTATACAATGTCCAGAAAATTAAATTTTAAAGATGTAATGGCATTTTCTATATTAAAAAAGAATAATTATGAAATTGCAATTATCTCAGGCGAAGCAAATTCTGCAATAGAGATATTATCAAAGAAATTTGATATAAAAGAAATTCATCAAAAAATAAGAATAAAAATTGATGTTTTAAAATCAATTATTGAAAAATATGGACTTTCGCAAGAAGAATATGTTTATATTGGTGATGATATAAACGATATAGAATGTTTGGAATATGCAAAATATAAAATTACAGTACCTCATGCAGTAGAAAAAGTAAAAGCTATTAAAGATATTCAAATAACTGAAAGTACAGCAGGTAATGGTGCATTTAGAGAGGTGACAGATTGTCTAATTGGATAGAACATATATTTGATAAAATTAAAGATTTGAGCAAATCTGTAGATTCATATCAAAAAGCTACAATAATTCAGTCTTTGCCAACTGTTGCATATGTTAACAGAGCTAAAAAGCTTATTGATTTGAAACAATTTGACGATGCAGAAAAAATATTAAAAAAAGCTTTGGATATTTCTAATCAGGATTCCAGAGTTTATAAATATTTGGGAAAAATAAATGAATTTAGAACAAATTTTCCACAAGCAGTTGAATTATATAACACATCAGCGAAATTAAATCCTCAAGATAAAGAAATATGGTTAAGACTTGGCATGAGCCAATTAAATGCCAAAATGTATAATGAGGCTATCAATTCTTTTGAAAAAGCAAATAAAATTACTCCACTTAATACCGATGTTCAAACCGGCTGGGGAATGGCGTTGATGAAATTAAAAAAATACGCACTTGCAAGAGATAAATTTATGCGAGCCTCACAAATAAGTAAATATAATTTTACTGCAATATTGCTTTCTGCAATTATGGAAATTAAATTATGTGATTACGAATCAGCAGAAATAAAATTGAATTTTTTAGCAAAAGTAGCACCAAATGAAAGCAGTACATACGAATATGCTAATTTAAAATTATTAAAATCTGATTATGATGCAGCTGAAAAATATGCTAAAAAATCAATTGAAATAAATAAACAAATGCTTCCTGCATATTTTGTATTAGGAGAAGTTTATTCAAGACGCAAAGATAAAAAAGAAACAGAAAAAGTGTTTAAAACTGCACTTGATAATGACTTAGAAAATGAAATCTTATATTATGAATGGGCAAAGGCTTGTTTAAGGTTGTTTGATTTTGATTCAGCTAAAGAAAAAATTAACAAATCTATTGAAAAAAATGATCAATATCTTGATGCAAAATTTATATTAGCATTGTTAAATTCATATGATAAAGATTTCACCTTATTAGATGAATTAAAAACAAAATATGGAAACAATGTCTATCTTCAAGAGGCTATGGCTTTAGAAGATATGGCAGGTGAAAGATATGAAGATGCAATAGAAATTTTTAAAAAAGCATTAAGAACAGACAATAGTCAAACATATAATTATTTACATTTGGCTAGAGCATATCAATATTTAAATAACAAAGATAAAGTAAAAGAAAATTTTGAAAAATTTACAATAGAAAATCCAAAATATTCTAAGGGATATTTAGAATATGCAAAATGGCTAATGGATAATAATGATTATGCAGATGCGCAAAGAAAACTTCGAAAAGCAGAAAAATATGATCCAAAAAATTCAGAAATTATTAATTTAATGTTTCTAAGTTCATATATACTTGTCAAGGATAAACTTTGTGAATATAATATAAGGGAATCAATATCTCTTGGACAAAAAATTCAAGAAACAGGATATTTTGAACATGAAGATAAATTGCAGGAACTTAGAGATATATTGAAAAATATACAAGGGAATACATAAATTGAAAAAACTAATAGTACAGAAATTTGGCGGAACATCAGTAGCAGATACTGACAAAATTAAAAATGTTGCAAAAACAGTAATTAGGGAAAAAGAAAATGGAAATGATGTATTAGTTGTAGTATCAGCAATGGGGCATACAACAGATCATTTGGTCAAAATGGCAAAAGACCTAAATCCAAACCCTTCAGCTAGAGAAATGGATATGCTTTTATCTACCGGAGAATGTGTATCAATTGCATTATTGACAATGGCAATTCAAGCACAAGGATATAAAGCAGTAAGTTTTAATGCAACACAAATAGGTATCTTGACAGAAAATGTTCATTCAAAAGCTAGAATTGTAGATATAAAAACAGAAAAATTAAGAAAGAATTTAGATGCAGGCAATATAATTGTTGTAGCAGGATTCCAAGGTGTAACTGAAGATGGTGAAATTACAACTTTAGGCCGAGGAGGTTCTGATACATCAGCTGTAGCTTTAGCCGCAGCATTAAATGCAGAAAGATGCGATATTTATACAGATGTAGAAGGCGTATATACAACAGATCCTAGAGTTGTGCCAAATGCTTCACGTATGGATATAGTTTCATATGAAGAAATGTTAGAATTGGCACATGCCGGTGCTAACGTACTTCATCCACGTAGTGTTGAAACTGCAAAACAATGTTCAGTTCCTGTAAGGGTTAGAAGCAGTTTTAATCTGGATAATATGGGTACATTAATAGTAGGAGTTGAAAAAATGGAATTAAATAAACCTGTTGCAGGAGTAGCTGCTGATTCATCACAAGTAAGAATTGTTGTTTGCGATGTTCCTGATACTCCAGGTGAAGCTGCAACATTATTTGGTTGTTTGGCAGATGAAAATGTATCAGTTGATATGATTATTCAGTCTTATGCAAGAAAGACTTCAAACACAAATGATATAGCATTTACAATTAGTAAAGAAGATCTTCCAAAGGCTATAGAAGTTTTAAATGATGTAAAAGTTAAACTAGGTGCTGCCGATGTAAAAATTGATGAAAATATCGCAAAAGTATCTATAATTGGTGCTGGTATGATTGACAGACCAGGTATTGCATCAACTATGTTTAAAACTTTGGCAAATAATGGTATAAATATTAGAATGATTTCAACAAGTGAAATTAAAATAAGCTGTTTAATAAATAAAGAAGATGCACAAAAAGCAGTAAAAGCATTGCACGAAGAATTTCAATTAGGTTGTGATGAAATTGCTGATGTAAAAGGTACTTTACCAGATGTGTAATCTAAAATTTTAAAAGGTATTTTAAAAGACAGAATTAAAAATTCTGTCTTTTTGTATTAGCAAAAAATATTTTGTTCGTTTTTATATACTAAAAGTAGGTCCTATATGGTAAATTTAATTACAGAAAAAGTACACTCAAATACAAACTATAAGCCGTTATATAACGTTTCGGCTCAAAGTAGTGTACAAAAACCAAAAGAAAAAGAGCTTTCACAACCACAAAATAAGATAAAAAATTTGGAAAAAAATATTATTCCTCTAAGTTTACTTACAGGTGGTGGAATTTTTCTATATTATGGAATAAAAAGTCCAGGTAAAGTAAAAATATTTAAAAATATGGTTCACAACAGGCTTTTTAAAATGGAAGCTGATATGAACGAATTTATTACGTATTCTAAAAGACTTGTAGAAGCAACATTTAATGAACCTTCAGAATACATAAAGAATTATAAAAAACAAAATTATATAAATCCAATAAGTTTTTTCATAAATATCAAAATGATTGATCATCCGAATTTGATAGCAAAAGCTCAGGATTTAGCATTTGAAGCTTTAAATAAAAATAATCCTGAAGCACACCGTTTAGGCGCCTCCGAGATGGACAATTTTGCATCTCAATTGGAAGCTCTAAGACGAAAAACTCTTTCTTTAATAGAGCAGAAAAAAGAACGAACAAAACTTATTATAGGCGATTATGTCCATTTGCCAAAGTTTAAAAATGGAGAACATTCGGATTTAGTAGAAAATGCTGAAAACCAATTGCTTTCCATGGTTACATTATTATCAGAACAAATGGAAAATATTAAAGATAAAAAATTAAAATCTGTTATAAAAAATCTATATAAAGATATGGCAGAAGCAATAATTGAGGCTCGTAAATTAAGAACCAATGCCAAAGCAAATATTATTGATGAATCATTTAAGCATATGCGCAATTTATTAAAATTGCCACAGACTTTTATCCCATCATATTATAAAATTCCGACATTAGAGAATTTTGAAAAATTAACTGCGGAAGAATTAAAACCAAGAACTCTACCTTTAGAGTTGAAAAATGCATTGCAAAATAATCTATATATTGATGTATTGAGGAAAAAAGATTTTGCAGAAATTACTAATGATGATTTATATAAAATATTTTATTCTACTCCATATGAAAATAATCTACAAGATTTAAGATTCTTAATAGACAGGATTAGAATAAGACAAGTTGCAAGTAAAGATAGCAATACTAATAACGAATATAAAATTATTATTGGCAAATTAGAGTATCTTGCTAATAAATTAAATGATTTTGGAACTAATGAAATCCTAAAAAGAAGTCAGGCAGATTTTAATAATATGAGCGTAGAGCAAAGACGCGCAAAACTGTATTACATAAGCAGTGTATCAAGAAGATTAGGTTTTGATACAATAAATGAAATGGACGAATACTTTAGTAAACATAATTCTACATATAATGAATTAAATATTAGAGAGTATATGGATACATTTAAATCAAATCCGGATTATTATTTTTATTAATTAAAAGATGTTAACAGATTTAAAGATAGAAAGTCAAATAAAACCTAATATAGCCATGTTCATGATAGAATTTTAGTACAATTATCTAGAGAGATACTTTTATACTAAAAGGAGAAAAAGAATTATGACAGAAAAACGAGTATGGCTTTTCAAAGAAGGTAATGCAGATATGCGTAATCTTCTTGGTGGTAAAGGTGCAAACTTGGCAGAAATGACAAACTTAGGTTTGCCAGTACCTCCGGGTTTAACAATTACTACAGAAACTTGTATGGATTATATTAACAATGGAAATAAAATGCCTGCAGGCTTGATTGATGAAGTAAAAGCAGCATTAAAAGCAGTTGAAGAACAAACAGGTAAAAAATTTGGAGATAAAACAAATCCATTATTAGTTTCAGTAAGATCAGGTGCAAGAGTTTCAATGCCAGGTATGATGGAAACAATTTTGAACTTAGGTTTAAATGATGAAACTGTTGAAGCAATGATCAAACTTACAAACAACCCAAGATTTTGTTACGACTCATATCGTCGTTTCTTAACAATGTTTGGTTCAGTAGCTTGGGAAATGGACAGACAAAAATATTTTGAATCAGAAGTTGAAAAAGTTAAAGAAAGAGAAGGAGTAAAATCCGATACAGAAGTTTCTGCAGAAGGTTGGAAGTCATTAATTCCTATATATAAAAATGTAATTAAAGAAGTTACAGGAAAAGAATTCCCTCAAGATCCATTTATACAATTACAAGAAGCTATTGAAGCAGTATTTAGATCTTGGAATATTCCTAGAGCTGTAGCATACAGAAATATGAACAAAATTGATCATAACTTTGGTACAGCTGTAAACGTTCAAACAATGGTATTTGGTAATATGGGTGATGATTGTGCAACAGGTGTATCATTCACTCGTAACCCAGCAACTGGTGAAAACAAATTCTATGGTGAATATTTAACAAATGCTCAAGGTGAAGACGTTGTAGCAGGTATTAGAACACCAAAACCAATTGCTGAATTGGAAACAGAAATGCCAGAATTGTACAAACAATATGTTGACATCGCTAAAAAACTAGAATTAGGTTACAAAGATGTTCAAGATATGGAATTTACAATTGAAAAAGGTAAATTATATATTCTTCAAACTCGTAACGGTAAAAGAACAGCTGCAGCAGCTGTAAAAATTGCAGTAGATATGTGCGAAGAAGGTATTATAACAAAGGAAAGAGCAATTCAATTGGTTGATCCATATTCAGTTAACCAAATTTTATTACCTTGCTTTGATACAAAAGCAATGGCAGAAGCTCATAAAATTGCTCAAGGTGTAAACGCATCTCCAGGTGCAGCAGTTGGTAAAATTGTATTTGATACAGAAGAAGCTGCAAAACGTGGTGAAGCAGGCGAAAAAGTTATCTTAGTACGTGTAGAAACTTGTCCTGATGATATTCACGGAATGGCAGTATCTCAAGGTGTTTTAACTCTAAGAGGCGGAGCAACTTCTCACGCTGCAGTTGTTGCTAAAGGTATGGGTAAACCTTGCGTATCTGGTTGTGAAGATATGAAAATCGACTTAGCTAATGAAACATTAACAGGCTGTGACGGAACTGTTTACCATAAAGATGATGTAATTTCACTTGATGGTGGTAAAGGTATCGTTATGGAAGGTGCTGTTAAACTTGTTGAAGCTAGAATCGATGACAATTGGAATAAATTCTTCACTTGGGTTAACGAAATTAAACAATTAAAAGTAGAAGCAAACGCTGATACTCCAAAAGATATTGAGAATGCATTAAAATTTGGTGCTGAAGGTGTTGGTCTATGCCGTACAGAACACATGTTCATGGATCCAGATAGATTACCTTGGGTACAAAAAATGATTATTGCTGGTACTCCTGAAGCTAGAAAAGAAGCTTTAGATAAACTTTTACCAATGCAATATTCAGATTTCTATGCAATGTTTAAAGCAATTGGTGAAAAACCAATGACAGTTAGACTTTTAGACCCACCACTTCACGAATTCTTACCTTCTAAAGAAGATTTGATTGCTGAAGTTGCAACTCTAAAAGCTCAAGGTAAAGATGCAAAAGAAAAAGAAGAATTACTTCATGTTGTAGAAGGATTATCAGAATCTAACCCAATGATGGGTCTTCGTGGTTGCCGTTTAGGTTTAACATATCCTGAAATTAACGAAATGCAAGTAAGAGCAATTTTTGAAGCTGCTTGCGATGTTAAAAAAGAAGGAACAAATGTACAACCTTGGGTAATGATTCCATTAATTGGTCATGTTAACGAATTAAAAACAGCAAAAGAAATTTTAGTTCGTGTAGCAAAAGATGTAATGGCTGAAAAAGGAATTGAAGTTGATTACAAATTTGGTACAATGATTGAAATTCCTCGTGCAGCATTAACAGCAGATGAAATCGCAGAACATGCAGAATTCTTCTCATTTGGTACAAATGATTTAACTCAAATGACATTTGGTTATTCAAGAGATGATGCTGAAGGTAAATTCTTAAATCGTTATGTAGAACAAAAAATCTTACCATCTAATCCATTTGAAACATTAGATACAAAAGGCGTTGGTCAATTAGTAGAAATGTCAATGGAAAAAGGTAAAAAAGTAAATCCTTCATTAGTTGGTGGTGTTTGTGGTGAACACGGTGGAGATCCGGATTCAGTTAAATTCTGTCACAGAATTGGTTTGAATTATGTATCTTGCTCACCATTTAGAATTCCTCAAGCAAGATTAGCTGCAGCACAAGCTGTTGTTGAAGGTAAGTAATAAATTACATCAGATATATAAAAAGGTGGTTCAAATATTGAGCCACCTTTTTTAAATTTTAATTTAAATATAATAAAATAAATTAAAATAAACCTCTTTACAAAAAAAAATCAGCATGTATAATAAATATTGCAAGGGTTGGAAGACTCAAGCAAACCCAGAAATGGGGGATTAGCTCAGCTGGTAGAGCACCTGCTTTGCACGCAGGGGGTCAGGAGTTCGAATCTCCTATCCTCCACCATAAAGAACCGAATGACATATGTTATTCGGTTCTTTATTTTTTATATATAAATTAATAGGACAATGATAATAAGGGAACAGGTGTCGTGTGTTATGGATTTTGAGAAAAAGTATCCCGAGTTTGATATGTTAGTCGGAAAGTTTGACAAAATTCAAGATATTTACACTGCTTATATATTTCACCAGAACAATTATGAATTTCAGTTCCATAATACACCAAATACTATGACTTTTGGAAAAATACTTCCAAAAATGTTGACTTTGGGTAAAAATTGTTTATAATATAGATATGATTAATCGAAATATATACTTAGAAAAACTTATTGGTTTTAAAGATAAAAACTTAATAAAAGTAATTACCGGAATAAGAAGATGCGGAAAATCTACACTTTTAGAAATGTTCCAAGAATATTTACTTAAAAACGGTGTTAGTAAATCTCAAATAATCTCTATAAATTTTGAAGATCCGGATAATGATTATTTAACTGATTATAATAAACTTTATGAGTTTATAAAATCAAAACTATCAGAGAATAAACAGACATACATATTTTTAGATGAAATTCAAAATGTTAAAGATTATCAAAAAGCAATTGATGGGTTATATATTAAAAAGAATACAGATATTTATATAACTGGTTCTAATGCATACTTTATGTCGGGAGAATTAGCTACATTACTTTCCGGTAGGTATGTAGAAATAGAAATGCTGCCATTATCATTTAAAGAATATTTGTCTTATTTTTCTGAAAATTCCGACCTTGTATCAAGATACAGAACTTATGTTGAAAACAGTTCTTTCCCCTATGTATTACAGCTTAAGGATAAAGAACAAATAAGAACATATTTGGATGGGATTTATAATACAGTGATATTAAAAGATGTTGTTGCAAGAAACAAAATATCAGATGTTGCAAGTTTAGAAAATATTGTCAATTTTGTTTTCGATAATATCGGAAATCCAACATCAGCAAAAAAAATTAGTGACACAATGACATCAAAAGGCAAAAAAATTTCAAATCATACAGTGGATAATTATTTAGATGCCTTAGTTAAAAGTTTTATTTTATATAAGGCAAACAGGTATGATGTTAAAGGAAAACAATATTTAGAAACAAACGGAAAATATTATTTAGTAGATATTGGTTTAAGATATTATTTGCTTGGTTTAAAATATGTAGATTTCGGACATATACTGGAAAATGTTGTTTATTTGGAATTAATAAGACGAGGGTATGAAGTTTTTGTTGGGAAAGTTGATAGTCAAGAAGTTGATTTCGTAGCAATAAAGCAAGGTAATCCCGAATATTATCAAGTTGCACAATCTGTGATTGAAAAAAATACACTTGATAGAGAATTAAAACCCCTAGACAGTATAAAAGATCATAATCCCAAATATTTATTAACTTTAGATAATGTTCCAAATGTTTCACATAATGGAATTAAACAATTATATGTATTAGATTGGTTAGCTCAAGGTTGATTGTGTTGAAAAGATACAAATTGATTTAAAATAGTTGATATATCTATCAAATAGAGTTAAATTATGAATAACAATTTAATATTAGGCTAGGAGTTCGAGTCTCCTGACATATTTTGAGAAAAAGTATCGCAAGTTTGATGTAAAGTGACTGTCGTGTGTCAGGGATTTTGAGTGTCGTGTATCAGGGATTTTGAGAAAAAGTATCGCAAGTTTGACATATTAGTCGGAAGATAAAAATTGGAAGATTCAAACAGTTCATAAAAGCTGTTTAAAAAGTGTTTAAATGGTGTTCAAAATTT
>CALUYT010000027.1 GCA_944325085.1 Candidatus Gastranaerophilales bacterium | reverse complement strand
TGAATGAATGAAAAACAAGTGGAATTTCTTGCTCTATTTTTTTATATGCTTTTCGACCTGGAATGTCATTATCCATGCAGATAATTATTCTTTCAAACTGCTTCAGGTAATCAATATGTGGTTTAAGAGCTTTTGCAGTATTACCTTCGCCATTAGTATTTGTCAAAATTTGATAAAAATCTTGCAGATTAAACCTTTTCAAGTATTCATAAACTGCATATCCGTCTTTATAACCTGCACAAATAAAAGCATTTTGGGGATTGCTCGGATTGTTTATTTTCGATAAACATTTTTCAGGATTATCCGCATAACCTTTCGTTTTAGATATAAACTTGAATTTCCCTTTGTGGTTTTTTGGAGTACGAATTTCATAACCCGTAACCGTGTTATCAAGTGCTATCATTGGTATTAAAAAAACATCATTTTCTACATCATAACCGATTTTACACTCTTTTATTGTTTCATTTGTTAGGCCTGTATTTTCTTTCACAAGTTCTAACATTTTATTATTGTTTAATAAATTGGAGCTATATTTTTTCGTGCTGCCTGTATCATATTTTGTTTTACTTAATTTTTTAAAAATAGCCTTATTACTATTTTTTGATTTTATAATTTCTTGCGCAAGTTTTTTGCCGTGTTCATTATTTGCACATGCTCCACAGAAAAAACCCTTATCAGGATTAAAGTTTAAGTTATCACAATGTCTGTCATGTCCTTCTTCTGCACAATAAGGACATTTCCCTTGATATTGATTTATTCCGACTTTTTTCAGTTCAAATCCTAAAAAACTTTCTACTTCTTGAATTTCAAAATTATA
Source organism: Candidatus Gastranaerophilales bacterium (assembly GCA_944325085.1). GTDB lineage: Bacteria > Cyanobacteriota > Vampirovibrionia > Gastranaerophilales > Gastranaerophilaceae > Zag111. The sequence continues at coordinate 2,650 of CALUYT010000027.1, read as the reverse complement.
GTTATTGCTCATTTTAGCTCCTTTCTATTTTTAATACTAGTCAACTCTGCAGTGTCAACAAATATATTTCAACAAAAAGTGCTAAAAATCTCACTCATCAAGCCTGTGACAAATTACCTTGTAGTTGTGACAATAAAATCATCTTGTATAATATCTAAATTAATGCAATATCCTGCTCTAATTTCCTTTTTAACAATATTTGTAAAGCCCTCTTTTCTAAAAGCTTTGTTAATTCTTGCCGCAATTTGCCTTTCGTTATCCTCAGCTGCACCATTTTCTTTAAAAGTAGTATCAAGTTTATGTGTTTTTGATGTATCTTCTGCCATAGTAAATAAAGCATCAAATAGTCTTGGACTTAAGTGAATTCTTTTATTTTTGTACATACATATTCCTTGATTGCCTATTTTTCTAAGATGCAAGCATTTTTTAAAATAATCTACCGGGTCTGCATAATAATCAATCAAGTCAAATTCATAAGTAGCTTTGTTCATAATTTTATCCTTTTTTTATTTCTATCATGTTTTATTTTACTCATAACTAACCAACCCTCAAAATGAGATTTTAGCATTTGTCTATATCTCTTAAAAATTTAAAACATAGATATGTATGTCTATATGAGAAAATTTTATAAGATTATAAAAGTGTCTATATTATTCCAACTACAAGCAAAAATTTTTTAAAATATGCCACAAAATTAAACCGGTCTTTTTATTTAGATGTAGCAGAATAAATGTTTTAGAAAGACGCCGATACTAAATCTTGGTATTTTTAATTACTCCCGAATATGGTATTCAACTACTACAAACACTAATATCTCAAATATTATAATAACTAAGGATATTCTATCATTTACACGATTTTCCTGAATGAAACAAATAGTAAAAAATATTGAAACTAATGCTGTTATCGCAAAACATAGTCTTAAAGAGATTATTTTCCTTTACTTTTATTTAGTTTTTGTTCCAGTACATTCTTTGCTGTCAATGCTTTTTTATAGCTTTCTAACACATTTTGATATTCTGTCATATTATATTTTTGTAAGCATTGTTCTTTTGCATAATTTAAGTCTTGTATTCCAGAATACATTGTTTGCATTGATAATGTTTTAAGTGCTAATGACATTTTTGAAAGTCCTCTATAATGAAAGGCTTCCGGATATTTAGGCTGTAATTTTATAGCTTCTGTTGCGTCTTTTATAGAAAGTTCATATTTACTATTCATTGAATATAATAATGCTCTGGTACAATATGTATAGGCGTCTGGTGTCTTGTTTTGATTATTGATTGCAATGGTTCTTGTTAAATCACTGATTGCACCATCAATATCTCCGGCTTTCATTCTTGCAACACCACGATATGAGTAATAAGCCGCTTGACTTGAATCATATTTAATTGCATTTGAAAAACTCCAAATAGCTTTAGGATAATCTTCGTATTGTTCTAAATAAAGAGTTCCGAGTATTGCATGCGCACCTGCATTATCGGGATATTGTTTAACAATTTTCTCATAGTACATCAAAGCTGTAGCATAATTCCCTGATTTATAAGCATTTGTTGCATTTGATAATAATTCCATAAAATCATCAGCAAAAACTAAAGTGTTAAATTGAAATAAAAAATAAATTATGACTGTAAGTAATACTGATTTTTTCATTGATTACCTAAACTTTCTTTAAATTTTTTTGTTGCTTCTATTGTTCTATAGTATTCCTCAGTATCGCTTTCCCATTTTGTATGTTTAAACTTTTTGTTTAATTTTTTTTGATACAAGTAATCAGGATTTACCCAGCGTTTATATACATATTGGCAGGTAAAAGGACAATCGTTTCCTTTCCATTCCCAATAAATTACTTTTCCTTTGTCATTAATTTCTAACATTCTATTGCAATACGCATTTATAGTTCCACCGCCGTATGTCCATCCGTTGATTGTTGTCGTGTTATTGTATATGTTTGCTGTCGCATTTGTATATGTGGGTGTCGCTACAAATTTTGAACTTGTCCAATAATACTGTTTTCGCCCCGCGATATTTCGTTCATCATCAGGATATCCCCAATATTGAAATACTTTCTCAATCTTTTCACCCATCCAACTATCCATAATTTTGTTCATTGTACTTTTCATACCTAAAGCATTCGCTTGTGGTGAAATCAATAAAATTATTATAAGAACACTTAAAAACTTCTTCATTTTTTACCTTTCTTAACCACGTATAGTATTAGTCTTCAAAAGTTCGATATACAAAAGATTAACACATATAAACGCACGGTCAGTTTGTTCCGTTAATTTTATATTACCACGAAAATGGCAATATGAGTAAAAAAGATTTACAAAAATTTGGTAAACGATTAAAGTTTCTAAGGCTGGAACATAATTTAACACAACTTGAATTAGCTGAAATACTTGATATGTCACCTAATTTTATTGGAATGATTGAGCGAGGCGAGAGAAATACAACTGTTGAAAATGTCTTTAAAATCGCAAGAGCCTTAGGAATTAAGCCTTCTATTTTATTTGAAGAACTTTAGGTCTGTAAAATATCTATTGCTTTTTGCAGCTTTTTGTTTAATGTTCTGAAAAGTATGTAATAGTCATCTTTGCCTTTATTGAGTTGTAAATCTTCATCAATAATCACGGAATCACTAGCGAGG
>CALUYT010000026.1 GCA_944325085.1 Candidatus Gastranaerophilales bacterium | reverse complement strand
CAATCCAAATAGGAAATTCGGTATTGCAATATTCATTAGCGAAATTTGTAAATTAATTTCACCAAACGCCAATCCTCCAATACCAAGAATAACCAATCCCATTGATACCATTTTTCGTTCACCAATTTTGGTTATAAAAAGAGCATTTATAATAGTAGCGACCAAACACCCTGCACCTCGAGGAACCATAGAAATACCACTTAAAAATGAAGTATAACCCATCATACTTTGCAACATTGATGGTAATATAGCGCTAGAAGCCATCATTACACCCATCAAAACAACCTGAATGGCTGTACCAAAGAAGAAATTTCTATTTTTCATTATAGATAAATCGACCAAAGTATTTTTACGAGTTACCTGAGATATAATAAATAAAATTCCGGCAACACAAGATACTGCAGTCATCCAACAAACCCAAGTTGAACCAAACCAATCAGCATCGTTACCTTTATCTAATACAATTTGCAGACATACAAGCCATATTGCTAAAAATGAAAAACCAATTGCATCTAATTTTACACCCTTTTGTTTTTTAGCATAAGGAGGTTCTTCTAATAATTCTTTTGCAGCTGCTAAAACAACAAATCCGATCGGAATATTTATATAATAAATATAAGGCCAAGACCAATTTTCAGTAATCCAACCACCAACAGCCGGGCCTATAATTGGCGCAAATACTACACCTAAACCAAACAAAGCCATTGCCTGAGGACGCTTTTCTTTAGGAAAGCTTTCCATCATAATAGCCTGGCATAATGGTAAAATTGCACCTCCGCCTAACCCCTGTAAAAATCTTGCAAATACCATCATTATTAATGAATTAGATACCCCACATAAAAAAGAAGCTAATGTAAAAATAATGATACTTAATAAAAAGAAATTTTTACGTCCAAATAACTTACAAAAAAAGTCAACAGCAGGGATAATAATACCACTTGCAATTAAATAAAATGTTAAAACCCAAGTAGATTCATTATGACTACAAGAAAATGAACCTGCCATATAAGGCAATGCAACATTAGATATTGTTTCATCTAATGCATACATAAATACTGAAGCCATCAACGGGGCTGATATTAACCAGGGGTTTTTGGTAGGCTTCCACTCATCCGGATTCATAACTTTTTGTTCCACAACTTCACTCATAATTACTCAAATGCAATGTCCCAAACTTTTTCTATAGCCGTTCTGAAATTTCTTAAATTTGTAATTATACCTTGAATTTCATTCTCATCCATAAAAGCTTCGAAATTCTTTATAGAAGGCTTCATACTTGCGATAATACTGTTATATAAATCAAGACCTTTTTCTGTAACAGAGGAAACTTTAATTAATTTTCCATCTCTTTCCTCAACATGACGTTCTATAAAACCTTTGTCTTCTAAGGCCATTAAAAAGCGTCCTGTATGAGCTTTGCCTTTTAATATTAATCTTGCTAAATCTGCTTGAGATAAATTTGGACGTGCAATAATCGTATCTAATACAGTAAATTCATCAATAGAAACTTCATCCGTAAATGATTCTACCATTCTACGAGCACTTTCATGACAGATTCTCGCTGTTAATTCTATTTCATAGGGAAGACTTTCAATATAAAATTTACCTTTCATATATTCTCCTCTCACATAGTAGCATGTTCTTATCCTGTATATATCTTTGCATAGATAAATCTACTTGTCAATATTATTTTGTTTCTGGCAAAAAAATATTTTTTAAGCTTTAATATGATTGGAGGTTTAAATGCAAATAACTCAAAATTACAATAGAACACAATCATTTGGAGCTTTTTTACGATTTAAAGATACCCCTGAAAAAATAATGGAACTTAGAACTGCACTACAAAATAGCGAAAAATATACTTGTGTCAATATCAAAAAAACTAAAAAGAAATATATATTAGATGCTTTAAGTGGTAAAGATTTGGATAAACTTTTAGACATAAGCAAAGACAATGAGAATTATTGCTTTTTAGAAATTAGAACAAACTTACCTAAATTTTTAAACAAAAAGCCTAAAATTGTTAAGGTTGATAAATTCATAAAAAAATTAGATAAAAATGCATAAGTATTATTCTTTTAATATTTTTTCATACTTATCTAAATTATCAATAATAGTCTGAACATATTCATCGTTATTTGGAGAAATATTCTCACTTGGTGTATTAGCAGCCTGAGCAGCCTTTACAGCTTGCATATCAGCTTTAGCTTGTACAGCCATTTTTAATATTTCCGGAACATTTAAAGCCGTTGGATGCTCACTTGCCAAATTTTTGTAATAAGTATCTTCATAATCATTATTTAAACGTAATTTCCAATTAGTATCGTTCTCACTTCCACCTTTATTATAAGTCTTATTGATACCAAAGAAATCAGCAAATGATATTTGAACTTTTCTACAAGAAGCAAACAATTCTGCAAATTTTGCCTTAACTCTCATACTATCATCATTATCAATTTGACGACAAAATTCATCTCTATATTTTGCTCTTGCTGGATTAGAATTTAAAAAACCGGCAAGATAAAATATATTCCAAGCATCACCACTACGAACCCAATCTTTTTTTATCATCAAATTAGCAGGATCAGAATCATGCGATCCGACTAGTCCCCAATCTCCAGGTCCTTGTGATATCTCAGCTCTCATATATTCTAATTGAGTTATGCCTGATAGGTTATATTTATTATGATATATTTGGTTAAATACCGGAGTATCCGTACATAAATCTTCCCATACAGGATCATCCTTACCTAAGCCATGAGATTTTAATTCAGGAAAAATTATTTTTTCTAAAATCAATTTATAATTCCCCTTTGGATCAATCTCTGGCATATTTGAAATATTATTCGCTCTAAATTGGCTTAAATCAATCTTGCCATTTGAAATTTTAACTGAATTTTTATCATAAATATAAGGATCTATTAAACCTAAAACATGATCAATTCTAATATTATCAAAATCATCTAAAGAAGCTTCGACTTTCTTCTTCAAATATTTACCGGCTTCTCCCAATGAACCATCATCGTTAAACAATTTATTAGGATCTAACACAGGAATATCCCATAATTGTGGTCCATATTCTCCACCATTAGGACAACCCATTCTATAATTTTTTAAAAACAATCCCTGATTAGCCCATTCATCAGAAGGTGCAAACCCTACAAGCAAATCACTTATATATTTAAAATCATTATTTTTACGAAAACTGGTATTCTCATTTATCTGCTTATCTAATATAAACTGACCAAATATATAAGAATCAAAATCCTCTTTTGAACGACCTATAACCTTTTTATATCTTGCTTTTGCTTCTTCATCATTCTGCTCTAACAAACTTATCAAATTCTTATCAAGCTCACTCCATTTTGAAAAATCTTGAGTATGATAAATTTTTGATAATAAATTAAACATAGCATCTTGATAAACAGTTTTACCTTTTGAAGTTTTAAAAGCTTCAAATTCTTCATTTAATCTTAATGCATTTGGGTCATTTTCCTTCAATTTATTTTTAAAATTTCTATTAGCAATTTTTATACAATAATCATAATTTGCAAATGCCTCAGGAAAATTTGAATAAGCATAATTTTTATCTGATATTTTTGTTTTTATAAACACAGAATCTACAACATCTTTAGGCAAAATATTTGCATACTCATCAGTTGCAAGCTTATTAAAATCTATAAACAAATAGTTTCTCGTTGATACTGTAGATTTATAAGGCGAAACATTCTGAGCATCACGAATAACTCCAACAGGTCCCAGTTGATTAGAATTAAAACCATGCAATATTTCAAAAGGAATTAACTTAGCCGCAGCTTCACCATATGGAGAACCAACACCTATATCAATAGTATTTTCAGGATAAGATGTACCATGAATAATCATAGCAACTTCCTCTGTTCCCAAATAATCAAATGCCGGCTTTAGAGCATTTTGCTTGTAATCTATTTCTTCTTGTTTTGTTAGCCTACGTCCAAAAGACGCCAAATTTTTGTAGCTTTTAACACTATCAACAAACATCCCTACTGAATCCTTTTATTTAGTATTTATATCTTTTTCTACGACCACAACATGCTTTTCTTTATTTTAATATAAAATAAAAAATAAAGAAAATATCTATAGTTTTATTACAAAAATAAATATATTTACACAAAGCAAAAATTTTAGTAATATATTGTTGGTATTAGGAGTTTATTTACATGAAGTATGAAAATGTTTTTTCCTTGTTAGAAAAAATTACTATTCTCAATAATGAAAAAATTTCATTAGGAATGAAAAGCAAATGGGGATGGAATGAATTTACATACAAGGGATTAGGATTATTATCAAGAAGACTGGCAAGTTATTTAATTAATGATTTACAAATCGAAAAAGGCGAAAGACTTGCAATTTTATCAGAATCAAAACCTGAATATGGAGCTTGCGTATTTGGTTCTGTTCTTGCAGGATTAACAACAGTGCCACTGGATAACAAGCTTACTATTTATGAATTAGAATCTATACTATCAAATTGCGAACCCACAGTTATACTCACATCTAGCGCTAACATAGAAAAAGCTAAAACTTTAAAATCCAAAATATCATCAATTAAGTATATAATCTTAATGGAATCATCTTCAGACGAAAATTCAGAAATTCCGAGCTTATATTCAATTCCTGAAAATTATAACGCGAAATGGAGAAGACGTCCCCTAAATGCAACTGCATTTATTATTTATACATCAGGAACTACAGGAAATCCTAAAGGTGTTGAAATAACTTTTAAAAATATGCTTTCACAAATGTATGACTTACAAATTGCTCTGAAAGAAATTTTACCTCCAGGTGATATGAGAATGTTATCTATATTACCAATGAATCACCTTTTTGAATTAACAGTGGGATTTTTCACATTCTTAAATCATGGGTTTTCAATTTATTACACACAAAGTTTGAAACCTAAAGATATATTAGATGTAATGGTTGAGAAAAAAATAAAATTTATGATTACAGTTCCTGCATTTTTGAAACTTCTAAAAACATCTATTGAAAATGAAATTAGTAAAAAACCTAAACTTGTACAATTAATATTTAATTTAAGTTTTAAATTTGCAAAATTTTTACCTATGAAATATAGAAAAGTTTTATTTAGCCAAATCCACAAAAAATTTGGAGGAGAATTCTTTGGTTGCATATCAGGAGGAGCTCCACTTGATCCTATAGTAGGAGAATTTTTCACAAGAATAGGAATAAAAATATATCAAGGCTATGGTTTATCAGAAACAAGCCCTGTTGTTGCCGTAAACAGAGGAAAAGTTCAAGATATAAAATCTGTCGGACCTGCATTAAATTCGTTTGAAGCAAAAATAGACGAAAATACAGGAGAACTAATGTTAAAAGGTCCTGCTGTAATGAAAGGATATTATAAACGTGATGATTTAACTCTTGAGGTTATAAATAATGATGGGTGGCTACACACAGGAGATATCGCTCACATTGATAAAAAAACTAAACTAATTTATATAACAGGCAGAATTAAAAATATGATTGTTCTATCCGGTGGGAAAAAAGTTTTTCCTGAAGAAATAGAGTCCGTATTAGAACAAAGTCCAAATTTTGCAGAAGTTTGTGTTATGGGTATGAAACGTAACTTCGGAGAAAAAGATGGTTGTGAAGAAATTGTTGCAATAGTTGTACCTTCAGACGAATATTCAAAACGATTTAAAAATAATAAAAAAGAATTAGAAGCAGCTATTACAAATGAAGTTAAATATTTGTCTAATAGACTTGCACCTTACAAAAGACCTATTAAAATTATTGTAAGAAATGACAATTTACCAAGAACAACAACCAGAAAACTTAAACGTACTGAAATTAAAAAAATTCTTTGTGAATGTTCAAAATAAAATATTTGATATAAAATATATTTGCAAAAATAAAGTGGTGTTATGAATAAAATAACACCATTTTTAACGGGATGTAGCGCAGCTTGGTAGCGCACCTCGTTCGGGACGAGGGGGTCGCAGGTTCAAATCCTGTCATCCCGACCATTATTTAACTTTATATTTTTATATCAACACTACTAGGCTACCGCATTTGAATTCTGACCAATTTCATTCCACAATTTATTTATAGCCTTTAGAACCTCTAAAGTTTCTGTATTTTCGATAACTTGAGATATAACAGATTTATTCACATTTGTAAGTTTGTATGAAAAAGACATAGAACCATCACCACCAACCTTGTGTGATAATTCATGCAATGCAGTTTCAAAAATATCACCAAATGAAGCTTTATCTAAATATGTTTTATCAATCCAAAAACCTTTTGATACTCCATTATCAATAATAGCTTCTCCTAATGTATCCTCATTAAATTTAGAATCTTCACATCTGTTAAATAGATAAACTTTTGTATCTATTTCTTTAGACAAAAAGTCTTCATTTTTAAGAGCATACTCAACACTATTTAAAGCTTCTTTTAACAAAATAATTTTCTTCTTTTCATCCGGAGTTGGATTTACTACATTATGAAATGCATTTTCTTTTAAAAAGTCTCTTACATTTTTCATTCCAACATTAGAAAATTCCGAATTACAAATAACATAACCCTTTTGAGCTAAATTATCTAAGATTTCATCTGAAGTATAAGAATATGCTATATATTTTTCTGGAAATATAATCTTCAAACACTTTGGATCATAAGGATTTTGTGCTTCTACAAAAGCCTTAGCAAAATCATTAACAGGTTTTTGACCTAATTCTCCAGAAAGACCCCAATATGGCTCTAAAGCTCGCAATAAATCTACTTTATCCTTACTTGAAATAGTTTTAGTTTTAGAAATCCATTTTGCAATATTACATAAATTTATTACATTCAAACTTGTTCTATCTCTTGACGGATCCAAAACATCAATTGGAGGTTTTTGCTTTAACATAAATGCTACATTGCCCAAGCTATCATAATTATCATCATATTCAAATCTTTGACCGGCAATATAAATTCCACCTTTTTCATTTGGCGGTAAATTTTTAATAGCAATAATATTATTCTCAATATCAGGGCATTTAAAATGTTCATTTCCCGCATTATAAAAGCGATTTATACTTTTTCTAAAGGTTTCTAATAAACTACGATCTGTAGTTTCAAATTCTAAATAATTTCCATCAAATTTATCAACATTATCAAGAGAATAAACCAAAACTCTTTTATCCGAAATATCAGACTTTCCAAGAGAATATGTTACTCTCCAATTATCCGATGCTATTTTTACATTTTCAGAACCACCATCTTTTAATATTTTCAAGACTGACATTTTTAATCCTTCGCCATAATTTCCTGCAGCCTTTATATTTTCACGCTTAGTTGATTCACCTATATAAATTGCTTTATCTGCCGTATAAGTACTTTTCCCTTGTATTCTTATAATATATTTGCCATTCCCGCTTGGACTAAATTTAAATTGTACCCCGTCCAAAGTTTGTCCATGACCATCAAAGAAATTTTGTAAAATATCTCTAACAATCTTATCATTATTCCACTGTACAGAATCCGCATAACTTTCTGTTATATTTGTTACCTGATGAGAAATCGGAGTAAATTCTTTAGTTGGCATTTTAGTTATTTTAACTTCATTTGTCATTGGTAACATATAATCAAAATTTCCGTTTTGACCTATTTCTGGAATATCCAAAGACTTTATATAACTTCTATTTAATGTTGATACATTCTCAGGAAGAACAATTGCTTCGCCTAAATTTGAAATATTCCTATCTTTTAATGGCGGAGATAATAAATCATACTCCAATTCTTTATTATCCCTTATATTTTTAAAATATGAATAAAGCTTTTCTTGAACAGTACCGTTTTCAATATCCAAATCAAAAGTTTGTGTTAATCTATTTTTTGATTTTTCTAACTCTTCTTTAAGAATTTTTTTAGCATTATCTGCAATTTGAGATAAAACTTCATTTTCATTTTTATACCATTTTATATTACGTCTAGCTTTTATATACATAACAGTTCCGCCTAAAATCGCAGCAGATAATGCTGTTGCTAAAGCTACACCCCCAACCTGTTTTTTAGAATATAATTTTTCATCACTAATTTTATTATTTTCATCTTTACTCTCTGGAATGTTATTATTTATTTTTGTATTAACCCCAGAATTATAATTAAAATTCGGATTACTAAAACCATAATTATTTACAAACTGAACAGGCATTAATTTTTATACTCCTAATATCATACACAATATTATGTTCAAAAAACAAACAAAAATAAATTTGTCGATACTACAAGCAAATATTACTTTTTATTACAAAAACCTATTTAGCTTTTTTAACACGTTTAATTTTTAATAAAAATAATACAGGAATAATAATTATACAAAGCAAAGCTAATAATGCAAAAACATCGTAAAAAGAAGCTAATCTTGCCTGCTGCAATAATTCTTTATATAACATACCATTAGCTTTTTTAGCTGCAACAACAGCCGGACCAAGCATTGAAAATTTACTTTTTAACATCATCAATTTATATTGGAACATGCTACTTTGATAAGATAAATTTTCTACCAAATAATTTTGATGTACCTGAGAAACTCTTGCGATAAATGTTGCAGAAAAAGCTGTTGCAATAGCGGTAATTACGTTTTTAAATAAAGCGTGTAAAGCTGCCGCATCAGCATTTTTACTTGCAGGTAATGTTTGAAATGATAATGCCGTAATTGGAACAAATGCTGTTGGCACACCTATACAAAGTAGAATATTTGGTAAAACAATACTATCCATTGAAGATGTTAAGTTCATTTTTGTAAGCATTAATACAGATACACCCATTATAACTAAACCGATAGCTGCAAGAATTCTAGCTTCGACAAATCTTGAAATTTCACCAACTACAAGCAAACCTATAAAACAAATAATTGCTCTAGGAAACATTGTTAAGCCAGACATTGATGGGCTATAACCTAACATACTTTGCACAAACATTGGAACTAATAATAATGTAGAATATAACATTACGTTTATAAAAGAACTGCATATTGTGCCAAACAAAAAGTTTCTATCTTTAAAAACACGAATATCAATTACAGGATTTTTATACTCTAATTCCCAAACATAGAAAAATACAAAAGAAAATATACAAATTCCTGTTAAATAACAAATCCAAGGAGTATCAAACCAATTATATTGTTGACCTTTATCCAATACTATTTGCATACAAGCCATCGCAATAACTATTGATACATAACCAATAATATCAAACTTCTTTTTCTTTTTTTTCTTTTCTGGAGCATCACTTGGAACAAATAACTTAACTAATAAAAATGACAACATACATAATGGAATGTTTATTATAAATACCCATTGCCACGAAAAATTATCCGTTAAATATCCGCCCAAAAACGGACCAGCCAAAGGTGAAAACATTGCTGCAACTCCAAATAATCCCATTGCAACTCCCCGTTGTTCTTTTGGAAAAACTTCTAATAATACAGCCTGGCATAATGGTAATATACAGCCACTACCAACACCTTGCACAATACGAGCCGCAATCAAAGCCTTTAAATTCGGAGCTAAGATACAAAGCAAACAACCTATACAAAATAACCATATACTATAAAACATTAACAATTTTTTACCAATAGATTCAACCAAATATCCAGTAACAGGAAGCATGATACCTCCAGAAATAATATAACAGGTTATAACAGTATTTGCCTCATACTGCGTTGCACCATAAAACCCTGCAATATTTGGTTGACATACGTTTGTAGCAGATGATGCAGCCAATGCTAAAAATGCCGGCAACAACACTGAAATCGCTACAATATAAGGATTTACTTTTGGGGTATTGGTTATTTCTGACATATTTTACCTTTGCGTTGTTATCATGATAACAAACTTTTTTCTATATCTACTATATTACTTCAAATTTATATTTCAAGAGAAAAAATCTATTAGCATTAATATTATTATGAATGTATAATCTATAGTATGAAAAAATTTATAATATTATCCATCATTATTTTTTATATTCTTTGCTACCCAAAAATTTCTATCGGAGCAGAAATTCAATCTGCAGACATCAACATAACAACAAATAATCAAGAAGAAGAACAAATCAATAATAACCAAGATAATCAAACTGAAGAAACTGATGAAGAAGATATAGATATTGATGAAGAAAATGATATCTATAACAATCCAAACGCGATTATACTTGATACACCAAAAAATAAACAAAAATTAAATATCAGAAAAAAATCTAAAATTAATACACCAACAGAAACAATTGATACATCTGAAGACTTTAGAATCTCTCCACAAAATATTAATAATTATTCTAATCCTGATATTTATTCTAAAAAAACAACCTCTTATACAAATGAAAAGAATTATAAAGACATGACATTTGGTGCAAAATATGATAATAGTTTTACACCTAATACTTTTGATCAAACAAGAACACTTTTTACAAAATATCAAAAAAATAAATTCACCCTAAATACTTCATACAAAAATTCGTCCTTAACTTCATTTGATCAACAATTTAAAGGTACATTTTCATTTTCTCCGGAATACAAAATTAATAATAAAATTTCTTTCCAAAATGTATATTCAAGAAATCTAACAGATAGAAGTAACAAAAATGAAATAATATTTACACTTAAACCATTTAAAGATGATCGAATGGACTTAAATCTTGGAGCAGGACAAATCTACTATGAAGGAAACGCTCCGACACGTTCTCAATTTAACTTTTCAACAAATTTCAAATTCTAAAATATACCCCACTGGTGATGTTATAAATTTAATTGTATATGTAACAATTTATAAATAGAATATCAAAAAATTTTTTGCTCGTGATTTACTAAATAATGGATATCACAAATTGCTGGAGTAACAATGAAAGTTTCACCAATAAAATTTAATCAAAGAATGGCAAACTCTTTAGAAAGATTTTCCTCTCAAGGGGGAGAAAAAATTGCCAATTATATAAATGCAGGAGGCAAATTTGCAATTGCCCCTTTAGTAATTTTATACAACCCATTTTCAAAAGAATCAAAAGAAAATAAAAAATGGGCAGCTATTAAACAGCCGGTTGAAGCAATTGTAACCATTGCGGCTCAAATTGCAGCATTAGGTCTTTTATTCAAGGGTATCGACAAACTGGCTGCAAAAGGAAAAATTAAATTTAAATTGGTAGAAGATATTAAAAAATCCGGAGAATTTCCTAAACAAATATTAGAAAGCGTTAATAATGACAAAACTAAAGCTTTGGAAGAACTAAATAAAAACTGCCTTGATATTTTTAAAGATAGAATAGGAACAGTCCTTACAATAGCTTTATATGTCCCAATACTTGCTTTATCTAATAGAATATTTCCAAAAGTAGCAGATATGTTAGTAAAGGATAACGACAATGAGTAATATATTAACACCAATTACTCAATCAAAATTATTCAACAATCATTTAAAACGTGTAATAAATGATGATGCGTTTGCTGCAAAAACAATAGTTGTATGCTCCGTAATGAAAGACGTATTTGCATATTCTGTTCGATATAAAACAACTATGGATAATGAAAAAATACCAGAAAAGCGCAGACCATTTGTTGCAGCTATGGATATGGCTTCAGGTATTGTTACTGCAATTGCTCAAATTGTCGTAGGTTTTGCAATCGCAAGTCCTAAAATCCAAAATAGACTTTGGAATGCATTATTTAAAGGTGCCGAATTTAAAAACATTGGAATTGCTAAAAAAAGTTTTGCCACAATTTTAGCTTTAGTTGGTTCTGGTGTTATAACCGAAAGAATTTTAGTTCCACTAATTGCAACCCCGCTTGCTGAAAAAATGGAAAAGAAATTTTTTAAAAAGACGCCAGACGAACAAACTCAATACCCGCTAAGCAATTATCTGCATCTTAGTAAAAATAGACCTACTTTAAAATCATTTATCAATAAAACTTCTGCAAATGAAAAACAATCAAAAAAACAAGATAAAAAAGCACTACAAAAAACTATTTAACTTTCCTCAAATCTTTTTGCCAAGTGTATAAAAAATAAATTGCAAGAACAAAATATATTGCCCACATTAAAATTGTTGCAAAACAATTTGACCCTGCTTGATAAGCTTCAATCCACATCACAGTTGATAATCCGTTTACAACTAACCAAACATACCATTGCTCAACACATCTTTTAACTGTCAAAATTAAACCTATTACTGAAAATACAGAAGTTATAGAATCTATTATAGGATTTAAATCGCCCATATATAACAAAATATAATACATGGCTATAGAACATATTAAAGCAATAACAAAATATATTATTCGTTCCTTCTCCGATAATTTAGTTTTTACAATTTCTTGTACATCAGGCTTTAAATATTTTTTCCACTTGAATATACCAATTACCTGCATCGGGAAATAATATAGCAAATATAAAGCTAAATTACCGTACAAAGCATTTTTAAAGGAAATATAACTATAACAAAATGTTCCACATAATCCGAAAAAATAACAAGATATTTTACCCTTACCGGCTAAAATAGTGTATGTTATTCCACAAATTGCAGAGACTAAAGCTACCTTACTATCTTTCAAGTAAAACGAAATCACAATTATTAACAAAATACCTATGGGAAAAAGAATTCTCTCAATTCTACCCCAACCGGATAACTCTTTTTTTATAAATTCTAAAATAGCCATTATAATTATTCTAACTTAAAAATATTATATTGAAATATTTTAAAATTTTTCAAAAACATTTTACTTTTTGCCTTGTGTGTTATCTACTTATAATAGGTAAACAAAATGTCAATACAAAAAATAACCCAAAACAGTACTAAAATTCCATCAAGACTGTTAAAAAATAAATATTTGTTAAAGAGTTTAGAAAAAATATCTGAACACGGAACATCATTTACAGCAACGACATCGTTAGTAATGGCACTAACAGTTCGTCCTCTTGCGATATTTTCAACCCCAAATGTAGAAAAAGAAAACAAACAATATGCTGCAGCAAATTCTATATGTTCAGGTCTTGTAAAATTTGCAATGGTTGAAGCAATAGCTCTTCCTATTGAAGCTGCAGTAAAAAATATTGACAAAAACCCTAACAAATTCTTAAATTTAAATACAATAAAAAACCTAACAAATAATACCAATGAACTTTCTAAATCCAGAAGCTATAGACTTATAACACAAATACTAAAATTAAGTACAGGATTTCTAACAGCTATTCCAAAATCAATATTTTCAATAGCGCTAATTCCAATAATTATGGATAATTTATTTAAGTATAAAAGACAAGACCAAACAAAAAATAACAATACAAATACCCAAAACTCAACTAAAAAAAATATAAATTTTACAGGTAACCTATCAGATAAAATATCTAAAAATATTGGTAAATTAATAAACAATAATAAAATCCAAAATTTTGCAAAAAAATACGAAACAAAAGATAAAGATATAGCAAAACATTTAACTGCAGCCACAGATATATTATTAACATCATCATTTGCCTACCAAACAAATAAAAGTAACAAAATTGAAGATAATCGTAAAAAAGCACTTATATATAACAATGTTATATCCACAGCAATTACAATTATAGGCGGATATGGAATTGATAATCTTATCAAAAATAAAACAAGCAAGTTTATAGAAAAATTTAAACAAATAAATGCAAATGACCCTAAACTTTCTAAATATATAGAAGGAATTAATATTTTAAGACCTGCAATAATTTTTGCGGCTATATACTATGGAATTTTACCTATATTTTCAACATTTTTAGCTGAAAAAATTGATAAATTTATTGAAAAACAAAAAAATAAAGCATAGCAAAAAATTTCATTTTCTGTTTTATATAAATATCAAAATAACTTGGAGAAAAAATATGTTTATATCTAAAATTAATCAATTTACTACATTCAAATCAAATTATAAAAACACATTTCGAGATAATGAATTATTTGATGATGAAAAAGATATTGTGACAAACAAATATCGTCAATATGGTATAGATGATATTCCATCTGAATCATACTCAAAATCACCTTTAGATTATGATTATACTTTAGAGTATCAAATAAAAATAATTAATCCGCCAAATCTATATTCAAAAACTAGACCTTCTAAAATCAGCCTTTCTGAAGATTTACAAACATCAAATATTGAAGACCTTGATGAAATTATAGATGCTTGTATGCTATTAGATAGCAATAATCAAAAACGTTTTTCAGGGAATTTATACAATCATATTAAACCTTTGTCAAACAATCCAAATTATACACCTGATATAATTTTTGATATATGTGATGCTGCTAAATTACATAAAGCTAATGGCAGACAATATATTGATTATGATTTGCTAAATGCGGGATTTTTCTGTTATGAAAAAATTACAAATCAAGATATCGAAGATACAAAAAAACTTATAAATGCATTAAAAGTCACCGACCGAAAAGGAAATCAAATTTTTAACCAAAGTGCGTTTGATATGATAAAAACTATTAGTAAGCCTTTAAGAAAAACTCAATTTTCTATAGACGATAAAGTTAAATTGATACAAGCCGGTATTGTATATGATGATAAAAACAGATTTATCAGATTTTCAGAACTTAAAGCTTTTCAAGACTTCAAAAGATAATATCTAAATTTTATAATTGCTTTAATTTCTTAACTTTAGATGAATTATCTTTTTTAACTTCTTTTTCATCACAACCCAAAACTTTATTCAAATGTTCTATCAATTCATGAGAATGATATTTCATAGCATGCTCAGATTTATGATGAATATCCACTAAGTGATAATGCAATGCCATTTCGACTTGAATTAGTGACATATTATAATTATAAAGGCTATCAATATATTCTTCTAAAGCTCTTATATAATCTTGTCTTGCAGTTTGTAGCGCAACATATGTTAATTTATTCGATTTATATTGTTCTTCAACAAGTTCCAAATTTTCTATAGACTGTTCAACTTCTAACTTCGCAATTGGAATTTGTTTTTCAGCTTTCTCAACATTATTAAAAGCTCTTTTCACCTCAAAATATAAATCTTTCTTAAACAAAACAATTTCATTATCTGCCAATTTTAATTGAGCATCAGCACCTTTTATACTATGCTTTAATTCCATTAAATTAACATTTGATGATAAATTTACCCCAACATGAAAACTATTATTTGCAGTTTGTGTTGAATTAACAAAGTCATACCCTGCATTTGCACTTAATTCAGGCAGATAAGTTTTCTTTACATATAATAAAGATTGTTCCATTGCTTGTTTTGTAGATATTAATACACTCAAGTCCGGACTGTTATCATATGCAATTTCAACAGCCTGATCAATTGGAAAAGTAAAAATTTCAGGTTGAAATACTTCTGAATTTAGAGATTTTTCGCCATAGGCAAATTCATTTTCATAAGAAAATGTATGCGTATTTTTAATTGTATAATCCGGCTGATTATCCAAATACATTGCATTATTCAAATCTATTCTGGCGTTATAATAATTATTTTTTGCCTCTAAATATTTAACCTTTGATTCACTCAAATTTAATTTTGCCGTTGTTAAATCCGGATCTTTTTTATTTTTTGCAAGAGATACAAACTTTTCATTAATTTTAACATTATCTTGAGCAACCTTTAATAATGCCTTTGCTTTTAGAAGTTGATAATATTTATGCTTAACATCAAATAATGTTGAACACAAACTATCCATAAACTCATATTCGGCACCGATTTTATAAAACTCTTCCATTTTTATATATGCTGTAGTTTTACCAAAGTCCCAAATTAATTTATTAACAGCAACGCCAACTGATGGCAAATCTCGGTAATGAGAATTATAATAAATATTATCTGAATTATTTTCATTATAAAATCCTGCTCCAACACTTATTACAGGGAAATATTGAGCTTTTGCAATACCTAGATTACTCTTTGCTATATCTAAATTATATTTTTGACGTTTTATTTTTGGGCTATTTTTAAAAGCTATTGCAACACAATCAACTACAGATAGAGACATTCCGTTTTTTATTTCGATAGGATTAAATAAATCATCATCTTCTACTGCATAAGCTTTTAATATTAATGCGTGAAATATTAAAAATATAAATATCAAAAAAAATATTTTCTTCTTAATGCCCATATATTAATTATACAATATTTGTCAATAGCAAATTACAAATTTCAAGACTTCAATGAAAATATCAATACATATTATCAATATATTCTATAGCTTCTTTATCAATTAATTTATTAACAAAATCCGCAACACTGCGTTGTTTATCACTTAAATCAGCCATATTAGAAATTTTTCTTGTCAAATGAGCCATAAAAGAAAATAGAGGTAATGCTTGACGCTCATCTAACATAATTTCGTAATTATTTATTTGAAAACTTGAATGTTCGGTTTTAGCAAGATCTTCTGTAGCAATTTGAGATTTACAATACAAATCTATATGATTAGGATTTCCAGGATTAATACAATTAACTTGATAGCACATTCTTGATTTAGCAAGTGTTTCTTTAAAATCCGTCAAGTCCTTACCTAAATTATCATCTGACAAATCACATCTAATAATAATATCTTTGTATTTCTTATTTCCCTGCTTTACCATCGAATCATAAGAAAGATAGCTACCTAATTTTGAATATGATTTTTCAAATATTCTTATATTATTAATCCCTGTAAATGATACATCCATATTAAATATAAAAACGATAAAAATAATATTTGCTAGTAATTAAATTACAAATTTAAAAGTTTATCAATATTTTCCTCTGGTAAATACATCAAACCTCTTTTTATTGATTCTTCTAATTGTAAACCAGAACCGGCATTATTTGCTAAATATGAAGCCATTGCTTTATTTTTATCATCTTCAAAAAATCGTAAGCCACATTTATAATAAAATGGAGTCGGAGGTTTTACATCATATGCTCGTAAAAAAATTCTTCCGCCATAACCTGAATTTTTACTTTCTAATACAGCAGCTTTCAACAATTCAGTTCCTAAACCTTTGTAATCTGAAGCTTTAGAACCATTATTTTTAGTTTCTAAAAATTCAACTTCTAATGCATCGTAAATATAATCTTTTTTTGATGGAAGTTTAGCAATACGTTTTTCTGGTAAAGAAACAACTTCATACCCTAACCGTTCACCATATTTATCTCTTAAATAAAATATTTTCTGACCTTTTTTTCAATTTGTTGTAGAGTAATTTTAATTTTCTTACCTGTTACTCTATCTATAACATTTGGGACAAAGCTATTTATATCCAAAAAATTTAAGCGTTGAAAGGTGTCAGCAGATAATGGGATATAGCGCAAATCTGAAACATTAATTTTCTGCGAAATTGGCATTGTTTCTATTATATTTCGCTTTCCGCTGATTTTGACAAGCTGATTACATACATTTTATACTATCATAAAAATTTTACCTATCTGACACTATCGTTTATATAAAAACATTTGATAGGTAAAATTTGTTATATTCCAAAAAATTTTGTAAATTTATTATAAATTATTCAAATCTTCTATTTGCTTTAATACATTTGATTCTGTTGCATTTAAATCTTTTGCAGTTAAAATTGCAGTTTTTGCATTTTTCAAATATTTAGATTTATTTGTTTGTTTGTATAAATATTCATTAGCATAAGATATGTATAGATATGGGATATAATCGTTGTTCAAATCTGCAAGCTTAGCAAAATACTTAATTGCATCTTCCATATTTCCATTTAGATAACTCATATAAGCTATTCTTGCAACACGTTGTTCTAAAGATTCAGGACGATAAAATTCTTTAGATTTTTCTGTTTTCATAATAATTATAGAAACCCTATCTGATGACTTTTTACATAATAAAACATCACTATTATAGATATTTTCCCTTCCAACATTACTCCAATTAGGATCCGCAATAGCTATATTCTCTTTAATATTTTGAATTCTTTCTTTTGCAAGAGGATGTGTCATATAAAACTGTCTTACATTTGGTAACACTGACAATAAACTCATTGCTTCCATAGCTTCTTCGGTAGAATATCCTGCTTTTGCCAACAACATCAAAGCTTCAGTATCCGCAGACAATTCCATTCTTTTTAACTCTTCATATGCCAATTTTCTATTAATTACATTAGTACTCTTTTTCACATATCTTTCGTATTTTTCTATACGTCTTGTTAATTCTGCAAGCCTTTGATTATGACCTAATACTTGATGCGCCATTTCATGAGCAATTACAAAAGCTAAAGCATCTTCATTTGTAAATAATGAATCATATAATGCTGTATTTATTCTTATATAATTACCATCAAAACTTGAAGCATTAACATCTTCTGACTTTCTAATTGCAACTCGCCAATTCACAAAATCTAAATTATTAGCTCTTATTAACCTTTCTGATATACGATAAACCTTATAAAAATCAACTGCAGCAGGTTCAACATTAATTGAATTCATATTTTTGGCTAAAATTGGCTTTATTTTTTTATCATAAACCTTTTCATCTTTTTGCAATTTTATATTATATAAATCGTCACTAATAGTATCATACTCTGATAACACTATTAAATGCGGATCTTTCAAGTTATCAATTCTTTTAACTTCTGAATTTTTATATTGATTATATGTTTTAACATATTTTTTAACAGCACTATATTTGTTATTTTTTTCAACCTCTTCCAACTGCTTATCAATATATGATGCAGAAGCAATATTTGATAAAAATAACACACCTAAAAACGCAACTAAAATCTTTTTCATCTGACACCCCATTTCTAATAGACTAATTGTAATAAATTTCTAATATTATTGCAACACTCAATGAAATCATTATTGGATTATAAATCTTTGTAAAATTTCAACTATACTTTAGCAAATTAAAAAATTACAGCATTTAAAATGAATATGCAAATAACAAACCAACCTATTACCCAAAATAAAAAATATCAAAACCCAAATTTCCAAGGGATTCATTATGCCACTGTCAAATTAAAAGATATAAAAAACAGTTCTGATATATTCATATATAAACTTGAACCATCTGATCAAAATTTTTTACAAAAACTATTAAAAAAACTAAACTTAAATAAACTAGCTCCAGAAATTAAAGACCCGGAACAACAAACCTCTTGGAAAGAACTAATTGAAAAAGCCATAGATACAATTAATTATCCAAAAGCTAAAGTTTATTTGGCCGTAAGTGAGAAAAGACCTTGCGGAATACTCAGTGAACTAAATTATTTCGATTCAGGAATAAACACAAACACGAAATATATAAATTATTTTGCAACTTGGCCTGATAAACCTAACCATAATGTGAAATGTGCAGGGAAAAGTTTACTTAGAACTGTTTTTGATAATGCAGAAAACGACGGACTTGGGATATCCTTAAAAACTTGTCCAACTGGACCTAAAGGCAATAGAGATGGTGGAAAATTTTATGAAGATTTTGGATTTAAATATGTAGCTCCCCAAATATCTACCAAAATGCTGCTACCTCAAAATGAAGTTACCCCAACGATTTTGGAAAAATTTTTCCCAATAATTGATTTTGAAAAAACATTAGATACTCAAAGTATAGATTTAGAAAAAACTCTTGATATAAACTTTACACCTAGTTTTTTAGAAAAAATACTAACACGAATTTTTCATAATTAACTATTTTAAAATAGCCATATAAATATTCTTAAAAAATTACTTTACATCAAAAACAAAACCGTAAAGTATTATAAAGATATAATTATTTTCACTATACATTTTATAAAAAAATGCTATAATGCAATAATTAACAAAAGGAGAATTTATATGGAATTAAAAGGTAGCAAAACTGAAAAAAATTTACAAACAGCATTTGAAGGTGAATCTCAAGCAAGAAATAAATACACCTACTATGCATCTAAAGCTAAAAAAGAAGGTTATGTACAAATTTCAAAAATATTTGAAGAAACAGCTAATAACGAAAAAGAACATGCTAAAATTTGGTTTAAATTATTGCATAATGGAGAAATTGCAGATACACTTACCAACCTAAAAGACGCAGCTGACGGTGAAAATTACGAATGGACAGATATGTATGCAACATTTGCAAAAGAAGCAAGAGAAGAAGGCTTCAATGACATTGCATTTCTATTTGAAAAAGTTGCACAAATCGAAAAAGAACACGAAGAAAGATATAGAAAACTATATAAAAATATTCAAGATGGAACAGTATTTGAAAAAGAGCAAAGTGAAGTTTGGGAATGTTCAAATTGTGGATTTAGTATGACAGGAACTTCTGCACCGGAAAAATGTCCAGTATGTGCGCACCCTAAATCATACTTCATGCTTAAAGCAAAAAATTATTAATACTTGTAAATTAACACATGATTTGAGCAAGACTAACATAAAGATTGATTATTCAAAATCTAAATTTATGATATTTTCAACATCATTTGAACTTCCCCAATTAATATCATACAAATTTTGTTTGACATACTTGTGAAAAGATGAATATTCCCAATCCTTAACATTATTTACAAGATTATGTTTTATAGGATTGTAGTGAATATAGTCAATTTGATTGTTTAATTCTTCTTCTGAAAGAATTGTATGTTCAAAATATCTGCGTTGAAAGATACCTTTTTCACCCTTATTTAAATAACCGTAGGTTGGGGTTTCTTGAATTGTCCCCCTAAAAACGTAATCGGTCAGTAGGCAAGTTTTCGAATATAATAAAAAAAAGGAGGAACGATGAGAAAACAAAAAAGCCTGACCGAAAAACAAATACAAGAATTGTTAAAATCGAAATACATAGAAAAAGTATTTCAAAATCGTATTATCTACACAAATGAATTTAAATTATCTGCTCTTGAACATT
>CALUYT010000025.1 GCA_944325085.1 Candidatus Gastranaerophilales bacterium | reverse complement strand
ATGCCTGCAAAAACACTTCATGGGCTAAAAGCTGTAGAAGATACAAAGATGTTACTATTACGCCCAAAACATATTCACTAATTAAAAATGTGAAATTTTTTAATGCTATTTATATGATTTATTTTTTAAAAGTTTTTAACAAAGTTAAAATTTGTTTATAAGCTATATTTTTTTACAATGAGCTTTACCAAAATAATCAAACCATTTGTCTTTTTACAATATTTAAACTGTCATTTAACGTCCAGATTGATTTTAACGGATATTTTTATTATGTTTGCAATATAAGTTTTGAAAACTATATTAGGTAAGAGAATTTTATTTATATATTAGTGCAACAATATTTCAAGAAAATAGAATTTAGCTCTTTTATAAATATTTCGTTTTCTTCAAGCTTTAATTGATTGTATAGTTTAAGAATTTCATTTCTATCTTTAATTTCTATTTTGTCGATATTTATAACCATTGCATTATTTAAATCATTTGGTTCAAATTTATTCAGACCATTGCCATATTCTCTTTTGTTTAAATATAATATTTCTTGAGCAATAGGGGTTAATAAATAAGAGAAAAAAATATTTATTTCCTCTTCTGTTATATTTTTTTGTTTAAAGAACAAGTTATGAAACGTAGTTAAGGTTTTTACATTGCACTTATTTCTTATAAATTTAATTTTGTCTCTATTGAATACAGAAATAAGAATAGGAGCTGTATCTTTTTGTTCAATTGCAAACCAAGGATTTCTGTGGCTTGTTAAATATGTTTTATTTACTCCTAACTTTTCTCCATATTCGATATATAAAAAATCATTTTTTATTTTTGCTTTGGTGCCGTCAAATATATAGACATTTTTATCCAAATTCTCAAGGTTTGTAAACTCAATATCATCTAAAATAAATTTTTTAATATCGGAGGATTTAGTTATACAAGGAATACAAGCAGACCTACTAATCCCAAGTTTTTTAATCTTTGAATTTGATAGCGAAAAATATTTATTATTTCCAGTTGCAATTCCTCTTTTTATTTGGGCATATTTAATAAAAGGAACTAAATTTTTATAATTTATAGCATTATTTCGTATTTCAAATAAATTTAACCATTTGTCTTTTGGATTTAAATCTTTGTTCTGATATGTATTACAGTTTGCGGATGTATATAATAAATCTATGTTAAAATCCTTTAAATTCTTAATATTTATAAATTTAACTTTATTGCATGTGTTTTTTTGTAGTATAACAATACAAGATGTAGTAATTGCATCATCAAAAAGTTCAATATTATTGTCAAACTTAATTATAGTGGATAATAACCCAGATTCTAGCAAATATTTTTTTATAATTTCACCATATCCTGCATTTAAAAATTCATATGGAATTATATAACAACATTTACCATTTTTGTTTAACTCATTAATACTTTTTATTAAGAAATATATATATATATTTGAGTATCCACTTATTTCTATGTTATATTTTTCTTTAAAATTTTTTTGTAAAATTTTTCTATTTTCAATCTTTTGAAATTTATTATATGGAGGATTGCATATTATTGCATCATATAATATATTTGTTTTTGACATTAAGTAATCTTGTTGAAATATTTCTGTATTTGAAAAATTCTTAGATTTAAGTTTTTGTGCAAAATTATTATCCAATTCAAAAGCATCACATTTTAAATTATTATTTAAAGATAATGCGGATTTTAAAAATACTCCATCTCCAGCTGCAGGATCTAAGAGTGTTTTTGTATTTTTTGAAATAATACATTCACACATAAATTTGGCAATTTGCTTATTTGTAAAAAATTGCCCTAACTTTTTTTTCTTGCCAATCATAGTTTAATACCAAATAAGTTTTCAAACTGTTCATAATCTATTACTGACAGGCTATTTTTAAACTTTACATAATATAAAAGTCTTCCTCTGCAAAGTTCTTTAAGAACGCTATAGTGTTCTGGTTGTTCTACTTTTTTTAGAACGCAAGCTTCTTTATTAGCACATATTTTAATAGTTGTTTTATTTTGATTTTTTACATCGCTTTCAATATAATATGCTTTGTTTTCTAAATCTGAATTTCCAATTAATTCTAATATTTTTTCATATGATATTCCGTATGCTTTATCGAAAAACACTTGAACATAATAATGAGGAACGTTATATTTTTTGACCCAATTATACACAACTTTTAGATCTTCAACTTTTGGTGTAATACTTAAAAAAGTTCTTTTAGAAATTTCTGAGAGATTACTTTTTAGGTCTTTCAGTAATTTACATAGTTGTTCAAGGTCAGTGGTAGTACGCCAACAAGGGGTTCTATAATTTATAACATGGATATTTTCCAAAGAAAGCATATTTATGATTTTAAATAATTCAATATCTTTTGTTTTTAGTAATTCAGAATAATATGTAAGTATATCTTTTTTTATATTCATAGCATTCTTAATTAAATTATTTTGTTTTTCATTCATATATGCTTCATATTTGTTAATCAAAAAAGCACTTGATCTAACTTCAATTCCGCATTTTGCTCTAGGTACTATTTTATCTAATTGTTGCAAAGGCCAATTACTTATGTTGGTTGTTCTATATGGAAAATCTTTTTTTTCAAATAATAGTATATCGGGTCTTTTACCAATAGTATCTAATTCGTTTTGATAATTTTCAAAAAATTCCTTAAATCCATCTTCTCCAGCAATAATATTATCACTTTTACCATATTTTACAGCTATAAATCTTTCAGAATTGTTGTTTATTCCATGAATAAGTGTATCTTCAGCCCAATCCCCTTGTTCTTTATTGGTAAGAAATTCTGATGAAACCTGAGTTGGTGGCGAATTTCTTTTTCTTTCTTGGCTAAAGTCAATAAGATTTGTATTTATATTTTTTATTAAATAATCTAATCTATCAGTATAATTCATGATCCACCCTCGTTCTTCTATATTGAAACATAAAAACAATAAATTTTCCAAATTCATTAATATAATTTTCAAAATATGTTTAAAATAATAATTTAGAAAAATTGTTTTTTGTCGAAATAATTATATTTCAAGTGATAAATACATATTTTATGCGTAACTTTGCAATCTCGCACTTATTTGTTTTATTATTAAAGTTAGGTTTTGAGAATAATTAATAAAATATCAAGTACCTAAATATAACTCAAAATATTTGAAACTAAAAATCTGGTCTATATAATAAATTAATTCATTTATTGCTTAAATATTAATATTGGTGTAGTTTAAATTTTTTATACTTTTTAAGTAGTTTATTCTTCCATAAATCAATACAATTATAAGTATTATGTTGAAAAATATTAATATAGAGATTTCTTGGTTATATTTGGTTATTTTTATTTTTTCGCTAGATTCTATTAAATCTTTATCTCGGTATGCAAAATATTGAATATAATATGTGGAGTTAAATAGTCTATTATATTCAGATGTCATTAACGAATAAGATGAAATCTTTGGTGTTCCTGTATAATGAACAGTTACATTTGGTCTATTCATATTAGTTATGATTGAATTTGAAACTAAAAAATGCTGTTCTAGACTACACTTGTTTGAATTGCATATTAATACTTCTTTGTAAGGATATTTTAGAGATATCCAAATCAACGCAATAATAGGCATAAAAAAGAGGATAAAAATAAAAAACTTGACTAATAAATCGTCAATAAACTTATTTTCTATCTTTTTATTAAAAATGCTCACTATATGCTGTACTCCTTTTATTTATAATATCACATTTTAGAATGATGTACAATAATAGGAAATTTGACGTTGTAATAATATATAAAAGAGTTTTAGAAGAATTATGTCTTTTCAATATAATCAAACATTGTAGGATTATCAATTTGTGATATCCTTTTGTTATTTATAAAAAGTTTATCTTGTGGTGATATTTGGATTGATTCAAAGCATTCTTTTAAATCTTCTAAATTTTTTATTGTGTGGCTATTTAATTCATTGGGTTTTCTAAATGTTGAATATATTATCCAGGTATCATTTTCTAAATTATAATAATAATTTGATTCTGAATTTATATGTTTGTGTTTTTCAAATATTGTAAGATTAGGTATTCGTTGTTTAAATATTTGTTTTATTTTTTGAAATTGTTCTGTAGATAGAGGATATTTATCCAATTCTTTGCTGCCAATGAGTAATCCGTGTTTGGGATTTTTTACAAATCTAAATAGTGAGTTTATTAAAATATTAAAATTTTTTTTATTTGTTAAATCGTCCAAAAAATGAAAGCCTTCTGCTTCTAAGTAAGGGGTTATTACTCCTCCGCCAGTGCATGTTCTTATTCCTTCTGAGTAAAATTTATTTGATTTTAGGATGTTAACTTCATTATGTTTATAGCCAATTCTGTCGCCTTTGCGTAATTTTAGAAAATGGTAGCCATCTACAAATTTTATATTTGAAGTGAAGGATATATTTTGTTGCATAGTGATAAAAATACAAAACAAGAAAATATTTGCTATTTGTATTAATTCGTTTTTTTGTATTAATATATCTAGTGGAAATATATGGAGAGGATAGAAAATAATGTTAAAAGATTTATTAGATAATAAAAAATGTTTTAAGTTGGTTTGTGGTGCGGGAAATGAAGATGCTAAAGAAGTAGAAAGGTTAGTTACTATTTATTCTTTAGCCGGTTGTAATTTTTTTGATTTGTGTGCCAAACCTGAAATCGTTGATGCTGCTAAAAGAGGTTTAGATAGAGCCGGAATTAAAGAAGATAGATATATTTGTGTAAGTGTTGGTATTGATGGAGATCCGCATATTACAAAGGCTGTGATTGACCAAGAAAAGTGTGTAAAATGTGGAAAATGTAAGGTTATTTGTCCACATGATGCAGTTATAGAATTGGATAAATATAAAGTAAAAAAAGAACGTTGTATTGGATGTGGGCAATGTGCTGTTAATTGTCCAAAACAAGCGATTGAAATGGTTAGTCAATTGCAGGATTATAAGGAAGTTTTACCAAAACTTATAGAAAAAGGTATTGATTGTATTGAATTTCACGCAATTTCAACAGATGAAAAAGATGTTATGGAAAAATGGGATCAAATTAATCAATATTTTGATGGTATGCTATGTATTTCAATAGATAGATCTGAACTTGGTGATAAAAAGTTAAAAGAATGTGTTAAAAAGATGCTTGAGTGTAGAAAACCTTATACTACAATAATTCAGGCTGATGGTATCGCAATGAGCGGAAGTAATGATGAATATGGTACAACTCTTCAAGCTGTAGCTACTGCTCAATTGTTCCAGAATGCAAAAATGCCGGCTTATATAATGATGTCTGGTGGAACTAATACAAAATCAATAGAGTTAGCATCATTATGCAATGTTGAGCCACATTGTCTTGCTGTAGGATCTTTTGCAAGAAAAATTGTTAAGGATCATTTATTAGCAGAAGATTTGTTTACTAATAAAAATAAATTAGATGAGGCTGTTAAAATTGCGAAATCTTTAGTTGATATTATGGTGAATAGGTAGTGGTTTATGATTTCTCTAAAATTAAACGGGCATATTTTGGATAATATTGATACTGTTTTGTTTGATAAAGATGGAACCTTTATAGATTTGCATTATTTCTGGGGAAAAATGACAGAATTGAGGGTTTTAGAGATAATAAAACGTTATAATTTAGATAGTTCTAAATTCAATGATTTATGCTTAAAGCTAGGCTACAATGCCCAAAATGGTAAAATGCTTTGTGATGGTATAACGGCTCTTTATTCACGGCCTATTATTATTCAAATTTTTTGTAAAGATTTGCACAATTTGGGGCTTAAGATAACGGAAAAAGAATTAGAAGTTCTTTTTGATTATGTAAATACAATTTTTTATAAGGATATGATTAAATATACAAAGCCTATAGATTCAGCAATTTCTTTTATTCAAAATTTAAGAAAAGCGAAAATAAAAACTGGTATTGTAACTTCTGACTCTAAAGAATCTTCATTGTTAACTTTGATACATTTTGGTTGGGAAGATTTATTTGATGTTGTTATAGGACGCGAATCTACAAAAGAAACAAAAGAATCTGGAGTTCCTGTTAGATTGGCTTTAAGTTCGTTATCGTCTAATCCAAATAATACTGTAATGATAGGAGATGCTCCTATGGATTATATAGCAGCTTCAAATGCCGGAGTAAATAGAACAATACTAGTTGCAACCGGACAAGTTTGTGCTAATGATTTATTGAAAACTTCAGAATATGTGGTTGAATCTTTAGATAATATTGCAATATTATAATTATGTTATAAGCATAAAAAAGCCTAACCTTATGGTTAGGCTTTTTTATTAAAATAGTTTTGGAATAAATCTGTATTTAACTTTTTCAACATAAGCTTTGTATTCCGGATCATTTATTAAATGTCGTTCTTCTGTAATTGATCTTAGGTAATATAAATAAATCCAAGCTAATGTTGCTATTCCCATTATAATTTTTTCAAAAAGAAAATAATTTGGTGCAACTAATAATGGAATAGTTGTAATTATAATGTATCCGATTTGCATAGTATAATCAGGGTGTCTTATTATATTATAAGGAAATCCTGTTACAATACCTCTATTTGTAAGGTTTCCAGATTTCGTTCCTAATCTAAGAACTGCAATTAGAATTCCAATATTGGCTATTATTGCTAATATATTTAGTGTTTCTAACAAGTAGATATTGTTAACCGGTAGTAAATCTTGAGGTGTAACTTGTATAAACTTGTCAGTTAATAATGTTATAGGGTAGTAGCAAGCAATACAAGATAATATACCTAATGGAGTTGTATCTACAGATTTGATTTTATTTTTGAATAAATCAAGTTCTGTTAAATAGCTGATAGCAAGAACCAATGTAGTTAGTCCCATAATCATTTGTAACCACATATCTCCGGAGTCAATTATATATTGCGCTATAGCTTCTTTTAAGCTTGCCCCTGTTTGGAAGTATTGATAAGCTTGATTAAACATTTCTTTTAAAAAGTCTATGTTATATCCAACACTCAAAAGGTATTTGTTACATAAAAGGTTTAAACAATATGTTCCAAAAAATACTTTAACAAATAAAATTGTAAAAGCTTGTTTTTCTGTATCATTAGGTGCAATGTTTTTTAAAAATTCTTCTGTTGAATTATTTTTTTTGAATTGTCTTTCAAAATATTTTACAATAGTAAGACTTCTAGATTCTAGTAGAGTTTTTGGTTTAAATATAAAATATATAATGGGCGCAAATATTAAATATCCAATATAGTATATTAAAAATAGGTTAATATAGTTAAAATCAGGGTTTTGAATTGTTTCACTATATACAGGACATAATATCAGTATTGCTATAATTGTTCCATAAATGATTAATGAAAATATATAATGTTTCAAAATGTCTTTGTACGTTAATTCTTTCTCTTCCATAATACTCCTTACCTATAACAATTATAATTCAAGTTGATTATAGCATAGTTTATCAAATCAAACAAATTAAATTATTTTTTTGTTCTTTATATTTTAGTAAATGTGGTATTTATGCAATATTGGCTTTGTTTTGAAAGAATATTGTAAATAGAATATAGATTGTATGATTTATTAAATTATGATATAATTAGATAGAGATTATTAAAAGATAGAAATATGAAAAAGAAATAAATTTCAGTTGTCACATGAAATTATTATAGTGATAAAAGAGGTTGTTATTATGTCAAAATATTTAAAACTTGTTTTTTGTGCATTTGCAATAGTACTTTTATGTTCAGTTAAAACAGTGGCTTATGAACAGTTTGATTCTAATAATGATATTATTAGTGAAAAAAATGTAAAATATTTCTTATCTTTTTACGATTTGATGAATAAGAATATAGATGCAAAGCGTGCAAGCAAGGTTTATTATACTAATCCAAACGATATAATGAACAAGATAATCTATCCAATTTTTAGTAGTCCTGATTATAATAACGGATACTTAAAATTGATGCAGTTAAAATATACAAAATTAAAAAATACTTGTAGCTTAGTACCGTCTCCAGCAAATAAAGTTAATAAGTCAACAGCTTGTGCTCAGATTCTTGTTGATGTTGATGGCTTTTCAAGAGGTCCTAATAAATTATTTAGAGATAAAACAACTATGTTGCAAAAAGATCAATTTATAGTTTTGCTTTATGCAAACGGTGTAAGATTAGAGTATCTTTCACCTGAAGAATTGGTATATTATACTTATAGACATGAATAATTTTGATTAGCTTTTATTCTTAGATAGCTTTCGACAAATTCATCTATATTTCCATTCATAACCGATTCTACATCGCCACATTCAAATCCTGTGCGATGGTCTTTGACCATTTTGTATGGATGAAAAACATACGATCTTATTTGTGAACCAAAATTAATATCTACATTTTCACCTTTTAGCTGAGCCATTTTTTGTTCATATTCGGCTTCTTTTATCGCTAAAAGTTTTGATACTAAAATTTGCATTGCGTATTCTTTATTCTGTAGTTGGGAGCGTTCTTGTTGGCATTTTACAACAATTCCTGTTGGTTTATGTAATATTCGAACAGCTGTTTCAACTTTATTTACGTTTTGACCTCCCGCACCACCTGATCTCATTGTTGTTATTTCAAGATCTTCAGCGGGTATTTCAATTGTTTTTTCAAAATCTTCAATGATTGGTGATACTTCAACTGATGCAAAGCTGGTTTGTCTTTTCCCATTTGCATTAAATGGTGAAATCCTTACAAGGCGATGCACGCCTTTTTCTGCTTTAGCATAGCCAAATGCATATTTCCCTGAAATTTTTATTGTCGCAGATTTTATTCCAGCTTCTTCGCCATCAAGTTTGTCTAAAAGTTCAACTTTCCAACCTCTTTTTTCGACCCAGCGCATATACATTCTCAATAGCATACTTGCCCAATCTTGAGCGTCGGTTCCACCTGCGCCTGCATTAATGGTTAATATAGCATCTGCACTATCATATTCTCCGGAAAGCATTTGTTCCAGTTCAAATTTTTCTAACTCTTTTTCTAATGATTTTATTTGTTCCAAACTATCTGTAATTAATTCATTATCAGATAATTCAATTGAAGTCTCACTATCTTCAATAATAGTTGTCCATTTGGTTAATTTGTTTAGTAATTCTTTTTTTTCTTTTATTTCTTGGCCAATTTTGGAAACTTTTTTGCTATCTGTCCACAAACTTGGATCTTGCATTTTATTTTCTAAGTTTTCAATATCTTTGGTTATATTATTTATGTCAAAGATACTCCTTTATTTTATCTAAACGAGGTTTTATGAGATTTAATTCTTGTTTTAATTCTGTTTCCATAGTTCCATTGTATAATAAAAATCCTTGCTTGCAATTGAATGTAATGTTGTTATAATTAAATATGAGAGAGATTTTTATATGGAAGTTATCAAATATTTAAAACAAATTTATAGTGGAGAAAATGCATTAGCAAACCATATTACTTTATTTTCTGTTTGTGGAATTATGGTTATTTTTATTTCATTATATATGGCGTCTTTAGGAAATGCAGTATTTCCTGATTTTTTCATCTCTCCTCCATCTAGTGAAATAGAATTGTTTTTTGAGGCTTCTTTGGGCGTTTTTATTGTTATATATTTGTTCGGATATTGTTTTAAATTTGTTGGTGTTAATTTTAAACAAGATAATGTAACTTTGCCAGATATGACGCTGGATAATTTTATGATTTTGATTAAGTCTATTCCAGTTATGGTTGTTTGGGCTTTATATTATTTTGTTATTACTTTTGCAGGGTTATATTTTCTAATAAAAAATGATCAGATACCTTTAGCTTATGTGTTTGGTGCTATTATGATTTGTTTAATCCCATTTTTTATTATGAAAGTGTTTTCTTTTTCTAATAATTTTAAATACAGTTTTGAATTGTTAAATCCTTTTTCTTTATTAAGTTATTTAGATAGAGCTTTAGGAGATGTCATTTTATTGTCTTTAGAATCTCTGGTACTTATTATTGTTCCTATTCTTTTGTTGTATTTGAATTTTAAATATTCTGTTTTAGTTCGTTCAGATTCTTTAAAATTAGGTTTAAGATTAGGTGGATTATGTTTAAGCACATATTTATATTTAATATGTACTTATATATATTCAGTAGGTTTAGTAAATATTCTTAAGAAAAAATTTATTGTAAAAGATTAATTATCTAATATTTTTATTCGACCATCATCTTGTATAGTTATTGGTTCGGTTTGATTTTTTAGAACATTTTTTATACAGTCTGCGCCGTCAAGTTGTAATTTTTCAATAATATTTTCAGGTTGGTTTAGGTTTGTGAAACCATCGTTGCCTTGGGCGCAATAATCGTTTATTACTGTTGTGTAATATTTATCTGTTCTTGGATTATCAATGTCTATTGGTATTTCTTTTCCATTTTTATCGACAAAAGTCATAGATTTAATTTGACCTTTTGTTGTTACAGTATATTTGATGCCTGAGGCGTAAAATATACCAGGTTTATTTGCTGTATTTATAAATGATTTTGCGGCTTGTTTAAAGCCATCTACGATATCTTTTTCGCTATATTTCATTTTATATAATTTATTCTTGAACGGAAGAATATCTGATAGTATTCTTGCATCAATTTTTCCGTGTTCAAAATATCCTCTGATATTAGAAGACGGTAATATTGCAATATCGCAATCTGTGTCTTTTTTTATACAATCTGTAATGAAGTATGCGTGAGGATTTGGTTCTATTAAATCTTTTTTCAGTGGTGCAGGTGCAGAGTTTATATAACCATAAACATCTTTGCTTCCAAATATTTTATCAAATATATATTTAACTGGAGCATTTCGTTTAAAACTCCTTGTATTACCTATATTATTTTGAACCTTTTTAATGACACCATTTTTATCAAATTCTAAATTTAATATACCAAAGTTTTTTCCATCTCTACCTGCTTGTGTAATAATAACAGGTTCGCCGGTTTTAGAGTAAAATAGATTCTTACCTTCCTTAACATCAAAAAGGAGATCATGTGAGTGACCTCCTAATATTACATCTATGCCTTGTGTTTGATTTGCAACTATTTTATCTAAAGTATATCCTAAATGCGAAAGTAATATAATTTTATTAATCCCTTGTTTTTGAAGATTGTTTACTTCGTCTTGGATATCTTTAACTGTATCTTTTATTTTATCAACTTTAATCTCTCGATGTATAATACCGTCTTTCGATCTGCTATGAAGATCTACCGGAGATGTTCCTATTATTCCGTATCGGTGTCCATTTTTTTCTTCTATAATAGAAGGCTTAATTTTTTTTGCCCAAGGGTTGTTTGGGTTTATTTTAACATTGCTGGCAAGAAGATTTGTATTAACTTGAGGTAAGATAGAACTAACTTTTTCTTGCATATCATATTCATGATTCCCAACAGCTGAAGCTGTTATACCAACAAATTGTTGAAACATCACAGCAGCTTGGTTGATAGGTAGCTCTTCACCTATCATTATATCCCCAGATGATAATTTTAAAGTATCAACATCTTTTTGATTTTTATTATATGCGTCAAATTCATTTGCCGCAGTAACGGTACGTTCCATGTTAATAGACTTTCCGTGAAAATCGTTTATGTAAAAAATGCTGGTTTTTACATTATTTGTTTGGTTAATTGGATTTATCATCTGGCATAAGTCCCTTTAGCATGAAACCACATCAAGATTATTTTTGTTTATTTGTATATACTTTTTTTTACAAATTTTAACGTGCAAAAGAAAAACCTCTACAGATTGATTGCTGTAGAGGTTTTTCTTTATAATTTGTATTGTTAGTATGCTATGCCTAAATCAATACCAATTGATTTTAAATATTCTTCAACTTGTTCTGAGTTTTCACATTTGTTTAATTTGTCTTGTTCTGCTTGAGATAATGGACGTTTCTTTTGACAAGCTGTAATTACGTCTTGTTTTAGATTTTCTAATGTATCAGGTTCTCTACCTGGACCAGGTTGTCTGTTAATCCAAATTTCTACATTTTCTTTTTCAGCATGTGCATCTGTTTTTTTCTCACTTGGAGCTTGTTGTTTTTTGCTAGCTTGTCCAAATTTTAATCCGATACCGTAATTATCTTGACTTTTATGTTGAATTAATTTTGGACTTATTTCATTATCCCATTCTAAAGTATATTGGTTATTTGTAATTACATCTGCATTGTTCATTGATATACATTTATAAATAGGCTGACCTTGTTCATTTACTCCAACTTTTTTGTATTTATATACGTGATCTGAGCCTGAAGAATTATCTGTAATTGTGAATTCCTCTGGATTTTTATCATATTCAGATGTTATTTCCAATTTACCTTTAATATCTCTTGTACGTCCGCTTGCATCTCTACAAAGCATTTCGTAGTCATCTTTAACTGCAAACCATGAGCCTTCTTTCTTTTCTCCTGGTAATGCTGGAGGAACTGTTGGTTTATTTTCTCCAGGTTTTGTTGGGGTTTGATCTGGATTTGTTGGTGTTTGATCCGGATTTGTTGGTGTTGGTTGTGCTTGATTTTGTTGATTTGTTTCATCTGCTGCTTGTGCGTTTGATTTGTCACCTGAGCATTTATTTAATAGTGCTGCAGCTCCAATAAGTACAGAACCAATTGCAATACCGATTAATGCTTTTTTACCACCTTTCATGTGTGAAAGTTTTGTTCCAAAATCTTTTAATTTGTTACTTACTTTTCCAAAAAATCCTGTTGCCTTTTTGGGAGTTGGAGTTGGTGTTGGTGTTGTATTTTCAGGTGCGTATTTTACCTTACTAAAATCTATTGTTTCAATAACTTTTGGTTTTTGTACATACTTTCTCCCTGGTTCTTGCACAATAACGTTGTGCAACACTGTGTTGCTAACTGGTGCTGTTGGCATAATAATTCCTCCTGTTTAATTTTCCCTTATTTATATCCCCTATATTTGTTATAAAAAATTTTTACATATAAAATTTACCTAATGTATATATGAGTATATATTATTTTAAAATTTCGTAATAAACAGGATTGATTTTATATTAAAACTTCATTATTTGAACTTTCCAAAACTTTGATAGTTCGTCGTAGATTTCATTTATTTTATCCACAACTTCGATTAGGACTATTCCATAATTTAGGCATTTATATTCTCCCATTTCATGCAGCCCAATTCTTGTTTTTATTAAACAACCATATTTTGTTAATATTTCTTGTAATTTTATAGAATCATTAGTTCTGTTATCGATACTTATTCCAATAATTGCTGTCATTATATTTCTCCTAGTATTTTATTGTTGTTTTATTATAAAAATTTTTCATAAAAAAAATAATACCCTTTTGAGGTATTATTTTTTTATTATTATGTTTTGACAATCTATTCAATATCAAGATTATCGGTAGCTTGAAGCTGTTTTTTTCTAATGTTGTGCATCACGGCATCAACTAACAACTCATAAGATTTCATACTTTCAATGCTAGGAAATTCTTCTTTGAGTTGGGCTCTGACCATTGCTTCCAGCTCTAGGTCGTCAGAAATTGATTTAAGATTATCTACACCGCTTATTGTTTCAAGATAATCAGTGGTGCTTTTATCTAATTTATTTTTATTAGAGAATGTTAGCCAGCGTAATCTTGGACTTACACTTTCTTTTAATTTTTGAACAAGTTTTAAATTTTTAAATCGGTCGAACATACGCTACCTCTATATTCTTCTTTTATAACCTTCTTGTATCATTTTAAAGTATCCTGAAAAAAATAATTGACTTTTTAACATTTTAACGTTACAAAAATTAACAAATATCTTGAAATCCTTGCTATACTTTACTAAAATCTGCTAAAAATTCATATTTTTTTCTTAGTAATGTTAACAATGCAATTCTATTATTCTTAACATTTTCATCTTTATCCATGACAAGTACATCATCAAAGAATTTTGTAACTGTCGGATTAAGTTTTTCTAAATCTGATAAATATTTTTGGTAATCATTAGATTCTTTAATTTCCATTGTTTCATTGTATAAAGTTTTTTCGATAGGTTCTTTAAAGTATTGTTCACAAATACTGTCGCAAGAGCTATCTTTTAATATTCTAATTACTCTATTAGCATTTTCAAGTAAAATAGGTGAATTTATATTTTGGATAACTTCAACTCTTTTTACATAATCAGATAAATCTGTTAATGGATTTTTAATAGCACAAGCTTCTAATGAGTTTTTGTTATATTTTTCATTTAGAAGAATAATCATTCTTTGAATAAAGAATTCTTTAACTTCTTGTGCACAATCTCTTTGAACAGGTAATAATTTTAGAGATTCTTTAATATATTTATCTATATCAATTTTCAAGTTGCTATCAAGTATTGTTCTAATAACACCAAGAGCAGCTCTACGAACTCCTAATGGATCAGATGAACCTGTTGGTTTTTTACCTGCTGCAAATACTGCACAAACAGTATCAATTTTATCAGCAATACCAACAACTTGACCTTCTATGCCTTTAGCGGTTTCAGATTCAGCGTTTAGAGGGAAATAGTGTTCTTTTATACCTTGAACAACTTTATCATTTTCCTTTGAAACTCTTGCATAATCTGCACCGATAAAACCTTGTAATTCTGTAAATTCAAATACCAAGTTTGTTGTTAAATCAGCTTTGCATAGTAAAGCTGTTCTTTCAATATCTGTAGAATTAACATTTAAATCGTTTGCAATATCTTTTGATAATTGAATAAGTCTTTGTGTTTTATCATACATTGAACCCATACCTTTTTGGAAAGTAACTCCTTTTAAGGCTTCAACATAATCTACTAAAGGTTTTTTTGTATCTTCGTTAAAGAAAAATACTGCATCATCAAGTCTTGCTTTTATTACTCTAACGTTTCCAGCTTTGATATTTTCAAATTCATTACCAATATAGTTTGTCATAGTAATAAATTTATTAATAAGTTTGCCATCTTTATAAAGTGCAAAATATCTTTGGTGAACTGCCATTACAGTAACAGTTACTTCATCTGGAATATCAAGATATCTAGGATCAAATTCACAAACTGCAGGTACAGGATATTCAGTAATGAATGTTACTTCTTCTAGTAAATCATCTGTGTAATATGGTTCTGCTCCTAATTTTGCAGCTGCTTCTTTTGCTTTTTGTACAATTGTTTGTTTTCTTTCTTCTTGATCTACAATTACACAAGCATTGCGCATAGTTTCTACATAATCTTTAGGATTACCTATTAAAACTTTTTGTTGCGCAAATCTGTGACCTCTTGTATAAATTGATGATTCTTTATCAATAATTTTTATTTTTACTTCTTCGTTATCTAAAATTGAAACTATCCATTTTATAGGACGAGAGAATTTCTCATCATTATAACCCCATCTCATAAAATGAGAACCTTGAAGTTTCATAAATATAGAAGGAACATTTTCTTGTAAAAGCTCAGATATAGATTTGCCTTTAACAACTATTTTTGCATGTACATAATTGTTTTCGATGTATAAATCATCTTTTGTTAAATTATTTTTTCTTGCAAAACCTTCACCGGCTTTTGTAAGATTACCATTTTCATCAAATGCAACATTTTTAATTGGTCCTTTGATGATTTTTTCTTCATCTTCAGTTTTTGATTCTAAACCGTCAACTATTACGGCAAGTCTTCTTGGTGTTGCATATACTTTTATATCTGAAAATTTAACTTTATTATCATTTAAAAAATTGTTAAAACCTGTTTTTAACTGTTCAATTGCCTGTGGGATAAATTTATAAGGCAATTCTTCTGTTCCTACTTCTAATAAATAAATACTCATTTGTTATCCTTATATTCTCTAATATCCTTACGAAGATTATAGTAAAAGCACGTTTCAATGTAAACTATTGTTTAAATATTATTAAATATACACCTTTAAAAAATATATATTTGTATCAGCTTTAATATTTTTACTTTTTAGTAAGTTTT
>CALUYT010000024.1 GCA_944325085.1 Candidatus Gastranaerophilales bacterium | reverse complement strand
GAGAAGACCATAACCCGGAATCTCATCTTATCCCTCTAATTCTACAAGTTCCAAACGGCAAACGTGAATACATCTCAATATTTGGCGATGACTATGACACAAAAGACGGAACTTGCGTGAGAGATTACATTCACGTAACAGATTTAGCTCAAGCCCATATCCTTGCGGTTAAATATTTGCAATCAGGCAATGAAAGCAATATATTTAATTTAGGAAACGGTGTAGGCTTTACTGTAAAAGAAGTAATAGATACTGCAAGAAAAGTAACATCACACCCTATTCCTGCGAAAATTACACCACGCAGAGCAGGCGATCCTGCACAACTTATTGCATCAAGTGAAAAAGCAAAAGAAATCCTAGGCTGGACACCTGAACATAATTCTTTGGAAGAAATAATTTCAACTGCTTGGAATTGGCATAAAAATCATCCAAACGGTTTTAACTAAAAATCAATAGCAAAAAAAATCTTGTTTGAATTTTTAATTTGAATATGAAAATTCAAAACTACCAAAATCAAACATCTTTTCAAGCAAAATTTTTACACAGTGATTCATTGCAACAACTTGTCCAATATTCTGTCGAAAATGGGAAATTCGACAAACTTAATGCTGCAAGAAAAAATATTGACTCTGCATACCTTACAACACGCTTAAAAGTTGATATTTTTGAAAAAGACGGCAAACCGATAATAAATTTCACTAGATTTGTACCTAAAAAAAATGTTTTGGTTGCAAAATATCAAGATGATTTTGAACAAGCAAAAGTTGTAACTTTCAAATCAGACAAAAAATGTAATCCTCTAAAATTTGCATTTGAAAAAATCATAAAACTAAGCAATAATGCACCCCATAACAATATGTATAAAAATGTAGTTATTACAAAATAAAATTATTTTAAAAAGATAATTCTACATATACAGGCAAATGATCACTTCCAAAATTTTTACCGATTTTAAAAGAATTCATTAATATTTTTGGA
This sequence comes from Candidatus Gastranaerophilales bacterium, assembly GCA_944325085.1. Lineage (GTDB taxonomy): Bacteria > Cyanobacteriota > Vampirovibrionia > Gastranaerophilales > Gastranaerophilaceae > Zag111. The sequence goes on along the minus strand of CALUYT010000024.1, from coordinate 2,497 downwards.
CATATTAAAACATGTTCCAATGAAATTCTAAAAATTGGAATATATCGAGCGTTCCAAGTTCCATTAACATTTTTAGCAAGAATTTGACAATCTTTTAAAACTGAGGATTTAATATATTTTTTATAAGAATTTGAATAAATAGTTGTATTAAAATCTCCTGCAAACACAAGATTTTTGGAATTTTCTTGAGATGAAATTGTATTTATTTTCTTAAGCATTTCATTTCTTACTCTAAAATAATCTTTGCTCGTTGGAGGAAGTGTATGAATTCCGTATATCCTTAAATCTTGAGAAAACATTTTAAAGTTTGCAACGACAACAGGAACTTCAAAATCAGTCCACAACTCTATATCAGTATTTGTAAAAGGAATTTTAGAATACATAGAAATCCCAAAATTATCTAACCTTGAATGTTCTATATAATATGGATAATTTTTTTTCAAATCTTTTATATGCTCAAGCCAAATATCATCTGTTTCTTGCAAAATTATAATATCAGGATTTTCTTGAGCAACACTAACAAGAAAACCATCATAATTTTTGTTTGATGTCAAAACATTATATAGTGCAAGTTTTACTATATTACCTTGATTAAAAGATTCATATCTTCCGATATATGGAAATATCTCAAACAAATTCAAAAAAATAAAAACAAAACATACAAAACAATAAACTATATATTTTTTGTTTAAACAAAATAAATATATAAATAAAACTAAAAATAAAAAACTAAATATCAAATATTGCAATCTGAAATGAGAAAATATATCAACTATAATATTATTAGCAGGTAAAACTGCAATAATATTTACGCAAATAAAAATTACAAAAAATAATAACCCTCTAGTCTTTAAATAATTATCTATCTTTTCTTTCATAAATTTTTTAATATCTCACTATTTATGCTATAAATCAAATGTTTCATGTTTTTACCACGAACATTTTTCACAAATTCTCCAGTAACTACTGCTCCACATTTTTCTGCGACTTTTCTTGATTGAAAATTTTCAGGACGAATTTCAAATATTACATTATTTAATTTTATGTCATTAAAAACATACTCTATCATAGTTTTTGCACCTTCAAGAGCATACCCTTTATGCCAAAACTTTTCTTTTAGAATATACCCTATTTCATAATATTCTCTACCATCTATAAAATCAGGCATCAATGCAATTTGCCCTACAACTTGTCCACTTTGCTTATCTAAAGCTAAAAAATAGCCTAATCCATATTTTTTATAATATTCCCTATTCTTTTTGATCCACTGCAAAACATCAATATCATCAAAGACATATTCCCATGCATACATAACATTAGGATTTTTAAGCATCTCAGCAATATCAGAAAAATCAGCTTCTGACATTTTTCTAAATATCAATCTTTTAGATTCTGCAAAATATTGTTCCACAAAACAATTATACTGAATTTTAAGATTTTTTCAAATTTACTTTCAACAAAAATCCTAAAGGAATCATAAAAAATGACACAAGTGCAAACAAGGCAAAGACATCAGAATAAGCAAATATTTTAGCTTGCACAATCAATTGCTTGTAATACACAGCTCCAGCTTTATGCATTGCCGCAAATTCTGGCAAACTGCTCATAAATTTATGAGTCATCAAAGATAATCTATGATAATATACAGGATTTGTTAAAGCTAAATTACCTACAAGATAAGTTTGATGCACTTGAGATAATCTTGCAACAATAGTCGATGACAAGGATATGCTTAATACAGTTGCAACACATTTTGCCAAGCTATGTAATCCGGCACCATTAGACAACTCTGATTTTGGCAAAGTGCCTAATACAAGACCGGAAATCGGAATAAATGTTAAAATTACCCCTACTCCTAAAAGAATATTTGGTAAAATAATAAATCCAAATGACGTCATTAAAGTCAAATTTGTATAATAAAAAGTCGACACCCCAATAAATACAAATCCAACAGCTATTAAAATTCTATTATCAATCTTAGCAACCAACTTATCAATTATACATAACATGATAAGACAAGATATAACACGCGGAGCCAAAGATAAACCGCCTAAATAAGCTGTATACCCCATAATACTTTGCAAATACTTAGGTAAAAGAACAATCGTGACATAAATAATCATATTTACAAACGCACCTAAATATGTACCTATAGCAAAATTCTTATCTTTTAAAATTCTTAAATTTACCATTGGATCTTTATTTTCAATTTCCCAAACAACAAAGAATATAAATGAGAAAAATGAAATACCGCTTAACCAACACACCCAAGTTGTATCAAACCAGTTATATTGTTCACCCTTATCCAATACAACCTGCATTGAAAATAACCATACAGCAAGTAAAATAAATCCGATAACATCAACTTTTTTCGGTTTAACTCTATTAGGATTTTCGGGAATAAACATATGAATTAAAAAACAGGAAATTATCCCAACCTGAATATTCATTAAATAAATCCATTGCCAACTTGAATTATCAACAATAAAACCTCCAA
>CALUYT010000023.1 GCA_944325085.1 Candidatus Gastranaerophilales bacterium | reverse complement strand
CATCCGCGTCCTTTTGTGTAAAACAAATGCTCTTCCTTTGGCTGGGATATCTCGAAGATACCACAGCCGATAAATGACGCCAGGAACTTGATATCTTCAAAAAATTCGTCCATCGCGTCACGTTGATGTTCGGGAAGGTTAGGAGCTTTGGGAATCTGTTTGTTTTCGTTCAAAACAAACGAGTTCGACTGCTTGGCTTCAGCAATTGCACGATATTCCAGATATTGCACATCCGCTTTGGTCATATCTTCGTCTTTCGAGACAAAGACCAATGCTTTTTGCCAAAATGCCTTTTTGCTATCGTGATCTTTCACTCGTTCCTTAAAGTTTTCGGTCTCCCCAATATAGGCTTGTGGCTTCGTCGATTCATCTTCTCCAATCAAGATATAGAACGCTGGCTTGTGCAGTTTCTCCTGCTCATTCAGATAAGTCAGATTCGAACGAGGAATCACAAACATCTGGCATATTTTGTTGCTGATAAAGGAGTATTGCGTACCTTTCGGATCGCTGTCAATAAGATATGTGGTAACTGTTTTGCCCATGACTATAATTGAAAAATAGTGATTAATTGATCCAATACAGGTTTGAAGCCATCGAACCATTCATCTTTAAATGAGTTATAATTGCCTTCAATATATGATTTAATTATGGAGGCCATATTTTCTCTAAAGGATCGAAAATCTTTATGACTTTTTTTATTGTTTAGATTTGCCCAGTCTACTTTTACCTTATAAGCTTCAGGATCAAAAAAATCTTCTACCATTATAGTATCATTAGCTTTGGGCGAATTACTTGTGTTTAGTGATATACTATAATCGTGTTGATAAAATAAAGCTTCTAATTTTCGTTCTTTGATATTAGATATTTTTTTCCAACCACTATATCCTCCTTCATCAAAATCAAACAAAAAGACTATTTTTTTATATCTATTAATTTGAGGGGATATAACTTGATTATAAAATGTATCTGCATTACTTGCACTATTGCTTGGGATAATAGCTACTTGGGATAATTTTTTATATTTTTCTTCTCTTGCAGACCAAATTTCAATAGCTTTTTCAATATATCGCTTATCATAAGGGCCTTCTGTTACAAGAATTTGTTTAGAACTCAATACAATTGTCCCATTCAGATAGTCAATCTCTCCACCTGAAAGTTCTGTCAACTTATTAACAAAAGTTGAATTCGTAATTTCTCCTTTTTCTATGAAGTATAAATTACTTGCATGTTTTTTATTGATTTCATTTACAAAGACAGGTGAATGGGTTGTTAATATTGTTTGCCCATCAAAGGAATCTATTGCATTCAGTAACTCTTTTTTTCTTGCGATATGTATATGTGCATCTGGTTCGTCTAATAAAATTAAAGATTTTTCGTCTCCTAAGACTTTTGTAATGCATTCTATGAGAATTAGTTTCTTTTCGCCTTCACTCAAATTGTCAAAATCAATGTCTTTAATTTTAATCTTAATATCCGTAATTAATTTATCAACTTTATTAATCTCATTTTGTTTAGGCTGGGATAATAAATAGAGATATTGAAAGATAGTTTTGCAGATTTTTTGTTTTCGGATTCCTTCATTCGACGGATTTGGCTCTGTTGTAGCTAAAACTCTTGCATTAACATTATAATCTGTTTCACTGAATCTATTAAACCAATTTAATGCATCATGATGCTTGAATTTTTCCAGTTTCTCATGATCTATTGTAAAAAATAGTTCGACTTCTGATGCCTCATTTATTCCCAATTTGGTCCTTAAAAAATCTATAATACTGTGATCCCCTTGTTCGGACGCACACAGTAGGGAAATGAAAGCTATTTTCCAACAATACTTGTTGATATATAACAGGGATGGTATATATAGCTTATTACTAATGGCTTTGTTGAAATATTGCATATGATAACCCTCATAAGCCATATGCCATAGTCTTAAATCTTCACCACTATAACAAGCGATTACTGAAGATGGATATTGTGCTTCATCTGAAATAATCTTTCCATCTTTTGACTCTACGATTTGAGATTGTCCAGCTAAATCATAGACTATTTTATAATTAAAAGGGGCATTCTGTCTATTATATAAACAACTAAAGATAATACTAATTGCTTCTAATAAATTACTTTTACCAGAACCATTTTCTCCAATTAAAGTAATATATCCAGTATTCTTAGAAAAATCGAAATCTCTATTCTGGATATTCTTATATTCGTCTATATGTAAAAAATTTAAATGCATATTTTTATTATTAATAATTTACAATCCGCCCCAAATTACGGGGTTCGTTAATAGATTGGCAACGATATTCGATGCCACATCAGCTCCAAATGATTTCAATTTTTCAATAATTCCCGGACGAGCCTTCTGTAGATCGTTGTCTGCGTCAGCTACCACAGCTTTTAATTCTTTGATTTGACGTCCCGTAAGATCGTCTTTGATAGCTTCAAGGAACAATTCTACAGCAAGCGATTGGCTCTGGTTTTGTGTTTGACTATTGGAATTATTTATATTCGTTGTGACCTGAATTGGACCTCGTTCATGGTCTTGCTTCTTAGTCGAAGGTTTAGTATGAGGAATCGCAATAGGCAATGCTGCAAAAGCTTCCAAAATTGCCAACAACTTTGCCTGTTGATTTGGCCATATATCTTGCTTACTTATTTGTTCAAAGTCTCCAATGTGTTTATCATTCGGGTAATTTATTTCTATAAATCTTTTGGCTTTTTCAAGCCACTTATAATATAAATCCATATCTGGATAGTCATAGTATGGCAACATAGCATCATGATATTGCAAAGTAGAAATTCTGTTCTTTTGTTCTGTTATCAGAATCTGTATAGTTATATCTTCCATATTTACTCAAATATTTGAAATTCAAAATTTGTCAAAGCCTGTACTTTATATGAAGTAGCTGCTAGTTGTAAACTTTTAATCTCTCTCTTATTATATTCAATTTGCTCAACAATACTTTCTTGTATACTAATTGGAGGAAGAGGAATTTGTATACTCATGAATATTTTTTCATTGATTCTAGGCATTCGTGCGCCACTAACTAAATCACTTATTTGGGTTTGAACAATATCTGACCCTAGTACAAATTCAAAATATCGAGGATGTATACTTTTCTTGATGCTGAATACAAACAATTCAGACGAGCATATGATATCTTTTACATTAGTATTATTGTACCAATACTTATTCAGATATGGTCTCAACTTACCGTAAATAAAATATCCTTTAGGAACCGAAATAGTTTGACTTTTTATTTGTGCACCATTGACAACTGGCATATCAATTAATTCTCCAGCAGATTTTTCGATATTTTCCATACCTATATAGTAGAACTCTTTTACCGGATATTTGCTTGTCTCGGTTCTTAATGAATGGCCAAACTCATCTGTCATAAATTGATCAACACAATCTGCTATTCGCACTAATTTATATAAAGATTTAATGTGAGCATCATTCTGAAGGAATGAGAGATCCCATCGATCCAGTTCAGCAAATGATACAAACGACAAGCCTTTTGGTAAGTTCGATTTTACAATCTTAACACCTAGACTATCAAGAATAATTTTATTAATAT
>CALUYT010000022.1 GCA_944325085.1 Candidatus Gastranaerophilales bacterium | reverse complement strand
TGGGGATCCGGAATTTTATCAGGGATTGTTGATAACATTCCATATACAGCTACAATGGCACCTTTAATCGCTCAAGTTCAACACACATTACCTTATGCTGGAGAAGGGCATCACCCTCTTTGGTGGGCACTATCTTTAGGTGCATGTCTTGGCGGAAATTTAACTATCATAGGAGCAGCAGCAAACGTAATTGTAAGTGAAACATCTGCAACAAAAGGACATCCGATTTCATTTATGAGATTTATGAAATACGGTGCACTTATCACTTTTATTTCACTTTTGCTTAGCTCAATTTATTTATACATAAAATATTTGCATTAAGACGCTTTATCTTTTATTGAATTTGCCAATTTGATTAAGTTATTTTCAAAATTATCAATAGCATTAATCATTTCTGACAGTAACACAGCTATATCAGTAAAAGTATGTATTGATTCATCAGAAAAATCCTGTGTAAAATCAGTATTAGAGATATATTGTCTGAATTCCGAAATCATAAGATTAAATTGCTTTAAATCATTATTCAGCTTAATCAAATCAAATGCAAGTATTTGATGTATTAATTTGTCCTTATTTTCCATATATCCCTTTACATTATTATGCTTTAATTCATTAGATTATGCTATATATCATAATAATAACATATATAGCATTGTAATGCAACTAAAATTATAATGTTTATTATGAATATCCGAAACGAAATAAATAGTATTGTTTCCAAAAAAGGACAAACTTTTAAAAAAGTTTGTGAAATCATTAGTGAAAAAACTAATAATCCAACATTCAATAGCAACAATCTCTCATCAAAAATATCCAGAAAAACTATTACAATTAGAGATGTTGAATTAATATTAAAAGAACTTGGTTACAGAATTGAATTTGTTGAAGACAAATAAACTAAAAAATTTAAAACCAATCGATTAAAGGTCTGATTTCACCGCATTCAAGTTCGTATTGCTCTGCTTCAGGACTTCTCAATATGGTATCAATGCGTAAACGTTCTTTAATGGGGTTTTGCAAAAGGACTTCGCCTGTTTCTCTATCAAAAACCTTACTGTAATTCAATCCCTTATTCACGCAGTAAGGCAATCTTATTCTGTTTGCTTCCTCATCATACCAAGCAAGTCCGTGGGCTCTGCAAACAATCCCGCGATATTTATACACACAACACATATTATCGATTAAAAACGGGCATTTATACCATTTGGGCTTTTCTTTTTTCAATCGTTTAATTTCTTCTTTTATTTTATGTTTTACCCCAAAAGGAAGCTCTACAAATCCTGACATCAAATATTCTAACTCAAGTCGCGAAAATGGATATTGACCAATTTCACAACAAGCAGAACAGCCCGGCCTACATTTTATAAACTCGCACTGTTCTTCAAAATAACGCTCAAATCTTTTATCTAATTTTTCAAGAAATTTTTCGTATCTTTTTAACATTAATGAACTTTCACAAGTGAATATTTTCTTCCATCTAATATTATATCAAAATCAAGAGTTTTATCCACTTGTGGCATTTGTTTTTCCCTTACGACTACAACAACATCTCTATCATCAAGAATATGTCCTAGTCTTGCCATTTCTTCTTTATCGTCTTGAGAAATAAAATACACTCTGCTTTTTGTATTTTTATCTACAGGAGAACCGTAATAATATAAAACAGAATACTTACGTTCATTATTTAAAACAACAATTTTTTTGTTATTCTCTTTTGCATATTTTGCAAATTGCATCAAATCATTTTGACCAAATTCATAGTCCATATTATAAAATAGCTTTGTACCAAATGCTGAAGTAATTATTATTAAAAGAGCATAGCAAGCAAATACACCCTTTCTGCAATTTTTCACAGCACACAAAATACTTGAAATACCAAAAATAATTACAAGACTTATACAAAACCATTTTATGATAAGCAAATCAGAATATACTTGAGCAGGAAGCACATATTTTGCAAAACAAGTCACAACACCTGCAAAAATACAAATTCCGCCTAAAATATAAACCGATAAATTTACAGGCTTTTTATATTTTTCATCAAATACATAACCTTCCCACAATGCACCCATAATAAATGCTGTAAAGAAATATACAGGCAAAATATATGTAATCAATTTTGTACTTGATGATGAGAAAAATAACATTGTAACTGCAAATGCAATTACGTTAAACAACAAGAATTTATGTCTGTCAGATAAATTCTCAACAGCAAATTTTTTAAATGATTTAAGTTTAGTAATTCCAACAGCAATTGCAGAGAATACCCAAGGAATTAATCCCCATAATACAGTAATAAAATAGAAATAAAAAGGTTGTTCTCTATTGATTTCATTAGAATTTAAAAATCTTTCCAAATGGTGTTTTATAATATATTCTCTAAAAAATAGAGGATCGTGAATTTTAAACATAATCAAATGCCAAGGTACAACAATTAAAAAGAACAATAAAAATCCAGGTAAAATATACTGTGGTCTAAATACCTGTTTAAAAGTTTTGTTTGCAATAGTTACAAAAAACATAACAGCAAACGGAACTACAAAACCTGGAATTCCCTTAGCCATAACAGCCAAACCTGAAAAGATATAAAATAACCACCAGAAATATTTTTTATTTTTATCCTGAACAAACTGTGTCAAAAATCCAAACATTACAGAAAATCCGACACAAGTTGTAACTACAATATCTAATATTGCAAATTTAGCTAACATTACAAATTCAAGAGTAGTAGCAAGAATTACGGCAGAAATAAATCCAAATCTTCTTGATACAATCTTTTTGCCAGTAAAATAAACAATTAAAGTAGATAATGTTCCATACAAAGCTACAGGAAATCTTGCAGTGAATTCATTTATCTTTCCAAAAATTGCGAATGACAAACATTCACCCCAAAAATAAAGAGGAGGCTTTTCAAAAAAATATTCCCCGTTCAAATACAAAGTCAAAAAATCCTTGCTGTGAAACATATCTCTAGCCATTGAAACATAACGAGTTTCATCAACATCCATCAAAGCATAATTACCTATGTTAAAGAAAAATACAAAATAACAAATAAGTAACAAGCCTAAAAATAGGAATAAATCACTATGTTTCTTTATAAAATTTATTGTTTTTTCCATAATTTCTCTCCTAATCACTTTTTCTATTCTAGCATAAACAAAACTAGCCATAAGTTTATATTATTAAACAACTTGAAATTTAGATAAAATAAGTTATAATATCACTTATGAAAGAAAAAGCACAAAAAGAACTGGATAAATTATTACAAGGAAACAAAAATTTCGTAAACGGGACTCCTACAACTAAAAATATGAGTCTTGAAACATTACAAAAATACGCATTTCATCAAGAACCTTATGCTTGTGTACTTACCTGTTCAGATTCAAGAGTAGTACCTGAAATTATTTTTGACTGCGGAATAGGTGAATTATTTGTTGTTCGAGTAGCGGGAATGACTACAGGACCAAATATTATCGAAAGCATTGAATACGCTGTAAAAAAACTGC